>CAZNYQ010000013.1:0-74465 GCA_964577395.1 uncultured Candidatus Saccharibacteria bacterium | reverse complement strand
ACCTCCAGATGATTCAACTGCAAAAATTGCATTATCACTACTTGGATTATTTTTTGCCCTTGCAATAATCCGAGCACCAGTATTATTATCATCTGAGGTTAGTTCTCCATTTGCCCACTCAATATCCCCTGTTAATCCAATATTTCCATCGACTGCTAAATTTTCACCAATATTTACTGTATCATCCGTGAAATCATAAATAGATCCTTTGATCCCAATATTGCCACCCTCAATAATTTTAAATTCATTGTCACCGTTGTTGGTAGAATCAATTTTTAAGGCATTACCATCCTGAAAAAGCTTTGCTCCTCCACCAACCTGAAGGTAACCCATATTAATTCCACCTGCCTTAGATTGATTATCGCTACCAATATTTAATGGAGCAGCTACATTATCATCTGGAGGGTCATCCCCCGGTCCTTGCCAAGTTGACCCTATAGCGATTTGAAGCCAAAGGGCGCTTGCAATAGTTAAAACAATTACTGAGAAAATAGTTGTCATAAAATGAAGATTTTTTTTCATAATAAAATATGGATTAAAGATTACATATATATTTTAATACTTTTTAGTTTTTTATCCAAAATAATTATCCACAGGCTTTATAATTTAATAAAAAATGAGATAATAATAAGAAGAAAATATAAATTTTTAACATATGAATATTTTAAATTTTTTATTTCCTAGCGAGTGTATTTCATGTCAAAAATTAACCTATAATTCTTCGCTTAAAGATAGATACCTATGCTCACAATGTCAAAATAAAATAGGTATTTTGCAAGAAAATCAATGTATTATATGCAAAACAAAAAATTCATTAGGAAAAACTTGCAAAACATGTCAAAATAAAACTTCTCTTTCGGGCTTGATTATTAGCACTAAATATGATAATCCTATTTTAAGAGAAGTTATTCATTATTTTAAATATCGTTATCTAAAAGATTTATCAGTGCCACTTGCTCTTTTAATGAAAAAAAGAGTACAAAATTTCCCAAATACTTTTTTTAAAGAAACTGTTTTAATACCTATTCCTTTATCCAAGAAAAGATTAAAGAAAAGAGGATTTAATCAGGCTTATTTAATAGCTCATCATTTATCTAATTGGCTTAACATTCCTTTAAACTCTGATATAATGAAAAGAGTGCGTTCCACATCTCCCCAAGCAGAAATTAAAGATTATAAGACAAGGCAAAAAAATATTAAAAACAATTTTAGGTTAAATAGCGCCATCAATTCAGAAAGATTACTCAGGAATAAAAAAGTTATTCTTATAGACGATGTAACTACTACAGGAGCAACATTAGAAGAATGTGCTAAAGTTTTAAAGCCTTATGTAAAAGAAGTCTGGGGATGGACAATTGCAAAATAGGAAGGGTGGCTGAGCGGTCGAAAGCAGCGGTTTGCTAAACCGTTAACCGTTTTAAACGGCGGTTCGAGGGTTCGAATCCCTCCCCTTCCGCTTTATATATTAAGGGATTTTACATGAAATCAATATCCTGGAAAACTTTAGAGTTTGAGCAATTCGAAAAAGGAAAAATATGGTTTATCGTTTTTGGATTAATTAGCCTAGTTTTTCTAGGCATAGTAATTTATTGGAAATCTTTTACAACTGCTCTTTTATTAATTTTAGCTATTCTATTGATTACGGTGTATGCTATAAAAAAGCCTGAAATTATAAAAATTACTTTAAAGCCCCAAGGAATTTTCATAAATAGTGAATTGACGCACCATTTTTCAGAAATAAATTCCTTTTGGATTTTCTACGACCCTCCTGAAACTAAAGAAATTAGTTTAAGGTCTAAGAGAATGTTTTTCCCTGATATCTCAATCCCTTTAGGAAAAACTGATCCTAATAAAATAAGAAAGTATCTTTTAAAATTTCTTCCCGAAGAAAAACAAGAGCAGTCAATCATAGATATTATTGCAAAAAGATTAAAATTTTAATTTAATTTTAAGTCCCCATAGCTCAACTGGATAGAGCGTTAGCTTGCGGAGCTAAAGGTTGGAAGTTCAAGTCTTCCTGGGGACGTATTGTTATGAAACTCTCTACTCCAATTGAAAATTTATCATATGTTAATTTAAAAAATGCCCATCGCTTTAAAAAAATGGGCATTAATAATTTAAAAGACCTTTTATTCCATTTTCCTCGTACCTATAAAGATTATACTCATATATCGCTTATCAGTCATGCTAAAGTGAATGAAGAAATTATCTTGCAAGCTAGAATATCAAATATAAAGATGTACCGTTCTCCTCGTAAGAAGATGTTTATTACAGAAGCAATTATTGAAGATAAAAGCGGCGCTCTGCCAATTATCTGGTTTAATCAACCCTTTATTGCAAGGCAATTAAAAAATGGTTATTTAATAAACTTAATGGGCGAAGTGAAAAAAAAGACTAATAAATTAACTCTTTTTAATCCAACTTATGAAATTATTCAAAGACCTGATGGTAGAAAAACCAAAAAAGACCCCTTGCACAGTGAAAGAATCGTCCCTATTTATCATGAAACCAGTAAAATAACTTCAAAATACCTACGGTTTATTATCTGGTTTCATCTCAAAAAATTAGAGAAAATAAAAGATCCTCTTCCCCACTCTATTATCAGCAAACACGATTTTTTAACACTCTCAAATGCCCTTAAGCAAGTTCATTTTCCTGATTCATGGCATATATTAAAGAAAGCTCAAAAAAGACTCGCTTTTAATGAGCTTTTTTTAATAAGATTTTTTTTAGAAAAACAAAAAATAACTCGCCAAAATACAGAGAAATCTTTTTCCATTCCTTTTCAAGAAAAATTAGTTAAAAAATTTGTAAGCAATTTACCTTTTAAGTTAACTGATGATCAAAAAAAAGCTGCTTGGTCTACTATAAAAGATATGGAAAAATCATATCCCACTCAACGACTATTAGAAGGAGATGTAGGTTCAGGAAAAACAGTCGTAGCAGCTATTGCTTCTCTCAGTGTTGTTAGCGCTGGTTATCAAGTGGCTTTTATGGCTCCTACTGAAGTATTGGCTCGTCAACATTTTAACCAATTAGCAAAAGATTTAAAAAATATTCAGGTTGATATTGCTCTTCTCATAGGAGCAGAAGCTAGGTTGGTAAAACATAGCAAAAAAAAGTCAGAAAAAATTAAAAAAACTGATTTATATAAAAAACTGGCTAACGGAGAAATTAAATTTGTTATTGGCACTCACGCTTTAATTCAAAAAAACATTAACTTTCAGAAATTAGCTTTTGTTGTTGTGGATGAACAACATCGTTTCGGTGTAGACCAAAGAGCTCGCCTCTTGCAAAGTATTGTTAATGAAGATGATTCTAAACAAGAAATTTATCAAAAAAAAGTTAGAAAATTAAGCCCTCACCTCTTGTCTATGAGCGCCACTCCTATTCCTCGAACTCTATCACTTGTCTTTTATGGAGATCTTCAGATATCACGTCTTAGGCAATTACCAAGCGGAAGAAAGAAAATTATGACTGAAATAGTTTTTCCTAAAGACCGCTCTAAAATATATAATTTTGTAAAACAAAAAATTAGAGAAGGTCGCCAAGCTTTTGTTATTTGCCCTTTAATTGAAGAATCAGAAAAGTTACAAACTAAAACTGTTCAAGGCGAATTTCAAAAATTAACTAAAGAAATATTTCCCAATCTTAAAATTGGCTTACTTCATGGAAAAATGAAGTCGCAAGAAAAAAAAGAAATGATGCAAAAATTTTTAAAAAAGAAAATTGATATGCTCGTTGCAACATCTGTTATTGAAGTAGGAATAGATGTCCCAAATGCAACTATTATTCTTATTGAAGGCACAGAAAGGTTTGGGCTTTCTCAGCTCCACCAATTAAGAGGCAGAGTTGGTCGCAGTAATTATCAATCTTATTGCTTTCTTTTTACTGAAATACCTTCCCAAAATGTCATTAAGCGACTAAAAACATTAACTAAATCTAATAATGGTTTTGAGTTAGCTGAAAAAGACCTTCAACTAAGAGGGCCTGGAGACTTTATAGGGAAACGCCAATCAGGCATTCCCGATCTAGTAATGGCATCCTTAAAAGATATTGAATTAATCCAAATGGCTAAAAAAGAAGCTCAAAACCTTCTAAGGCAAGACCCTAATTTAACTAACTGCCCTTTATTAAGACAAAAAATAGCTTTTCTCCAAAAAAAAGCTCATTTAGAATAAATATAAATGTCAAAATATTTTAAAAATATCCATCCCTTAAGCTATATTATTTTTTTTCTACCTACCTATTTGATTAAATTTAAAGTAGATATTTTTTCTTTTAATCTTTTAGAAATGTTCATTTTAATAACCTTTTTATGGTGGTTATTTTATATCTATAGTGTAAAAAAATACATTAAAAGTGTTTTAAAGCAAAAATTACTTGTTTTGCTAGGAATTTTTTTATTATTAATAGGAGTAACTTATACAAGTTTTACGTCGCAAAATATTTTAAAGAGTTTAGGTATTTTAAAAAGCTGGTTTTTAATACCTATACTTTTTCTTATAATTCTCTTAACCACCAAGCCAAAAATAAAACAGCTCTTAAGAGCTCTTTGTTGGTCAGGTTTTATAGTGGCGCTAGTAGGTATTTTTTATCTCCTTCTAGGTATTTTAACCTATGATAATCGCCTTGGTAGTTTCTACCTCCACCCCAATCACTTAGCTATGTATTTAGCTCCCTGCTGGTTGATAGCTTTTAATCTTTTAACAACCCCCAAAAAAAGAAATAAGAAATTTCTTTGGTCTTTTGTTTTGTTAATAATTTCTGTCACGCTGTTTTTTACTTTTTCATATGGAGCTTGGCTTGGTATTTTTCTAAGCAGTTTGATAATTCTAATCGATAAAAAAAATATTAAAAAAATATGTTTGGCTTTATTAATTTTTGTAATAATTTTAATTATAGGCTTTTGCCATCCTAAATTTCAAAATATTTTAACAAGCGAAAGATCCAGCCTACATTCAAGGTTAATAATATGGCGCTCTGCCCTCCATATATTAAAAGACCATTGGATAGGAGGTATTGGGCCAGGTACTTTTCAAATACATTACCTGAGTTATCAAGAATTTTACCCATCCTACTTAGAATGGGCTGTTCCTCAACCTCATAATATCTTTTTAGCTTTTTGGCTTCAGGCAGGCTTGGTGGGTTTTATTGGCTTTCTCGTAATTTTAGAACGGTTTTTTACAAAAACCATAAGAACCATTCGACAAAATAAAAAAGAAGCTTCTTTTAGCTTGCTTCTTTTCTCACTTATGACTTATACCTTAATACACGGATTGGTTGATACTCTTTACTGGAAAAACGATTTAAGCATAATTTTCTGGTTAATAATTGGTTTAGCAATTTTAAATTCTCAAGCTGTAAAGTTTCCCGTCCAGTTTATTGATAAAGAATAAATAGTCTTCATTATCTGAAACAATTAATTCTCCTATGTTATAAACCTTTTCTTCTTCCTTTTCAGGAATATATATTTCTTGAAATTCTTGAGCTTGAAAATCAATTTTCCAAAAGCTATCACTTTCTAAAGATAGCTTTTTTTGATAATCATTGGGAATAATATCAGTAAAATTAGTTGTCTTTTCAGCGCAGTATAGAGAAGTTTCATCTTTGTTCCAGACACAATTTTCAGGTAAAGCATTGAAAGATAGAGACGTATCAGTTTTTTTATCATAATCTCTTAAATAAAACCTTCTACGACTACTCTCTTTTTTTGTCTTATAGCTATACAATAACCTTATTCCGCTAGGAGCCCAATTAACTCGTAAATTAAACTTATCATCTAAAATTTTATCTAACTGATAAGGTGAGTCTAGCTTAGTAAAATATAAATCAGCACCATAAAAGTCACCTCCTGGCGATAGGAAAGCCACCGTATCAAGCTTAGGCCAATAAAGTTTTAATCCTGTCATACTACTTTTAAAAAGTTCTTCCCAATTACTGCCATCATAATTAGCAATTGCAATATTGCTCTTATTATAACTATCCCAAAAATGATAAAGTATTCTTCTTCCATCAGGCGAAAAAACGATTGATCCAATCTTGTCATTTAAGTCATATATTTGGCCATTTTGACTATCATATATATAAGTATCTATTGTGTCTCCTTTTTGATTTTTAACAATTGACTTGCTGCCATCTAGAGACCATTGAACGCTCTGAATGTTATCATTTTCTATGTCAGAAACTCTTTCCCATACCTTGCCGTCAAAACTAATACGAAAAACCTGACCTGTATCTCTATCATAATAGACCACTCTATCCCCTGTTTTATTTAAAGTAATTCCAATGACTGGCCTATCTGATAAAATGCTTACCTTTTCCGATAATTTTATTTCTTCAATCTTTTGATTAAATTCATCTGCCTTAGTTTGACTTTGAATATCTGATTCTAATTGATTAAACTCACTAGCGTTGCTTTCGTTCTCTAAATTACTGTTTTCCATGTCTATTGGCTTATTTTCTTGACCATCTTTCTCGCCTCCAAAAAAAAGAATCCATACGCCTAAAATAAGCACAACAATACCTAATATTATGATTCCTATTATTAATAATTTGCGAAAATTAAGTTTCATTTTGATAATATTAAAGAATAAAATTTTATAAGAAGAAAAATTAATTTTTATAAATCATTAATCAAATCGTTAATCTATAATAATGTTTTTCTGGCAACCATTAACTAAAAAATATACTAATCATCAACTAGAAATAATCGATAACTCCTTCTCTATTCACTCGATTGATGCCATTAAGTTTTGTAAAGTTTTCTTAGTTATTAACTAAATTATATATAAATAAATTATTATTAGGTACTCACAAAAATTAAGTTACCTCTTTATAAAAAATAATATATTTTAATTATTAGCACAAGTTTTTGTGTTAGTATCATAACTACACCCGCCAACACCACAAGGATCAGTCTGGCAAGATATTGAAAACATATAATCACTACAACTAGTAATGTTTTTCTGAACACATCCAAATGTATCACTACTATCTAAAATATCACATTCACTGATAGTACATCCTAACGAACAAATATCATTCACGCAATCAATATAAAAATTATACTCAGAACAAGAATCCATATCATCACATGGATCTGATCCACCTCCTCCACCTGTTCCACCTGTTCCAGTATTCCCATCATCAGGGAAATCTCTGTACCACTCTATAAAATAAATATAGGGTTCTTTTAAATTAACTAAGGCAGGATTTATAGTGTTTAAGATTAAATAAGCTGCTAATAATAAAACTAGACCTAGAACAGCATTGGAAACTCGAGATTTAGCAGCTCTTGTTGATGTAATACTACCTCCACCCATCCATTGAAAACCTCCAACAATAATCATTGCCATCGCAAGGATGCCTGCAATACCCATGCCAAAAAGATAAAGAGTTTTGATATAATCAACAATGCCTGTTGTTGTTGCCACAGTTCCGCTTGCTGTGGGCAGAGGAACCATCAATTTGTATTCAAAGGGCTCTCTTTCCTTTTCATCAAACTCACCAGGCCCAGCTGAACTATCTCCAGCTAGAGCAATAAAAATGGTAGAAAAGGAAAAAGAAATTATTAAAAAAACTAAAGTAAGTATAGCTAATCTTTGAATTTTCAAAAAATTAAACATATTTTATATATATAATCAAGGACATACATTACCAAGGGACGTAAGACGTAGAATTGACGCTACAAGACCTCCGCCCTCACAAACATAATATATCAAACCAGCAAAAGCAATAAAAGCAATAATCAGTATGAACAAGTAAGGCGCAATCGCAATAAAAATCTTTTTTAAGGCTACTGAGGCAGCTTTCTTCTTAGCTTGTTTTTTAAGTTTTTCTTTGGCTCCTTGACGCATTGCTTCCTTTTTAGCTTTTTTGTTCATAGCTATGCGCCTAACTCTATCTAATCTGCTTTTTCTTATATATTCATTCTCTGCTGATTGCCCTTGAGAGTTAACACTCATAAAAGTTTAACGATACATATTAACCAAGTTTTTTCTTAGCTTCTTCAATCTCTAAAAGTTGCTTTGGGTCAGAGGTAATTACTTGATCCTCACTGTAAGAAGCTACTATTTTAATAGCAACATGTTTAAGTCCTGCGAAAAAAAGACCTTCGCCTACTTCTCCTTCTAGCAATAAATATTTTTCTTCTTGAGTTAGGTTAAAAATGCGAGCTACTTCCTGAATAGTGGCAGGAGATTGTTTTAAGAGCAATTGAAGAGATGAGTTGGTTATAATTGGTTTACCATATTCTGAGTTAGCAAAATCGGCTACGTCTTGAGTAATAGTTGTTAATCCTAAATAATATTTACGGGCTCTTTTAGCCATACTAAACAAAAACTCCGCACCTGCTTTATGACGCATCATCCACCAAGCTTCATCAACTATTAAAAGTCTCTTTTTTAATTTAGACCGCACTAAACGCCAAATATAATTTAAAATTACATACATCGCTACTGGCCTTAATTCCTCCTCCACATCTCGAATATTAAAAACCATTAATCCTTTTTTAATATCAATATTAGTATAATTATTTAAAAATTCAGAGAAAGTACCTTTTGTATATTTTTCCAGCTTAATCGCTAAGCTTTTAGCTCCCTCCATGCCTTCTAAAACTTCTTGCAAGTCCTGCATTTTAGGAGGCGTGATATCTTTTTTCATAAAATCATTGTCAGGGGTAATATCTCTAGAAGCATATGTTTCTATTACTGCTTTATCTAAAATAGCCTCTTCTTCTGCTGATAAATTACCTAAAAGCATTTTTAACATACCTGTGATAGTGCCAAAATGCGATCTTAGGATGCTACCCAGATCTTCATTTTCAGCCGGTTCGGGCACGTCAAAGGGATTAATATGGTATGGTGAACTTAATGATATTTTAACAAAAGTACCTCCAACTGCTTCTGCTAAATACTGATATTCATTTTCGGGGTCAATAATTAATACATCAGTCCCTGTCATAAGCTGCCTAAGAACCTCTAGTTTAACAGCGTAACTTTTACCAGCTCCTGATACTCCAAAAATTACCATATTGGCATTTTCTAAATTAAATCTATCAAAAAGAATTAAACTATTATTATGCCTATTTACCCCATATAGAATACCTTTATTAGAGCTAAGATCCGAGGAAACGAAAGGAAAAATAGTCGATAAGGGTTGCGTATTCATGCTCGTTAAAACTTGAAGTTTGTCCTGAGCATAAGGAAAAGTTGAATGAAGACCGTCTTCTTGGATAAACAGAGCAGGTTTAGCATAGATTAATTGAGATTCTAAAATATTCCTAATCTCGGCAACCCCCTCATCCAGGTCTTTTAAGCTGTCTGCGTAAATTGTTAAATATACACCTGCCTGAAAGAACTTCTCTTGTCCAGTTTGCAAACGATCTCTTAAATCTTCAATATCGTTATAGGCAGTTTCGAGCTTCGGGTCACGAACTCTTCCCTGTTCTTCTCGATCTGTAATTTGAGCTTGAACACGAGCTAGTTTCTTTTGAAGATTTTTTAAGATAGTTGAGCTTTCAACTGGGTGAACAAAAATAGAAATATCAAAAACTCTATCTAAATTAATAATGGAAGATAGCCACGCACTATGAAGATATCTAGGATAATTTAAGACAAAAATAGTCCTTAAGTATTTATCGCCTAGTTGAAGATATTGAGATTCTATTTTAAGAGCTGAAGGTGCTAATAAGTCTTTTAAGGTAGCAACTCCTTTCTCATAAGATGTTTTTTCCTTGCCTCCACCTAAGAGATTATTAAGAAAACCTTTTTTTTGCTTCTTTTTCTTGTTAGTATTTTTAATTTTTTTAATAATTTCTTTATGGTTGACTTGCCTCTTGTTATTCTTATTCTTACTAGTCGTATCCTGTTTTTCATCCTTTAGGTCCTTAGGCATAGTTTCAATAACTATAAATTTTTTATCTGAATTATGGTTATTATCTTCTTGACTATGGACTGATGCTTTTTGTTTTTTAGATTGATCTGACATAAAAATTAATTTTTTAACCCCATCTCTTCGGGCGCTGATAAATCTCTTTTATTGTCAGCTCCCGGATTATAGAGCTCATAATAAAGTTCGATTAATTCTTGCGTATTAAGAGGGACCACTCTAATTCCCATGCTTGATAAGCTAGCAGCTGCATGATCAACTCTTTGCCACAATTGAGCTTTAAGTTGTTTAAAACGTTTTTGACTAACTTGACTAGAGCTACCTGCAACATCTTTAACCATACCGAGAAAACCCTTCTTTTGAGAACCTTCTCCTAGGGAGTAAGAAATAACAACATAGAAGCTCTTATTCATAATATTGGCTGAAGCAACAAGCTCTTTAATAAAATTATGATATTCAGACGTTTGAACCCGTAAAAGTTCGTTCTCTTGAGATTTTTCTAATTCTTTTATACTGGCTAGATATTTATCTATTTTAAGTTTACGGGATTGAATAATTGTCTGAATAGGATAATCAAGAGAGTTAAGAAATCCTTGAAATTTTGCAATGATTGCCTCCTGTTCTTCATTGGACTTAAGAGAAAAATTAATGCTCGACACTAAAAGCACTGCCCTTAAGGCACCGCTTTTCAAAATGACAACTCCTTCTCGTATTTCTTTGATGGGAACAAGTTTTTGTGATGGATTAAAAGCCATTATATTTTAAAACAAGTATTTTAAGTATTACCTTGATCAAGGGCTTGGGCTAATTTTTTAAAGTCTTTCTTCTTTTTCTTATTTTCCACAGAATTTTTTTGCTTTTCATCGTCAGTTGTTTTTTCTACACCTTCTTCTTGACTTACTCTATGCATGCTCCTCTCCCAAACATACATTTGAGGTTTCTTAACGAATCTTAACAATCCCAAAAAAGCATGAGTAAAAGGTCTACCGTTAATTCTATAAAAAGCAAGCAATAAAGCTATGGGAAAAAATATAACTCCTACCATGATAACATACGGCAAGCGAACAAAAAAATGCAGAAGATAACAAATTATCGGCACAGCAATTAAATATAAGAACTGCCTTAATGTAAGCGGTCCTATAAGCTTATCTTCCATTTCAATAAATTGAGGTAATTGATATCTCATAGTTTAAGAATTACGTAAATCAATTGTAGAATTTGGCTTATTGTCCTTTTCTACTCTGTTTTCATCTTTATTATTTTGAAAGCCTATCTTCTGTGTAAGGTTACCTTTATGAAAAACTTCACTCAAAATAATTTTACTACTTTCTTTTGAAATGGGTAGTTCCGTCCCTTGATCGTAAGCTTTTAAAATTTCTCCTAGAATAATTCGTTCTGAATTATCTAATTTTTTAGGATTCATAGCTTGCGAAAGATATACTTGACGTTCTAAACTTGAATGTGGAGGTTCTCCCTTCTCTCTTTTATAATCAGCTATCCAGTTATTTAATGTGCCACCTACTTCTTCTCCTGAATCGTTTACAGTTATCTTTTTAGAGGTAATAAATTGATCTTTAATCTCTTGTTTATTGAGCAAACTACCAATTCCTATATAAACAATGTCTTGACTACCTTGAGATGATTTTTTCTCCTCTTGGGTGACAACAATTTGTGGATTTTTTTCTTCAAATTCTTTTTTATAAAACTCTTTATTCTCAGGCAACGAACCTCCTAAATTTTTAATGAGACCATCAACGTCCTTAAGATAGTCTCTGATTGGATAGAAACGTTTAATAACAATGTCAAGAGCTAATTTTTTGATTTCTTCTTCTGTAAGTTTGGGAAAACTATCTTTTAAATGAGACAAAAAATCATTTAAATTAAAAAATCCCAGTATTGTATGAACAACAATTTTCTTCATTTTCTCAACCTCTTCTAGACTCAAATTGTGCTCTTTTGCAACCTCTTCATTTAGATGAGGTGATTCTTCGGCCATCCATTCTTTAATATACGGAGGTAACTGTTCAAATTTTTCATCAAATTGCTGATGCATGAGGATAAATATAAATTTTATTACTTAATTAACTATATGATTCCGGTGCCCTTTCTTTCGAATACTCTAAATCATTTATCGCTAAATTACGGATTTTATCATGATCGATTTGACGTGCTATACGAAGAGCCTCGGAAAAATTACCCTTTTGCGCTTGAGTGGCAGCAATATTCCATAAAGCATATCCTCTTTTCTCACTATCTTGTATTTTTTTAGCTCCCTTAACTGCTTCTTTTATTTTACCACTCTGAGCCTGAACACGCGTAATTTCCATTAAGTTATTATCCGTTATGTTCTGCTCTCCTTCTTGAGATATTTTACTTTTCTCTGGGATTTCATCAATATGAATAGTTTTGCTATCTCCTAATACCTTGGGACTAGTGTATTGTCCTTGTAGATAAGCTTGCTCGGGAGAATTATTGCTTACCCCTCCAGCGTTAAACCTATTTAAGCTCTGGCTACCTAATTTAGTTTTTCGTTTTTTAGCCATTGCTTCTTGATGTTTGCGCTGTCTCTTTTCTTCAAAATCTTTTTTCTGTTGAGGTGTCCACCCAGAACCTTCGGAAAATTTAATATGTCCACGAGGTTCTGGTGTTATTATGCGAGATTTTTTTTCTCCTCTTAGGTCAACTGTTTGGTTTGGAGCATTTTCTCCTTCGCTAATTGAGATATTTTTTTGATTTAAATTAACATTTTTTGTGTTTCCGTTGTCAAGAGTGCTTTTTGGTTGAATATTAACACTATCAGCGCGAATATTATAATCCTGTTTGTTGTCAGACGATTGAGTTCGTTGCGTTCCTCCTGAATCTGTGCTAGGAGGAGGAGTTGGTTTTTTTTGAGAAAACCCTCCATTGTTATCACCATCATCGTTGTCCTTCTCATTATCTTTTTTGTTGTATCTCTTCTTTTCCATTTCAAGTCTTTCCTTTTCCATCTCTAATCGTTGTTTTTCTAATTCTAGGCGCTCCTTTTCTTTTTCTTCTCTTTGTTTTTTGTCTCTTTCTTCTATTGTTTTTGCTTCCTTCTCTTTTCCGCGCAACCTGTCTTCTTCTATTGCCTCTCCATGCAGCTTATTCATTTCTTCCCTTTCTTTTTGTTGTTTTTCTTGTTGCTCCTTGTCATATTCTTTGTTCATTTGCAGAGCTTCTCCGTGCATTTTATCCATTTCTTTCTTTTCCTTATCTCGTTCTTCTTTGCGCTTTCTTAATTTCTCAAGTCTATCTCCAGTAATTGAGCCGGGCCAAGTATCGTTGTACGTCATTGTTTTATAAACTTCTGTGCGATCTTTTTGTTCGCTTGGGTCAAGAGAAGAATCATGACGTTGTTTCCTTAATTCATCATATATTTTAGCTTTAGTATAGCTATCTAAATTACGTCCAGCATTGTTGATTTGAGAACTTTGTATGTGTCGAGCGATAAGCTTAAGATTTTCGTCACTATCATCTAATTTTTCCCAATCTTTCGTACTGCTAATTTTTGCTATTGCTTCTAATAGCTCTGTCTGCCTTACATTGTTATTGACAAAATTAGGATCAGTAACAATTCGGCCCTTCTCGTCGCTATGATAAGCTTTATAATAATTCCCTCCTAATTTTCCATAAAAATTACGAGCAGCTAAATTCCTTTCCGCATCATTTCCGTCAAAATCATCTGAGAAATTCGCCATCACTTTTTCTAAGAAAGACTCTTTGACTCCACTGCCCCAATCTTCGGCTGCTTTACTAATCATTTTTACGCCATTTTTATCTTGCGCAAAAACATCAACAAGATCAGAAGAGAGACTATTCCTGATAAAGTCTTCCGTCCAATTTTGAGCTTCGTTATTTTTAATTGCTCTTTGAATAGCTTCTTGCCTTCTTTCTTGTAATTGACGAGCCTCTTGAAGCGTAACGCTTCCTAGTGGCTGGCCCGTGCGTTGCCTTTCGATAATATCATGAACCGTAAGACCTTTGGCTTGAATAGCATCTGGTCTTTTTTCTTCAAATTTCTTAACATCACTATCATTTCCAAACTTTTTCAGGGAATCAAGAAGCGTCTTAAGCTCTTTTTCATCGCTTATATTATATACAAGATTTCTATCAGTCATTAATTTTGCAACTTGAGCAATTTCTTCTTGTTGAGCTTTTTGCCCTACCATATTCGAGCTAATATCTTTAAGTTCTTGATCGCTTAATTGAGAATAATCGCTAAATCTCCCCACTTTCTGTGATCTATCCTGCTTATCTTCTAGTGCCCATTTTGTGCCTGCTCTTCTAACTGTTTTTCCTATAATCGGAATATCACCCCCATGCATTACGCTCCGACCAACAGCACCTTTGGTTCTTGTCTTAACATCTCGTGCTTTATCTTTAGCATAGCGAACTGGTTTCTTCCCCCAAGTGGCTGCTTTTCCTCCTACATAACCTGCCACCATATTCGTAACCATATCTCCTCCGCTTTTAGCAGCTGACATACCAACACCTTTTGCCATTAGCAAAAGAACAATTACAACTATAAAACTTAAAATGCTGGTAAAATTTTCTATAAAAGAAACCTGCGTACCAAAACTACCCATCATCTCGCTTCCTTGATTTAAATTATCGCTCCATCCTTCAGCTTCTTGGATTGCCCAAACTGCCATAGCAGCTAGATACATTAAAAAAGCTACTATTACTCCGTAGAATGCCCATTGAAAAAATTTACTAATCCATTCTGTCCAGGCTTTTTTAGCAAAAGGCATGATACCGAAAGTCCATGCTAAGGGAGCAAATATAAGTAATAACCACAACGCCACAACTCTAACTAATAGCATAATTGATAAAATTAAAAAAACATAAGCTGCTATAAGAGAAAAAGCAAGCACTAATAAATTATGCATTACAGTAGATATGCTGGAATCTAAATTTCCTAAAAAGAAGCTTGATCCTGACGGCAGATGAGCACCAAAAAGTTCTGACTGGCGAAAGGAATAAGATAGTCCATCAGCCAGTGAAAATGGTTCTCCTTTAATTACAATTACTGATTGCGTTAAGAACCCCATCGCACCTTGAGCAATATCTAGCATGAAACAGCACAAAACTAAACTGAAATTTACTAATAAAGCTACTACAATAAGTTTTACCAATAATTTTTTAGCGCTATAACCTTTTACATCTACAATTGTAGCTAAGGCAATAATGACAAGCCAAAGAATAAAAAATAAATTGGCGAAATCTCGTGTAAATGACCAAGCTACTTTAACAAAAGGCGCTTCAATAAAAAGATCTTCATTAAAGGTTGTTGTCATAACAAAAGACAACAGCTTACTACCAATACCAAGAATAAAAGTAGAAGCCACCGCTAGCACATACAGGATTAATCCTAATAGACTTAAAAAAAGACTAGCAAACCATCCCCCTGCTCCTGCATGAGCAGCTCCTCTAGGAAAAATTAAAAATATAAAGGACAATATTAAAGCAATGAAAGGCAACCATTGTTTATTAAACTTAAATTTTTTTAATTTTAAAAACATTAAAAATATGAGGTATTGTAAAATTTCTCGGTAACAATATTTTAAAAATAAATTAAGGGTTCTCTTTAAACCAAGTTCTTAGAATTTCAGACATCGGCTTTTCGTAAAGCTGGGTGATATTCTTATACCATTTATTAATATAATATTTATCACTATTAGGCATTGAAAGGGATTGATCTTTTCCATAAGCTTCTTGATAAATATTTGGATAAATATCGTCAGCTGTTAAATCAGGGTATTGCGTGCCATATTCAGGAATATCAAATGCTGGAGGTGCTTTTTTAAGCCCCAATTGCTCTCCTGATACACCATTGACATCACCTTCAAACCAAGTTACATATTCCTCCGGCACCTCCATATATTCATTAATATCTTCCCAAGGTGCTGGTAATTCCTTAGGTAATTCATCGGTGATAGCTTCTGTAGTAATATAGCCAAAAACCTCACATGTAATGTCGTTATACTGTGGCCAGCGACATTCATATTCTTTCTCATCTTCAGGAGTGCCGGGATCTGAAATTTCAACTAAATACCAACCATGTTCCAATTCTTCGTTCGTACATTTATTCTCTAGGGCAGTATATGGTTTTTTATCGCTAAAGTCTGATTTATCCATCTCGCCAATGTGGGGGTCGGGACAACCTAGCTCTCCGACGCCAATCCCTTCAGGCTTTTGTTTCCAAGCATTTTGAGCTAGGTCAAATTGCGCTTGAGTAGCTGCTGCAATTTTGTCTTTTAAGAAAATTGCCGGTGAGATAATATTTTCAGTATCTATAAAGTATACCCCTAATGCGTCACCTACATCATCATAAGCAGGAAAACCTATTAAATATTTTTCCGACCTAATACCTTCGCCTGCTATATATTCAGCGGTACGAAGACTTTCATAATCGCTAATAATCTCATCTACAAGATTTTGAGCAAAAGACTTCACTCCTTCTCCAGTACTAGAGGTCAAAGCGGCGTTTTGCTTGTTATAATCTTTATTACTCACATCTGGACGGTAGGCAACTGAAATGGGCAATTCCGTTCTCCAGACATCTTCTTGATATTCTGCATATTTTTTAATCATATTGCTCCTAAGAGGATTACCAATTTCTTCTTCTACAATACCATCAACATCATAGCCTAAATTGGCTAATATGAGAGCACATTTGGTTTTATCATTGGCGTTACCAGAAGCTCCAGAATTATAGTACCAATTTTCTGGAGGTGCATTATATAAAAATTTGTATTTGCGAGCCATATCAAATAATAAATCTCTTTTAATCTGTTCTTTTATCTGATCGCTAGGACAAAGCTTCTTAAGATAATCCTCAAAATCATCACTAAACATATCGGGGCGATCTCCTGCTTCTTCCCGTGCTTTTTCGCAAATATATTCTGTATCGCATTTGTTATCCAACTCTTCGCGAATGCATTCGCGACAATCATTAATTTCTCCATAATTACTTGATTTCCATTTATCTATTCTTGTTGAGTCATCTCCGCATTCCGTATTACAAGCATTATTCCTAATCTCGGCTGTGGCTTCTTCTCCACAAACAGGATCTCCCGTCCATATATAATCTGGCGACGTCCCGTCCCTAAGTTTATCATTATGATCTTGCACACTCTTAAATTCTTCAAAAGATGCAGCAAAATAATAATCTTCTCCTATAGGAAAATGTCTCCAAGGAGCCAAGAAACACATAACAAAATCACGGGCTTTTTGAATAGCTTCTTCATAGATATAATCATCTACATTCTGAATTACCCTTCCTTCTCTTTTGATAATTACACATTCTTCTTCTCCAGAGCTATTCTTTATTATTACCCCAAAAGGACAACTACTGCTTTCTTCTTCCACTACCCTCAGTCCTAGAGAGCGTACTATGTCACCTGTTACTCCATTATTATTATAAACAAGAGGCTCTTCCTTGAGCTCATTGTAAACTTCATAAGTTAATTTATTAACATCTTCTCTTGCCTTTTCTATCTTAGCCAATTCGTATTCTTTTAAGGATCTTATATGAAGTTTTTCTTTCTCTGATAAAGCTTGCATAAGATCTGTCATAAACTGTTCGTTCGAATCCTTAACATATAAAAGAAAATCTTTAATGCTAGCCTTGGTTAATTCTTCGTTTTTGTCATCATCATATCCTTCTGTTGCCTCCATTGTACTCTCATGAGTAAGCTCTAATAGAAAATCTTTCATACTTGATTTTTCTAAGCTACTGATATCCTCTTCCATCCATTCTTTATCTTTTTCAACCTGCATTGTTTCCTCGTGTGTAAGTTCTAATAGAAAATCTTTAAGACTTAAATTCCTCAAACTACCAGCACCTTCTGTCATCCATGTTTTATTTTTAGTAACCTCCATAAGAGCTATTTCAAACAACTCTCCGAGAGTGCCTTCATTATTCCCCATTTGGCTTTGAAAAATATCAGAGTTTCTTACATCAAAATTATGAATTGTGGCAACATGTCTTACTTCTGTAAGATATCCATCCATTACACATGCATCAAGAAACCATTTTTGAAAAATGCTGCCTTCTTGCGTTACAACTGAATCTGTATCACCTCCACCTATGACCCCTCCGCTATCATCTTCTGATGAGCTTACTGTATACTTAAAAACTTCACGAGGAGGACTTAAGGTTGGATCTTCTTGTGGTTCCGTTAAATGCCTCAACTCCTTACAAATATCATACCCAGGAATACTACTATCAAAATGCTCATTAACAACAGTACTGCCCGTGATATTTACCGCTATAACACTTCTTACAAAACTGCCCACCAAAAAGGTAGAAATAATAACTAATCCCAAGATTAATCTTAATATATTTTGTTTTCTTTTAAGCCTTTGTTCTGTCATGGAAAAAATATACTAAATATTGTTTTAAAATTAAATCAAGTCTCGCCAAATAATTAATCTCCTCTTCGGATAAAACTTCTTTAAGGGGCATTTCCTGAGAAGAAGTTTTAATTTTACTGACTGCAAGCTTAATTTCTCTTAAAAGTCTTAATTTGACCAAGTGATATCCTAAAACTTCTTCTGGAGGCGTTACTTTCTCAAGACTAGTGACCTTTGAATCATAAAAAGATATTAAACCATCAATTTTCTCTGGTCTTCCCTCGTCTCGGTAATTTAAAGCTAATTGAAAGGGATTCTTATTTTCATCAAGTTTTGTCTCTGAATTATTTAAATAATTAACGAACTTTTGAAAAATTATTTCTTTATTATCTTCATCCATCTCAGCTTCTTCTTCAGAAATTTTAGAGGCACCGCTAGAAATTTCAATCTCTTTTTGATTTAAGTTATCTTTAGAATATTTCTGTTTAAGCACTTTATTATATGCATCAGACCAATTTATATCATCTAGGGTAAGTTCTTGTTGAATAACCTCATTAAAATTATCTGAAATAATATTAGTTTGGCTGCCTGTAAGAGAAAATTTAAGCTTACCTTCTTGATCTCTTTCTACAAAAACAACAACTGAAATTACAAAAATAATGACAAGAATCAATAAACCCAAAATATATTTTTTAACACGAGACATATTATCTAATATCGTAATTATTATATAATTCTAATTTTAAACGCTCTGCTTCTTCAGCTAAATCAATAAGCTGTGAAGCCTTCAAAGTATTAAGATTAATCTGAACAGGATCTTCTTGGTAATACTGGAGATCTTGAAAATAGCTTGAAAATTCTTTAAGAATCGTTAAATAATTCTTTTGAATCTTCTTAGCGCATAAAGGCGTCTCAATGGCTTGAAAATCTAGATAAGAAAGCTCAAGCTTATCTAGGATATCATTTAAGAGCTCTTTGCTTTCTTCGCTATAATTACTAGCTATTTCCTGATAGCTTGCCACACCTTCTGGTATCCCGACTTTTTCTATAGCTGATAAATACCGTGCCACGGTTTCTTTATCATCTTCTGAAATAAGATAGATTTCTTGTTCATTGATCTCTTCTAATTTCATAAATTGAGGATTTTGTTTGAAAAATTCATCCAAAGACCGTTCCTTTATTTGAGGATCATCTATATTTTTCACTTCTCTCATCCACATAAAATATTGAATGCTTAAACTTAAATAATCGCGATCCCTTAACTTATATGAACCTGCTTTGATGGGATCATACCCATTCATAACTTCTTCTCCATCTAAATAACCATCACTATCAGTATCGGATTTATTGTATAAAGAACCATAAATTTTCTCTTTTGCATTTGATAAATCATCTAGATCATCATCTTTATAAAAAGAATAAATAAAACCAGTCTCATTATTGGAATTTTGAATATCTTGCAAAGAAGCACCTTGATCATTCTTTGATAAATAATAAAAATTCGTTAATAACAAAGCGCCTCCAACAATAAAAATTAGGAAGAGAATTTTCCGTTTCATTGCTTTTTATTATAACAAAAAAAACCCTAATTTAAACTGTTAAAATTGGGGATAAGTGCTTATTTTATAAATACTTTCTTAAAAGAGAATATAACTCTTTCCATTGCTCGATTGACAGCTCCTGGGCTCGAATATTCTCATCAACCTCCATCTTTTTTAATATATCTATCAAAATATCACGTTTAATCAATAAGTTTTTATCTAAATTATTAATTAATTTCTTTCTTTTACAAGAAAAAGCTATTTTCACGATTTTAAAAAAAGTTTCAGTGTCAAAATTAATTTTTTGTTTAATATTTTTAATTAAAAGAATGCGCGAATCTACCTTAGGTTTAGGATAAAAATTATTCTTCTTCACGATCGATCCTTTTTGCGGTGTAGCATACAATTGCACCATAATAGATAAAAGACTCATTGCGCCAGGAATAGCACAAATTCTATCAACTAACTCCTTCTGAAGCATTAATACTATTAAATCAGGTTTATTCTTCCTTTCTAAAAATTTTCTTATTACAAAACTACTTAGATAATATGGTAAATTAGCAATTACTTTATAACGTGAAATATTGTCTAGTATGTCATTTTTTTGGAAAGAAATTATTTTTCTGATATCCCCCTGGACAATTTTAACATTATCAAAATTGTGAAAATGGTCTTTCAGTATTAAAGTTAATTTTTCGTCTTTTTCAATAGCTATAATTCGTTCCGATAGTTTAGCTAATTGTTTTGTTAAAACACCTGTTCCCGCCCCAATCTCTACGACCACATCATTTGTTTTTATATCTGCTAAAGTTAAAATTTCACTTAGAGCATTCTGTGAAAGAAGAAAATTTTGCCCCATGCTTTTTATAGGTCTTTTATCGTACCTATTTAAAATTTCTTGAATATATCGTTTTCTCATCTATTGTTATCCACAATTAACATAAACACTTTAGTGATATAATAAAATATTAATTAATAATTATTATACTATTATGAAGAAGTTTTTTAAAAAAACAATAATTACAATAGTCCTTATAACATTTACTTTAACGCAAACTGGTTTTGTCTATTTAGGATCTTTTTTAAGTCCTAAGAAAGCTCAAGCTGGAATAGAAATGGAGCTTGCTCCTCAGGGCAATGTATCTCTTAAAAAGGGATGGAATCTCATCTCTGTATCTGATGAAATATTAAGTTCAGAATATCTAGCTGGCTGTGAAATTGATTCAGGTCCTTGGGAATGGAGTCCTAATTTATATAAATATCGTAAAGCCGGAGATGCTCTAAAACCATTAAAAGCTTACTGGGTAAGGGTAATTAATGATTGTGAATTAGAGGTTGGGTCTTCGGGTGAAGCAGAGATGCCTCCTGAAGGAGGCTTTAGTACAGAATTGGAAGCGGGATGGAATTTAATAGCCTCTACCGCTAATTATAACTGGGCACAATTGAAGGGAAACTGTAATTTAAAAATTGATTGGTTATTTGAAGCTTCTGGTAATGATTATCATCTCACTTCTCCTAGGGCAAATCTTGAAGCTTTTAAGGGTTATTGGGTAAAAGTTGAGAGTGATTGCCATATCACAGAACCAATTATTAGTTTTGATAATCTTTTAGAAGATTTAATAAACGTTGATAGCTCTTTTAATTGTTACTTATCTCAAGGAGCGCCTTCAGATACATGCGATGAAGCCCGTGTCATTGAAAAAGAAGAAGGAATTTATTGTCGCTATTATGATGAAGCCACCTGTCAGAAAAATAATGCTGGCTACTATGAATGGCAATGCGGTAATGTACATGAAGATATAGCTCCAAGTGATTATAACCCTACAGATCCTCAATATATTTGTACTGAAAAAGAAGGATGGAAAAAAGCTCCAGAGAGTGAAGAACAAAAAGATGCTTTACGTTGGGATTTGTGTAATATTACTGCTTCAATGTTAAGTAATCTTCTCGCTGGTTTTGCAGAAGAATTTACCGGTGAAGTCATAGTGGGCCTTTTTGGAGAAGATATAGCTAAAAATATGCAAGCTCTAGCTGACTTTTATTTTTGGCTTCAATCTCAAGGAATAGATCCAATTCAAGCTATTAATGATCCCGAATTTTTTACTGATAACATTGATAAATTTGTTAACGCAGGCATTAACGGAATTAAAGAAGTCGCTCCCCAAGTTATTAAAGAATTTATTATAAAATTTGCAATTGAACTTAATATTGAGACAGGGACAGCTCAAGAAATTGGTAATTTTATTGCTTTTCTTGCCGAACAAGGCATAGAAAGAGGCTCTCTCCCTGACTCTTCTGATGTAGAAGCATGGTTTGACCTATTGTGGAATGGTTATGTCAAGCAACATTCCTCGCCTTTAATTAAAAAAATCCTAAAAGCTCAAAAATTAATAAACTTAATATCAGCTGGATTAAATCTTGAGAGCGAAGCGAGTCAACAGCAAATTATTGAAGCCCTGACTTCTCTTGCTGCCACAGAGATACAAAAGCTTAAGGATGAATATAATTTAAATGATCAACAAATAAATGATATCAAGAATTTTATAAAATTCTTGATCCAGAATAAAGGACTAAGTTTGCAAGAAATTATTCAAAAAAATAAATCTAGCCTAGAAGAACTTTGGAAAAGCTACGTTCAAGCTCACGGGATTACTCTTCAAAAAGGCCTTGACATTATAAGGAGCGTCGCTTATGACCTTGCAGCTCAAACAGCTAATAAATTATTAGACATCATAGAAATAGATGTAGAAATAGACGGCGAGCTCGTGCAAAAAGCAGTTGACAGCAGAATTATCGAAAAAACAATTCAGTTTATTAAATTTCTTCTTTTTGACAAAGGTTACGACATATCAGACCTATCTATTGAGATTGAAAGTCATGGCATTAGTATTCTGCTCGACGAGGCAGGAATTGACATAGATGTTGATAGCCAACAATTCATCGAAGAAGCGGTTGACTTTCTAAGCGTTAAAATCACAACTGTTTTAGAGGAAAATTTTAAAATCAGTCCAGAATTAGCAAAATATGTTCTAGACTTCATCAACTATACTATTAATGCGCAAGGCAAAGACCTAAATATCTTTCTAGAGTTTGATGTAAATCAGTTTATTAGCTCTTTTGAATCCTACCTGATCTCTCGTGGAAAACAAATAATAACAAGAATTGTTCAAGATGTTTTAGCTCCCTACATACAAGAAACTTTAGGTATAGATCCGGAATTAGTAGCAGAAATAGCTAGTTTTGCAAGATTTTTAAGTGAAACCAAAAATATTTCTTTTGAGGAATTACAAAGCTATGCTTTAGATAGGGTTGAAGAACTAATTATTGAATTCGCAGCTAAGAAAGGAGAAAAATTAACAGGTATTCGCTACGATATATTGCATCGTTTCTTTAAAATTGTCGTAAACCAGCATCTAGCTCAAGATATTATTCATCTTGATTTAATGAATATTATTAAGAAGTTGGTTATTGAGGTTGATATAAGCGGTAATTTTGCTTGTCCTACCGATCTCGTATCAGCTGTATGTACTTTATTAAATGGCAATAATTGGGAAGATTGTAGTGTGGGAAATCTTAACGCTCAAGCCGTAGATTCATCCCCTCATACTGTAAAGATATATGATGAGAATATTAAACCTGCTTCTATAGGCATCTGTAGTGTTCCTAATATATATATCAGTATTTTAGGAGAACCAATTATCAAAGGTATTTATTTTAAAATCGGCCCGATCGCTTATCGAGGAACAAAATTAAGATTAGATATGCCTACTAGTAATAAAATTGATTGGAAGGATGGCTCAGAGAAAGAGTCCCTCTATCCAGCATCAAAGCCAGGCGGTTTAAATCATACATTTTCAAGTGGCGGATCCAAATCAGTTTATGCTAAATGCCGTTTCATTCTAAATATTGATATTTTAAACTTTCACTGGCCAACAGTTACCCAAAAAGTCACTAAAAATATTAACGTCCCTTAAAAGTTAAAAATAGTTTAAAAACACTAAAAAGCAGGAGAAAATTCTCCTGCTTTTTATTTTTATTGGGCTGTTTTTACATCATAGGCATTTGTCCCATACCGCCTGGCCCTTGAGGCATTGGATTACCTTTTTCATCATTGTCTTCCTTAGGAGCTTCGGCTACAATTGCTTCTGTAGTCAGTAACATAGCAGCCGCTGAAGCAGCATTTTGTAAGGCTGATCTAGTAACTTTCGTAGGGTCTATAATACCAGCTTTAATAAGATCTTCATAAGTATCTTTGGCTGCATTGTATCCTTGGGAGCCGTTCAATTTCTTAACTTTCTCAACAATGATTGACCCTTCCTTACCAGCGTTAGAGGCAATTTGCCTTAAGGGTTCTTCGAGTGCTTTTTTAACAATGTTGAGACCAATATTTTCTTCTCCGCTAAGTTTTAATTTGGTTAATTCTTTAATAGCTCTTACTAAAGCCACACCACCTCCCGGCACAACACCTTCTTCAATAGCTGCTTTGGTGGCTTCTTTAGCATCTTCGATGCGATGCTGTTTTTCTTTCTGTTCTACTTCCGTTGCAGCACCTACTTTAATCACACCAACACCGCCTGCTAGACGAGCTATTCTCTCTTCAAGTTTTTCTTTGTCAAAATCAGATTCTGTTTTTTCTAATTGAGTACGAATTTGTTCAACTCTTTTAGCAACTTCTGACTTCTTACCGTGTCCACCAACAATAGTTGTGTTATCTTTAGTAGCAATAATTTTATCAGCTTCGCCAAGCATATTAAGCTCAGTATTTTCTAGTTTCAATCCTAAATCTTTTGAAATAACTTCACCGCCTGTTAAGGTTGCGACATCTTGAAGCATTTCCTTTTTTCTATCACCAAAACCAGGTGCTTTAACAGCTAAAGCTGTAAAAGTACCTCTTAATTTATTCACAACTAGGGTTGCTAAAGCTTCACCCTCTACTTCTTCAGCTAAAATAACAATTTCTTTTTTTCCAGAGTTGGTAATTTTTTCAAGAACAGGAAGAATTTCATTAATCGAACTAATTTTTGCATCTGTAATTAAGATTAGAGGATCCTTAAGTTCTGCTGTCATTTTTTCTGTATTACTTACCATATAGGGAGAAACGTACCCTTCATCAAATTGCATTCCTTTAACTACTTCTTTAGATAAACCAAAAGTTTTAGATTCTTCAACACTAATAGGACTTTCGTGCCCAATTTCTTCCATTAATTCAGCGATTAATTTACCAACTTCTGGATCTTGAGCTGAGATAGTGGCTACATCAGCTATTTCATCTTGAGAAGAAATTCTCTTAGAAAGTTTTTTAAGACTTTTAACGACTTGTTCGCTACTTTTTTCAATTCCTTTTTTAATGGCTAAAGGATTAGCTCCAGCAGCAATATTTTTAAGCCCTTCGCTGACTATTGCCTGGGCTAAAATTGTTGCGGTGGTCGTTCCATCACCAGCTACATCAGCAGTTTTATTAGCAACTTCCTTAACAATCTCAACTCCCATATTCTCTACTTTATCTTTAACCTCAATTTCTTTAGCAATGGTAACTCCATCATTAGTAATTGTAGGTGAACCAAAACCCTTATCTAAAATAACATTTCTACCTTTGGGTCCTAATGTTACCTTAACTGTATCGGCTATTTTGTCTACTCCTTTCTGAATTTTTTGGCGACCTTGTTCAGAAAAATAGATTTGTTTACTCATATTTTTTTATATATATAGATTACAAATTAATATTATCCAATAATTGCAAGAATATCATCAGTTCGAGCAATTAAATATTCCTTACCATCAATTTTAATTTCAGAGGGTCCAAATTTAGAGAAAATTACTTTATTGCCTTTTTTAACATCGATGGTTTGTCTTTTACCATTTTCAAGAAGTTTGCCTGGACCAACGGCAACAATTTTACCCTGCTCCGGTCTTTCTTTTTCAGCAGTGTCTGGTAAAACAATACCAGTTTTTGTTTTGTCTTCTTGGGCAATAGGCTCAATTAAAACTCGGTCTGATAAAGGTTTGATATTCATAAAAGTTTTTTAACACAGATTAAAATAATTAGCACTCTCATGTTGAGTCTGCTAAATCTAATTTCATCTTAACGCATTTTATAAACTTGTCAAGATATTTGAAAAGAGATATTTTTACCTTAATACTAATTTACCTCTTAAAAGCTTGACAAGATAATAACTTTATGCTAGTATAAGGAAAATTAAAAATAAACTTATGAACTATAAAAATTTCTTGAAAAGTTTAAAAAATAAATGGGAAGCAATTGTGATTATAACAATCATTGCTGGAACTATCGGGTTGTATATTAACTTCTTTCTTCCCCATTATTATAGAGCTACCAATGAACTCTTAATTGTTCAAAAACAACGCACTAATTTAGATGCCTATACTGCTATTAAGGGATCAGAGCAGCTTGCATATACCTTAAAGCAAATTATCACTTCGCCTGCTTTCTTCTCTGAAGTAGCTAATTATAATCCAAGTATTCAAAATGAATACTTTGGAGAAAATATAGAAGACCAATTAAAAAAATGGCGTAAATTAGTGGAAGTTGAAACATTAGCTAATACTGGTATTTTGAAAATATCTGCTTTCCATACTGATCAAAGACAAGTTTTAGAAATCAGCCAATCAATTAAACGGAATGTTCAAAAAAACTACCCCACTTTTTTAGGTAGTGAAGAGCAACTTGATATCGTTTCTTTAGGTAATCCTGTTGTAAGTGAAAAATTTGTTAAACCTAATGCTTTACTTAATACTTTCATTGGTTTTATTATAGGATTATTAGCAAGTATTGGATTAGTTGTTGCTTTTCCCGATAAAAAAATCAGCTTTGCAGAAAAAGAAACAGCTCAAATTAAACAAAAAAAAGGAAAGCAAAAAAAATATCTTAGCAAGAAAAATTACAAGAGCGAGCAACCTTTTATTAAAAAAGTAAGCGCTCCTTCAAATCTCCCTACGCTCCAATAATAGGAGCGCTAAGCAAAAGAATATTTCTTTTGTTTAGCGGTCAAATTATTGGCCAGACAAAATAAAAAGGAGGAGAACTATGAAAAAGTTCTTTACGTTAATGGTAGTGATGTCAGTTGTTAGCATTTTAAGCTTGAGTGCTTTCTCTCAAGCTCAAGATTGCTTTAGTTGCCAAACTGACGATGAATGGCTTGGTGCTATCACGAAAATAGAAGTAACAGCTTGGAATGATCAAGGAAGAGCTTCTGCGGTTGACATTTTCCTTGAACTTAAGCAAGGATGGAATGGCAAGGACGAGAATGGTTGTTGCACAGTCTGGGAAAATGTTATCACTCAATCCTGCGTTCAGTTCGGTGTCTGGAACATCTACTTTGGTTCAGACGTTACAGGATGGGGATGGGATTTAAACCATGACCGAGAAATCGAAGAGACAGAATGGATGCCCCACAACGAACATTACTGGGCAGAATGGGATCTGGATGATGAAACAGTTGATAAATATATCATTATCCACGGAATTCCGCTGAACAAAGGCATCCTTGAGGGAAATATCTTTATTATTACTCCTCATGGCGAGATCATCTACTTCATCCCGTCGGAAATAAAGCGATGCGATGAATATGCAAGAGGAGATAGCTACGGAGCTGGTGAATTTTACGTTAATTTTTGGTCGAAAGACTGAGATCACAATAAAAAGGCAGGAGGAGGAGCTGTCCTCTTCCTGTCTTCCTTTTTCTCTTGAGCAAGCTACTTATGTTTTATAAACAAAGACGTGGTAGCTCCAAGAAAACTAAACAATGCCCATTGCGTAGCCGTGCCTCTTAAGATATTGTCTCCTAATGCCATTATCATAAAAGTAAATAACAATAACAAAGACACAAAAGCAATATCTTTTAAGAAGCTATCTTTGGTCTTAAGATATTTCTTGAGATAAAAGATAACTAATCTTAAATAAATTAGTAAGTACCCCAACATACCAATGATACCTACTTCTATAGCTAGCCTTAAATAATCATTATGAGCTTCGGGAGCAGGCAAAGTTCGTAGGCCTTGTAAATTCTCTGATAAATAGCGAAAAGACATAAGTCCATGACCAAACAAAGGATTACTTAGAAATTGCGGTAACATATCTTGCCAAAGCCGAAAACGCCACATTAATGAACTAAAAGGTTCTAGTCTTATAATATCATTAATACGTTCTTGAAGGGTGGGAATTATTAAATAAAACAAAAAAATAATTAATGCGAAACCAAGAGTAAATCTTTTAAAGCCATAAATACTGAAAGCGATAAAAATAATTAAAGCTCCTAACCAAGCTCCTCGAGTATAAGTCCCTAGCAAAACTAGAAAAGTTAATAAACTCAATATTAAATAAAAAAATTGCGCTGGTGACTTTTCTCTTTGCTGTTTGGCCGAGAATAATAAAAGGGCTATTAAAAACACTAAAAAGAAAGCTAAGCTATTGGGATGAAAGAAGGTTCCAAAAAAACGTTTAAAAAACTCACCATAGACTACTTCTCCTTGATCTGTCAGATATTGCCGTAAAGCAGAAAATACTGGCAAGAAAGCAGAAGTGAGAAAAACAGTTAAAAGTTTTTTAAACTGCTTTCTGGAATTTATCAAAAGAAAGGCTACTGCATAAAGAATGAAAATACTGCTAATTCTTACAAGCTCTTCTAGGCCAATTTGAAAGCCAGGGGCAAAAATAAGACTTAATAAACTTATAACAAGAAAAGTGACAATCCAAACCTTAGAGGGAATTTTTCGAAATTGATGGCGATATTTAAAAATCATAACACTCCCCCAGAAAAGAGTAATAAGACCTAAAATAGCATTATAGTTTAAAGATAAATTACCTATTTTTAAAAATTCTCCTGTCCCCACTCTATCAATAGCAGGCCTTAAAAAAAGAAGTAAAAAAAGCCCTCCGAGGGGCTTTAAAAAAAGAAGAACTGTTGTAAGAAAAAAGCTTATTAAAACTATACTCTTTAAGAAAGGTAAATTAGTAAAAACTATTAGTCCAAAAACTAATAATAACCCTCCCAAGAAACTTAAGTATTTAAAATTTAACTGACTTTTAGGCACAAAATTGTATGAAAATTCTTCAGATTAATAAATTTTATCATAATAAAGGTAAGTCTGGTGGAACAGGTAGATATTTGTTATCTCTTATAAATCTTCTTCAAAAGAATCAGCATCAAATTCAAATTTTTTCAATGCAAGACGAAGACGCCCTCTCTTCTGTTTATAGCTCATATTTTATTAAAAAACAAGATTTTGAAAAAATTTCTTTTTCTCTTAAGTCTTTGAAAAAAGCTTTAAAATTCATTTATTCTAGGGAAGCAAAAAGAAAAATTAATCAATTGCTCCAAGACGAAAAGCCAGATATAGCACACATTCATAATATATATCATCACCTAACCCCCTCTATCCTGCCAACTATTAAAAAACACGGCGTCCCTATCGTACAAACTTTACACGACTATCATCTTATATCTCCCAATTATAGTATGTTTTTTCAGGGAAAATCTCACGAAGATTGTTCTCGTGGAAAATATTGGAAAGCCATAAAACATAAATGTATTAAAAATTCAACTGCGGCTAGCTTTTTAATGGTTTGTAAGATGTATTTTGAAAAATGGAGCAAAATTTATATTAAAAATGTTGACTATTTTATATCTCCCTCCCAATTTTTAAGAAATAAATATATAGAAAACGGCTTTAACCCAGAAAAGATAATTTATCTTAAACCTTTTATCAATCTAAAAGAATTTGATCCTCAAATTAAGCCAGGTAAATATGTTCTCTACTTTGGTAGACTTCATCCTCAAAAAGATGTTAAAATTTTACTAGAAGCTGCGAAAGCCTTGCCTAACATCAATTTCAAAATAGTAGGGTCAGGAGAAGAAAGAGAAAAACTTGCGGCAATAATTCAAAAGCAACAATTAAATAATGTTTATTTGCTTAAGCCGCAATATGGTGATAAATTGAAAACAACTATTAAAAAAGCTGCCTTAGTAATTGTCCCATCTGTATGGTTTGAAAACGCGCCTTTTGCCGTCTTAGAAAGTTACGCCTTGGGAAAACCAGTTATTGCATCAAGGATAGGCGGTTTGCCCGAATTGGTTAAATCAGGAAAAACAGGTTTGCTCTTTCAATCAGGCAATAGTCAAGAATTAATACAGAAAATCAACCAATTGCATAACAATCCTTGTCTTTTAAGAAATATGGGGCTAGAAGCCCGTTTAATGATAGAGAGAGATTTTTCTCCCGAAAAACATTATCAAGGATTAATGAAAATATATAATCAAGCTATTAAAAACAATCAAAAAATATGAAAATAGCAATGATCGGACAAAAAGGAATTCCAACAAAGACTGGCGGTATTGAACGTCATGTTGAAGCATTGGCTCTAAACCTAGTAAATCAAAAACACCAAGTCTTTGTGTATACAAGAGCTAATTACACTAATAAAAATTTAAAAGAATATAAAGGCGTTAAGCTAATCAGTTTACCAACAATCCACAGTAAAAATTTAGAGACAGCTTTTCACACTTTTGTGGCTACTTTACATGCCAGTCTTCTGATTAAGGATTTAGACATCATTCATTATCATGGTATTGGTCCCGCTCTTTTTTCTTGGCTTCCTCGTCTTTTAAAGCCAAGCATAAAAGTTATCTCTACATTCCATTGTCAGGATTATTATCATCAAAAGTGGTCCTGGTTAGCACGTAAATTTCTAAAACTTGGTGAAAAGTTTTCTGTTCTCTTTTCTCATGATTTAATCGTGGTTTCAAAACAATTAAAAAAATATGTAAAAGAAACTTATAATCATTCGGCTAACTATATTCCAAATGGAGTGGAAATTTACAAAAACACTGATATATCAAAAGCTCAGAAACAAAGTCTTAGTTGGTGGAATCTAAAACCCAAACAATACATTATTACAGTATCTCGCCTTGTAAGACATAAAAATATTCATCTGCTTATCCAAGCTCACCAAAGCTTAAGTCAATCAATTAGAAAACAAAGGAAATTAGTCATTGTTGGAGATAGTGCTTTTACCGATAATTATAAAAAAGAATTAAAAAAACTTGCTAAAAATGATAAAAATATTATATTCACCGGTCAACAAAACGGTAGAGCTTTAGAGCTTCTTTTCAGAAATGCCTATCTATTTGTTCAACCTTCGAGTTCGGAAGGTTTATCTTTTGCTTTACTAGAAGCACTCAATTATGAAGTCCCAACTTTAGTTAGTAATATTCCTGCTAATCTTGAAATTGTTGGTAAAAATACCTTTACATTTAAAAATAAAAGTTTAAATGACTTATCTCACCAACTTAGTTCTATCCTAAATCTACCTCACAAAAAGCTGCAAAAAAAAGTAACTTTACTAAAACAAAAAGTTACTAATGAATATTCGTGGATAAAAATTGTTCGTGCTGTTGAAAAAATTTATCGCAAGAATACCTCAAGAGAGCCCCGAGTTTTGTTCTCTTTTAAAGGAAAACAAATTTAGCCTAGCTAAATTCTTATTATAAAAATGAATCGTTTTTAGTTCTGGTGAGTCAGGATGGAATTCAATTTGCATATTGTTAGCCACAACCCTCCCTCCCCTCTTATATGTTAGGGGATCTTTTTTTATTCTCCTTATTTGTAAAATCTTAAGCAATTTTTCTACCATAAATCCACCTAATAATTCAAAAATCGCTTCGAAAAATCTTTGTAAAATAATATGATAATAAAAAAAATTCTTACTTCTCAAGTCTCTATAATAATGGCTAAATCCAAAGAAAAGGTATTTTTTGATCCATTGATTGCTTCGTAGAAAAATTTCTAAAGTTTTACGATATATAATTAAAGGTACAATTCTAGCATATGTATTACCATTATAAATACTATAAAGAGGAATCTTGCAATGATCATCGGTAATAAAATGATTAAGACATAAACGATCTTTAACCTTATATTGAGAACGCTTTAATCCCAAGAAGATTAAGATGATGCTCAATAAAAAACGAGTCGTCCAAAGACGTTTTCTTTTAACAATAATAAGAAGATCAATATCGCTTTTTTGATTAGCCCATCCAAAAACCAAAGAACCGCTTAGAAAAATTCCCCTAATAAACGGAAAAAATCTCAGCCAATAAGTCCTTTTTTTAGCTTTTTTTATTTTCATGTCAGTTAACTTGTCTTTTTGTTTACGTCTTGTTACTCTTTTTTTTAATAAAATAACTGATGAAGTATTATGAAGAGCATAAAAGCCTTGAAAGGCAGATACAATTCCCTTTTCATCTAATTTTTTTAATCTCTTTTTAACCTGATAAAAATTAATACAAGTAAGCTTTACTTTACTAGTACGTGCCGGATTTATTAAATAACAAAAAACTTCCCAGGCAGTCAATGGCCATAATTTAAAATCAGCATAATTTAATGTAGTAACGATAGCTTTATCAAGAGGATCTTGGATAATCATATTAGTTTAATCAAAAACCTTAGCTGCTTTTAGCTGCTAAGGTTTATAATTTATACTGCATTGTTCCATGTTTATTGTTTTCCTAGTTTATTTTTGCACTTCATGCAATAAGTTGCTTCAGGATAAATTTTTAATCTTTTTCTGCTAATTTCCCTACCACAACTCTCACAAATACCATATTTGTTATTTTTTATTCTATCTAAAGCTTTCTGAATTTTTTCTATCTCCATCTCCAGTTGATGTTCTCTAATCAAGCGAGATTCATAGTGGGTAACCTCTTGAGCATCTTCATCTTTTCCTCGCCCAAATATAGGAAAACGTGATTTATAATCGCCTTTTACTGATTTTCTCTCTCGAGCAAAATTACTTAATTGTTTCTCTGCATTCTTCTTTCTTTTTTTAAGCAGACGCTCTTGCTTTATTAAATAAGCTTGTTTTTTAATATTGCCAAGTCTTGCTTGAATCTTTATTCCCTTCTTTTTCCCATTTTTTTTTCTCTTACTGTTTTTATTCTTATCCTTTTTGCCCTTTTTGGCAGTTATTGCTTCTATTTTCTTAATTATTCTTTTAGGCATAATAAATATATTTTTTAATTAAAAAATTGAAAATATTTAATCTTACTTTAATTTTAATCTTTTTTTTTATAAAAAACAAGTTATTATTCAATATAAAAAAGAGGGCGGATGCCCCAATGTTGTTAAGACTTTTTGGGGTCGCCCTCTTAGGCAGTACCCTCGAAAAGAGCACTGCTTATTCTTAATTAAACCAAGAGCAGGGAAAGTTTAATTTAAGGCCTAAAGAACTTACTAACCTTAATCTCAGTTTAATTTTTACCGGTTTATATTGTATAAAGGTACTTATAACAGTTAAATTTTCACCAGCAATATTATTATATCATGCTATTTTTTAGCTTGCAAGATTCAGACAAATAAATTTTGAATAAAATATATAATTATATATATTTTTCGTAGAAATACTTTATAATAAAGGTTTGTAGTAATTTATATTAAAAAAAGAGCTTAAAAATTACTAAACTCTATTGGATTTTTTTATAAAAACTGTGGATAAGTTTTTAAGAAAAAAATTTTATAGTTAAAAATTAACTATAAATTAATCGTTGAATTTTACTGTTTCTAGAATTTGATTAAATAATTCATCATTCTTACAATTACTTTTATCTAAATCTGGCCCTGAGCGTATAATATCTAAAGTTCTGCTCCCACTTTTAGCAAAATAATGACATTCTCCTATTGATTGAACCCAATTATGTAAAAAATAACCTGTTATATCATCATTTATAATAAAATCTTCAATTACATCAACGTAATTTGTTTGAGCACTTTGCTCAAAGTCCACATTAAACTCTCGAAATTCCTCTAACCCAAATTCTTCTTTAATAAGCTCTTTTAAAGTAATTTCTGTTAGATTATTATGTTCCTGCGCTGAATAGATTGATGTAATCCACATAAATATAGGGCATTCTGGATCATTTGTTACATCACATTGACTATCTAATAATGAGAACAAGACTCCTTCTTCTTGATTCCTTTCTTCTGTAATGATTTTTTCCTCTGGATAATATAATTGAAATCCAATATCTTCATTTAAATATAATTCTCCTTTTTCTTGAGCTTTTTGGTTTTGCTTTTCAACGGGTCCCTCAGCCTCGATAATTTTATCAATTGTTCTCCAAGTAGACTCACGTGAAGTTGATAAGATAAAATAATTAAAATCAGGAATTATTGCGTAATCAAGAGCGATATTAGATTGAGGCAAATTAAGATAACGTATATGAACATCTTTATAAATATTATCTTGAAATAATTCTGTTGCAGCTTCTCCATATTCATTTCCTAAAAACAACTTTTTTAGATCAGATAACATAGTAATTTCCCATAATGATATTCTCTCTTGCAACTCTATCGTATCTTTAATTTTAAAAATTAATACGGCTCTACTGCCACTATGAATTGGTTGTCCAAATAAGAAAAGATTATATTTTTCTGAAATTTGTCGATATACATTACCAGGCATAGCTAGCCCCCAATTATCAATTATCTCGCCACTAATAAGTTCTGTATAATGATTGTTTTCTCCTTGAGCTAGAGATTTAAGTATCTCCCATGCTTTCGCAAGGCTGAAACTTCCTAAATTATCTTGTGCTATAACTCCTATTCTCTTGAAAGTATTATCTTCAATATCAACTAAAGATTCTTCTTGGAGTACCTCAAAAAGATTATTTAAGTTATTTAAAGCTAAAATTTTAGTTTGGTCAGGTTTAAAGAAAGCTGGTGTTAAAACAACCTTACTTTCATCTATCGAAACTGTTGTGCTCGTACTAGCGGTACTAGTCGGAGTCACTGGTAAATCAGAATAATCAGATGTAGTAGTAGCGTCTGTGGTATCCACAGAGCTAGTTGCGACTTCTATCGTACCCTGTTGATCTTCATCTCTCCAGCCAATTAAACTTTTAAAAGATTTCCCTATGCCAGAAAGGGAGGATAGGGATCCACTTGAGTATAAATAATACCCTATACCAACTATAAAAATAAAAATGAAGAAAGCTATAATAAAATTAAACTTTCTTCTTGTCATTTTTCGTGAGCTTCGATGGCTCTTATTAATAATATTTTTTATGTTATCAAGGAAAGAATTTTGCTTTTTGTGGGTTTTCTTCCTCCCCACATCACCAATCTTTCCCTCTTGAGATAAGTTTTCCTTTCTGTCCATTTCGTTACCTGCTGTTCCTTGTTGTTCAAAATCAGCTTGGTTTAAGCTATCCTTTATTTGACCGTGCTCTTCAATGCTCTGCCTACTAATATTAACCACTGACACCTCTTTGCCTTTTGACTCATCAATATCATGCTGCATTGTCCTAATATGGTAATCACCATCTATGTTTTTCTTTACAATATCATCAGTTGCTTTTTCTCTAGATATTAAACTTTCCTGTTGTAATTTTTTATTCTGCTTGTCTTTTAGAACTTCATTTTCTTTTATTCTTTGATCTTCTTGTACTAGATCTTTTTTATTACTTTGTGTTATTTTTTTCTCGTCTTTTTGATTCTTAGTAAAACTTTCTATGCGACCTTTTGAATCAGAGTTCGCAGGATTATTAGGAATACCCTGACGTGTAGCTGAGCTATCGGAAGATGTCATAATCATTCCTTCTTCCAAAGATTTTTGAACATCATTAGCAGCTTGCTTAACGTCTTGTGGGGACAAGCTAGGTAATTTTTTATTATTATCTGCTGAGGATTTTCCCTCCATGTTAAATATAAATTAAATACTTTTAAAATTTCTTTTTAGATTTATCCTTGTAATAATAACTTTTTCTTGCGAAATGATTTTTATCATTCTGACGAGAAGTTTTTTCTTGTTTTATGGGCTGAATATGATTCTCTAATAATTTTAAATTAATTCTACCTAAATCATCAATGTTGATAACTTTTACTTTTACTTTATCGCCCTCCTTAACTATGTCAGTTACTTTATTAACATGCTGAGGAGCTAATTTAGATATATGAATTAATCCTTCATGATTCTCAGTTAGCTTAACAAAAGCTCCGAAATCTAAAATACGACTTACTTCTCCTGTTACAATTTCCTCTGCTTTAAATTCCTTCACTAAATCATTAATAATTCTTAGGGCCCTTTGGACATCTTCCTTTTTCTCTCCGCTAATATATACATGACCATCATCTTTAATATCAATTAAAGTGTTTGTTTTTTCTATTATACCATTAATAGTCTTTCCTCCTCCACCTATAATACCTCCTATTTGATCTTTTTTCACTATTAAGCTTTCTATAATTGGCGCATAGGGAGAAAGATTCTTGCGGGGCTCGCTAATAATCCTTTTCATAGCAACTAGAATTTCTTTTCTAGCTTTTTGAGCTTGTTCAAGAGCTTTTTCTAAGATTTCTTCGGTTACCCCCTCTATTTTAACATCCATTTGCATGGCTGTCACTTTTTGCTCGGTTCCTGCAACCTTTAAATCCATATCTCCATAATGATCTTCTGGCCCTTGAATGTCTGTAAGAATTTTGTATTTCTTTTCGTTACTTACTAGCCCCATTGCAATACCTGAAACCAAATTTTTGATAGGTACACCTGCATCAAGTAAAGCTAGCGTAGAACCGCAAACCGATGCCATTGAAGAAGAACCATTAGAAGATAGAACTTCACTTACAATCCTAATAGTATAAGGAAATTTTTCACTATCTGGGATCATAGGACTCAAAGCTTTTTCTGCCAACGCTCCATGGCCTATCTCCCTTCTTCCCGGACCACGAAAATATCCTGTCTCTCCTACGCTGTAAGGAGGAAAATTATAGTGATGCATAAATCTTTTATTGCCCGTTTTTTCCATTTCATCAAGCAATTGTTCTTCACCAGGTCCTGCTAAAGTTACAACGGATAGAACATGTGTTAGACCTCTGGCAAATAATCCTGAACCATGAGGTCGTGGCAAAAGACCTACCTGACAATCTAACTTTCGAACTTCATCCATCTTCCTATTGTCGGGCCTCTTACCTTTGTTAAGAATATTTTCATGTACTAAATAATCAACCTTGTCTTCAAAGAAAATTTCTAAAGCATCCTTTAATCTAAAGGGTTCGTTAGTTTTTTCTAATGCGTGAGAAAAAATATCGAAGTATCCTTCATGGACTTTGTTCAAGTCTTCTTTAAATCTAATCTTATCTTGATGATCTATTAAAACGCTAGATAATTCTTTGTCTAGATATTCATGGGCTTTTTTAGTTATCGTATCCTCAAGTTTGAAAATATCGACCTCAGTTTTTTTAGTTTTCAACTTTTCAATGATATCCTTTTGAAATTTAATATTATCTTGAATAACCTGCCTTCCAATATGAATAGCTTCCATAATCTCTTTATGTTCAGCACCCGGAGAACCAAGCTCTATCATATTCACTAGCTCTCCATCACTAGCAAGAATAATATCTAATGTACTTGCTTCTTTTTGCTCATAAGCAGGGTTAATTAAAAAATTGCCCTGAAAATCTTTGGCTATCCTAACAGCAGCCATAGGACCATTCCAGGGAATTCTTGAGGTGCTTAAGGCTAAAGAAGCGCCAATAACAGCAGGAACATCGGGATCATTAATTCCGTCAAAAGACAAAACGGTTGCAACTACTTGAATTTCATTACGCAACTTTTGATTAAAGCGTGGGCGAATAATTCTATCAATAACTCTACCTGTTAAAGTAGCTTCATCACTAGGACGTCCTTCTCTTTTAATAAAACGGGAACCTTTTATTCTACCTGCTGCATAATATTTTTCTCTGTACTCTACACTCAAAGGAAGAAAGTCAGCTCCTTCTCTAACATTATTATCCATAACAGCAGTAACTAAGACCACTGTTTCTCCATAAGTAATTTTTAAGGCTGCGTCAGCCTGAGGAACAAGTCCTTGTTCAATAATAATTTTTTTATCTCCTAACTTGCTCTCGAATTTTTTTGTTTCCATATAAATAAATTTTGAAGGATCGCCTGCAAATTTTAGACTAGTAAGGACTAATCTATTTATTTACAGACCAACCTTCTTAAAAATAACAAATAAATTAATGTATACTTTTAATGTCTATTAGATCTACTTTTTAAGATAAAACGTCTAGAATCAGCTCCCAAATCTACAAAACTATGAGCTTTCTGTTGTAATTTACTAGAAGCACTTTTTGCAAAAGCTACGACTTCAACAATCTTGCCGCGATTGTCTAAATATTCAATCAAAGGAATAAAATCACCGTCTCCCGAAACTAGAACTATGACATCAACACTGTCAGCTAAATTCGCTGCATCTAGGGCTATCCCAACATCCCAGTCAGCCTTTTTTAATCCTCCATAAAAAACTTGGAGTTCTTTAGACTTTAATTCAATTCCAAGTTTTACAAGAGCTTCAAAAAAAGATTTTTCTTCCTCACCTTCACTTCTTACCACATAACCAATTGCTCTGACTAGACGCCTTCCCGAAACACTTTCCTTTAAAACTTCTTTAAAATTAACCCGAGCTTTAAAGAGGTGTTTAGCTGAATGATACATGTTTTGAACATCAATAAAAACAGCCACCCTTTGATCATGGTGCTGTAAACGCTTTGTAAATGGGAGTTCAATCATTATTAAAAAAAATATTAAAAAATTATTTTTTGAGACCTAGGTTTTCTGATACTTTTTTATACTCTTTCTCTGAATGATATTTAAGATAATCTAATAATTTTTTACGCTTCGCTACAATTTTTAAAAGTCCTCTCCTAGAATGATTATCTTTAGGATGCTTCCTAAGATGTTGGGTTAGCTCTTTAATTTTCTCAGTTAGAAGAGCCACCTGAACTTGAGAAGATCCAGTATCTTTTTTATGATCTTGAAATTTCTCAATAAGTTTGATCTTTTTATTTGAAGTTAACATAATCTTTAAATAAACATTAAACATAAGGAATAAAATTCCTGTACACATTAGGATAGCACATTTTATTTAAAAAACAAGAGAAACTATTGTCTACTAAAAAATTATGTCGTATAATAAAATTATTATGAATCAACAAAATACCAAACCCCCCATTAGAAATATAGCGCAGAGATATTTTGAATATTTAGAAATTGAAAAAGGAGCTAGCAAAAAAACTCTTGAGAATTATAAGCGTTATTTAGAACGTTTTTTAACCTGGGCAAATATTAAAAATCCTCAAGAAATAGACCAAGAACTTATTAGGCAATATCGTCTCTATCTTAATCGTCTAAATAATAATACTTTAAAGCGTGTTACCCAAAATTATCATTTAATTGCACTAAGAAACTTTCTGCGCTATTTAATTAAACAAGATATTAAAAGTCTATCACCAGATAAAATTGAACTTGCTAAAAAAACAGAGAAAGAAATTGAGATACTTAATAGTCAAGAGATCGAAAGATTATTAAAAGCACCTCTTAAGAGCAAAAAAACTGATTTAAGCTGTTTAAGGGACAAAGCAATTTTAGAAATGCTTTTTAGCACAGGCTTGCGAGTATCTGAATTATGTAAATTAGATAGAGAGAAAATTAACTTTGAAACTTGCGAATTAAGCATTAAAGGCAAGGGCGGAAAAGTAAGGGTAGTATTTTTATCAGATAATGCTAAGGCTGCCTTAAAAACATATCTTAATAAACGCAAAGATGTTGACTTGGCATTATTCGTTAGAATTAAAAAAATAGGAGGTAGCGATAACCTCCGACTTACTCCGAGATCGATCCAAAGAATCGTTAGAAAATGGTCAACAGCTGCTGGCATTACTAAAAAAATTACTCCACATACATTAAGACACTCGTTCGCAACAGATCTTTTAGCGGGAGGTGCTGACCTCCGCTCTGTTCAGGCTCTTTTAGGACACGCTAATGTATCTACTACTCAAATTTATACTCACATTACTGATCAAAATCTAAAAAAAATTCACGAACAATATCATCATAAAAAGAAATAATTTTTTTAATAAAAAAGATTTATGTTATCCATAAATCTTTTTTGATACATATATACTATATATTCTATGGGTGCGAAGGGAATCGAACCCCCAACCTTGGGCTTAAGAGGCCCCTGCTCTACCGATTGAGCTACGCACCCTTTTGAAACGCCCCTGGCACGACTCGAACGTGCAACCTACTCCTTAGAAGGGAGTTGCTCTATCCATTTGAGCTACAGGGGCAATATATTACTTCTTGCCCTTAGCCTTCCTGCTAATTATCTTTTTCTTACGACCAATGAGCTCTTCAAATTCTTCTCTTTCAATGCTTTCTTTTTTAATAAGTCGTTGAGCGATTTTTTCTAAAAGCTTTTTGTTATTCTTTAAAACTTTTTCTGCCTTATTATATGCTTCTTGAATAAAATTACTTATTTCTTCATCAATTTTAGCAGCTATTTCTTCAGAATAGTTACGATCTTCATGAATTTCTTTCCCAAGAAAAACAAGCTCTTGTCTTTTTCCAAAAGTAACTGGTCCTAAGCTCTCACTCATACCATATCTAGTGATTAAGCTTCTTGCTAGATCAGTTGCTCGCTGTAAATCACTTGAAGCACCGGTAGTAACTTCTTTAAAAATCAATTTTTCAGCCGTATACCCACCTAAGAGAACTGAGAGGTCTGAAATAAATTCAGATTTAGCGTGAAAATTTTTATCTTCTGTGGGAAGTTTTAGGGTGTATCCTCCCGCCATACCTCGAGAAACAATGGATATTTTATGAATTGGGTCGGTGTTAGGTAATTTAGCGGCCACTAAAGCATGTCCTGCTTCATGGTAAGCAGATATTTTTTTCTCTTTTTTAGATAAAATTCTACTTTCTCTCGCAGGACCCAGTAATACTTTTTCAATAGAATCAAATAGATCATTCTGATTAATGGTCTTCTTATTATTACGCGCAGCTAAAATAGCAGCTTCATTTAAAAGATTTTCTAAGTCAGCGCCTGAAAAACCAGGTGTTCTTTCTGCTACTATTTTCAGCTGAACGCCCTTTGCAAGAGGCTTATCCTTTGCATGAATTGACAATATTTTTTCCCTACTTTGAATATCAGGATTTTCTAATACTATTCTCCTGTCAAAACGTCCCGGTCTTAAAAGAGCCGGGTCTAAAATATCAGGTCGATTAGTAGCAGCCATTACAATAACATTTGTCTGTTTGTCAAAACCATCCATTTCAACTAAAATTTGATTCAATGTTTGTTCTCTCTCATCATGACCACCTCCCAGGCCAGCTCCTCGATGTCTTCCGATAGCATCCAATTCATCTATAAAAAGAATGGCAGGAGACTGTTTTTTAGCAATTTTAAAGGTATCTCTTACTCGAGCTGCTCCCACTCCAACAAACATTTCGACAAATTCAGAGCCCGAGATAGTAAAGAAAGGCACGCCTGCTTCATTGGCAACCGCTCGTGCTACTAAAGTTTTTCCACTACCCGGCGGACCTACTAGAAGAACACCACGAGGTATTTTGGCCCCCATTTTCAAAAATTTCTTCGGCTTTTTTAGAAAATCTACTAATTCATTTAACTCTGTTTTTACTTCTTTCAATCCTCCAACCTCATCAAAACTCACATCTTTTTTGTCTTTACGACCATGAAATAATCTAGCTTTTGAGCTTCCAAAAGTAAATACCTGTGACTGCCCTCTTTTGGCTTGCTTCAGCATAAACCAAATAAAAAATCCTATTAAGAGAATTGGCAATAAGATAGGCAGAACATTGGTCATAAAAACTAACAAATCGCTCGGTTGTTCCTCGGTTATATCAACGCCCTGTAAATCTTTTTCTGAAACACCAAAATTCTTTAAAGTATTAGTAAGGGAAGTGTTTGTTTCTTTGCTAGCTTCTTCTTGTGTTCCATCAGTAAGTTCTATTTCAAGTTTATTGCCTTGGATATTAATTTTTTCTATTTGATCTTGCTTAATTTGTTCAACAACGGTAGTAAGAGAAACTTTTTCAATTTCTTTAAAGTAATCTTGCTCAGATAAACTAAATAAGCTTGAAATTAAAATTAAGGCAAATAAAATAAATAAAAAATTTTTTAGCCAAATTTTCATAATAATATATATTGTTAATTATTTCTTAAGCAGTTTTCTATTTTTCTTTAGAACCGTTTTTCTTTAAGTTTTTGCCTGTTTTTTTTATAGCCTTGTTATCTTTTTGAACTTTTGTTGTGTTCTTTTCAGAATGAGTATTCTTTGATTGCTTTTTCTCTGGCTTAACTTCTTCATTTCTTGCTGGTACAAGAGCCATACGATGTCTTAAAACATTCAAAGAAAAAATCTTAAATTTATATGCCTTACCTTCTTCGAATAGAGGCGTGTTTCCTTTTCTGGGAACTTTAGAAATTGGAACTAATCCTTGAATTTTTTCGTCTAATTTTACAAAAACTCCATGAGGACTCATCTTTGCAACTACTGCTTTAACGATATCACCTCTTTTATATTTCTTTTTTACGTCAAGCCAGGGATCACGCTTAAGGGCTTTAACAGACAAAGAAACTTGATCGCCTTTAAGACGAATAATTTTAGCTTTAATCTTGTCTCCCACACTAAGATAATCGCGGGGATCATCAATTAATTGCCAATCAATTTCTGAAATATGAACTAGTCCTTCAAGTCCCTTACCAAATTCTACAAATGCTCCATAATCAACTATACCACAAATTTTACCTTCAATAGTATCTCCAACTTCATATTTTTGAACCTTTTCTTTTATTTCTTCAATCTCGTCTGCTCTTTCTGATAAAATAAGTTTTTTTTCATCTTTTTCTATATCAACAATTCTAACTTTTAAATCTTTACCTATAAAATTCTTTAATTCTTTAAGGATTTTGTCTTTATCTCCTCCAAAATCAGGATAATTACCTTTAGAAAGTTGAGAAGCTGGCAGAAATGCATCAATACTTCTTACTCTAGTTAGTAAACCACCTCTATTAGCTCCTGTGACTCTTACTGTAATATCTTCACCACTCTCCATCTTATGCTGAATATAATCCCAACTTTTTTCCTCTGCTGCTCTTCTTAAGGATAATTCAACGTACCCATCGCGATTTTCCGGATTAAGAACTTTAGTCAAAGAAGGTTTATCTTCTTGAATTTCTTTCATGTCTTGCGGTAAATCAAAGAATTCGCTTTTATAACAAATACCTAAACCATAAGGACCAAGATCAAAATAAATAATTTTACGCCCCTTGCTCACAACTCTTGCTTCAACAATTTCACCCTTCTTAATAAAAGAAAAATTTTCTTGATTTGGCTGATCAGTTATTTTCTTTTTTGTAGAAGCTTTTATTTTTTTATTATTCATGCAAAGAAATATCTCCTTTCAATAACTATGTCGCCATAATTATAATATACATTTTATAAGTATGATTACATAGTTTTTTCATTATAATGAAAAATTTATGTTTTTCAAGTTTTCGGATGTTTTTTATCAAATTTCTCAAAATGAATCACAGTCCTTGCTTTTTAAAATAATTACAATATAATAAATAGAAATCTTTTCTTTCAGAAAAGAGGTCTTTTCGTTGTAAAATATTTTATATCATGACTATTAAATGGCGAGGGTTATCTTATTTTATTCTCAAACATAATAAAAAAACTGTTATAATTGACCCTTTATCATCAAAAGAATACGGTATTAAAAGTACAAATATATCTGAAGCAAATATTTGTCTTCTAAGTTCATCGTTTTTAAAATATGACTCAAAAACTTTAGACAAAAGCTTATATAGTTTCCAATATCCAGGTGAATATGAGGCAAGTAATATTATTGTTAAGATAATTTCTTCGATTGGACCTGAGCGAAAAAGAAATAATATATTTTCACTAGACTGGGATGGTTATAAAATAGTCCATCTCGGTATGGTAAAACAAAAAGCATCTGTTGAAAAAATATTAGAAGATCTTAATAGCCCTGATATTCTAATAGTTCCCATCGGCGGTAATGTTGTTCTCTCTGCTGATAATGCAGTCGAATTAGTTCATCAAATAGAACCAAAGATAGTTATACCAATGTTCTATCAAGTCAATAAACAATATTCCTTTCAACTAAATAATGCTCAGAATTTTATAAAAGAAATGGGGCAAAAGGAGAATAATGAGATTCATAGTAAGTTCAAATTTAAAAAAACTACTACAAAGAAAAATGAAGAAAAAACAGAGCTAATCTTATTAAAGCCTTAGCAAGTCAATAAACTTATCTCGTAAAGCCCCTGTAGCTCAAATGGATAGAGCGAAGCACTCCTAACGCTTAGGTTGCACGTTCAAATCGTGCCAGGGGCATAATTATGGGCTCGTAGCTCAGTCGGCTAGAGCGTCTCAGTGACATTGAGAAGGTCACAGGTTCAAGTCCTGTCGAGCCCATATTGTTTAGATTATTCGTTTTAAAAAATTACATAATTCAAGTTAACTGATTATTAGTATTATTTTTACTAGGGGCATATAGCTCAGTTGGTCAGAGCGCGACTCTTATAAAGTCGAGGTCCCTGGTTCAAGTCCAGGTATGCCCAAAGATCTTGGTTTATAAGTTTCAAAAAAATTAAATATAAATTAAAGTTTCTAGTTTAAATTTAGCTGTCTTCACTTAGAAAAAGTTAAAATTTAACTCAAAGTTGTCATGCTCCTCGATATTATCTTTGAAAACGAAGATTTTGTTATATTAAACAAGCCTGCAAAAATCTTAGTTCATCCAAGCAATACAAACAAAAAAGAAATTAGTTTAATTGATGAATTATTGAAAAGATATCCATTTATTAAGGATGTTGGAGAAAATACTTTAAGGCCAGGAATAGTCCATAGACTCGATAGAGATACGTCAGGATTGTTGATTATTGTTAAAAAACAAGTTGCTTTTATAAAATTTAAAGAACTTTTTAAAAAAAGAAAAATTAAAAAGATATATAAAGCACTTGTCTTTGGAAGAATTAAGCAGGACAAGGGTAGCTTTAAAACATATATAGCTAGATCTAATAAAGATCCTCGTAAAAGAATTACTCTGCCAAGACCTAAGAACAGCGTTAAAACTAAAGAAGCTAAAACATATTATAAGGTTGTACAAAGATATAAAGATATAAAAGAATATGACTACACATTACTTGAGGTGCAAATCAAGACAGGCAGAACTCATCAAATTAGATCACAATTCTTTTCTATTAACTACCCCCTAGTAGGAGATCCGATTTACAAGATCAAGTCAAAACAAGAAACTAACCTTACAAGGACATTCCTTCATGCAGAAAAACTTGCATTTAAGTTCAAGAACCGTTATTATGAATTTTATTCTCCTCTCCCTCAAGATTTAAAAAACTTTTTATCCAAATTAAGAAAATGTCAAAAGATATAATACAATTTTTAGAAAAATATAAAAAGTCAGATTTAACTGATTTCAGAGTCGGTGATATTGTAAAAGTTCACCAAGAAATTGAAGAAGGCGGAAAAAAACGTATTCAGCCTTTTGAAGGTTTAGTAATTGCCAAAAAGCATGGCTCAGAAATTGGCGCTACTTTTACAGTAAGAACTAAGATAGCTGGTATCGGAACAGAAAAAATCTTTTCCTTGCACTCCCCCACTATCAAGAAGATAGAAGTTCTAAAAAGAGCTACTAAGATATCGAAATCAAAGATATATTGGGTACGTCATAAAACAGATAGAGAAATTCAACGTAAGTTAAAATTCACGCAAATTAACAATAAAAAAAATTCTAAAAAAAAGAAATAAAAATGCCCAGGTGGCGGAATTTGGTATACGCGCATGGTTGAGGGCCATGGCTCTTCATGAGCGTGCAGGTTCAAGTCCTGTCCTGGGCACTCTCGTATAATTATTGCGGGAGGAATCTTAATTGTAAATTATATATAATCTTATGGCTAAAAAAAATAAGAATTCACTAGCTCTCTATTTAGGAGGAATTATTTTAGCTCTGTTGGCTGTAATTATTTATCAAAATTTTTACCAAGCAGGCGGTTTTCCTACTATTACTAAAGAAGATCTCAGTAAAAAAATTGTCGATATTATAGCTAAAGATATTGGCAGTTCTGATGAGGTTTCCGTTAAAGAAATCATTAAAGAAGGATCTTTATATAAATTAACATTGGATGTTATGGGGCAAGAATACGAATCCTATGCAACTTTAGATGGAGAATATCTTTTCCCTCAGGTAGTAGATCTCACTCCTCCGGAACCAAAAGCAATTACTAAACAAGTTAAACCTTCTGTTGACTTGTTCGTTATGGCTTATTGTCCTTTTGGAAACCAAGCTGAGGATATTATGGCACCAGTTGTTAGTCTTTTGGGCGAAAAAAGCGATATTGAACTTCATTATGTTTTCTACGACAATTATGCCTCAGGATATCCTGATTATTGTTTTGATGAGGAAAACAAATATTGCTCTATGCATGGTATTCAGGAGGTTAATCAAGGTATTAGAGAACTTTGTGTTCAAAAATATCAACCTGAAAAATTATGGGATTTCGTTCTTAAAATGAATGAAGAAACAACTAGTGAAAATGCTGATGAAAAATGGGAAGCTGTTGCTCAAGAATTAGATCTCGATATAGATCAAGTTAAGCAATGCCAAGAAGAAGAAGCATTAGACATCCTAGAAAAAGAAGTTTCTCTTACTAATAAAGAATATCTTGTCCAAAATCCCGCATCACATAATAATAAAGAAAAAGCTATTGTAACAGGTTCCCCAACTTTAGTTATTAATGATATAATTTATGATGGAGAACGATCTGCTGCTGCTTATCAAGAAGCTTTATGTAGCGCTTTTAAGGAAGCTCCCGAAGCTTGTAATGAAATTCTAGAAAATACAGAAACTACTAGTGACGCAACTTGTGAATAAGTTTTTAATCTCATTTATTAATTGTTAAAAATGAGTAATAAAAAAATTCTCTTAGGAATTTTAGTCGGCGTTCTTATTATTGTAATAAGTACTTTAATAGCCATGGTGCTTATTAAATTAAGTTATCATAAAGACTTTACGCGAGAATGTTATAGAGCTTGTTATTACAATAAAAACAGTGAACTTTGGGAGTATAGACCATGGGGGTACGATACTAAGTTTACTGAAGAAGACAGAGACTTTCCTCAACAATCTCATTGTCTAAATTACTGTCTGTCTCAAAAAGAAATCGACTTTATTCAATAAAATATATTAAAAAACTTTCTGTGAGCTTTGCAGAAAGTTTTTTTAATCGCTCAATTAAAACGTAACTATCTTTACAGGCAGTGGTTTTGCAGGAAATTCTTTAATAATACCTTCTTTAGCACCAATTTTCCCAACTACCGAAGAGGCATTAGCAGCAGCGTACTGAAGAGCTTTTTCTATACTGCCATATTTAATGTACCCACCTACAAATCCAGATCCAAAAGCATCCCCTGCCCCTAATCTGTCAATCAAAGGCCAGTCATAAATACCGATCCTATATCCTCTGTTCTCTTCTGCTACATAAGCACCATCTTTTCCGTCTGTGATTACTTCTATACCAGGTGTAATGCCACATGCTTTCCTAAAGATCGTCTTCTGAAAATTATATGATATATTCATTAATTTTGATGCTTCATTTCTATTTAAAATTAGAATATCAGTTTGATTAAAGATCTTTAATAACTTCTTTCTTCCTAAATTAAGTTCCTCGCTGCCTGGATTAAGAGCAAGATGAATATTTTTTCTCTTAGCAAACTGAGCAACTTTTTCAAGTAATTTAATATTACCTCCTACAGATGAAACATAAAACCACTTTGTTTTTAATTTAGATAGATGAAGAAAATCTTCTTTAAGCAAGGCTCCCCTGTAGACAAAAATATTTCTTTCTCCTCCCATGGCCAGGAAAACTATAGATAGGCTTGTGTCTTCATCTACACTTTTCTGGATAAATTTTTTGCTTACACCTTCTTTTTTAAGCTGTTTAGTAATATCTTGCCCTCTCTTATCATGCCCTACTCTAAAACAACTTGCTGTTCTTAATCCTAACCTAGCAAAGGTAACAGCACTATTAGTAGCTCCTCCACCTGTTTCAAGGATTAAATTCTTAATTTCTGTTTTAGCTCCTGCTTCAAAAGCTATTGACTTACCTGAAGGAAAATTAAGATCCTTCCTAATTTTGAAATGATTCGATTGTAAAAAAACATCTTGGGTAGCAGTACCAATTGTTATAACATCAAACATATGTATAAAATTAAAAGTTATTATTCTATTTTAACAAAAAATTTTTCTAAATACAGTTAAATCTTGAATTTTGCAACTGAAGATGATAAATTGATAAAAGTTAGGGCGCTTAGCTCAGTTGGTTAGAGCGTGTGACTTACATTCACAAGGTCAGAGGTTCGAATCCTCTAGCGCCCACTTAAGGTATATAAACCCGTGCCTGAGAAATAATTAATATAAAGTTTTACTCTCTTTTTTTTATGGATACGACTCTAATCATTTTTAACATCTTAGGAGGACTGGCTCTGTTTTTATATGGTTTATTTATTTTAAGTACTGGATTCAAAAAAGTTTTTTTCAGAAAACTTCGAGATATCCTTAAAAAATTAACTAAAAATCCGCTGAGAGGAGCCGGTTTAGGAGCTTTAACAACCGCAATAATCCAAAGCTCTAGTATTACAGTAATAACTTTAATCGGTCTCTTAAACGCCGGTTTGCTGAATTTAGAACAATCTATAGGTGTCATGCTGGGAGCAGAAATTGGCACTACGGTCACTGCTCAAGTAGTAGCTTTTAAAATTGGTCTTTACTATTTTCCTTTAATTGCTTTGGGTTGTTTATTATTGTTCTTTTTTAAAAATAGGAAAATTCAGTATGTAGGACAAATCATTCTAGGTTTTGGTATTTTATTTTTAGGAATCCAAACAATGTCTCAAGGAACCAAAGCTCTTAAAGACATACCTTTTCTTATTAATATGTTGAGGAGTTTTGGCCAAACTGCTATTCTTGGTATTTTAGCTGGCGCTTTTTTTACCTCGATCGTTCAATCAAGCTCCGCTACCATTGGTCTAATCATTGCCATGGGAATAGAAGGTGTTATTACTCTTCCAGCAGCTATCGCTTTAATGCTGGGAGCTAATATTGGTACTTGTATTACTGGTTTTTTTGCCTCTCTTAAATCTTGTAAATCAGCTAAGAGACTCTCGGCTGCTCAATTAACTGTTAATATTTCAGGAGTAGCAATTTTTGCTCTTTTCCTTCTACCATTTAGCCGTATTGTTGACTTAACTAGCAATGATTTAGGACGTCAAATTGCTAACGCTCATACGATCTTTAACGTTATTGTTACTTTAACTGCTATTCCTTTAACTAAACCTTTAAAAAACTTAGTTCAAAAAATCATCCCCGGTAAAATAGTAAAAATTGAAAGAGGAATTAAATTTTTGGATGATAAGATCCTTAATATTCCTAATTTAGCAATATTACAAGCTCAAAAAGAAGTTTTACGTATGGCTCAGATTACTAAAGAAATGTTAGTAGAGTCACAAAAAACAATTTTTAACGGAAATAAAAATTTAATTCATGTAGTTAAAGAAAAAGAAGCAAGCGTAGATGAACTTCATCATCTTTTAGATAACTACCTGGCGAAAATCTCTACTCAAGCTATTTCTCAAAAAGGATCTGAAAAACTAACTACTCTCCTTCATGGTATAACTGATATTGAAAGGGTAGCTGACCATGCCAATAATCTGGCAGAAATAGCAGAATTTAAATCAAAACATAAAATAGCTTTTTCAGTTTCGGCTAAAAAAGATCTAGAAATCATATTTTCCAAAGCTTTTGATTCTTTCTCCAGTGCTATAAAATCCTTAGAAAAGAACAACCCAAAAATAGCTCAAAGAACTTTAGCTTTAGAAAAACAGGTTAATCAGTTAGAAGATAAAATGAAGAAAAACCATTATAAAAGATTAAGAAAAGAACGTTGTCAATCAGAAGCAGGCCCCATATATTTAGAAATTATTTCTAACCTAGAAAGAGTTTCTGATCATGCTGAAAATATTGCCAGTGGCGTTATCATGGGGTTTTAGTTTGTAAAAAATATACTTAAAAATTATCAAAATAGATAAAACTTAAGTTAGCTTTAAAAAAAATAATTTCTAAATTTACTAGTTAAAAATTAACAAAGAAAATTGCTCTTCTAAAAGCATTGATTGCATTGACAGACCTTTTATTCTTGTTATACTTAATATTTGAAAAACAATAATTTTTTTTATTATATATATAAAACATGTTTGATATTAAACAATTTCTTATGGCAGTTGAACAATTAGCTGCTGAAAAAAATATTCCTAAAGACCGCATTCAAGAAACAGTTGAGTTTGCTATTGCTGCTGCTTATAAAAAAGAAAATGATCTGCAGGGATGTAAGGTAAAAGCAACTCTTGATCCTGAGACCGGTAAATCGAAAATATGGCAAGAATTAACCGTCGTAGACGAAAAAACTCTTGAAGAAGAAGAGAAAAAGTTCAATCCTAAAAAACAAGTCATGCTAGAAGATGCTAAGAAGAAAAAAAAGACAGCTAAAGTCGGAGATATCATTAAAATTTCTTTATTAAAAAACAAAGATAATTACGGTAGAATTGCTACTCAAACTGCTAAACAAGTTATTATTCAAAAAATTAAAGAGGTTGAGAGAGATTTAACTTTCAGTGAATATAAAGAAAAAGAAGGTGAAGCTATTAGTGGAATTGTCCAAAGACAAGAAAAAGGAACTATATTCCTTGATATTGGCAGAACAAATGGTATTTTACCGCCTCAAGAGCAAATTCCTAACGAGCATTACAACTCCGGTCAAAGACTTAGAGTATTACTCTTAAGTGTTAGGGAAGAAAGTCGTGGTCCTGTTATATTCTTATCACGTAAAAGAGTGGAATTTTTATTTAAATTACTTGAATTAGAGGTTCCAGAAATCACTAATAATGATGTCGAAATTAAAGCTATTGCTCGTGAAGCTGGTAAAAGATCAAAAATTGCCGTTACCTCGGAAGAAGAAGGTATTGATCCTATTGGTGCATGCGTAGGCCAACAAGGAACAAGGATATCAGCTGTTATTAATGAATTAAACGGAGAAAACATTGATATTGTTCTCTGGTCAAGTGATACAAATAAATTTATTTCTAATGCTCTGTCTCCCGCTAAAGTTTTAGATGTCAAACTCAATGAAAAGAATAAAGAAGCAACGGTTATTGTCGCATCAGACCAGTTATCTCTTGCTATCGGAAAAGAAGGTCAAAATGTTAGATTAGCTGCTAAATTAACTGGTTGGAAAATTGATGTTACAACAAACGAAAAACAAGAAGAAAAAACCAAACAAGAGCCAAAAGAAAAATCAAAAAAAACATCAAAGAAAAAAGTAGAGCAAAACAAAGCTTCTTCTAAAAAGAAGAGTAAAAAATAATCTGTGTTTTTTAAATATGTCTAGCTATGCTCCATTATTTACTAGTATTATCGCACTAGTTTTTGTTACAGGACTTATTATTCAAATAATTAAACAGCCAAGTGGAAAAAAAGAAGTTAAAGAAATAGCTCATGCTATTCATGAAGGTTCCTTAGCTTTTCTAAAGCAAGAATATAAAATTATGGCTGTTTTTGTAATTTTAGTTGCTCTTATTCTGACATTCCTAAGTAATATTAGTTATCAGGTAACACTTGCTTTTCTTGCTGGTGCTTTCTTGTCTGCAGCAGCTGGCAATTTAGGAATGCATATTGCTACTCGAGGTAACGTTAGAACTGCTTGGGCGGCCAAAAGTAGTCTTAATAAAGCATTAAAAATTGCCTTGAGTTCTGGGACTATTATGGGTCTAAGCGTTGTTAGCTTAGGTCTTCTGGGAGTTACTGTTTTATATCTTATTTTTAAGGATCCTCAAATAATCTATGGTTTTGGATTTGGTGCTTCTTCTATTGCTCTTTTTGCTAGAGTCGGCGGCGGTATCTATACAAAAAGCGCTGACGTGGGTGCTGATTTAGTAGGCAAGATTGAAAAAAGTATTCCTGAGGATGACCCTCGTAATCCCGCTGTTATCGCAGACAATGTGGGTGATAATGTGGGTGATGTTGCCGGTATGGGAGCTGATCTTTTTGAAAGTTACGTTGATTCAATCATTGCTGCAATGGTTTTGGGGACAACTCTTTTGATAACAGTTCCTAAGGCAGTAGTTTTTCCTCTCCTGATAGCCAGTATAGGTATTATCGCTAGTATTATAGGATACCTAATTATTAGCATACTTAAGAAAGGCAAGCCTCATAAAATTCTCAATATTGGAATATTCAGCGCTGCGTTTATTACTATTGTCTTAAGCTACTTCCTTGTTGGGTATTTTGACATGGGCCTTAACTATCTTTGGCCCATCATAATCGGTCTTTTCTCGGGTCTAACTATTGGGCTTGTCACAGAATACTTTACGTCCGATCGTTTTAAACCTACTCAAAATATTGCAAAAGCTTCTCAAGGAGGCCCAGCCACTAATATTATTGAAGGACTTTCTTCTGGAATGTTAAGCACTTTTATTCCAGTTTTAGTAGTCGCTATTGCTATTACATTATCTTCCTACTTTGCTGGTCTCTATGGCATTGCTATTGCAGCTGTTGGCATGCTTTCTACTCTAGGTATCACTTTAGCAACAGATAGCTACGGTCCTGTTGCAGATAATGCCGCTGGTATTGCCGAAATGGCTCATATGGGGAAAAAGGTAAGGCGTCGCACCGAAGCTCTAGATGCCGTAGGAAATACTACCGCTGCTATTGGTAAAGGTTTTGCTGTTGGATCTGCTGCCCTAACTGCTCTAGTGTTAACGGTTAGCTATGCTAAGCTAGTAGGTCTAGATATGCTAAATTTATTACAAACTAATGTAATGATTGGCCTCTTGTTAGGAGCTTTATTACCTTTTCTTTTTTGCTCTTTTACTTTAAGGGCTGTCGGAAAAAGTGCCTTTAGTATTGTTCGTGAAGCAAGACGTCAGTTTAAAGAAATTAAAGGTCTAGCAGAAGGAAAGGCGAAGGCAGACTATAAAAAATGCGTCTCTATTTCTACTAATTCAGCTCTAAAACAAATGATTCTTCCATCTTTCTTAGCCATGATTAGCCCCATCTTAATAGGATATATTTTAGGAGCAGAAGCTTTAGGAGGACTTTTGATGGGATCTGTTATGACTGGCTTTCTCTTAGCAGTTATGATGGCTAATGCAGGTGGCAGCTGGGATAATGCTAAAAAATATATTGAAGCTGGTAATCTGGGAGGCAAAGGATCAGAAACACATAAAGCAGCTGTAGTAGGAGATACTGTGGGAGATCCTTTTAAAGACACTTCCGGCCCTTCACTTAATATTCTTATTAAATTGATGTCAATTATTGCTCTTATTATTGCTCCCCTACTCTAATTATGGAAATTAAAAAAGATACTCAATCAAATGGCCAAATAAAATTTCAAGTTAATCTTTCTAGTCAAGAATGTCAGGATGCATATAAAACTGCCTTAAAAGATGTCCAAAATAATTTCAATCAAAAAGGATTTCGACAAGGCAAAGCTCCTGAAAATATTATTAAAAAAAATGCAAGCGATCGTTTGTTTGCTTCATATGAGCAAATTGTAGCTCAAAAAGCTCTAAAACAAGTTCTTCAGCAAGAAAAAGAACTTCGTCCTGCTCTTAGACCAGAAATTAAAATTTTAAGTTCTGCTTTAGGTAATAGTTTTAAATGTGAAGTTCTCATTACTCCTTATCCTAATATATCCCTAGGTAAATACACAGATCTAAAAATTAAAAAAGAAAAAATTAATGTTAGTAATCAAGAAATAGAAAAAGCGTTAAATTTTCTTAAGCAATCACGCGCTAAGTTTAAAACAGTTTCCAGGACTGCTAAAAAAGGAGATCAATTAGATATTGATTATGATGCTTACCATAAAGATAAAAAAATACCTCAAGGATCTACTCAACATTACCCTTTAAGATTAGGAGAAAGCAAATTACATAAAGATTTTGAAAAACAACTTATTGGAATGAAAGAGAAAGATCAAAAATCTTTCTCTATTAACTTTGCTAATACATGGCCTCAGGAAGAATTTAAGGGCAAAAAAATTGATTTTAAAGTAAAGATAAACTCTGTTTCAGCCGTTGAATTACCTAAATTGGATGATAAATTTGCCCAATCTCTAGGTAACTTTAAGACCCTTAAGCAATTAAAAGATTCTTTGAAAAAAGGTCTTGCGCAAGAAAAACGTCAAGCAAATCAAAAGAAAACTCAAGAAGAAGTCTTAAAAAAAATTATTCAAGATAGTCAAATAGCTATTTCTCCGTTTTTGATTGAAAAAGAGAAAGAGCGAATAGCCAATAATTTTAAACAGCAATTAAAAGACAAAAAAATTGATCCCGAAAGTTATCTTAAAAAAATTAATATCACTCAAAAAGAGCTTGATAATAATTTCCAAAAACAAGCCCAAGAACAGTTAGAGTCAGCCTTTGTAATTAACGAGATCGCTAAAAAGGAGAAGCTCTTTCCGGTACAAGAAGAAGTACAAAAACATATAAATGAACGATTGAAAAAATCAGAGAATTTTCAAAAATCACCGCAGGATATTGACTTTGACGCTTTGAGGAGTTATACTTTTCAATACTTAACTAATCAAAAAGTTATCAATTGGCTTTTAGATAAAAATATTTGTGTTTAAATTTTTAGCTAAACTACAATCCCATGAATCTTATTCCTACAGTTATTGAAAAAACACGCCGTGGAGAAAGAGCTTATGACATTTATTCTCGCCTCTTAAAAGAAAGGATCATTTTCATTGGCGGACCTATTGATGATAATGTTGCCAATATTGTCATTGCTCAACTTCTTTTTTTAGAAAGTCAAGATGCTAAAAAAGATATTAAGTTATATATTAATAGCCCGGGCGGCATGATTACTTCTGCTTTGGCTATTTATGATACCTTACAGTATGTTAAGTGTGATATTGCAACAATTTGCACTGGCTTAGCTGCTTCAGCTGCCGCCTTACTCTTAGCATCAGGTACAAAAGGTAAACGTTTTATGTTGCCAAATGCAGAAGCTATGTTGCATCAAGTAATGGGCGGTGTTAAAGGACAAGCTTCTGATATTGCTATTTCAGCACAACATATTCTTAATACAAAAGAAAGGATCAATAAAATTTTAGCACACCATACAAAACAAAATCTAAAAAAAGTTGAGAAAGACACAGATAGAGATTTTTACTTATCCGCTAAAGAGGCTATTAAATACGGCTTGATCGATAAAATAATTCAAAAGAAAACATAGGCAGTTCTCTTACATTTTAGGTAGTTTAGTTAAAAATACGATTTAAAAATCCATGGAAAGCTACTATTTCATTGTTATGACGGTTGTGCTAGGAATTTTAGCAGGTTACTTATTCCGTCATTGGATAGCTCAACGTAAAATCGGTTCTAGCGAAAAACGCGCTAATGAACTAATCAAAAATGCTAAAAATGAAGCTCAGCAAGTAATTCTCAAGGCAAAAGACAAAGCCTTGAATACTCTAGAAAAAGCTAAGCAAGAAGAAAAAGAAAGACAACAACAACTCAACAGGCAGGAAGAAAGACTGGTTTTAAGGGAAGAAAGAATTGAAAAACAAATTACTGCTGTTGAAGAACAAAAGAAACAACTCTTAGAAAAAGTTACTAAGATCAAAGACATTCAAAAGAATGTTAAAGAATTACAGGAAAACGTTCAAAAAAAGCTTCAAGAAACTGCTAAATTAACACCTAAAAAAGCAAGGGAAAGACTCTTAAAAATTGTTGAAAAAGAGTCTCAGGAAGATCTATTAGATCTTACTAAAAAACTTGAGAAAAATAAGCAAGAAGAAATTAACAATAAAGCTGCTGATATGATTGCTCAGGCAATGCAAAGAATTGCTGCTTCTCAAGCGGAAGAATTTACCACTACCACAGTTACCTTAAAGGATGAAGATCTCAAAGGACGCATCATTGGAAAAGAGGGTAGAAATATTCGTGCTTTTCAAAAAGCTACGGGAGTAGAATTAATTATTGATGAAACGCCTGATGCGGTTGTTATATCTTCCTTTAATCCTCTCAGACGCCACATTGCAAAAGTTGTTCTTGAAAGACTAATCATGGACGGTCGCATTCAACCAGCTCGTATTGAAGAAACGGTGGAAAAAGTTAAAAAAGAATTCTCTGAAAAAATCCACCAACTAGGTGAAGATGCTGTCTATGAATTAGGTATTACCGAATTTGACCCTCAACTAGTTAACTTGATTGGCATGCTCCATTTTAGAACTAGCTTCGGTCAAAATATATTACGCCATTCTCTTGAAGTTGCTCATATGGCTGCAATCCTAGCTGAAGAACTTGGTGGAGATGTAACTGTTGCAAAAAAAGCAGGATTATTACACGACATAGGCAAGGCAGTCAGTCACGAAGTTGAAGGTTCACATGTTGAGATTGGTAAAAAAATTCTTGAAAAATTCAATATTAATAAAGATGTTATTGATGCTGTAATCGCCCATCATGAAGATTATCCTTTCGTTAACCTAGAATCACGTCTTGTTCAAGTAGCTGATGCTTTATCAGCATCTCGTCCTGGTGTAAGAAGAGAAAATTACGAAGCTTATATTAAACGTTTAGAGGAATTAGAAAATCTCAGCAATACCTTTGATGGCGTGAAAAAGACCTACGCTATTCAAGCTGGCAGAGAAATTCGTGTTTTTGTAGACACCGAACAGATTAGCGATCTTGATGCTTACAAATTGGCACGAAAAATAGCTAATAAAATTGAAGAAAACATGACTTATCCCGGAGAAATTAAAGTAAATGTCATTCGGGAAACACGTGCTATTGAATACGCTAAATAACTAACTAATTATTTATAACATTCCTGGCTTTGTCAGGAAACCTATGAAAGGGGGTGAACTAAATGACTAAACAAGCTCTTATTGACAAAGTTGCGGCTAAAGCCGGTCTTCCTAAGACCCAAACAAAAAAATGCATTGATGCTATTTTAGAATCTATTACTGGTGCCCTTAAGCAAGGTGATAGCATTACTTTCACAGGCTTTGGCACCTTCAAAACTTACAAGAGAAAAGCTCGCACCGGCCGTAATCCACAAACTGGTGCTACTATTCAAATTCCTGCTGCAACTGTTCCTAAATTTAAAGCTGGTAAAGGTCTTAAAGAAGCTGTCAAATAAGAACAGTTTCAATGTCAAAAACAACCTCTTAATGTTCCTTTGGAACATACCTAAAAAAGCCCTCTATTTCAGGGGCTTTTTTAGTAATATCTTTTTTTATTTTTTCTATTTTTCTCGTTGCAGGGTAGTAAAAATATTTTCTACGGCAATAGCTGCTTCACTACAAGCAGTAATAATTTGGCGAAAATTATTTGATCCATTCGTGATATCTCCGGCAGCCCAAATATTTGCCTGACTGGTCTTTTGTTCTCCGTTAATCTTAATGTAGCCTTTTTTATCAGTAGCTAGCGCTAATATTTTAATTATATCTTGCTGGGGCACTGTACCAATTTCAATAAAGAAACCATCAATATTTAACTTATTGTTACCTCTATATGGTTTTTCCAAAACCACACTTTCTAAATCATTATTACCTTCTAGTGCTATTATTTGATTATTAAAGATAACCTCAATATTTTCATTTTCCATAACTTGTTTAACCCAAGTAGGGTCTCCTCTAAGTTTATCACGACGATAAACTTGATAAACTTTCTTTGCTACTTCAGCTAAGTATAAAGAAGCAGTATTAGCGCTATCACTTCCGCCAATAACTACTACCTCTCTGTCTCTATAAAACATGGCATCACATGTAGCACAATAAGAAATCCCATGACCTAAAAATTCTTTTTCTCTAGGAAGATTTAATTTACGATGTTTAGTGCCTGTAGCTAAAAGAATATTACGAGCTAAGATATTCTTTTTCCCCTGTGTGTTAATTGTGAATCCTTGATGCTTATCTTCCTTAGTAATAGAAATAACTTTATCATTTAATATATTCATCCCTAGATTTTCAGCATTAGCTTTTATTTTATTTACTAATTGAGATCCTCTAATCTCTTGTTCGCTAGGATAATTACAGATTTTATGCGCTTCAAAGGCCAGCCCCCCTAAAACTTCTCCAATTAATAAATGTTTAATCTTATATCGAGAAGCATAAATTGAAGCCGTTAAGCCAGCTGGACCAGTACCTATAATAACTAAAGGATATTCTTGTTCAATGTTGTGCATAGTTAAATTTTTACTAGTTTAATGAATAAAAGTGAAAATTCTACATGCTATCATTCATAATAAGTAAAATTTTCACTTTAAAAACTTTCTATAAATTACCTCGTAATTTCTCGGCCGCTAAAATTCTCCTAATAGCTAAGATGTAAGCAGCAGTTCTCAAATTAATTTTCCTGTGTTGATTTTCATAAACTTCGTTCATATCATGCCAAGAATTAGTCATTTTCTTAACTAAGAGCTTTATTAGGTATTCTTTATCTAATACATGACCTGTTCTATTCTGAGCCCATTCAAAATAGCTACCAATTACTCCACCTGAATTAGCTAAAATATCAGGAATAACAATTGTTTGTTTTTTAAATAATAACTTATCCGCCTCATAATTAATTGGTCCATTGGCGATCTCTATAATATATTTAGCCTGAATATTATTTGCATTTCTTTCGGTAATCTGATTTTCAAGCGCTGCTAAGATAAGTATATCAACTGGCAATTCAAGTAATTTTTCATTGGTGATCTGCTTTCCCTTTGGATATTTACTAACATTTCCTTCTTTATCTTTAGTTGATCTTACTTCATTAATATTCAATCCTTTATCATTATAAATACCGCCTTTACTATCACTAACTGCAACTATTTTAATATTATTCTGACTTAGCATTTGAGAAAGGTAAAATCCAGCGTTTCCAAATCCCTGGATCGCTATTCTTAAAGTTTTTTTATTTAATTTAAATTTTTTGATGACTTCTTGAACAATAATAAATCCTCCTCTAGCAGTTGCATCTCCCCTTAATTGACAACCACCTAATTCTAGAGGTTTACCAGTTATCATACCTGGCTCGTGGTGTTTTGTTATTTTTTCATACTCATCAAGCATCCAAGCCATCACTTGAGGATTTGTATAAACGTCTGGGGCTGGAATATCCTTATCTTGTCCAAGGTTTTCATAAAAAGCATCAATAAATGCTCGGCTTATTTCTTCAATTTCTTGAAAGGAAAATTCTTTAGGATTAAATTTTACACCCCCCTTAGCTCCTCCATAGGGAAGCTCAGCTAAAGAATTTTTAATCATCATCCAGAATGATAGAGATTTTACTTCATCTTCGCTGACATCTGGATGAAATCTAATACCTCCCTTGCCCGGACCTAAAGCATCATTAAACACAATACGCCAAGCTGGGATTTTATGATTTTTTACTGTTAGTTTTTTATAATTAATTTTTTTAGGAGACGAAAGCAATTTAATAGCTTTATCTTCTAAACTTTCTATCTTTTGAATTTCTTCCAATCTTTTAATAATATTGGAAAAGATACTCGTTTTCATAATTTAAAAAAATAATTACAGTTCTTTTTCTAGTTCAGTTTTAAAATCATCCTTTGGTCTTGCTCCAACAAATTCTTTAACGACCTTGCCGTCTTTAAATAGTTTCATATTAGGAATACTCCTAATTTGATATTTTATTGCTATAGTCTGGTTTTCCTGAGTTTCTGTGTTAAGTTTAGCAATTTTCAGTTTGCCTTCTAGTTCTTCTGACAATTCATCAAGAACAGGAGCCATCATAAGACAAGGTCCACACCAAGGCGCCCAAAAATCTACTAATACAGGGATTGGTGACTGAAGAACTTCTTTGTCAAAGTTATCAGCGTTAACTTGAGCTGGGTTTGCCATATTGATTTTTATACATAAATTAAAAAATAAACAAATTCTATTATACCCCCTAGGGGGATAGTGTCAACTCTCTTTTTTAAGTGCTAACTTATCTCTTAAAAGAATTGGAGTTAAAACAGTATAGTGATTCTTTGCTATTAATAAAGCTTAAAGCTAATTCATAGATTCCAAATAGTAGGCCAGTATAAAAAATATTACCTAGAAGAGTATTTCTTAAAAAGGGAAGTGCCATGGTATAGCAAGTTATTAGACCTTGAAAAGACTGTGCATACCAAGGAGTAAACATCCAAACAGCAAAATTAGTTATTAAAAAGAAGACAAAGCTTGCCAAGAGAGAACTTTCTAAGATTGTAGACCATTTTTTATCTCTTCTAATAAAGATTCCTATCAAAGAACATATTAAAAAACTGATATAAACAGCTACCATAAGTTTAATATCATAAAAACCAATCAAAAAATCAGAGATTAATAATATTACAACAGGCAAAAAAAATGATTTTCTCGAAAGATAGGTAAAACTAAATAATGCTAAGGCACCAATAGGAGTAAAGTTAGGGGGATGAGGCAAGAGCCTTAAAATTAGACCAATTAATATAACAAATAAACTAAGGATAATTTTAAGATTTTTTTCCTGTTTTAAAAAGTTTAAATTCATAAATTAATAAGGCGAAGTCTGAAATTTAAATTCTATTTTATCTCCAGGTTTAATAAATTGTTTGCTGCAACTTACTTCAGGCATTTTACCATTAACATAATAAAGCCAATATTTATTATCATCACCATTTTTTTTCTCTCCAATTGCTTCAATAAAAATACCTTGTTCATATTTCTTGGTAGCTAATTCAATGTCTAATCTCTCTAAAGCTTTTTTAAGCGCATCAAAAGCTGTCCAGTCATTCTCTATTTTAATAGATTGTGTTTGAAGTTTTGCTTCACTACCAAAATTTAAAATTAAACTAATTTCTGTAGAAACTTCCCCTTGCGTGCCCGGTTGTTCAACATCTTCTTTCTCAACATTTGAATAATTTCTATCAATAATAACCCACCCTAAAACTAGAAGCAGTAAAACAAGAAGCAAGCTAGGAAAAAGAGTCTTTTTTTTGAACATAAATTTTAGTTAAAAATTAAAAATCAATACCTCGAATGGCAGATATATTTTTTTGGTAGTAATGCTTCACTTCCTGGAAATCAGTTACTAGGTCAGCTTTTTCAATAATTTCTTGGGGGCACTGCCTGCCTGTTAAAATAATATGACAATGTTTTTTTGTTCTCTCTAGAAATTTCAGTAACTCCGATACCTGAATCAGCTTAAAATGAATTGCTATATTAACTTCATCTAGGATAAGTAGATCATAATCATGGCTATTTTTTTTAGCACAAGCTAGAGCTTCTTTGGCTAACTTAATGTCTTGCTTATCAAAAGATTTAACCCCTTTTTCTTTAAGCTTGGGATATTTTTCAATTGTTTTTTGAGGAAGAAAAAAGCCTTGTCTCCCAAAGCTTCTAATCTCAAAATTCTCTATTTTTTTAATAGCCCAATTCTCTGAAGAAATACTAGCTTTTAAAAACTGCACTAAAAAAACTTTCTTACCTGCTCCAATCATTCTTAATCCAGCACCAAGAGCAGCAGATGTTTTTCCTTTTCCATTACCGGTAAAAACATAAATCATGTTATATATATGATATATTAATCCTCTGATTTTTGATTTTTAGGCTCTTTTAGGCTAGGTTTTAATTCGCAAACAGGACTTTCGCAAGCAGGCATCTTCGCACCAGTCGTTTGATCATCTTTTTCATAGGCAATGATTTGAGAGAAATCAATATCTGGCATTTGAGAAACTAATTCGTCATACTTTTCTTTACTAATTTCCTCGTAAGGAGGTAATTTATATATATGATCATCACGCGGTAAAAAACTCAATCCTCCAACAATATTCCAATTATCATATACCCAATCAGCTGCTTCTATCCATTCTCCTTCTCCTACTAAAATAGTTTGGGAAGGATTATGTTCTGTATAAGTTGTTTTAACCTTCTTCCAATGCTCTAACTGCTCTATAGCACTAAGATCATTGCGGGTAATAGCATCCTTAGGAGAACTTAAAGGGAATTCAAGCACATATGAAGTAGCTGATTCTTCTGATTGGCCTACTTCTGGATGATAAGGAAATTTTTGGTCTTTTAACATTTTGAATAAAGGATCGTTTGCAGAAACCCTCACTCTCCTGATGTAATATTTAGCATAACGGGGATGCATGCCTGAAGAACTATTCACAAGTTGAGATACTGTCCCTGACGGCTTAACAGAAGTAACACCTAGAGAGGGTTTGATTTTAAATCTCTTAGCATACTTACGATTAATTTTTAAAGCTTTTGCCTTAAGTTTTGCTAAGACTTCTTTCTTGCGCACCACCGGACAATCCCATTGTCCGGTAATAGAAACACCAAGTAATCTTTCTTCTTCACCATTTTTCTTCCAATCATTGGAAATGTAATGAAAATCAGTGAGCATTGCTTGAAAAGTTCCTAAAATTGTTGCAATAGTAATTTTATCTAAAAGCTTTTTCTCGGTATCTTGGGGACGTGCTACTACTTCAGTTAAATTACAAAATGATTTTGACCTTAGAATAATTTCTCCACAGGGATTAATGCCTGAAGCATCCCAATGTTTTTTAAAGCTTTTCCAGCGTCTTGCCGGTAATTGGTCTTTGAGACTTCCTCTGTTAAAAATACCTCTCTCTCCTGAACCGCTCTTCATAAGTCCCAACCATTCTTCTAAAAATTGTTGGCTACTCGGCTTTCTATTATAAACAGCGGAATTATTAGCCATAGAACGTTGTGGATTGCTGATGTAAAATTCACCTGTTTTTGCATTGCGAACTTTTTCATCATCCAAATCAGATAATGATATTAGGGCGCTTCTCCTTACACCCCCCATCACAACAAGCTCACCAATTTTACAAATAATATCATGAACATCAATATTACGTAAACGCTTACCTTGATTTGCTAGAATTTTGCTTCTTGCAAAATTAAATAAAGCTCTTAAGGGTTCAGGGCCGGAACTTCTGCCTCCCATTGTGTAAAGTCTAGCACCTGCAGGTCTTAACTGTGAGTAATCAAAATCAATATCTTTGCCACCATACCAAGTTTTTAATCCTTTTGTTAAAGCATTGCCCCAACCTTCTTTACTGTCCTTGACAACATAGGTTGCCAATTTTTTACCAGTCTGCGATTTAATCAAAGGAAGTTGTTGAGCAAAACGACTCTCAACCGAAAAACCTAGTCCTCCACCACACATTAAGATATACATCATCTCAGCAAAATCGGTTAATTTAGTGGGAGCGATATAGGAACAATTATATGCAGTAACATTACTTGCCTTAACTGCCTTACCAGCCGCCCAGATAAGCCGCATTGATGGCATAGCTTCTTGATAAAGAATTGCTTTTTTAATATCTTTATATTCCTTTTCACTAAGCTTATCCCCCAGCTTTTCCCTCATAAATTTTACGTATCTATCAATCGTCTCAACCCAAGTTTCCCGACGACCCTTGTCTTCCAACCAACGAGAATAACTTCGATAATAAATAAATTCTCTAAAAGGATCATTAAAATATTTTTTACTTTCTTGGACTAATTTTTTAACATCTCGAGGAATTATTTTTTTCTGTTCTCTAATGCGAGCTCTCTCTTGACGATAAAGAATATAAGCTTTGGCTGTTTTAGAAAAATCCATTAAGATTAAAACTTCTTCAACAATATCTTGAATCTTTTCTATATCCGGAATAGCCTTAGCTTTTAGTTTTTGTTGCAAGATTTTAACAACTTTTTCACTAACTCGGTAAGGATGTTTAGACAAATCACCTTCTTGACTAACTTGCATTGCTTTATAAATCGCATTGGTAATTTTCACTTGATCGAATTTTACTATACGACCATCTCTTTTTTTAACTTTTTTAATCTTACCCATAAAAACTTATTAACTAATATTTTACTTACTTAACAAATGAAGACTTACTCAAAAAAACAAGAGTAAGTTTTGGGAGCATCATTTTCTTATCATACTCTAAGGATAAAGATAGTCAAAGCTCCAAAATCTGTGGATAAGTTTAGTTTTTTATACTAGTAGCTGTTTTCATTTTAATTAAAATTAAATTTTAATTAAAAAAACAAAAAGATGTTTTTAACTTTTTGTTTTTTTATCTTGCTATTTTTTACTAATTTGCTTAATAATTTCTTTTAATTGTTCTGGCTTATTCTCTCTCATGCATTCAGTTAAATTATCGTTAAGATAATTACTAAAGATACTATTCAAAGCACCCTTAGTGGCTTGAAACTGAATAATGATTTTATCACAATTCTTTTCTTCTTCAATCATCCTTGCCAAACCCTTAATTTGACCAGCTACTCTGTTCAATTTAGCTATTTCTTTTTTCATATTTTAACTTCTTAATTAAGATAATTTTATTATATCCATCAAAACAACCTTCAGTCAAGATTATTCCTCTATGTCAATCATAGGAACAGGTATTGGTTTACTGTTAATATTTTCAATGAGATCTTTAGCAAGAGGTACAACAATCTTATCTCGAAAATTATAGACAGCATCTGCTGGTTTTTCTTGAATTGAGAATATTAAAGCTGGCACAAGAATTTCTTGTGGCATCTCTCCCCTATTTTTACTATGTTGCCAATATTTTACATAACCCATAGTAGGTTCTTCTAATTTAACTGTTACTTTTTTACGTTGATCGTCTCTATAATAAACATGACCTTGTGTTGCTCCTTCTTCTAAATAACTTAACACATCTTTTTCTGAAGCCATGTCATAATTAGACTCATTATATTGATGAACTGTTAGATTATATAATCCACTAACTTTCTTCTTGGCAATATCTATTGAAATATCTAAGCCAAAAACTTCACCACTCGTTGTATAAACTCTCTTTCCTCCAATAAGAAGTGGATAAATAAGCCTTATATTACTAGGGGCAAGAATAAAATTCTCTGCTTCAGCTTCTTTTTGAATCAAAAATTCTCTTTCTTGATAAACTTCCGGCTCTCCATAAGGAGTTAAATCAATCTTATATCTTTTACAAAAATGGTTAGCAATATCAACTAAAGTACTATCATTAGGGATATTGCCAGAATTAAAAGCAGGCTTTGATTGAGAAATATCTTTACTAATAACTTCGCTACTTTCTTGTACAGTTGGCCAATTGGACCAATTCTTATAAATTGAAATCATGCCCTGATCCAGATTGATAGAAACATTATACCCAGCTTCACTATCTTCTTCTAAACGAATTGTCTTAAAGCTAATATCAGAAAACTTATTAAGGTCCATTAATCCTAGATTAAAACGATTAATAATGTTATTAAAGCTCCCTAGATTATTCTCAATCGAACGTTGTAATACCTTCACATAATCCCCATCTAAATTAAGCTCTCCTTCATACACATACTTATAATCTATCGGCCTATAAGGTGCAATTTCAACCTCAACCGGCTTATCAGCTAAACTTCCCGGTCCTGTTCCTAATCCTTGAGGAGCATTCATTTCTGCAGCTTCTTCTTGTTGTTTTAATGTTTGAGAGTCACTATCTTCTAAAGAGCCAAAAGCTCTATTATTTGATAGAGGATTAATTTTAATTCCTTTTATAAGACTAATCTTTTCTCCCTCAAAGAGCGATTGCCCTTTATAATAAACCGTCCCCACAAGAAGAGCTAAAATAATAACACTAACACCCAATGCTGCATAAGCTGGTAATCTAATTAAATGTAATTTCGATAAGAAAGAGGTTCGATTTGTCTGTTTTTTTGCTTTAAGCTCTTCTATTCTATTGAGGATTTTAGCTTTAAGTTCTTGCCTAAACTCTTCATCTAACTCTGCTTGTGGCTTTAGCTCAAGTAAATTCTTAATTAATTGACGTAGGTCTTTTTCATAATTTTTAAAAGAACTGTCAATTTGGTAAAGATCTTCTAAGATAATATTAATTTTTTCTTTTAAATTTTTCATATTTATATAATTAACATAATTAAGATTAATGGTGCAATCTCTTTATTCATCGATCTCATAACTCGTGAAAAAATGACCTTACAATTTCCCTCGCTCTTACCTGTAATTTCTGCAATTTCTTTATATGACATCTCGTTCCAAACTCTCATGATAACAATTTCCTTCTGCTCTTCAGAAAGTTTTTCAAGAAATTTTTTAGCTTCTTGAAGTTTTTCTTTATCTTGCAAGTTTTTTAAGATATTCGTATCGTCTATTAAATCATAAATGTCATCAATGTTGGCAACATTCTTCTTTGTTCTGTAATAATCTATGACTAAATTACGAGCAATTCGATAAAGCCAAGAAGAAAACTTACCTTTACTGGAATTAAATTTATCAATATTCTCCAAAGCTTTCATAAATGTTTTGGAAGTAAGATCTTCTGTGGTTTCTTTATGAAAGGTTTTATAGTAGATAAAATTATATATTTTGCTTAGATATTTATCGTAAAGGCCTGCAAATTGATCTAAGTTTCCTTCTTGGCATTTTTTGACCGCTAAACTGTCTTGTGTAAATGACATTCTTATAATTTTATAACTTATATATTAATCTATTTTAAGCTAAATTGCTTAAACTTACAAAATACTTTTTAATAGCAGGAATTTGTTATCTTATCTGGCAAAAAATCATATACTGCGATAGCTTCACAACTGTAATTACCATTACCATCAAAAATTAATTGCCAAACTCCTGCTTCTTTAATGGCGAGAAAATGTCCTATGCTTCCAGGATTCTCTGTTATTTTTACATTACCTGTAACATAATTTTTTGTTTCCTCTATATCTATTAACTTAATTATTGAAGGGTCGCGGGCATACTTTTCTGCAAAGAGATTCTTAAGTTGATCCTTGGTAGAAATTTCTTTTTGAGGAAAACCTTCTGCTGAAACTTCTTCTAATTTTAGGTGAGCAGCATAACTAATACCAATAACAATAAGAAAAGAGATGAAAACTATACTTAATGTTTTTAACATGTTTTTATAAAGTGTTTTGCTAATTAATTAAAGAAAAAATTTCTTCTTCACTTTTTACAACGAAACATATTAAAAAAAGTAACATTTTTATGTTACCTTCATGACTTTCATATTAATCTTTATCAAAAAAGATTATTATGTAATTCAACGTACAGAAAATGAATAATTTGTGCTTTTTTCTTTAATTTATAAATAAAAATTAGATTAGACCTTAAATAATAAGTGCAACAATTCTTAAATTCGCCATGTAATTTGTGAAATCTATCATTTTTTGTTCTCTTTTACAGTCTGTGCTTTTTTAAATTATTTAACTTTAACAATCAAATTTAATAAAATTTTAAGATTCAATAAAGAGATTATCTTTTATTAAAAACTTTATAAAGCTTCAGGATTTGACAGGTCATATAAAGTTTTGTAAAATAGATATATGACTATTTCTGAAAAACTAAAAATAATACAGGCTCTTTCTGGCTTCACTCAAGAAAAAATCGCTAAACAACTTAGCGTATCTTTTGCTACACTAAATAGTTGGATTAATGGGAAATCAAAACCACGAAAAGAAGCAGAAAAAAGAATCCATAACCTCTACTTAAAATTAAGCGGTCAGAAGAAAGTCCCTGAAGATTCTTTGCAAGCAAAAAAACAAATTATTTTTACTAAAGAAAGAAAATATAAACATATTTTAAAAAAGATTTTAAAAAATCCTGACATTTATGACCAATTTTTACTTTCTTTAACTTACCACACCAATAAAATAGAAGGCAGTACCCTAAATGAAAATGAGACTAAGGCCATCTTGTTTGATAATATTGCTCTATCTAATAAAAATATTATCGAACAACTAGAGGTTAAAAACCACCAAACCGCTTGGCATTACTTATTGAATTATCTCTTAAGGCAATCAGCAATTATTGATGAAAAATTAATTTTAAAACTTCATAGTATTTTAATGAATAGTATAAAAAGTGATGCTGGTTCTTATCGTAGGCATGCTGTACGTATTGTTGGTACTTATGTGCCAACTACCAATTATCAAAAAATACCTCAATTAATGAATAAGCTTGTTGATGATATAAATAGTTTTAATAAAAACATTATTTTCCAAGTTGCTAATACGCATAGCTGTTTTGAACAAATTCATCCTTTTTCTGATGGTAATGGTCGGATAGGAAGATTAATTATGCAAGCTATGTTTTTGAAAAAAAACTTACCTCCTGCTATTATCAAACAAACAAGGAAACAATTCTATAATAATTATCTTCAAAAAGCACAACTCAAAAAAAATTACTTGTCCTTAGAAGAATTTCTTTGTGATGCTTTGATAGAAGGATTTAGGATCCTGGAAAGAAAAATTTAAAGTCTTATAAACTAAAAATTACTCACTTAAAAGTGGGTTTTTTAGTTATTGAAAATTATCTCAATATTTTCTGACAGCTCAAAATTTCATTTTAGTAATTAAAAAAAGAATTTACTTAGCTCAAAAAAACTGACTAATCTTTATTGAAAAAAAGCGGGTAACGGGGATCGAACCCGTATCCTCAGGTTGGAAACCTGATATAATAACCATTATACTATACCCGCATTTAATCGGGGCGGTCGGATTTGAACCGACGATCTCGGCGTCCCAAACGCCGCGCCTTAGACCAGCTGGGCTACGCCCCGTTCCTTAAAAAAGATATTCCCTATGATAACAATCAAAGCTTGAATAGTCAACAAAATCCCTCTTGTTAAAGGATGACTTTATGCTATAATTTAATATAAGATCTTTAATTTAAATTAACTCCTTCAAAACAATAAAGAAAGGCAGGATTTTTTATGTTAATTGATTTAATAGAAAAAATTAGGCAAAAACCAGCCCACCAGAGGCAATTTTTTATTTGGACTATCGCAACTATTGTTATGATTTTAGTAATTTTCTTGTGGCTTGCCTTTGGAATTCAAAAAAATCCCCTTTTTGAAGAGAATATTAGTGAAGTTAGTAAGAAAAACCAGGCTAAATCTAATAGATTTTTAGATTTAATAGATGAAGCAAGAGGAGATTTTCTTTATCTTAAAGACCAAGCTGGTCAAAAATTAGGGGATTTTTTTAGCGGAAAGAATGATCCTGACCCAGAAGAGCTTCCCGGTGAATTAAAACAATATTTACCTCAAAACACACCTCAACAAAGACAACCTCTTAATTTACCAAGTACTGATTAAATATATGACTAACGAAGACAAAAAAATATTATCTCAACCAATTACTCAAGAAATGCAACGCTCTTATCTTGACTACGCTATGAGTGTTATTGTTTCACGTGCCCTACCTGATATTCGAGACGGCCTAAAACCAGTTCACAGAAGAATTCTTTATGCAGCTTATCGGTTAGGACTTACATCTGATGCTAGCTTCCGTAAAAGCGCTATGATTGTAGGTGAAGTTTTGGGTAAATATCATCCTCATAGCGATACATCGGTCTATGATGCTCTTGTACGTATGGCTCAAGATTTCTCTATGCGTTATCCCCTTATCAGAGGTCAGGGGAATTTTGGTTCTCTTGATGGCGATCCTCCAGCAGCTATGAGATATTGTGTTACAGGAGAATCTTTGGTTTTAACTAATCAAGGAATAATACCTATTAAAGAAATTTCTAACAAAGAGAAGGAAAATATAGATATTAAAATTTTAAATTATAAGGGGACAGAACAAAAGGCAGATAAATTTTTTGATTCGGGAAAACATGAGATTTTTAAAATAGAGACTGAGCAAGGTTATCAAATAAAAGGTTCTTTTAATCATCCTCTCCTTGTTTGGTCCCTTAACGAATTCTGTTTTCCTGTTATAGAATGGAAATTATTAAGCGATATTACAACAAAAGATTATCTTATTATAAACCGCAATTTTTCTCTTTTCAGCCAAGAGAATCCTAATCTAAAAGCATTTTGGCCTCAAAAGACCAAGAGGCAAAAAGATATTAAGCTACCCGATAAAATGAATACCCATTTAGGTTTTCTTTTAGGAGCCTTGGTGTCTGAAGGAAGTTTCCATCAAAACAAAATTTTCTTTCCTAATCAAGATAAAGATTTTTACAATAAAGTAAAAAATATTATTACAAAACAATTTAGCAAAATAGAAGTCTATGAAAGACAGCTAAGTGGTAACTGTCAAGAACTTTCTATTTACCATCAAGTGGTGGTTAATTTTCTTAAAAACATTGGCTTAGCAAACAATTTGTCTGATAAAAAAGAAATACCTTTTATAGTCCTCAAATCAAGAAAAGAAATTATCAGAGCTTTCTTGCAGGGTCTTTTCGAAGGAGACGGTTCTGTTTCTCTCAACCAAGATAAACGTCATAATGGAAAAGTTATTGAATTAGCTTATCATTCAAAAAGTAAAAAACTTATCAATCAGCTTAAAGTTCTCTTACTTAATTTTGGAATTACTACTACCCTTCCCTATCAAGATAAAAGAAATCAATGTTTCAAATTATTAATAACAGGTATAAATAATATTAATAAATTCAAAGAGCAAATTAACTTTTCTTCAGAAAGAAAGAAAAATATCTTAGAAGAAACTAAAAAAATGAATAGTAACAGGATAAGCCGACATGATAAAATTCCTTTTATAAACAAATATTTAAGAAGTAGGTATAAGCAGGAATTTATAAAGAAAAATAATTTTGATCGCTATAACAAGTTAGAGAAAAACTTTTCTTCTTTAAAAAAATTAATTAACAAACAGGATGCAGCTTTATTAGAGTGGCTACTTAATAATAAGTTTTATTTTAATAAAGTCAGTTCAATTAAAAAACTTAGCAAAAAAGAAAATGTTTACTCTATCAGGGTAAATAGTAAATGTCACTCTTTTATAGCAAATGGTTTCATTAATCATAATACAGAGGCTAAGATGGAAAAGATTAGCAATGAATATCTAAAAGAAATTGATAAAGATACTGTTAAATGGATTCCCAATTACGATAATTCTCGAAAAGAACCCAGCGTCTTGCCTGCTAAGGTCCCCGGTTTACTGTTAGGCGGATCTGTTGGTATTGCGGTTGGTATGGCAACCAATATTCCTCCTCATAATTTATCAGAAACTATTGATGCTACAATTGCTTTAATTAATGATTCTAAAAAAACATCCCAAGATTTAATTGAAATTATGCCTGGACCCGATTTCCCAACCGGCGGCTCTATTTATGATAAAAAAGCAATCACCGAAGCATATTCTCAAGGCAAGGGTTCTTTTGTCTGTCGCGCTAAGGCAGATATTGAGGAGCTACCAAAAAACAAGGGATATCAAATTATTGTTTCAGAAATAATCTGGCAAGTGAATAAAGCAACCTTGGTTGAGAAAATGGCTCAACTCGTCAAAAATAAAAAGATTAAAGGCATTAAGGGCATCCGTGATGAATCTAATCAAGAAGGCATTCGCATTGTTATTGAGCTTAAAAAGAACTTTCAACCAAAACGTGTTTTAAATAGATTATATAAATTAACAGATTTACAAAAAAAATATCATCTTAACCTTTTGGCCTTAGTAGATGGTATTCAACCTCAAGTACTCTCTTTAAAAGAAATTTTAGAAAAGTTTATTGAGCATAGATTAATTGTTATCAAAAGGCGCTCAGAGTATGAATTAAAGCAAGCTGAAGCCCGCGCCCATATTTTAGAAGGATTCAGTAAAGCTATTAAAAATATTGAAGAGGTTATTGCAACTATTAAAGCTTCTAAAAACAAAGAAGTAGCTCAAAAAAATCTTATTCAAAAATTCAAATTCAGCGTTAAGCAAGCTGAGGCAATTTTAAAGATGCGCTTGCAGAGTCTTGCAGGTCTTGAGAGAAAAAAAATTGAAGATGAGTTGAAGGAAAAAAAGGAACTTATTAAAAAATTAAAGGAATTAATCGCAAGCCCTCAAAAGATTAAAGCTTTTCTTAAGAAAGAATTACTTGAGATTAAAAAAACTTATGGTGACACTCGTCGTACCCGCGTTTTCCAGCAAGCATTAGGAGCATTCAGTGAAGAACAATTAGTGCAAGAGAAAGACGTTGTTATTGCTATAACAAAAGACGGCTATATTAAGCGCTCACCTATTGAAACTTATCATAAACAAGGCAGGGCAGGTATTGGAGTTGCTGGTATTACCACTAAAGAAGAAGATATGGTAAGGCATTTCTTCTTTGCCTCGACAACTGACACTATTCTCTTCTTTACCAATACAGGCAAGGTCTTATCTTTAAAAGCTTACGAAGTACCTGAAGGTAGTCGAGCATCCAAAGGCAAGCCTATCGTTAATCTTTTAGAAACGAATAATCAAGAAAGAATAACAGCTGTTCTAGCTCTTAGAAAAGCAGATATGGAGAAAATTTCAAATCTCCACATTGTTATGGCAACCGAGCATGGTATAATTAAAAAAACACCTATTAAAGATTTTTCAAATATTCGAAGATCAGGCATTCGCGCTATTAAATTGAAACCATCTGATACTTTATCTTGGTCTTCTCTTGTGTCAGCAGAAGATAAAATATTTTTGGTAACAAAAAATGGGCAATCAGTTAAATTTACCGCTCAAGAGATTCGATCAATGGGCAGAAATTCTATGGGGGTTAAAGCAATTAGACTACGTCAAGATGATGTAGTAAAAAAGATGGTTGTTATTCAAAAAAACGAAGACAAAAACTTGCTTTTCATCAGTCAAAAAGGCTTAGGTAAGAAAACGGCTATTTCTAAATTCCGTACTCAAAAAAGAGGCGGTTCAGGTATTAAAGCTTTTAAGGTAACTCCTAAAACAGGACCTTTAGCCGGTGCTCTTGTCTTAAATGATGAAGAAAATCTAATCGTCATTTCTAAAAAAGGCAAGGTTATTCGAACTGATCTTAAAAATGTTCCTCTCTTAAGTCGCAATACTCAAGGAGTAAAAATTATGAAGCTTAAAAAAGATGATGAAGTAGCTGATTTTATCATTTTCTAAAGTTAATTTTTAACTCATTTATAATTTATGTTTGGTACAGGCGGATTTCTTAATCCTAAACAACTTCTCTCGGGTTTAAAAATCATTAAATCTGGTTTCTATGTAGCAGATTTTGGTTGTGGTTCTGGATATTTTACTCTACCCCTAGCAGAGCTTGTCGGTAAAGAAGGTCAAGTAACAGCTGTTGATGTTTTAGAAAATGTTTTACAGCTTATTCAAAAAAGAGCTGAAAGTAATGGTATTTTTAACATTAAAACTGTTCATGCCAATCTTGAAAAGGAACGCGGCTCAAATTTAAGAGAGACCTCTCAAGATATTGTCTTTCTAGCCAATATCCTTTTTCAATCTAAAGAAAAGGAAGCTATTTTAAAGGAAGCTGTAAGAGTTCTGAAACCCGGCGGGAAAATGATTGTTATTGATTGGCTACCTGATAATTACTTTACAACTGATAAAGGATGGCGCATCTCTCCAGAAGAGCTTAAAAAAATGACTAGCAAATTAGAGTTAAGGTTTGAAGAAGCTTTTCAACCTGACTCTTATCATTACGGTCTTATTTATACTAAAAAATAAACTAGCTATTCTTATATATAATGACAAGATATATTTCTAAACAAAAGCTCATTTTTTTAATTGTTGTAGGCGTGCTTTTATTTATTTTATTGGGGGGATTTATCATTTGGAGAATCCCAAAAACTCCTGATCCTATTACACTTGAATTTTGGAGTGTTTTCGATGATTCTGATAAATATGCTTCGCTTATCAGCCGTTTTAATCAACAATATCCATGGATAACAATTAGATATAAAAAGTTTTCTTATGAAGAATACGAGAGATCTTTATTAGATGCTTGGTCTTTAGGAGAAGGACCTGATATTTTTTCGATTCACAATACCTGGGCTCCCAAACATAAAAACCATATCTATCCCTTACCTCAGGATAATCAAGATATTGGTATGACGGTTAAGCAGTATGGTAATACCTTTATGCCAGTAGCTAGCACTGATTTCATTATTGACAATCAAATCTATGCCATACCTCTGTCAGTTGATACTTTAGCTCTTTACTATAATGAAGGGGTTTTGCAAGAAATTTATAGGGAAAATCCAGACGAAGCTTGGATTTTAACCCCTCCTGAAACATGGGAAGATTTCATAAGAACCGTTAAATATGTTACCAAAAAAGACCCGTGGGGAAATATTCAGAGAGCAGGAGCAACTCTTGGCACTTCAAATAACGTTAATCAAGCTGCCGATATTCTTGCTTGGATTATGTTACAATCAGGTACGCAAATGGTGGCAAGCAATCTTGAAAGTGCTACTTTTGATAAAACTATTACAGCCAATGGAGTTGCTTATAGTCCTGGTGAACAGTCTCTAGAATTTTACACGTCTTTTGCTAATCCACGTAAAGAAGTTTATACATGGAATCGCAAAAGAGACTATTCAATTGATGATTTTGCTGAAGTTGATGCCGTAATGACAATAGGATATTCTTACTTAATGAATACTTTTGAAAGCAGAAATCCTAATTTAAATTATAAGGTAGCTCCCGTACCTCAGCTTAAAGATAGCAGCCAAGATATTAATTATGCTAATTATTGGGGACAAGCTGTCTCACGCTTTTCTGCTCATCCTAAAGAAGCATGGCAATTTATTCGCTTCGCTACTGATCCTAATAATTTAGCAATTTATTTACAAGCTACCAATAGACCTACCTCTCGTATGGATATGCTTTCTTGGCAACAAGGACAGAATGAACAGCTTGCAATCTTTGTGAAACAAGCGATGACTGCTCAAAGTTGGTACCAAGAAGACGCTGACGCTGTCCAGAAAATCTTTCTTGA
>CAZNYQ010000012.1:0-13871 GCA_964577395.1 uncultured Candidatus Saccharibacteria bacterium | reverse complement strand
GATTTTGGAACAGTTTGCTTTGATTGTTTCCCTTGGTGGGTGCTCCTTATTTTAGCTCTTTATCCCTTATATAGATGCTGCTTTACAAAGAAAGAAGATAAGAAAGAATTTATTAGTTGGTTTGCTTGGACAGCTCTTCATTTAATTGTAGCAGCAATTCTTTATCTATCAGGGTATCTTTGTTTGCCTTTATGGGTTTTTATTATCTCTGCCCTAGGAACGCTTCTATTCTGGCACACATACGCTCAAGATAAAAAAAGAGCTCAAAAAATAACTCTAGTTGGTTTAATTTTAATTCTTATCTTCTTGATTTTGCTTTTAATTCTTGAATGCTTGTATGCATGGTTAATTCTTTTCTTAATTCTCATTTTCTTTAGCTATCTTTTAGCAATAGGTAGGGGAGACAGTAGAGAAGCAAGACAAATGAGTCTTCCTTCAAATTAATATATTTTAAATAGGATACAAAAAAACAGATATATTCTATATCTGTTTTTTAAATACATTAAAAAAGCAGACAAATGCTTATTTTATTAGTATTAAAAATTAGTAAAGCTGAAATTTATCAATTTATATTTTATTCTAAATCAGACGAAGTATTGTTTGATAAATGAAGCGGAGTGGTTGAATTTGAAGAAAAGTTTAATGTATTAATTGCTTGCCTTTTCTTTAGTTACAACTAATGAATAGAAATTTTAATTCTTGAATCTAAAGCTTGGGCAACTTTTTTAAGCATTCTAAAGCTTGGGTTACAAGTGCCTGATTCTAGTCGAGAAATTGCAGATTGTCTTGTGCCAATTTTTTTTGCAAGCTCTTTTTGGGTTAATCCTTTTTTAACCCTTTTTTGAATGAAGGTACGGATAAAATCAAATTCTGGGCCTAATTTATCATAGGCTTTTTTTAACTCTCTATCCTTTAGTAATTTATTTTTAAATTTATCATAATTTTCCATGTTACTTATAGTATAACTTATATGTTATGAGCTAGTCAAGTTTTTTAATTTTTGTTTAACCTTATATAATTCTTTCTTAGGAATATTCCAAGTTTTTTTAACAAATGTATATAAAAGTACAATAGAATCATTATGAAATGTATAAAATATTCTTACTTCCTGAATTCCTCTTATGCGTAATTCAAACAAGTTATCATTAATTTTTTTACACTAATATCTAAGAAATAAACTTTCATAATATTATTTTAAACCAGACGAAGTATTGTTTGATAAATGAAGCGGAGTGGTTGAATTTGAAGAAAAGTTTAATTGGCTGGTTGTGTTATTTCCTAAATCTAATTCATTGATTGCAGTGGTTGAAGCGGTTAAACTGTTAGCTTTGCCTGGAGTTGGAAAAGGATCATACCAAGCTCCCTCACCATCCGGAATGCGAGCATAGGATTTATTACCCGGCACAGCGCAGATTTTATTACAATCATTAGGCGGATTATCAGGATTATCTAAACCAGGCGTTGGTACCTGTTCGCAATTAGTGCCGAAATATGAATAAGAATCAATTAGATTGTTATTGTTATCATATAAATAGATTGTATCTGCCGGTTGGCTATGAGAAGAAGAGTTATTTAAAATGGCTTGATTTAAATAAACAACAAGCCAGCCATGTCCGTTAATTATAGCAGGGGAAGGTTGAGTATTATCATCTGTAATTAAAATGGTATGATTGGCTTCATCTCTTAAATACCAATTTTTTAAATCAATATAATTAGGACTTGTATTGTATAGTTCTATCCATTCTCCTTGAGGCATTTCATCGCCATCTTCTCCAAAATCATACCCAAAAGCTATGCCAGCTGGGTTAGGTAGAAATTCATTTAAGAAAACACCGCCTTGCCAATTACCAGAAGATGCTTGAACCATAACTGTTTCATCTTGAGTAAAACCTTGCGAGTTATCTGGTAAATTTTGCTGCCACGCAGCTATTTTAATTTGAAATTGACAATTTTTGTTTTGTACAGTTGAATTTGTATCATTTAAAGATAATTCTAACTGCCAATTATCTTCTAAAATTAAGGCATTGACATGATAATTAAAGTCTCTTAAATCTCCTTCCCATAAAGCTTCACCATCCATTAGAGCTTTAAGATGTAATTTAGTACACAAACCACCAGCCAAAAAATCAGCCGAGATATTATATTTTAAAGGAATAAGATTTTTTTGCTTTAAACTAACTGCCTTTACTCCATATTGTTGAGGTGTAATATTATTTAAATATATTTCTCCTTCATTTAATTCAAAACCAAATTTTCCAATTTGGAAAAGATTGTTTTCTACCCTATCTTCATCTTGAAAGTAGGCAAGGATATTTAAAGGAAAAATGATAAAAACAGCTATTAAAATAATGAGCTGTTTTAAAATTTTTCCTTTAAATTCCATAAAAGTATTTTATCAAATTTTTAAAAAAATGTTAATAGTATTTAAAAAGGGCTACTGCTAAAGTAGCCCTTTTGCTGGAAACTTTATTCAATTTCAAAAGTCTTAGTCGTATAAGTTGATTTGCTGCCACACGTATAGTAGAGGAAAACCTTATACTCTCCCGCACAACAAGGTACAAAGGTAATGTACCTATTGCTTCCTGCCTTGACCAGATCTCCATTGTATGAGATACGCCATTCCCATTTTCCATCATAACATGGACTAGGGCAAGGGCATGGACATGGATCGCAAGGCGGTGCTTCAGGACAAATTCCTTGAGAGTCAAGGAGAGAAAGCGTGTTTAATGTGTGCGTACTTGTCTCTTCGCTACACGCACAACACCTATCTTCCCAATTCCCTCTTAGGGTTATTTTATGTCCTACTAGAAGGCAATCACTAACCTTCTCTATGAAGATTTTAGGCAAACAGTAGCAACACTGCTGTACTGTGATTTGCTTGCTAAAACTGTTACTTACTCCTTCTGAGTCAGTCAGAGTAAGAACGACGTTCCATTGTCCCACTGTCATGAACCTATGATCTACAGTAGAACCGTAATTTATCGTTCCATCTCCAAAATCCCACTTGTAAGCAGTAATGTCTTTTCCTTCTGGATGTCTAGCGTTTTGCGGAAAGAATCTCAGCACATCGCCGGCGCAGAATGGGGATGTACAAGCGCCACCTGTTATGTTCTTGACGCTGATTCCGTCGCACAAAGGCCCAGGGTTAAATACCTGGATTGTTTGTGTTGCTCTGGCAGTTTTACCACCATCGTCAGTTACAGTGACAGTCACTGTATACGTTCCTGAATTAGGGTAATTTGTGTTTGCCGTTTTTCCTGATCCAACATTGCCGTTTCCAAAATCCCATTCGTAGAGGACAATTTGTCCGTCATCTGTTGCCTTTGCTGTAAAAGTTATATCTAGGGGAGCATCACCACTTGCCGGTGATGCAATAATTTGGACGGTTGGGGTTTGGTTTAAAAAACCGCATCCTGCTATTGCCAGGGACAAAAGCAATAACCCTACTGCAAACAATGCACTTCTCTTCATGTTTCCTCCTTTATATTTTTGTTGTTTCCAGCAATCTATTTATATACTATCATAAACTTATTTCTATGTCAAGAGTATTGATGAAAAAAAACGCGCAATCGTCTGATTGCGCGTCCTGAATCTTAGTGACAGCAACAAGGAGATTTGTAACACGAGCATGTTAGAAAACATGTATTGGTTACTGTCACATATCCACATGGCGGATATCCTAACCACTCATTGCTTGTAAGAATAAAGGGTGCCCAGGGCCATGGAAATTCAACCCTCCTGATAGGTGTCATAATAATTGTTAACGTATGATACCCCGTTAACCAATTTCCGTTGTTATATCGGCTAACTGGAGTTATTGACTTCAACCCAGGTAGTTTATAGAATCCCTTATTGACAAGTTCTCCGTCAACAAGGAAATATGTCCATACAGGCATGTAGCCCTCTTTTTTTAAATTGAACCAGATTGGCTCATCTGGCTCAATTCTCTTTGAACATATTTCGACTGTAGGAACAAGATCTTCAAACTCGTTTTTGTAATTACAGATTCTTGTTCCATCTTTTAAAACGATTGAATCTGCCAAAGCGCCCACAGCGAAAAATATGAACATTGCCAAGACTGCACCGCCAACTTTCTTTTTCATTTTGCCTCCTTTTTCTTAAATTATTCTTATACTAACTTATAAATTATTAAATGTCAAGGATTTTATTGACAAAAGATTGTTTTTTGATATAATAAAGATAATCAAATAGGAGGTGCAGAATGAAAAAGATAGTATTGCTTACTGTTGTAACTGCTCTCTTTATTTCCCTGTCCGTTTTGGGAAGTGTTTCATTATGGACGGGGGGAGAGTTGCCAGGAGGAACATACATAGGCGCGAATGCTCAAGTTGGGTATCCAATTTTTTTGGATATGCAATTTGATATTAGTGTTTACGGAAAATCCGTAACCCTTAGCCATCAAATTGGCATTGGAGGTATGTTCAATAGCTTATCTCTTTCAACAGGAGTTGGTGTAATTACTTACGATGATTCCTATTCTATGGGTTATTGGAAAGGTAGTTTTTCCGAAGATTCTCTTTCTGCTTCTTTTAGCGCAATAGCTACCGAAGGGCTGAATTATGGAAATGCTGGTTTTACAATCGATGTAAGAACCTGCCCGATAGGCTTTCGACTGAATGGTTTTTTCAATTTAACACCTCCGGCAAATGAGTATAGTTCTATTGCCGGTGATGCGTCACTGGGCAATAAATTGAGAGTATTTTTTGGAATGGCTAGGACATATTTCTTAGATCATAAGACCTATTATAGGTCAGATAGTCTAGCAAATTTTATGGGATTGAGGTTTATAGGAAAAAACAGCACATTAGAATGTGCTGTTCAAGAAGTTTGGCAGGAAGATAGGTATGGAGACAAAGCTTACTTTAATTTTGTCTTTAGTGCTTCAGTCTTCTTCTGATGGATAGATGAGGGCAATGTTAAGACGACATTGCCCTTTTTTATATCACTTCAACAATTTTGTTATGTTTTTTTAAGCCACTTTTAATCTTAAGATTACCTTTTTTAACATTTAGTTCTTGGGCCAAAAATTTAATTAATTCTTTATTTGCTTTTCCTTTCTCAGGCGCAGCCTTAATTTTTACTCTCATAAAAGTAGGAGTTTTTTCAATAATTTGATTAGAGCTGGCATTAGGAATAACCTTTAATTTAATTAGCATAAAAAAGAAAAACCTTTTAATTAAAAAGGTTTTTTAATTAATTGAAAAGTTGTTTTAAATATAATGCGCATCTAGATGGTCTTTGATTTTTTTGATGCTTGTTTCTCTAGTAGTTGTCCAACGTAATTTTCTGCCTAATTTTCGATCACCTAAAACTAATTTAACCCAAGGGATAAAATCATTTTTCTTAGCATTTACATGTTGATGAAAAACATCTTCTGACATAGTCTTTAAAGCTTCTAGCAATTCATGAATGTTATATAATTTCTTCCCATCAGCTGTCCTAAAAACTTTAGCTTCGGGAGCATTTTTTAAAACTCTTTTAACATTAATTTTAGATATTTTTGAACTTTTCATATATTAATATTTTATCAAAAATTATTTAAACCTCCAGTTTTAATTATCCACAGCTTTTAAAAGATTTTCAATTCTTTCTTTTTCTTGATTAAGCCAAGCGCTATCTTCGTATTCTGCGCTATGAGCATGAATATTCTTATATGAAGGTTGTTTCATATCAAGATGTAAATGAAGATAAGTTTTACCTTGGTTATCTTTATTAATATATATATGATACTTAGGATAGTCAGCTGAACCTAATCTTTTAGAAAAGCTTAAGCTATCTTTTTTTTGTTTTTTATCAGGATGATAACTAAGTCGTCTCATTAAAAGACTAATATTTGAAGGATTCTTTGTTAAATATATTTTCATATATTGCTTTTTATATATTTTATGTTATAATTAAATTAAATAAGAGTTCTTTAAGGAGGAATATTTTGAAGACAGTTCAGAGCATTGAAGGCTTCTGTCAGAAGAGATTTAAGTGCAGGGTCGAGGGGCACATAGATTGCCCCAATTTAAAAGATAAGGTCGTAGAATATACAACAGTAACATTGGATATCACTCCTAATCTCACCAAGGATGATATCCAAGATTTGGTAAAAAACCAAGCTAGCATCAATATTCTTTATAGACTAGCAGAAGAAAATAGCATAATGCCGGAATATGTTTTCTGGCATAAGAGCGGTAGTGGTAATCGTGATGTTACGGTTACTATACTGAAAAGTTGGGTTGTTCCTATAGAAATAGAAGGTGAGGAATTTACCCAATTTGCCCTCGATCTTTAAGATTGAGGGTTTTTTTATTTAAACCTTAGATCTTTTAATTGAATTTCTTGAGCAATTTTTTTAATTTTTATTCCTTGGGCAGCAAGATTAGTCTTAGCTTCTGATCCAATATCTTTTAGCCAAATTTCATCAGCTTGAAGAGTTTTTAAAAACTTAACTCCATGAGAAGCATCAGGTTGGAAATATATATTCTTTACTTTTTGCTTTGTTTTAATCTTTTCATTTGCAACATCTACCAATAAATATTCAGCACTTCCGAAATGATTGCTTAAATTATTTTTTTCAAGGGGAACAACTATTCTTTTGCCTTTTTTTGGAGGACCTATTTGAGTTGGTTTTTGTCCTTGTTTTCCAAAGCCGTATCTTCTTCCCCAACGAGGCCTAATAATGCCAGAAGAAATTTTATGAGAAGTTAAGCCAATATTTATTTGGGCTAATTCTTCAAATTTATCCAAGAGTTCTTTCTGTAAATCTTGGATAATTTGAGAAGCTTTAGCAACCTCTAAATCAGCGTTGAGTTTTAATTTAATGTCTGCAAAACTAATAGCACCAACCTTACGGGTTTTTAACTCTTCAAATTCAATATTTTGTTTTTTAAAATATCTTTTTAATTTTTTTTCTAATTCTAAATCAGCTTTATCAACTAAAGAATCAGTTATCTCTTTGCCTAAATGCCAGCTTTCATAAAGAATATATATTCCAATAATGATTGCCAGAAAACCGTCAATTAAAGGAAAATATTTAATAAAAAAGAAGCCGATTAAAACTCCGATGGAAGCAACAACATCAGCTCTATCATGCTCAGCATCGGCAATTAAAGCTAAGTTCTTATCCTTACCGCCTTGACTAAATTTTAAGCGAGCTGTAATTTCATTTAAAATAGTTGATAGGGCTAATAAAACCAAAGCCCAATAAGAGAAAGTAGCAACTTCGCCTTGCAGGATAATTCGGGATATGCCTTCATAAAGAATCCATACACCAGATAAAGCTAAAAAAATTACAATGACGAAACCAGCTAAAGGTTCCTTGCGGTAATGTCCGTAAGGATATTTTTTTTCTTCCGGCTTGCGAGCACTTTTAATACCCAGAAAAGCGACAATAGAAGAGATAACATCCATACCTGAATGCAAAGCTTCAGCCATTAAAGCGGTTGAATGAAGGAAAAATCCTAAAATTGCTTTTGTAATAGCTAAAAATAGATTGACCAACAAGCCGATAATAGAAATTGTAATGCTTGTCATAAATTTAAATTAACCAGCCAAATAAATAATAAAAAGCTAACAGAGCGAGAATGATAGCTTCTGCTAAAGTAATGTATTTAGTAGCTTTTTGAGAAGTAAGCCATAATTTCATTGTTGAAACAGCAATAGCAAAAACAATGATTTCATCTAACATATATAGAAAGACAAAACCACTAATATATGCTAGGTAAGTTAATTTTGAAAGACCTGCTTGAGCTAAGATACCTGTATATACAACAGGAACAGCCGCTGAACAAGGAAATTCAATAATTGTTATAACAGCAGCAAAAACTAAAATAGCACCAATAATTATTAATAAATTATGGCTATTTTGAAAAGTTTCTTTTAATTTTGATGTTAAATTACCGATCGTTTGGCTACCAGCTGAGCTGCAAGCAACTCCTTCTTTTTGGAATTTAATAAACTGGCGCGCAAAATAGGAAGCTCCTATCAAAGCAATACCGCCTACAATTAAATGCATAATGTCAATATATGAGCATAATTTGTTAAATATTTGATACCAGACTATCATTAGTAGTCCATAAATTATAGCTGTTGTTAGAATAAAAATACCTCCAAAAAGAAGAATTTTATGGCGTGATTTTAAAGCTAAAACAAGACCTAAAATAAAGACCAAAGCTCCCAGAGAACAAACATTAAATCCATCCAAAGTTCCTAAAATAATTGTTAAAATAGGCAAAGAATATTTTTCTGGATCAAGTTTTCCTATAAAAGGTAAATCCAAATCTTTGCTGGTAGGCTTTTTCTTAGATATGCTATGAGCTAAGCCATAAAGCTGACTTTTAATAGAACATTCAATTTTTTGGCCAATACCCTCTTCATTATCATACCCAAGAAAAAATTCATTTCCTACGAAAGTCATCGGAACAAGACCAAGATATTTTTGAGCATTATGCTTAGAAACCAAATTTCTTAGAAGAGATTGATATTTAGGATTAGTATTTAGATAACTTTCTATTTCAATTTGGGGATATTCTTCTGCTAATTGGCTAAGAAATTTTTTTTCAGCAGCACAATGAGGACAAGTTGCCCCATAAAAGAAATATATTTTTAATCTCTCTTTAGCTAATTGTTGAGAAGCTTCATCTTCCCAAGTTTTTTCATCAAAAGGACACTCTTCTTCAGCTTGTGTAAGGGAGGGAATAAAAAGAGAGCTAATAAGCAAGAGAGCTAAAATTGCAAAAATAGTATTATAAAAAGTCTTTTTCATAATATTAATAATCACTTAAACACATTTTTAATTATTTTATTTTAACATACAAGTCAAATAATTTTCAATTAAAAAAACAAAAGACGGGTGCGCGCTTTCCCGTCATTTGTTGATAGGATAACCAACTAAAATCTGTTAAAAAATCCAAAACCCTTTCTTGGTCCTTCATTTTGTCTTGTCTGCATTCGTTGTAATCTTGTTTGGATTTCTTCTTCAGATAAGCCTTGTTCCTGCATCCCTTCAAGAGCTTTCTGTTGCATAAGATTGTGCATTTTTTCTTGAAATTCTTCTTGAGTTATACCTTTTTCTTCTAGTAAATTATTCAAGCAATTTTGATGTGCTTCAATTAGTTCTTCTTCGCCCATACCTAAGATTTCAGCTTTAGCGCTTAACATCCTTTCTTTGCCTTTACCGAATCTTTTTTGGAGCAACTCAATGTCATTTTCTTCAAGAAATCCTTTGAGTGTTCCTTGCTCTAAAGCATTGCTAATATCTGCAGGATCAAGATTAAATCTTTCTGCCATTATTTCCATTTTATCTTCATTAAAGTTTTTGTGAGGGAAGAAATCTGCAGCTGAAACTGAACTAATAAGCACAAAACCTGTAACAGCTAAGATTCCTAAGATTGCAAGTGTAAGAGATATTTTTTTCATATTATCACCTCCTTTCAATTAATAATTACATCTTCATATATGTAATACAAAATTGACAGGAGTTTCTTTCAAAAACTTATTAATAATTTATTCTATTATGTTTTAAAGAAGGCGAGATATATTGAAAATTAGTTCTAGTTGGTTTAATAATTTTTGCTATGAAAAGATCTTTTTCCCATTTACCGAACATTTTAATAATTTGGTAAATATCTAAATTATGATTGTACTGTGCTTTGCGATAAGAGACTTTAACAGTCTTATTTTTATCAATTAACAAATCTAATAATTTCTCTTTTTTATCTAAGGATACTATTTTGCCTATAAGCCAATTATCTTGCAAGATAGCTTTTTTTTGCCAAAGAATTTTATTCGGCATTGGGTGTAAGAATCTTTTTTGAGGAGCAATAAAGCTAAAAGTGACTCCAAAAAGAATAATTAAAGAAATTAAAACAGTTATTATCCCTAAAAAACTTTTTTGATAAGAAATATCATATTTCTTAAGCATCAAAATACCAGATACAATAGTAATAATCGCAAAGATTAACAGTAGCCAAGGGAAATTATATATAAAAGGCATATAACCAGGCTTGCCAAAATGTAAATATTCAAAAGGTCGATGGATTCTAAGATGAAAAGATACTGCATTAATTAGAAAAATGGCTATTAAAAGAGACGAAAAAAAGCCTAATCCTAAAAGTAAAGATGACAATATAAAATACATTCTTGGTTTCATTTTAACTTTTTTCTCTTGAATTACTTTCATTACTTTTTGAGAAAAGTCTTGTTTAATTTTGTTTTTTTTCATAATTTTTATTATATTCTTGACGGAGCATTTTTTTAGCTCTGTTAATACGACTTCCTACTCCGCTAACAGAAATTCTTAAAATGTCGCTAATTTCTTTATATGATTTTTCTTCTAAGAAATGTAAAATTAATATTTCTCTATATTGAAAAGGAATCTTGTTAAGATTTTTTTTAAGTTGTTGAAGCAATTCTTTACGTTCTAAATCTTGAGTAATATTTTCTTGGCTTGCTAAGCGTTTTTTAAACCAGCTTTCTTTGGTAAGATATATTTCTTTTCTATATTTTTTTATTTCATTCATAGCTTCATTATGAGCAATACGATAAATCCAACTTGAGAATTTTTTCTTTTTATTAAATGATTTTAAATTAACAAAAGCTTTTATGAAAGTGTTTTGAACAACGTCTTCTGCTTTATGCCGATCTCTAATTAAATACATAACATAACGAAACAGCCCGTTTTGATAGCGCTTAATAATTTCCCTATAAAGCTCTTGATCTTTTTCCTGCACTAAAACAACGAGCTTCACATCGTTAATTTTAGATAAATTTTTCATTAATCTGGATATATATAATACAATATTAAAACCTATTTTCTTTCATGAAAAACCCCGACTTGCCATCGGGGTTATTAATTCTTAGAGATTCTCAAGAAGTTGTCTTGCATTATCTTGAGCGTAAGCATTCATAAAGGGATATTTATCGCCGATAGGCTCGGCAAGAACACCTTCAAGAACTTCTCGCGCCTTTTCTGAGAAACCTTTTTCTATTAGATAAAATTCAGCGAAGAAAGTGCGATTTTCTAAATAATCATCGCACAAAGGATCAATTGGAGTATAATCATCACAACAGCCTAATCCATTAGAGACTACTTGGCATAAGTAGTATTGAGCTTCACTGAGATTCTTGCGAAAATGCCCCATAGGAAGACGAGGTAAACCTCCCCAAAAAGCACCTAAAGATCTGTAAGGTCCATAACAAACATAATCAGGTTTTAATTCAAGACATCTTTTTAAAATAGCTTCGCTTTTTTTAGGAACATTAGCAAAAATTGCAGCTATTTTATCAAATTCTGCTACCCTTAACCAATTAGAACTTGTCCAATACAGAGCAGCATAGTCGGTTGCATTCTCGACTGCTTTAATAAAACCCTGATCTTGCTCGAGTTCAGCAAACTCAGGACTCATTCGTAAACTTTTAATCCCCCAATGTTTTCCTTTTTCATAGGTTTGTTTTTCGTAGTCTGCCCCAGAGAGAAAAACGTTAGCTAAGGTATAATAGAGTTGTGCCAATTTGTTGACAATATCTTTTTTGTCAGAACTGACTATAAAATTATCAACAACTTCTTCATCCTCTTCATTTAAGTCTTCAGGGACGCTGAGTTCCTCTTTAAGGATTATAATAGCTTCTTCAAGCCATAGCTGAATTGTTTCATCGTAAGGAATATTGATGATGTCATCTTCGCTGAAATGTTGATAAACTTTTTCAATATCAGTTAACGTTTCAGAAGAAGTTTGCGTTTCTTGAGCAAAGCCCATTACACTAATTAGCAAAAGACTAATAAGTATAATTGTCAGTTTGAAATATTTCACGCTATCCTCCTTATACTTTTCTAAAACGACAAACTTTTTAATTTACATCACCTCCTTCATTTTCTTCTTTTACAAACATTAATGGCCAGCCTATCATGCTACCCGTATTAGTACTAGCAAGCAAAACAACTGGATTAAGAACACGTGATAATGTTAGAGAAAATCCTCCGACGTAAAAGATGATTAAAGCAAGTCCCAGAACTTTTTTAAAAAAGAGTAAATATTTATTTAATCTTTTTTCCAAAACATCACTATCCAAGAACATATTTTACCTCCCTATTGTTTCTACTAATCTAATATATTCTTTTTGAATTGTCAATGTGTTGACTAGCATGAGCTTGTATGATAAAAGAGAAATAAACTAATAAAAGGAGGCAAGAAATGAGTTCTTTTAAGGTAGACAAGTTGCCTGATTTCCCTCATTTAGAAGAATTTGAGCAAGTTAATTTCTACGGCCGAGCCGAGAGCGACACAATGAGCTATTTTAGTGCATGGGATCAGCCATGGGGAACAAATGTATCCCAGAGTATTTATTTATACAAACCTAAAACAAATAGTCAGGCGTATGATTTATCCTTATTCTATGTAATAGTTTGTGTCATCTCTGAAATTCAGTTAGATGATAAAGCTACAAAAGATTATATAGCTCATCAGGAGAATTTGTGTTATCCCTTACCATGGAAATTCAATGTGAATGGTAGGGCAAAATTTGAAGGAGCTAGCTTTGATTACGAGCAAAAGTCAACAAAACTAGTTTTTTCCATAACAGACCCTGATTGTTCATGAAACAAAGCTTGCTCTTAATTAAAAGAATCTTTAAAACCGCTTTTAAGTAAGCGGTTTTTTCTTGTATTTTTAGACCATTTCTGTTAAAATATAAACATATTTGTGTCATATATTTATGGCCGAAGAAAAATTAATTGGTAAAATAACTCACTATTTTAGCAATATCAAGGTTGGAATTATTAAGTTAACTGATGGAGAAATAAAAATAGGTGATACAGTTCATTTTAAAGGACATACGACAGACTTTAACCAGCAGATTACTTCAATACAGGTTGAACACCAAGATATTGAAAAAGCTAAAAAAGGAGATGAATTTGGCGTTAAGGTTGATCAGAAAGTTAAAGAAGGCGATGAAGTCTATTTAGCGAGTTAAGATATTTAAAAAGCAAATATAAAATACTTTTTAAAGTGTTTTTTAATATGGTGGCTATAGCTCAAGGGTAGAGCACTAGGTTGTGGTCCTAGCGATACGGGTTCGAGTCCCGTTAGCCACCCTTCTATTTATCAAAGCTATGTCTGTCGTGGCTTTTTGGGTATTTTTGTCTTTTTTGGGAATATGGTAAAATAAAAATAGAGTAAATTAACTTATATTTGTGTATTATAAATTTATGAGAAACCCAGAGGTTACTCCTTTGCCTAACGAGGAGCAAGACCCAAAAGAAGAAACCAGAATAGAAGATCCTGGAAAGGCCGAAGTAATGGCAGAAGCAGAAAACAGAGGGCGATATTGGGTTGGGGAATACAGAAAATACCTAGAAGATCCGGAAGCATACAAGAACTCAATGCACCCTGGCTTACTCAATAATATAACTCCCTGCTTCAGAAGCCTTAACGAGGCTGGCATTACTCCAGAAAAGATAGAAGAAGAAATAGATAGTGCATCTAAATTTGCCGGAGAAATATATGACTTTGAGCATGGACTAAAAGAGATGACGATTCCAGAATTAAGAGTAGCATGGCTTAGACAATGGGTAAATGAGAAGATTGCCGAGCAGAAGAGACAATGGACCTGGAGTGGAAAAAGACACGCACCATTTCAACCGATTAACCCAGATATAAAAACAGAATCTGATAGTTATAGAAAAGCTTCTAAAGACTCACTCTTGGCACTTAGAAAGAAGAGCGAACTCAGAAGAGAGCTTGAAAGAAGGAAAAAGAGGTCGCTGAATTAAGTCATTGCCGAAAGAAAAGGTGCTTGAAGAGCGGACGGAAATACGAAACATTAAATGAATGGAAAGAAAGAAGTCTTCAAAATACTAATTAGAT
>CAZNYQ010000011.1:0-41080 GCA_964577395.1 uncultured Candidatus Saccharibacteria bacterium | reverse complement strand
TTCTTTGCTAATTTGTATTTAAATCAATTAGACCAGTTTGTTAAAAGAGTGTTAAAATGTAGTTATTACCTACGTTACGTAGATGATTTTATAATATTGGGTAGAGATAAAGAAAGTTTGCAGATCTTAATTGAGAAGATAGATGAATTTTTGAACAATACTCTTGATTTAAAACTAAATTTTTCTAAAACAAAGTTACAGTTAATTGATAACGGAATAGATTTTTTGGGATATTTTATCAAACTTGATTATGTTCTAGTTCGTCAAAAAGTAATTAAAAGACTGAAAAATAAAATATATGTATTAAATAAAATTTCAACTTCTAAGATTTTAGCAATGATCAATTCCTATTATGGTCATTTCAGGCACGCTGCTAGTTTTAATTTAAGGAGAGATCTTTATAAAAATAACTTAGGCGGATTGCGAAAATGGTTTTTATCGATTCACGACTACTCTTCCTTAAAAAAACAGAAATAAAAAAACATAAACTAGCAACAAGTTATTTAATATTAAACTTAGGGGTGATTGATTAACATAATTATAATAGTTTATTTGACTTATTTTAGTTAATTTAAAAAATGGAAGATAAAACATATATCTTTTTTTTAATTTGTAAATATTAACAGTTTTTTTCTTGTTCTTTGAAATATGCCTTAGTGAGATTAAATAATGTAAACATATATGTAAATTTAAAAGTTTCTTTTTTTTATTAAATAAGTTAAAATATATTATGAAAAATTTTGTTTTTAAAACATGAAACTTTTTCAATTAAAAAAAGAAATTTTTGCTCTTTTGCTCATTTTAGGAATCTTAATTGTAGGGTTACTAGATTACTCTTCTTTACCTGATAGGGTAGCAACTCATTGGAATGCTGCTAATCAAATTGATGGTTGGTCTAGTCCAGAAACAGTTGCCTTTACAATGCCCTTATTATTCCTTGGACTTTATTTGCTTTTAAGTTTTATTGTATATTTGGACCCATTTCGTAAAAATATTGAAAGCTTTTATCATATTTTTTGGCATATGAAACTTGCTTTTGTCATATTTTTAGCGATTGTTTATCTTACAATTATTATTAATGCTTTAAGCGAGCAAAGCTTAGCTGTGGATAAAATTATTATTTTAACAGTCGCCGCTCTTTTTATTTATTTAGGATTTTTAATGCCAAGCTTCAAAAGGAATTTTTTTATTGGCATACGCTTACCTTGGACTATTAGTTCTACAGAAGTTTGGCAAGCTACTCATAAAGTGGGCCGCAATGTTTTTATTCTTTTAGGGATAATAATTGCTTTGAGTACTTTGCTTTCTGGTGAAATAGCTCTTATAATTATCTTAGGGAGTGTTATGTTAGCTATTATTTATTTAGGTTTCTATTCTTATTTTAAATTTAAAAATTTGCCTGAGAATAAAAAAATTAATTTGTGAAATTATTTAAAATTTATGCTTAATATTAAAGATAACAAAGTTTTATTCATATTTATTATTGTTATTGTCTTAGTTATTGGAGGATATTTTTTCCTTATTGCTCCAAGTAATGAAGTTATAGAAGAAAAAGAAATACCTTTACCGCCTTTTGAAACCTTAGAAACTTTTGAAGGAAAACTGTATACTACTCCAGCAGGTTCTCAATTTGATGATTATTTAGTAACTTTGAATGGTCAAGAATATGGCATAGAAGCTGAAATTGACAATGAAACCTTAAGGGATCGTCTAATTGACCTGAGAGATTCTGGTAGAAAAATTAAGATTGAAGGAGAATTAATAACTGATGTGCCTGATTATGGAGATAGGCAGATTGTGGTAAAATCTTTGATTGTTTTATCAGACCAAGAAGAGGAAGAAGTTAATCAAGAAGAGGACCAAACCGGCATAGCTAATCCAGCAGCAGTTTATTGTGAAGCTGAAGGAGGTATCTTAGAAAGCCGAGAAACTGATAGAGGTGAAGTTACAATGTGTGTTTTTGAAGATGGAGAATGTGAAGAATGGGCTTTTTTTAGAGGGGAATGTACGCCTGAAAAGGGTAATATTGTCTTAGAGGGATGTGAAGAATATGCCGATGCTGAAATTTGCACAACTGAATATAATCCTGTCTGCGCTAGAATCATATCAGGCGAGACAGCCCAGTGGAAAACTTATTCTAATGCTTGTAATGCATGCACTGCTCAAGAAAATATCATAGGATATTTATCAGGAGCTTGTGAAGAAAAGCAATGAATATCTTACAAGCTATTGTTTTAGGATTTATTCAAGGGTTAACAGAATTTTTACCCATTTCTTCTTCTGGTCATTTAATTATTATTCCTCGGATTTTTAACTGGACTGATCAAGGATTAGTTTTTGATGTTTTGCTTCATTTAGCGACTTTGTGCGCTGTTTTATTTGTCTTTTGGAAAGACTGGTTAAGAATCCTAAAAGGTTTGTGGTTTTTTAAAGATGCTTCTTATACTAAAGAAAGACATCTTTTTCTTTTAATCATTATTGGTATTTTGCCGGCGGTCTTGGTAGGAGTTTTAACCGAGGACTTAATTGCAAGTTCTTTTAGGTTGCCTCTTGTTGTGGGGATTAATTTAATCTTTTGGGGTATTATTCTAGGCATAGCTGATATATTATTAAAGAAAAAGAAAATTTTAATTAAAGAAGAAAAAAATATTTCTAAGAAAAAAGCTTTTTTTATTGGTATTTTTCAAGCCATTGCTTTGATACCAGGCGGCTCTCGATCCGGTCTTTCTATTACCGGGGGAATGTTTAGTGGCTTACATAGAAAAATTGCTGTTAAGTTTTCTTTTTTAATGTCAGTTCCTCTCATTTTAGGAGCTGGTATTTTTGAAGCAAGTTCTTTAATTAATCAATTAACTCAACCCAACTTTAATTGGATTTTTTTGATTGTTGGGTTTTTAACAGCTCTTATATCAGGATTGATGGCAATTAAACTTTTAATGTATTTAGCTCAAAGAAATAATTTTTTGGTTTTTGTGTTTTATAGAATTATTTTAGGAATTTTGATTTTGATTTTTCTAGTTTAAAGTATTGACAAAAATAAAATATATCTTAGGATAAAAATATATTATCTATTTGCTAAAAAATATTTATGACATCAATATTTAAAAGATGCTTTACGCATCGCAGGCAAGGGAATGCTTTTGGCATTCTTTTTTCATTAATAGTTCTTTTAATCGCTTTACCTTTATGGGTAGGAGCTTTAATAGAACGTGATCCATATGTTAATAATTTCTCTGCCAACGCAGAAAACGGTTTTTATATTGACAAAGAAATTAACTTTACAATTAAAGGTGGCGATAAACAAGATGATTATTTAGATGCTTATCTTAATTTTGATGATGGTAAACAACATAATTTTAAGCTTAGAAAAAACAAAGTTTATGTCAAAAATCATACTTACAACAATGCGGGTCTTTATAATCCTCGTTTAACTTTAAAAGATACGGTAGGCAGAGAAATTACTCTTGAGCTTTCTCTTGAAATAAAGGATAAAGATTATGCAGCTATCGAAAACTTTTCTTTTAATAAAAAAACTTCTAATAATTTAGGCGAAAGAGTTTATCTAGATTATAAAATTGATTGTTATGATAAGGATGATTACGAAGCTTCTATAGATTGGGGCGATAATGTTACTACTTTGGTAGATATTTTTTATGGACCAGCTATTACATCGCATTTATATGAAGAAGAAGGTTCTTATGATATTAAGTTGATCTTAGAAGATTGTTCTAGTCAAGAAATTACTAACAAGGAATTAAGAGTAATAATAGGAGAAAAGGAAGAAGATGAGGAAGAAGAGGAAGAAGAAAATAGATATCCTCAGGCGCGCTTTTTCCTGAGAACTGCTTGGCCAACAGCTGGTCAGCTAGTTTATTTTCAAGAAGCAGTAAGTGATCCAGATGGTAGAACAGATCTTAAAGAATGGCTTTGGAATTTTGGCGATGGCGTAACTTCTCGAGACCTTAATCCAACTCATCGTTATAATCAAGCTGGTAATTATAAAGTAAGCTTAAGGGCAGAAGATAAGGCTGGTAATGTGGATACATATTATCAATGGATTACTGTTGCTGCTCAACCTACCTATAATTTAGTTAGAGTTGTGGAAAATAACAGAATTTATGAAATTATTAACGGTCAATATCATTGGATTCCTAATCCAGCTATTTTCCTTGATTATGGATTTAAATCCCACTATGTGCAGGATATTCATTTAAGTAATTTAGGAAATTATTCAAGAGCTAAACTATTACAGGTTAAAGGAACAAAAGATATTTATTATCTAACAGAAAGTTATATGAAACGTCGTATTCCCAATATGCAAGTTTTCTATTCTTATGGCAACCAATTAGAAGATGTTATAACAGTCTCTAAATTTGAGCTTGATTGGTATCCAATTAATCATTTAATTAAATATGACAATGATTGGAGAATATATTATTTGGATAATGATACAAAACATTGGATAAAAAATTCTTATGTTTTTGAAAACAGAGATTTTCAATGGGATGAGATTGCTCCTATTAACAAAACAGAGTTTAATAGTTACCCAACAGGTGAAATTTTAGAATAACTTCAGAGATAATGGGGAATGACTTTTCAAGAATCCTTCACGACTGATCCCCTCATATAATAGTTAGAAAGGAATTAAAGTCATTCCTCTTGCACTGGGGGCTTCAATGAAGCCCCCGTTTTTAATTGAAATATATTAGTAAAAATGATAATATTTTTAATATGTCAAAGATAAGAAAACAATTAGTTTTCATAGGGTTATCTGGAGGCGTTGATTCTGCCGTGGCAGCAGGCTTGCTGAAAAAAGCAGGCTATCAAGTTCGTGGAATTTTTTTGAAATGCTGGCAATCCCAGGAACCTTCGTCTTATAACACATGGGAAAAAGACGAGCAAGATGCACGGAATGTAGCTACTAAATTAAATATTCCTTTTGAAAGCTGGGATTTTACAAAAGAATACTTTAATCGTGTAACAAAATATTTTTTAAAAGGATATCAGGCAGGTATTACTCCTAACCCTGACGTTGAATGCAATCGCCAAATTAAGTTTGGTCTTTTTCTTCAAAAAGCTTTGCAAAAGGACGCTGATTTTATATCGACAGGTCATTATGTTAGGAAGGATAAAGTAAATTCCCTTTTTCAATTAAAAAAAGGACTTGATAATAACAAAGATCAATCATATTTTCTATGGACTTTAACGCAAAAGCAAATTCAGTATGCACTTTTTCCCATAGGAGCATATATTAAAAGCGATGTAAGGAAATTAGCTCGAGAATGGAAATTGCCTAATTGTAATAAGCCTGATTCACAAGGAGTTTGTTTTATGGGAAAAGTCAATGTGCAAGATTTCTTAAAAGAACATCTTGAATTAAAACTAGGCAAGATTAAGACTGTTAATAATGAAATCATTGGACAGCATGAAGGGTTGTCTTTATATACCATTGGACAAAGGCGTGGCATTAGAGTAGGAGGAGGGATTCCTTATTTTGTTGTTCAGAGGGATTTTTCTAAAAATGAACTTATCGTAGCTAAGGGAAGACGAAATAAAGCTCTTTTTCAAAAAGAGTTAATTGCAAAAGATCTTAACTGGATTTCAGGTCAAGCTCCTCACTTTCCCTTAAGTTGTAAAGCTAAAATAAGATATCGTCAACCCGATCAAGCATGTCAAGTATTTCAAAAAGCTAAAGCAAGACTACAAGTTAAATTTCAAAAGCCACAAAGAGCAGTTACATCAGGTCAAAGTATTGTTTTCTACGATCAAGATAGAGTTTTAGGAGGAGGTATTATTCAATAAATTCATTGAAAAACTTCTTATTTTTGGTAAACTTAAACCATGTAATTTGTTTTAATATTTAAATTTATGTCAGATGATATTCAAAAAGACCAGGAGCGTAATCAACGCCTTCAAAGTATTGAAAGTGAAATTAATCGTTTGCGTAATCAAAAAGATAGCTTAGACAATGAACGAAAAACAGAAGAAAGTAAAAGAGAAAGAATTGAGAACGAGAAAGAAAGCCTTCAAGGGAAAAAAGAGAGAGAAGAAGAACAATTGAAAGATTTAGAAGGTCAGGTTTCTGAGATACGATCTGAAATTCAAAAATTGCAAGAAAGAATTCAAGATTTAGAACGCAATAAAGATAAATTTAATAAAAATGTTGAGAGATTAAATAATGATATAGCAAGACAAGACAAGGAAAGAGAAAATGTTCAAAAACAGATTGATAAAAAAAGTGAAGAAATAAGGCGTCTTGAAGAAGAAATTCGTCGCAAAGAGGAAGAGAAAAATAGAATTTAAAAATATTTAATATATGAATTCTCAAAAATTAAGAGAAAACTTTTTAAATTTTTTCGAAAAAAAGGATCACAAAATACTACCAACATCTCCCTTAATTGACAAAGAAGATCCATCAGTTTTATTGACGAGCGCTGGTATGCAACAATTTAAAGCTTTCTTCGCTGGCAAGAAAAATGCTCAAAGTAAACTTGGCAAAGATAAAATCGCAACTATTCAAAAGTGTTTTAGAACATCGGATATCGAAGTTATTGGAGACAGAGATCATTTAACCTTTCTTGAAATGTTGGGTAATTTTTCTTTTCATGGTGTTTATTGGAAAAAAGAAGCTCTTCAATTAGCGGTTGATTTTTTGACTGAAAAATTAAATTTTAAAAAAACTGATTTTAGAATTACTGTTTTTAAAGGTGATAAAAATATTCCCTTTGACAAGGAAACATATGATATTTGGCTTAAATTGGGATTTAAAGAAGAACAAATTTCTAAAGCTAACAGAGAAGATAATTTTTGGGGACCAACAGGGGAAGAAGGTCCTTGTGGGCCTGCAACAGAGATTTATCTACAGGATTCTGAAATTTGGAATATTGTTTTTAATCAATACTACGCTGATAAAAAAGGTCAGCTTGTCCCCCTAGCTCACAAGGGCATTGATACGGGCATGGGGCTTGAAAGGTTAGCGATGGTCAGTCAAGGCAAAAAGACTGTTTTTGAAACAGATCTTTTCCGACCCTTAATTCAGGATTTACGTAAAGCAGATTATGTTTTAAATAAAGAGAATAGAAAAGAAGAAAGAATTGTTATTGATCATATGCGAGGCATTGTTTTTCTTATTGCCGAAGGCTTAATTCCTTCTAATGTTAAAGAAGGCTACATCTTAAGGAGAATTTTACGCAGAATGTTGCGTTCAGCTAAAAAACTTGCTTTAGGCAAAGAATGGTATCAAACTTTAGTTGATCAAGTTATATCAGTTTACGGGTCTTTTTATACAGACCTTAAAAAAGAAAGAAATAATATCTTAACAGTTATTCAAAAAGAGGAAAAAACCTTTCAAATAGCTTTAAAGAAAGGGATTAACAGATTAAATCATCTTTTAAAACAGCAGGACGATAAAAAGGTTTTTCCGGGTGAAGAAGCCTTTAAACTTTATGAAAGCTATGGTTTTCCTTATGAATTAACAGAAGAGCTTTTGCAAGAAAGAGGCTATAAGCTGGAAAAAGAAGGTTTTGAAAAAGCGCGCAGAAAACATCAGCAAATTTCCCGTCAAAGTATTGTTAAAAAAATAGGAGGCTTAAGGGAAGATCCGGTTTATCAAGAAATTAAGCTCCATACAGCAACTCATTTATTGCACCAGGCATTGCATGATGTTTTAGGTAATAAAGCTAAACAGATGGGATCTGACATTAATGAAGAGCGATTACGGTTTGACTTTAGTTTTCATCGCTCTTTGACAGATGAAGAACTTCAAAATATTGAAGATATTGTTAATCAAAAAATTAAACAAGATTTAAGAATTAAAAGAATTGAAACTAGTCTTAGTAAAGCTCTTGAAATGGGCGCCTTAGCTCTTTTTAAGCATAAATATCCTAAAAAAGTAAGCGTGTATAAGATATATCCTAAAGGAGATAAAAACAATCCTTATTCTTGTGAAATTTGTAAAGGACCTCATGTTTCTCACACATCGGAATTAAAGAATTTTAAGATTTTAAAACAAAAATCAGTCGGAGCAGGTGTAAAAAGAATTAGGGCTAAGATTAGTTAAACTAAGGTGGGGTGCGCCGAATTGGTAAGGCACCGGTCTTGAAAACCGGCGGGTTTACGCCCATGCAGGTTCGAGTCCTGTCCCCACCGCATATATCTTAAAGCCCCTGTGCATATGGGGGCTTTTGTAAAAGGAAGGTTTATTATTGAAATACAATATGTATTTTTCTTTTTTAATTCTAGAAAATTGTTAGAATAAAGTATATGAAAAACAGTTTTAAAATTTTAAAACCTGCTTTTTTTAAAAATTCAACTCTTAAAATAGCCCAAGCTCTTTTAGGGAAATATTTATTTTCTCAAAAAGATGATGCAAAAGTTTTAGGAAAAATTGTCGAAACGGAAGCATATTTAGCAAATGATCCTGGTTCCCATTCATCACATGGTCCGACTTTAAGAAACAAAACAATGTTTGGAAAGGCTGGCGTCGCCTATATATACCTAATTTATGGAATGTATTATTGTTTTAATGTAGTTACTGCTCGGAAAGGAAAAGGCGAAGCTGTTTTAATAAGAGCTGTTGAACCTATATTAGGTATTAAAAAAATGTCTCAGAGAAGAAACACAAAAAATGTAAAAAATCTTTGTAGTGGTCCCGCTAAATTATCAATGGCCCTTGGTATTACTAAAGAAGATGATGGAAAATATCTTTTATTAAAAAAATCTTCCTTGCAACTTTTAAAAAAAGTAGGTGAGGAAAAGATTATAAAAGAAAACGTTATTAAAACTAAGCGTATTGGGCTTAATAAAGGCAAGGATTTTCCGTATCGTTTTTACATCAAAGACAATCCTTTTATTTCTAAAAAATAGTTTTATCTGCGAATTACAACTGAAATAATGTATAAAATATAGATAATGATAAAACTTAAGCCTTCCCAACGTTCTAAAATATATATTTTTCCTTTTAGAAAATCCCAGAGATTCTTTTTTCCATAAATTAAAAAGAAAAAAAGTAAAAATGTAACAAGGCCTAAAAGAACAATATCTGTATTAAGGTCCACATTAAAAGATAGAGGACGAATAAGGGAAGATAATCCTAAAACCCAAAGAATATTAAATATGTTAGAACCGATAATGTTACCGATTGCTATATCGGCATTTTTTTTCAAAGAAGCTATTACACAAGTAGCTAACTCAGGTAAGGAGGTCCCAATAGCGATAATAGTTAGACCGATCATTGCCTGACTAATGCCTAAGTTTTGCGCTATAACAATTGCTCCTTCAATAATCCACTTACCTCCTAAAAAGAGCCCTAAAGAGCCGACAAAAATCATCAGACAAGCAAGTGAAAAAGAATATGTTTGAACATCAATCTTCTCTTCACCTGTTAATCTTGAATTAAAAAAAGCATAGAAGATGAAGAGACTAAACATAATAATCATTGCTAAGCCATCATAACGGGATAGAAACGCCATTCCCTTGCCTTGTAATAGAACATCATTAGCTAAATAAAAAAGAATTGCTACAGCAGCTACGCTAAAAGGAATTTCTTTCCAAACAGTTCCTCTCTTAATTGCTAGGGGTGATATGAGAGCGGTTACTCCTAGGATAAGTAATATATTTGATATATTAGAACCAATAATGTTTCCCAGAGCAATGTCAGCTGTTCCCTTAAAACTTGCAATTATATTAACTATTAATTCGGGAGCTGAAGTTCCGAAAGCAACTACTGTTAGCCCAATTGCTAGCTCAGAAACGCCCCATTTCTTTGCTAAAGCTGAGGCTCCGTCAACTAAAAAACTAGCCCCCTTAATAAGGAAGAAAAAGCCAATTGCAAATAAAAGATAAGTTAACATATATATTATTATAAAACGAGTTCTTAATAAAACAAAGTTATTTTAAGTGGATAAGTTAGTTTGCAGACAAATAACTTTTTTTATATAATAGGAACATCCCTAGGCTGGGTTAATTTTGTGTCATTATTTATTTTTATGCCAGAGATTCTTAGACCTATCTATATTGAGAAAGAAGAAGGAGTTGGTTCTGTTTTAAGCCGGATTCAAAAAACCAGCGAGAAAAGATTAGCGCTCGTTTTTCCTCCAGGTAGCTTAATCTTTAAAAATGTTTTAGAAGTTGAATTTTTAAAAAGAGAAATTGATAAGCTTGGTAAACAAGCTGTTGTTATCACAAGTGATCAATCTCAAGCAGAATTAGCAAAGGGACTAGGATTTAGTTCAGGTACAGACATTCAAAAGGATGAAAAAACAGAAGATTTTTTGACAGATTTTTATACTAATGATCAATCTTCTAGTCGAAGATCCCAAAGTCAACCTAAAATATCTGATATTGTTAGTAATGAAACTACAAAAGTATCTATAGATAAAACTGGTTCGACTATGCCTAAGAAAGAGTTACAAAGAGAAGAACCCTTAAAAGAGCCAGTGCCTGATGAGCCCAAAGAAGAAAATGTTTTAAAAGTTAAGCCAATTGCTTTAGAAGATGAAGCTCTTGAAGAACAAATAACAGAAGATGCTAATCCTTCTTCTAAAAAGAAGGCTAGACGTAAAATATCTTTTGGAATTTTTAAGCAACCTTCTTTTAAAAAATTAGCTAGCAATCCTTTCAAAAAATTATTTGTTTTTTTCCTTTTAGCGGCAGTTGGAGTTTTCTTTTTAACGGCTACCTTTATTTTTCCGCGGGCAAATATTACGGTTAGTCCTGCTAGAGATAAAGTACAAATTAAAATAGATGTTTTGTTTGATAGCGAAGTGAAAGCAGTTGATTTTGAAAAAAACATTGTGCCAGGTCAAATTTTTAAAATAACCAAAACAGCCTCTAATAATTTTACCGCTACCCAGGAACAGGACATTAACAAAAAAGCAACTGGTATTATTACAATTTACAATGCCTACAGCTCAGCTCCTCAAACTCTTGTTAAAACGACTCGTTTTCGTAGTTCAGACGGAAAAGTTTTTCGTATCACTAAAACAATTACTGTGCCGGGTGCTGAAATAGAAGGAGGATCCATTAAGCCTTCATCAATTGATGCAGAGGTCATAGCCGATCAGCCAGGAGAGTCATATAATATAGGATCAACTGATTTTACTATTCCTGGCTTTAAAGGCTCAGATAAATATGATGGATTTTACGGTAAGTCAACTCAAAAAATGACAGGTGGTCTCGTAAGTCACGGCTTAGTTGTAAGTGAAGCAGACGTTGAAAAAGCTAAAGAGTCTCTTGAAAAACAACTTCTTGAACAAGCAAAGCAAGACTTAAAAAAACAATTAGACGAAGATTTTGAATTACTAGAAGCTTCTTTGCAAGCAGAAATTATTAAAAGTACCCCTGAACCAGCTATAGGAGATCCAGCTCAGAACTTTAAACTTATCCTAGAAGCTTTAGCCCAAGGATTTGCTTATAAAAGCGATCATTTAGAAAGTTTGATTGAAGATAAAATAGCCCTTAAAATATCTGATAAACGACTTACTTTACCAGAGACTCAAGCAATTACCTATCAATCACCTAATATAGATTATACCGAAAATCAAGCTGCTTTTAATCTTTTAATTGAAGAAGATGTTAGCTGGAAGATTGCTGAGGATCGTCTTAAAGAAGTTTTAAGTGGCAAGAACAAGCCAGAGGCACGAGAAGCTATTAAACTTTTCTCTGAAATAGAATCTGCAAGATTTAGCTTGTGGCCTTATTGGATTAGTCGCATACCTAAAGATCCTCGTCAAATATATCTTACGGTTGACTATTAGTATCTTTTCCTATACAATGGGGAAAAACATATATATCGTGAAAAATAACAAGACTTTTTATGGCAAGTAAAAAACAAGAAAAGATTGAAAAAGAGGGTGTTGTAATTGAAACATTACCTAACACCTCTTTTAAGGTTAAATTACAAGACGGTAAAGAAGTTCTCGCTCATTTATCAGGCAAAATGAGACTTTATCATGTTAGGGTCTTGCAAGGAGATGAAGTTGTGGTAGAATTTAGTCCTTACGATGATAGCCGAGGACGAATAGTTTTTCGAAAGAAATAGTTACTTCTAAGTTATTCTGAGAATGCCTTGTTTTGCTATTTTTTTGTTAACTTAAATGTTACATTTTCATGAAAGTCAAAGCTTCTGTTAAAAAAATTTGTCAACATTGTCGTATCGTTCGTCGCAAGGGACGTGTTTATGTCATTTGTAAAAATCCTCGTCACAAACAAAGACAAGGTTAATATTTTATTATGCCGCGTATTGCTAGTGTAGAAATTCCAGATAACAAACAAATAGCTATTGCTTTAACAAAAATTTATGGCATTGGTAAAACTTTAGCGTACGAAATTTTAAAGCAAGCTAAGGTAGATCCTCAGAAAAAAACTTCTGAATTAACAGATAATCAAATTATTCTTTTAAGAAATATTATTCAGGATAAGTATAAAACAGGTGGAGTTTTGAAAGACGAAATTAGAAAAAATGTTAAGCGTCTTCAAATGATTCATTCATATAGAGGTATGCGTCATCAGAGATCTCTTCCGGCTAGAGGACAGAATACGCAAACGAATGCTAGAACAGTCAGGGGAAATGTTAAGCGTACGGTAGCAACAGGAAGAGCTAAGGCACCTGATAAAACTTAATTTGTTTCATAATTATATTTCCACATATGGGAAAGAAGAAAGTCATCAAGAGAACAGCTGAAGAAGTCTTGCAAGAGCAAGAAAAGGTTAATATTGCTCAAAATAAGGCAGCGCAAGCTGGTAAAACACACAAAACTATCACAAGAGGCCGAGCCTACATTCAGTCAACTTATAATAATACAACTATTACTTTGACTGATAAATTAGGGAATGTCATTACTTGGGCATCAGCAGGAGCAGTTGGATTTAAAGGTCCTAAGAAAGCTACGCCTTACGCAGCTTCTCGAGTAGTGGAAATTTTAATATCTCGTGTTAGAAAAACTGGCTTAAAAGAATTAGAAATATATGTAAAAGGAATTGGATCAGGTCGAGAAGCAGCTATCAGAGCTTTAGCAGCAGCTAGTATTAATATTGTTTTAATTAAAGATATTACTCCCTTACCTCATAATGGACCCCGAGCTCGCAAACCACGTCGTGTTTAATTAATTAAATTCTTATGAAAAGATATAATTCAAAAAGAGAAAGAAAATATGGACAAAATCTCCAAATTAAAGGAGAAAGAAGCTTATCTGCCAAAGCAGCTTTTAGACGTCGCCCTTTTGCGCCAGGACAAGCTGGTAAAAGTAAGTTTCGTCGCAGATTATCTGAATATGGACGTCAATTAGCCGAAAAGCAGAAATTAAGAATTAGCTATGGCTTAAAAGAACGTCAATTTAGAAATGTCATTCAAAAAGCCATGAAATCAATTGAGCAGACCGACTTAGCAGTTATGAGAATTTTAGAGAAAAGGCTTGATAATGTAGTCTTAAAAATGGGGGTGGCCTCTTCTCGAGCTCAGGCAAGGCAATTAGTAGTTCACGGTCATATTTTAGTAAATGGTAGAAAAACAAATATTCCTTCTTATAGTGTTAAAAAAGGAGATGTTATTTCTCTCAAAAAGAAACTCCAAGAATCTTCTCTTTGTAAAGATTTAACATTGAAATTAAAGAATTATACTCCGCCTACATGGATTAGTCTTGATAAAAAGCAACTTGAAGCAAAGATTGTCAATGACCCTCAAGATAAAGATCTCGAAACTAGTATTGATCTTCCTCAGGTTATCGAATTTTATTCCAGATAATTGACATTATATATTTTTTGTGATAGTATGGAAACAGTCCTAAAAAGACTGTTTTTTAATCTTACAAAAGGAGGAAGACATGGAAATCGAAGGAATTGTCAGGTTAGATGATGTGGTAGAGGTAATTCAAAAGCAAGGTTTTTTAGAGGGCTTTGAGAAAAATCTCATAGATACTCTAAGAAAAGATGTTCCTAATATTAGGCCAGAAGATCTTGTAGAAATAGTGAAAAATTTTCCTTATTCTGATCTGAACCTTATAACATTTCCCGCGAAAGACGATAAGGGAAATGATTACTATTATTACGAGAAATCCGAAGTCTTGAGTTGTGTGTTTGAGATTTTAGAAGATTTATTTAAGACTCGGGAGCTTGATATGTCTAGGGATGATAAAAATAAAATTATTAGAATTGTTGAGGCACATTTATAGCCTAAATACTTCTGCAGCTAATAGTTATTGGCTGCAGTTTTTTTATTTTATGATAAAATATTGATTATGAAGCAATTTATTCAAGCACCCCTTATATTTTGTCTAGGTTTTATAAGTGGTGTTATTTTAATATCTTGGCAAAGTATATTTTTATATATATTTTCTTTGAGTTTGTTTATCTTAATTTTAGGATTATTCTTTATCTTTTTTTCCTTTAAAAAAGTCTTAATACTTTCTCTAATTCTTTCTTTTAGCTTATTGTTAGGTATTTTTGTAACAAAGGAAGTAATGCAACCTCTCAATATTTTAAGACAACAGCAAGGCTTTCAAGAAAAAATTGATCAAGAGGTTAAGGTTATTTCTGAAAAAGAAACTCGATCTAATTATACTCGTTATACTATCTATTTATTTCAAAAAGATAGGAAAGCATTAATGTTGGTAGATAAGTATGTCACTTATACTTATGGAGATATTTTAAGAGTTAAAGGAACTTTAGAATTGCCGGAGAATTTTTCGGGCTTTGATTATCAGGGATATTTAGCAAAAGATAAGATTTATTATATTTTAGCTTTTCCAGAGGTAAGTTTTCTAAGAAGTGAAATTAATAATTTAAAAGATTTAAGTTTACGAAAGCTTTTTAGTTTACGTGAGATTATTAGAGATAAGATTATTAAATATTTTTCTCCTTCTCAAGCTAATTTTTTAAGGGCGATTTTATTAGGGGATAAAGGAACTTTATCTGATGAAACACGCCAAGCATTATCAAGAAGCGGAACTTCTCATATTGTTGCTATTTCAGGGTTACATTTATCTATCTTAGCTCTTTTTCTTTTTAACGGATTATTATTTTTAGGTTTATGGCGCAGACAAGCGACCATTATAACAATTTTGATTTTAATTCTTTTCGCTGTCTTTATAGGGTTTAAGGCTTCTTTGGTAAGGGCTGTCATTATGGCATCTTTTGCTTTATTTGCTTTGTCGTCAGGTTATATTTTTAAAACAGAAAGAGTGTTAATATATATTGCTTTTGGAATGTTAATTTTCAATCCCTTGCTTTTAAAATATGATATTGGTTTTCAGCTGTCTTTTTTAGCTGTAGGCGGTATTTTGTTTTTAAAACCTTGCTTAGATTATTTTTTTAAAAAATTTAAATTCTTAGGTTCAATTCATGAAATTTTTACAGTTACCTTAGCAGCTCAAATCATGACTCTGCCTATTGTCGCTTTTAATTTTGGAACTATCTCTTTAATAGCTCCTTTGGTAAATTTTATAGCATTGCTTTTTTTGCCTTTTATTTTAGGAGCTTCTTTTATGTGGGCTTTATTGTCTTTTATTGTAGCAGTAGATTTTATATCTCTTCTTTTATATCCTTTATTAGATTTTCTTCTTTCATTTATTCAATGGACAGCTTCTTTCCATTTTTCAGCTTTTTATATTACTTCTCATACTTTCAATATTGTTTTTTTGATTTATTATATATTGCTTATAGGATTAATTATATGGTGGAGATTCTATTATCTTAATCATTTGACACCCCTTGCTAGATGGTATTCTTATAAAAAAAATGCAGAAGAATAAAAATAAATTAGTTATTATTATAATTTTAATCCTTTTAAATTATTTTTTTTGGCAAGAAATTTTCTCTTATCATTCCAGAGAAAATTTATTAGAAATTAATTTTTTGGATATTGGACAAGGAGATGCAATCTTAATTCAAGATAGTTACAATAATCAAATTTTAATTGATGGTGGCAAAGGCAATGAAATAATTAATAAGCTAACTGAACATCTCCCTATATATGATCATAATATTGAAGTTGTCTTATTAACTCATCCAGACTATGATCATTTAGGAGGATTAGTCCATGTTTTAGAGAATTATGAGGTTGATCATTTTTTTCACTCGGGCTTGAAAAAACCAACTCATCATTTTGAAGATTTGATGAATCTTCTAGAAGATAATAAGATAAATGCTCAGATTGCTCGACAGGGTTTATGCTTCCTTTTTCCTAATCAAGCTAAACTAAATATATTATATCCAACTAGTTCTTTGGTTAATATAGAAACCGAGAATTTTAATGAATATTCTGTCATCAGCAAGTTAATCTTAGGTAATTTTTCACTTCTCTTGCCCGGCGACGCTGGCTTTACGCTAGAAGAAAAACTATTGGAGAATAATGTAGACTTGAAATCCCGTGTTTTAAAAGTAGGTCATCATGGTTCTAAATATTCCACAACAGCTTCTTTTTTGAAAGCAATTAGTCCTCAAGTAGCTGTCATATCTGTTGGAAAGAATCCTTATGGCCATCCTCATCCTGACTTATTAGAACGTTTAAAGAATATACCAGTTTTTAGAACAGATAAGGATGGAGACGTAACGATTTTGACAGACGGTAATTCTTTAAATATCACTAAAGAATTATTTTTACTCGAATAATTGAAAAAATATAGTATTTTTGTTATTATTCTTAAAAATACTTTAATTTTTAACTTAAAATATATGCAAGAACACGAAAGAACTTTAATTATTATTAAACCAGATGCTTTGCAACGTCATTTTCTAGGCGATATTATTGGTCGTTTTGAAAGAAAGGGTTTAAAGATCATTGGGCTTAAAATGGTAAGTTTAAGTGATGTTTTATTAGACAAGCATTATTCTCATCATAAGAATAAATCCTTTTTCGAAAGTTTGAAAAATTTTATGAAAAGCGCGCCTGTTATTATGATGGTTGTAGAAGGATTAGAAGCTGTTAGCGCAGTTAGATTAATTACGGGAGCAACCAAAGGAAGGGAGGCGGATGCGGGAACGATTCGAGGAGATTTTGCTATGAGCGCTCAATGTAATATTGTGCATGCCTCTGATTCACATAAAAATGCCCAGCTTGAGATTAAACGTTTCTTTAGCGAAAAGGAGCTTTTTAGCTATCGCAGAGTAGACTTCAATTATATTTACGGAGAGAATGAACGATAGAATTTAACTAAGCCTGTGGATAACCTAGCTTGACGTAATAAGGATAGGTGTTTTAAAATTATAGCATGTGAAAAATTAACCTTTACTATGCGTTTTAGTGATTACATCTTAAATCCTGAAAGGCTTGATGATATTGTGGGTTACGCAATTGTTTTATTATCATTTTTATTATCTATTACTGTTTGGGTTGTTTTTAAAACAAAAACCTTAGCTCTCGAGGCTATCTTTTTAAGAAAAAAAACACATTAAAAATGTGTACCAATTAAAAAAGAGCTGTTAAGCTCTCTTTTTTTAATTGATTTATCTTTACGTCCTATCTTCTTTTTTTAAATAGCAGAAAACCGATATGGCAGCTTTAGCACCCTCACCAGCGGCTACTACAATTTGTTTATAGGGAATATTATCTACATCACCTGCTGTAAATAGGCCAGGTGTTTTAGTTTGACTTGTTTGCGCATCTACAATAATCTCATCTTTATCATTAAAATCTACTAGATCTTTTACAAAAGATGTAGCAGGCTGAGATCCAATTTGAACAAAGACTCCTTCTACTTTTAAGGTTTTAATTTCTTGATTTTGAGAATTTTCGTATTTAATAGCATTAACAACCTCATTTCCTTGAATTTCTTTTAAGATAGCTTTAGTAATAACCTCTATCTTTGAATTTTTTCCAAGAACTTCTTGATTAACAGGCGTAGCTGTTAAACAATCATTGGTTTCTAGAATATATATTTTATTGGCCCAATTTGATAATGCTAAGGCTGCTTCTACGCCTGCATCTCCTCCTCCTATTACAGCAACATCATGATTTTTAAATAAAGGAGCGTCACAAAGAGTACAGTAACTGACTCCTTTACCAATAAATTCTTTTTCGCCAGGGACCTCAAGAGGCCTTGGATCAGCTCCTGAAGCTATAATAACTGTTTTACTTTTGAAAACTTTTCCTTGAGAAGTGTTGATTTCGAAAAGTTTAGTTTGTTTTTCAATTGATGTAACTTCTGTTTGTTGAGTTAGAATTTGTTGTTCTTTGATTTGACTGCGAAAACGTTTTATTAAATCAGTGCCTGATATTTTAGCAAAACCTGGATAATTTTCTATTGCAACTGATTTTCTTGTTAATTGTCCTCCAAATTCTTTTGTAATTAAAAGAACTTTAATTTTCTGACGAATAGCATATAAAGCAGCTGTTAATCCAGCAGGACCTCCTCCTATAATAATTAAATCATAAATCATATATTTTTAAATTAAAACTTTTTTTAATTTTAACATTTTTAAATTAAAAGCAAAAGCTTAAAAATATTTAGTTGATATCTTAAGATAAAAAAATCTTGGTAATATATATATAACTATTCCCAAGATTTTTAATTGGTCGGGCTGGCGGGACTTGAACCCACGACCTCACGCACCCCATGCGCGCGCGCTAGCCAACTGCGCCACAGCCCGGGTAAAAGTTAACTATATTTTACCTTGCTTTGCAAGTGTTCTAATACAACGAGTGCAAGCGCGGATAGTCTTGCCATTAACGGTTACTTTTTGAATGTTGGGCTTCTTCCATTTTTTAGCAGTGGGATTAACATGACCTCTTAATTTTTTAGTTAAGCCACCCATGCGGGAAGTTTTACCACAGATTTGACACTTCATAAGTTCATAGATTACAATTATATTAGCAGAGGAGGTTTTTTTGTATATGTTATATTAACATGTTTTTTGAGTGTTTTCAACTAATATGATACCTACTTTAATAGTTTTTCAATTAATTGTTTTAATTTTTTCCATTATTATCCATGAAGTATCTCATGGAGCTATGGCTAATTACTTAGGTGATCCGACAGCTAGATTGCAAGGGCGCTTGAGTTTAAATCCTTTAAAACATTTAGATCCTATTGGCTCTTTTGCCGTACCTCTCTTTTTATGGTTTGCCACTAGTGGTTCTTTTGTCTTTGGTTGGGCAAAGCCCGTTCCTTTTAATCCTCATAATTTAAGAGATCAAAAATATGGAGAAGCTAAGGTTGCTTTTGCTGGGCCAGCGGCTAATTTTATTATGGCTCTTACAGCCGGACTTATTTTAAGATTTTTACCGATTAATAATGCTACCTATATGGCTTTAGGAGGGTTTTTAAGCTTTGTAGTGCTTATTAATCTTCTTTTAGGTATTTTTAATTTAATTCCTATTCCTCCCTTAGATGGTTCTAAGATCTTATTTACTTTCCTACCTTACAAAGCTTGGAAATTCAGGAGATTTTTACAACAATACGGTTTATTTATCTTAGTAGCCTTTATTTTTCTTTTTTCTCAATGGATCTTTCCCTTAGTTATTAATTTATATAAATTAATCGTAGGTCATTTACACTTTATTACTTAAAAAATGGAAATTTTATGGCACAAATTGACTTACAATAAAGCCCTTGAGCAGCTAAAAACTAGTGAAAAAGGGTTATCTGACAAGGAAAGTCAAAAAAGAATTGATAAGTATGGTTACAACGAACTTATTCAGGAAGATAAATGGCGCACCTTGAAACTCTTTTTACGGCAGTTCAAAGGGTTTTTTATTGTTTTTCTTTTAATTGCTACGGCTATTTCTTTTTTTATTGGAGAACATATTGATGCCTATATTATCTTAGGAGCTGTTTTATTAAACATTGTTTTTGGCTTCTTTCAAGAGTATAAAGCAGCTAAAATTTTAAGATCTTTAAAAAAACATATTATTAATAAAGCTCATGTTTTAAGAAATGGACAAGAAAAACTTCTTAAAACCAAGTTTTTAGTGCCAGGAGATATTGTCTTCTTAGAACAAGGCGATAGGGTACCAGCTGACATTCGTTTAGGCCAGGCGCAAAATCTTAGCACAGATGAGGCATTTTTAACGGGCGAGGCAATGCCAGTTAATAAAGACACAGAGAAGAGAAAAGGTAATGCTATTTTAGCAGAGAGACATAATATGGCTTATCAAGGAACTCTTGTTGTTAGAGGAGAAGGGCGAGGAATTGTGGTTGCGACAGGTAAAGAAACTGAATTAGGTAAAATTAGTCAAAAATTAAGCGAGGAAAAAGAAGATGCTACCCCTTTGCAAAAGAAAATTAATCAGCTATCTAAATTTATTGGCTATCTTGTGCTCATTTCTTTTATCTTAATTCTGATTGATGGTTTATGGTTTGATGCTGCTAATATTAAGGAAATTTTTGTTACCGCTGTTGCGGTAGCTGTTTCAGCTATTCCTGAAGGTTTAATTGTATCAGTAACAGTTATTTTAGCTATTGGAATGCGGGAGTTATCTAAACGCAAGGCTTATGTAAAAAAACTAGCAGCAGCTGAGACTTTAGGAGGCGTAACAGTTATTCTAACCGATAAAACGGGTACTCTAACTGAAGCTCGGATGGTTGTAGATAGTATTCAAACAGCTGATAAAAAAAATCAAGAGATTATTTATAGAGCCTTGCTTTTTGCTAACTCAGCTCGGGTTGAAAACCCTGATGCTAATTTTGCTGACTGGCGCTATACAGGATCTCCTACCGAAGTAGCTATGCTAAAAGAAGCTTTAGCTAAAGGTAATAAAGAACAATATTTTCAAAAAGATAAATTTATTAAAGATGCTTTACTTTTTGATTCAGAGAGGAAGTTTCAAGCTCGTTTAGTTAAGATGAAATATAAGAAATTTATTTGCCTTGTTGGAGCACCTGAAAAAATATTAGAACGTGTTAGCTATCGCAGAGAAGAAAAAAACATTAAACTTAATAAAAAGACAACTGATAAAATTTATCAAGAAGCTAAGGATTTTGCCACTCAAGGTTTAAGAGTTTTAGGTGTCGCCTACAAAGAAGTGGATGATACGGTAGAAAAATTACAGGATGAAATAATGCAGGATTTAATATTTTTAGGATTTGTAAATCTTAAAGATCCTTTAAGACGAGATGTTAAAGAAGTGTTTCAATCTACTAAAAAAGCAGGCATTAAAACAGTTATTGTAACAGGAGATCATGCCCTAACAGCTAAAGCGATTGCAAAGGATTTGGGGTTTCAAGTTTTGCAAGATCAAATTATATCTGGTGATGACATTTCAAAACTTTCCGAAGCAGATCTTGAGAGTAAATTAAAAAAGATTATTATCTTTGCTAGAGTATCTCCTCATGACAAGGTGCGTATTTTAAAAGCTTACCAGGAACAAGGTGAAGTTGTTGCTATGACAGGCGATGGCATTAATGACGCTTTAGCTTTAAAAGATGCTGATATAGGAGTGGCATTGGGTTCAGGTCAAGAAGTAGCTCGAGAAGCAGCTGATTTAGTTTTATTAGATAATAATTTTAAGAGCATTGTTTCAGCTATTAAATATGGACGAGTTGTTTTTAGTAATATTAGAAAAGTTATTGTCTATCTTCTAACCGATAGTTTTGCTGAAATTCTTTTAGTAGGCGGCGCTATTATGTTTGGCATGCCCTTACCTATTATACCAGCTCAGATTCTCTGGATTAATTTAATAGAAGATACTTTGCCTAATTTTGCGTTAGCACTTGAAAAAGGAGAAAAAGGCGCTATGCAACGTAAGCCACGTTCTCCTAAAAGTCCCCTCCTAGACAAAGAGATGAAGTTTATTATCTTTGCTATTGGCTTTTTAACGGACTTGTTGCTTTTTGGACTTTTTTGGTATTTATATAAACAAGGATCACCCCTTGAATATATTAGGACAATGATTTTTGCTAGCTTAACGATTGACACTTTCTTTATCATTTTTGCTATTAAAAGTTTAAGGCAACCAATTTTTAAAATTCATACTTTTGATAATCCTTATCTTTTAATTGCTGCTTTAATTGGTATAATAATGCTTGTAGGAGCAATTTATTTGCCTTTTCTACAAAATATCTTAGAATTAGTACCATTGAACTTAAGAGATTGGATAGTTGTTGGAAGCTTAGGAATAGTTCAATTACTGGGAGTAGAATTCTCTAAATGGCTTTTCCATAGAAAAGAATGGAGTTATTAATCTGTCTTATATTTAATTATGACAATAGAAGAAATATATAATTTAGGCATTAAATTGGCTAAAGATACTGACTTTCGTGCTAATCAACAAATTAACGCTTTGCTTAAGAGAAAAAAAGATCAGTATGAAAAATTAAGCGATCAAGAGAAGAAAGTTTTTGATAAAGATAATTTAACTAATCCTTATTCAGATAGCCGTATCCTATACGGAGATAAAAAGAAACAAGTTGAAAAAATTATGGTAGGAGTTGATATGAAAGAACCGGAGCTTTTATTAGCTGATCGGCTGGGTAATATTGATTTAGTAATTTCTCATCATCCAGTTGGAATCGCTTTGGCAGGATTAGATGAGGTTATGCATCTGCAGGCTGATGTACTAGCAAACTATGGTGTGCCGATTAATATAGCAGAAGGTCTATTGAAGAAAAGAATTTCCGAAGTAGCACGAGGTGTATCTTCTTCTAATCATAATCGTGCTGTTGACATGGCGCGTCTTTTAAAAATTCCCTATATGTGTCTTCATACAGTTTGCGATAATTTAGCAGCAGATTACTTAAAGAAACACCTTGATAAAGTTAAGCCTGTTTACGTAGGAGAACTTTTAGATTCACTACAAGCCATACCTGAATACCAAGAAGCTTCTAAAATGAAAGCTGGCCCTCAATTATTTGCAGGTAATAGAGAGAATCGCTGTGGTAAGATTGCTCTAACAGAAATCACAGGTGGGACTGAAGGAGCACCTGAAATTTATGAAAGATTAGCTCAAGCAGGCGTAGGGACAATTATAGGCATGCATCTTTCCGAGAAACATACCAAAGCTGCTCGCAAAGCTCATATTAATGCTGTTATTGCTGGTCATATGTCATCTGATTCTATTGGAATTAATGTATTTTTAGATCAATTAGAAAAAAGGGGCATTGAAATTATTCCTACATCCGGTTTAATTAGAGTTAAAAGAAAAGATCATTAAACTTTATTATTTCTACATAATATGTCTACTGAGAATATAAATAATTTCGACTCTCGAGAAGTTTCTAAAAATGAATTTGAAGGTAATATTGAAATTAATCGAGAAGAAATTGAAGATGGTGTTTGGCGTCCTTCAATTTTTGAAGAATTTCAAGATTCTGTTCAGATAGGAGCTTCGACAAAAATCTTAAAAAAAATTATTAATCGACAAGATGCAAAAGTTCGTATTACTGGCAAAAAAGATAGATTTGATGAAAGTTTTTCTAAGCAAGACGTTGAAACAAGAAAGGCAAAAATTGGAGCAGGAAGAATCCTTATTGAATTATTAAAAAGAGTTGCGCCGGAAGCTGATGCTCATAATATTCAAAAAACTGCCTTAGAGCATGGCAACAAAGTCGTTGTGATAGATCAAGAATATTTACAAAAAGATAAGGCAGAACGTGCTAAAAATTTAGCTGATGGATTAATTACTAATCTTCCAGAAATTCCTTTAATGGTTACAGGAGCAGATTGTGCTCCTGTGGGCATTTATGATGCTCAACATCAATCAATTGGAGTTTTTCATTCAGGTTGGCGTGGAACAGTCAAGCAAATTTCTCAAAAAGGTGTTCAAAAAATGAGAGAAGCTTACGAATCAAGACCTGAAGAGTTATTAGCAGTTATAGGTCCTAGAGCTGGCGCTGAAGATTTTGAAGTTAACAAAAAGGTTTATGATGAATTTTTAAATGCTGAAAATGAAGAAGGTAAACCGGTATATACTCAAGAAGAAGTTGCTTCATTTTTTAAAGCGCAACCTGATAAACCAGGTCACTATTTTCTTGACACAGGTCTAGCTATTAAGACATCCTTGTTAAAAGCTGGCCTAACAGAACAGCACATTCAGCTATCAAAGTATTCAACGATGAGTGAGGAAGGTAATCAACTTTTCTCTTCAGAACGTCGTGAAGGAAAAGAAGCTAGAGATTCTTTTACTTTTATCATGGCATTAAAATAATTTATCTTTTATCTTAATCAAATTATGCAAAGAATTTTTATTAAAGATACTCCTCAGCATATTGAAGAAAATATTACTCTTTATGGTTGGGTTAGGACAAGAAGAGATCATGGTCAGATTATTTTTATTGATCTTTGGGATGCCACTGGCTTTCTTCAGTGTGTTCTTTCTCCCGATCAAAAAGAAGCTTATGCTAAAGGTAATACCTTGAGGACAGAGTGGGTAGTTGCTTTTACTGGTAAAGTCCAAAAACGTCCTCCTAAAATGGTAAATGAGAAGATTATTACTGGTAGTATAGAATTTGTTGTTCAAAAAGTTGATATTCTTAATGAAGCTCAAGAATTACCACTTGATCTTAAAAGTAATGGTTTAGCTATTAAAGAAGATTTACGTTTGCAATATCGCTACTTAGACCTAAGGAGAGAGCGCTTACAAGAGATTCTTAAAAAAAGAGCTCAAGCTCAAAATTGGTTGCGTAATTTTTTGACAAAAAGACAATTTACTGAAATTGAAACGCCGGTTTTGACAAAGTCTACTCCTGAAGGAGCACGAGATTTTGTTGTGCCCTCAAGATTACATCCTGGTAGTTTTTATGCCTTACCACAAAGTCCGCAGCAATACAAACAACTTTTAATGATAGCAGGTTTTGATAGATATTTTCAGTTTCCTCATGTTTTTCGAGATGAAGATTTGAGGGCTGATAGATTATTTGAACATACTCAATTAGATATTGAAATGAGCTTTATCGAACAGGAAGATATTTTAAATTTAATAGAAGAGATGATTATTGAAATGTCAGAAAAGGTTTTTGAAAAAAAGATTTTAACTAAACCTTTCCCCCGTTTAAGCTATCAAGAAGCTATGAAGAAATATTCCACAGATCGGCCTGATTTAAGGCAGGATAAGAAAAATGAAGCTTTAGCTTATACATGGATTGTTGATTTTCCGATGTTTGAAAAATTGGAAGATGGTTCTTTTGATGCAGTTCATCATCCTTTTACAGCTATGCAGGATGAAGATTTAAAAGTATTTAATAAAATGGATCCTCAAAATGTTGATGAGAAAGAATTGTTTAATATTAAAGCAAAACAATACGATTTAGTTTTAAATGGTACTGAAGTTATGGGAGGATCTATTAGAACACATCGTCCTGATATTTTACAAAAAGTTTTTCAAATCTTGGGCCATAATAAAAAAAACGTTAAAGACAAATTTGGTCATCTCTTAGAAGCATTTAAATATGGAACACCGCCTCATGGAGGAATTGCAGCTGGCTTTGATAGATTAGTTCAAACTATTTTAGGTGAAAAAAGTATCCGAGAGACCGTTGCTTTTCCCACCAATACATCGGGCAGAACTTCAGTTATGAATGCTCCTTCTAAGATAGATAAAAAACAACTTCAAGAGTTAGGAATAGAAACTATTGATGATGAAGATTAATTATTTTATCCACTATTAAAAAATATTTAATTTGTTAAAATATTTAAAAGGAAACTTTAATATTTTAATTTACTTTTATGGGGTTTTTAAATGATTTCTTAAAAGCTTTGGGAATAAAAAAAGATTCTCAAGGAGTTCAAGAACAAAAAGCCGATATTAAAAAAGATTTTACAGCGCCTGTTTCTAGTGAAAAAAATGAAGTTAAATCAGAGCCGGTCGTAAAGAAAGATCTCGAACAACCTTCTCAAGAAAAATCAGTACCTGAGAGAGAAAGTCAAGATCCTCAAAACGGTCAACCAGCTACTTCTATAGAAGAGCTTGAGAAAAGGATGCAATCAGATAGTAAAATTAAATTTCAAAAGGGAGGGCCTGGAGAAAGAAACCAGGAAAAAGAATAATTCTTTTCTTTCTTTAAAAATACTTTTTTAATTTATTTTTGTGTTTTTATATACATGCCTGAAGAACATTCTCCTGAAAAAGAAAATGAAACTATTGAGCATCAGCCAGAGTCAGTTAAAAATTTATCTCCTGAAGAGAAGAGAGATTTTGAAACGAGACAAGAAAAACTTGAGAGACAGATTAATAGAGTAAAAAGAGAATCAGTCGATTCTCTAGATACCCAAGGACACGAAGAGGTGGAAGTGATTAAACAAGAGGCCCAAAAATCGTCTGGCATGGCCTCTGTTGCGAGCACAGAGGGAACTGCCGAACGATTGCTTGAAACAGTTGTTAAGGGTGATAAGAAATTAGAATATGTCCTACGTGCTGCCCAAGAAATTAATCCTCGTTCTTTTGATAGATTTATTGATTTATTAAGGAATCCTGATATACTGCAAGAATTAGAAAAGAGAGGAGAAATACAGTAATTAGATTAATATATTTTGAGAGTTTAATATGAAACTTATTCTTTGGATTGTTTTTGTTGTTTTAATTCTTTTAGGAGGAGGGGTAATATATTTTGTTTTCAAAAAACGTCATAAGGGACATTTAGGAAGTCTTTTAAAAATGACGCTTTTTTTGGTTACTTTGCCCAGAAAACAAAGTAAAGAGACTGAGTTTCAAAAATCAGATTTTCAGTCTAAAATTGCTGCCATTGAACAATTCTATAATAATTTTAATAATTTAAAAAACTCAGGTTGGAAAAAATTTATTTATGGACAACCTAGAATTACCGTTGAAATTGGTAACACTATTGAGCAAAAAGAAGTCGCTTTCTATATTGCAGTTCCTAAAACATGGGAACAACAAGCTAAATATTACTTACAAGGAATTTATCCCCAAGCTCAAATCTCAATTTCTGAAACAGATTACAATCCTTATGTTCCTCAAGGTAAAACAGTTGGGGGATATTTGTTAACTAGTAAAAGCGATCTTCTCCCTATTAAAACATATAAAGAACTGTCAATTGATCCCTTAGCTCAATTAACTAATGTTTTAGCTAGTATTCAAGAGAAAGAAGGAGCGGCTTTTCAAATAGTTATTCATCCTGCTAGTCAGTCAATTAAAAGTCAAGGAAAAGCAGTTATTAAGCGTCTTCAGGAAGGAGAAAGTTTTCAGCAAGCTCTGCATGATAGTAGTTTAATGCAGAAATTATTTAAAGCAATTAGTAAACTTATCAATCAAAAGAAAGATAAATTGCAAGATGAGAAAAATCGCCAACCAGATAGTAAGCTAATAGAATTAATTCAAACGAAACAAACCAGTTCTCTGTTCGAAGTTAATGTAAGAATCTTGGCTTCTTCTCAAGACGAAAATCAAGCCGCTAATATTTTAGAAGGATTAAAAGGTGTCTTTGATCAATTTACTCTAACTCAATCTAATAGTTTTAAATTTTTCCAATTAAAGAAAAAAGCTTTAAAAAGATTTTTCTTTAATTTCAGTTTAAGAGCTTTTGATAAACGCAAGAGAGTAATTTTAAATAGCAGCGAGTTAGCTAGTCTATATCATCTTTCCTTAGAACATCTTGAAACTCCCTATATTAAGAAAGCTCAAGTAAGCGAGAAATCTTTACCAATAGAACTTACCCAAAAAGGACCGGTTCAATTAGGAGTAGCTTCTTTTAGAGACAAACAGCAAAATATATATTTTGCCTCTGAAAAAGATCGCCGTCGTCATTTTTATGTCATTGGACAAACTGGGACTGGTAAAACATCTCTCTTACAAGAGATGATCCGCCAGGATGTTCAAGCTGGAAGAGGGGTAGGTGTTGTTGATCCTCACGGTGATTTAATTGAGGCGATTTTGTCTTACATCCCGGAAAATCGACAAGATGATGTTATTTTATTTGAGCCTTTTGACACAGAAAGGCCTGTTGGGCTCAATATGTTAGAATATCAAACAGAAGAACAAAAAGATTTTGCTGTTCAGGAAATGATAGCTATTTTTCAAAAACTTTTTCCTCCTGAAGTTATTGGGCCAATGTTTGAACACTATATGAGAAATGCAATGCTAGCATTAATGGCTAATAAAGACGATCCGGGAACATTAGTAGAAATTCCTCGTATTTTTACAGATACTGATTTTATGGAAAAGAAAATTTTAGAAGTTAAAGATCCTGTCGTTAAGCAGTTTTGGGAAAAAGAATGGCGTAAAACAACTGGTCAAACAAGGTCAGATATGTTGGGTTACGTAGTTTCTAAAGTAGGTCGTTTTATTGAAAATTCAATGATGCGCAATATTATAGGGCAAGCTCGTTCAGGATTTGATTTAAGCAAAGTTATGAATGAAGGTAAAATATTCTTAGCCAATCTTTCTAAAGGACAAACAGGGGAAGTTAACAGTTCGCTTCTTGGTCTAATTCTGGTTAGTAAGTTTCAAATAGCGGCAATGAGACGTGGTGAAATGCCAGAAGACCAAAGAAAAGATTTTTATCTTTATGCTGATGAGTTTCAAAATTTTACGACCGATTCTATTCCTACCATTTTATCAGAAGCTCGTAAATACAGACTTAATTTAATTTTAGCTCATCAATTTATTGCTCAACTTCAAGATAATATTCGTGACGCTGTTTTTGGCAATGTAGGATCCATTATGTCTTTTAGGATCGGAGTCGAAGATGCTGAAAGATTAGCTAAGCAATTTGAGCCAGATTTTACTGGTCAGGACTTGGTTAATCTTCCTAATTTTGAGGCTGTTGTAAAATTAGTGATTAATAACCAAGTATCCCCTGCTTTTCAGGTAAAAACAGTACCACCCCAAGAAGGGAATATTAATCAGATTAGTCAATTAAAAAAATTATCTAAAGATAAATATGCTCGCAATAGATTAGAAGTTGAGCAAGAAATTCAAAAAAGAGCTAATCTTGGTCAGTTCACAGAGCTAAAAAAGAAATTAGCTGATTAATTGATTTGTGTTTTTTAATTATGCCTTCACCAGGAAACTTAGGATTTAGAACTCCTGAAAGACAGTCAACTTTTATTGCAAAAGAGAGAGAATATACAGGGGGACACGAAGCAGAAGATTGTTTAATTGAGTTTTTAAGAAAAAATCCTTTTATAGCAGAGGTACGCCATGCCGATCAGCAAACTGACGAACAAGGGAAAGTTGATTTATTAATTCGTTTTAAAGGTAGAGAAGATTTTATGAAATTTCAGCTTTATGTGGGAAATAATCCCAATAAAGCCGAAGAAAAAAAGGCAAGCTTGCCTCGTAATGATGTATATTTTGTTTGGGAGAGTGCAGGTATTTTAAAAGATGCCTTAAAGAAATATCATGAAGCTAAAAAAAGTGGAGAGGAGAATATTCATCCAATAGATTTTATTACGCCTCGTCAAGAAACAGAATTAATGTATCAAATTATTTCTTCTATGCCTAAAGTGCAGCAACGAAATGTCTTAGGAGTTCTGCAGGCCCAGAAGGAAGCTCTTTAGGCAGGATTTCTAGCCTATTATTTTAAAATTTTTAAACAATAAATTCTTTAATTAAATAAGATAAATGTCGAATTCTTATTTTAAAGATTTGAGTTGCATAAATTTATTAAAATGTAATTTTAGCAAGATTTAATTTTGAATTGATCTAGTCAAAATTAAATTAACCTACTATAATTTATATTATGCTAGAAGGAGATCCAGAAAAAATCAACATTGAGTCTTCAGGAGAAAAAGGTTTTGATAAAACAGCTAAGCTTAAAACTTTTTTAGAGGAAGCAGAGAGAAATTTAGAGCAAAGCAATGAAGAAAATCAGGAGCAATTAAATATAAAATGGGCAGAAGAAATGTTAGCTAATCAGAAAGATTGGAATGATTTTGTTGAAGAAGTAAATAAAAATAATCTTCTTAATAAGTGTCCTGAAGTGAATAATATTATCATTGAAAAAGCGAAAGAACTTAGGAAAAATTTTGAGGATAATCCAGATGAATTTAGTCGTGGAAAATATAAACAATTTCTTCAAAGCATGAAAAAACTTAAGACGGAATTATAATAGTTAATTAGCTCAAAGGACTTTAAGTCCAGTCCAAGTAAATTTTTTGTAGTTGTAATAAAAATTAAATTTTCTTAACAAGACGATAATTTCGTAAAAAATCTCCCTAGTAATTGGGAGATTTTTATTATACCTGTTCTTAATTTTATATTGATAAAGATTAATTTTTCAAGCATACCTTAAGTGTATTTTATAGAAAGAAATTAAGGGTAGTTAAGTAAGAATATTTTTCGATTAATTAAACAATGAATTCTTTAATTAAGCTTTTTGCTTCTTCGTAATTATTAATCCACTGGATTGATTGATCTCTTTTAAACCAAGTTATTTGCCGCCTTGCATATGCATGAGTGGCTGTTTTTATTTTACGTGTCATTTCTTCTTTACTAATTTCTCCTGCTAAGTATTGGATAGTTTGTTTATATCCAATACCTGAAAAAGCAGGGGCTTTTTCAGGATAAAGTTTTAAAAGATTTTCTGTTTCGTTTATTAAACCTTCTTCAATCATTTGATCAACTCGGTTATCAATTTTTTTATATAATTCTTGGCGGGGTATTTTAATACCTATTTTTAAAGCATCAAAAAGCTTTTTTCCTTGTTTTTGTGTTTTTGAAAATTGAGTATTACCTAATAGGCAAACTTCAAGAGCCCTAATAAGACGTTTCTTATTATTTTGATCAATGTTTTGAGTTGCTTGAGGATCAAGAATTTTAAGTTTTTGATAAAGTTCTTGAGCGGGTTTTTGAGCTAATTTTTTTCTCAAAGATTGATTTGCTTTTATTTTAGAAAAAGCTAAATTTTTTAAAACAGCATCAATATATAGTCCTGTTCCTCCTACAAGAAAAGGTCTTTTTTTTCTTTCTAAAATTTCATTAATTTTTTTAAAAGCCATTTTTTGAAATTGAGCGGCTGAAAAATTTTTTTGAGGATCTTGAAATTGCACTAAATAATGGGGTATTCCTTGAGAAAGATATTGATTATTCTGCCAGCTTCCTTTTATTAAATTTGATCCAATTATAAAACCAATATAAATTTGGCGAGAATCAGCTGAGATAATCTCACCTTGAAATTCTTGAGCGAGTTTTACTCCTAAATTGGATTTTCCTGAACCAGTAGGTCCTAAAATTGTAATGATTTTAGGTAACATAAGACTTGGTTATCATATAATATTGACATAATATTAATAAATGGTATCATAATAATAGTTCTTGACAATCTAAAGGGAGGAAATATGATTAATAGAAAGTATTTGTCTTATGCAGCAATTGCAGTACTTAGTCTTTTCGTGGTAACAATTCTTGTAACTTTTATTTTCAACCCTACGTTAGTAGAAATAAAATGGCCCTTTCTCATAATGGTGCTTGCTGCCTTTGCATATTATTTTTTGGACGGAAAATTCAAGGTAATTTTTCTAGCAGCAATTGCTTGTTTTGGCTTTGTCTTTATTCCAGTTAACGAATCTTTACTAATAATCCAGAACGGAGAAAAAGAAATAATAAGAGATACAAGTATAATTATGTGGCCTTTTGGAAAAAAGGTTAGTCTCACGCCACAACAAAATCATGTAGAAGACAGTTTGATGGTGGAAGGAAATACCACTGCCAATGTATCTTTATATTTTAAAGCTGACAGAACAAAGTTTGATGAAATTATAACAAATTTTGGAAGTTATGAAAAATGGCAACAGGAATCAGAAAGATTAATTAAAGCATTATTAATTGATATTATACCTGATATAACGCAAAATTTAACACAGGTTATTAATGAGTATAATATCCAAGAAATAGTGTTTCAAGATCCTCAGAACTTTTTTCCACAAGCTCAAGATTATTACATTAAGTTTTCTTCTCTTACTTTAGAATTTGAGTATTTGAAGAGTTTATCGTATGCGGGACACAGAAGTGTCTCGCTTTTTTTATACCTAATTTATTCTTAAAATAGAATGTGTATATTTCTTAACTAATTTTTAAAAAATGATAGCCATTCTGAATTTTTGACTAATAGAAATATTTTGATAAGATTAGATTAATTCTTAAAAATATTTAGGTTAATAATAAAGATATATGCAAAATCTTAAGAGGGTCTCAAATAAGATTTATAATATTATTAAACAAGAAACTCTTAGACAGCAAGATATGATTGATTTAATTCCTTCTGAAAATTATGTTTCTTTGGCTGTTTTAGAAGCAACAGCATCTTGTTTAACCAATAAATATTCTGAAGGTTACCCAGGAAAAAGATATTATCCGGGTAATTTTTTTATAGATAAAATTGAAAAATATTGTCAAGATAAAGCCAAAGAAGTTTTTTCTTTAGATAGTAAATGGCGAGTGAATGTTCAACCTTATTCTGGATCACCTGCTAATTTAGAAGTTTACCATGCATTGCTTAAAAAGAATGATAAAATTTTATCTTTAAAATTAACCCATGGAGGCCATCTAAGTCATGGTCATAAAGTTAATATCTCTTCCCATATTTATCAAGTTATTCAGTACGGCTTAACTAAAGAAGGATATATTGATTATGATAATCTAGAAAGGATTGCTTTTAAAGAAAAACCTAAGATTATTGTATCAGGTGCTACTGCTTATCCTCGTAAAATTAATTTCCAAAAAATTGGTAATATTGCTAAAAAAGTCAATGCTTATCATTTAGCAGATATTTCCCATATTGCCGGTTTAGTAGCAGTAGGCTTACATCCTTCTCCGTTTAAAGATAGCGATGTTGTTATGACAACGACCCATAAAACTCTTAGAGGACCAAGGTCAGCTGTTATTTTCTCTAAAAAAGAAATTGCTGAAAAAATTGATAAAGCTGTCTTTCCAGGCTTGCAAGGTGGTCCTCATGAACATATTATTGCTGCTAAAGCAGTTGCTTTCGAAGAAGCTTTGCAACCTTCTTTTAAAAAATATCAAGCACAAATTATTAAAAATGCTCAAACTTTAGCAAGCATATTTCAAAAAGCTCACTTTAATTTAGTTGCTGGCGGAACGGATAATCATTTACTCTTAATAGATCTAAAAAACATTATTGATGCTTCGCAAGCCGAAAGAATTTTAGAAAAAGCCCATATCTTAGCCAATCGTAATACTGTTCCTGATGATATTTCTCCTTTTCATCCAACTGGATTAAGAATAGGAACGCCGGCTGTTACAACAAGAGGTATGAAAGAAAAGGAAATGCGAAAAATTGGCTCTTGGATAGCAAAGCTTTTAAAACAACAATTAAAACCTGAAGAAGTAAAAGAGCAGGTTATTAAGCTGTGTCACAAATTTCCCCTACCTTATGAAATTCAAAACACCTGAGCGGAACATCTTTTCTGTTTGGGGGGTTAAGCCAGAAATTGGAGGGTATGGCATAGCCAAATATTCGCACTCTCATAAAAATTATCAAGAAACAATTCAGGCACTCGATCAGAAAAAAGCTAATGATTTTTACAGAAAATTTTATTTAGAATACAAACATAAATCAGTAGCTGATCTAGCGCATATCATTGTCATTTTTGAAAATATTTCTAATATATCTCGAGAAGCTTTGTGGGATGATAGCTTACTTGATGGACAAGAAAGCTCTACGAGATATCTTGATTTTCGTGGTAAAGGAGTTCACCTACCTGAAGAAATTATTGACTCTCCTTACGAAAAGAAATTTGAAAAGCTAGCTGAAGAAATGGTTGCTAAAAATGCTGCCTTCCAAGATCTATTAAGAGACTATTTAGTTAATAGACTCAAAGAACAGAAAAAGTATTCCAAAACTTCTAAAAAAGACCTTGCTAAATTTGCTAAGAGCAAGGTTTTTGATATTGCACGATACCTTTTGCCGGCTGGTCATTATACTAATTTAGGTTTAATAGCAAGCGGAAGAACTTTTGAAAGATTAGCTAATAATTTATTAGCTCATCCTCTAACAGATATTAGAGAGGTTGGTAAGGATTTACAAAAAGCTCTTGCTCAAAAAGCTAGCTTTATTCCTTCGCAAGGTGAGATAGCCCAATTAATAGAGACAATTGCTGCTAAAAGCCCCGAGGCTCTTAGCGAAGATATTAATTTATTAAGGAAAAAGCTTAATTTTGATATTAAAGCTTTACCAACAATAGGAAGCTTTATTCAAGCTCATCAATATCCCAATAAAACTTTTCAAGAAATTAGAAAATGGATTAAAGATAATGTAAATATTAAAAGAGTAGATTCTCTTACTAGGGAAAAAGTTGTTTTAATCAGATCTCATAATTTAGAGTTAGAAACTTTAACAACTTTATTATATAAATTAACATCTTACTCATATCGTCAGCTTTTGCACTTTGTCCAAAAATTACCAGTGAAAAAAAGAAAAGAATTATTTAAATTAGCATACAAGAATCGTCTTAATAGAGAAGAGCTTCTAAGAGAAACCTCTTCAGGCTATCGTTTAATCTTTGATATTTCAAGCGAATTTGGAACGCATAAAGACTTACACAGACATCGTCGTTGTATTAAAATCACAAAGCCCTTTAATGCTCAACATGGCTATGTAACTCCTCAACAAATTATTGATGCTGGGTTAATGAAAAAATATCAAGCAGCAATGGATAAAGTAGGTCAATTTGCCAACAAGCTTGAACAAGAAAAAGATAAAACTCTTCGAATGTGTTCTGCCTATTTATTAGGATATGGCTGGAGACGTCGTTTTCTAATGAAAATGGATGCTAGAGAATTACAATATATTGCTGAGTTAAGAACTCGGCCTGAAGGCCATTTTGCTTATCGAGAAATTGCCTGGCTTATGTATCAAGAATTTAAAAAACGCTTTCCTTATCAAAGCGAATATATTAAAGTATATAATCCCTATAAGACTTAAAAGATAATATTAAAATATATTTTATTAAATGCTTGTTTAAATCCTACAAGTATTTTTAGTTAAAACAAATAAGAATTGATATCAATATAAATAGGTTGACAATTAATTATAAAAAGCATATAATACAATCAATTATTATAGGAGGTAAAAATGTTTCAAGAACAATTAGCTTTCTTGAGAACAGTTTTATTGAGTGGAATGAAGGACTGTTTACTAAAAAGCATTTTGTATGATGTTAGTCTCGAATTAAACAGTTCTTGGTTTCAAAGGTTAAAAATGCTTCAAGAGAAATGCAACTTATCAATACTGTATTCCATAGCAACAAGCAAGGATGGTAGAAAGTTAAGAAGTATAAGAGACTGGTCCCAAAGTGATTCAACGGCCTTAGAAAAAGAAGGTCTAGTTGAGCGTTTTGGAGGGGAAAATACTGTAAGAATCACTCCAGAAGGAGAAAATTTTATTAGTAATTTAGTTCATTTATTAGAATATGAAAGTCGTTTACTAGCTGCCATATGCGATAGCATAAATATGGTAGCATAAATAACAAAATCCACCTAAGGTTAGGTGGATTTTTTGACTTTTTTAAAGTTTATTGGATTTCTTGGATAAAGTCTTCTAATCTTTTTTCTCCAATGTCGCCTTGCTGTCTTTCTCTGACGCGGATAACTTTAGTTTGTTCTTCTTTATCTCCTACAACTAAGATATAGGGGATTTTTTGAATTTCTGCTTGGCGAATTTTTTTAGAAACTGTCTCATTTTTATCATTCAATTCTACTCTAAAATTTGCTTTCTTTAATGTTTCAAAAATATTTTTTCCGTACTTAACATGTTTATCGGCAATAGGAATAATTTGTATTTGAACGGGTGCTAACCACATAGGAAAAGCTCCGCCATAATGTTCAATTAAAACACCCATAAATCTTTCAAGGGAACCTAGAAGAGCTCTATGGATGACAAAAGGTCTTGCTTTATGTCCGTCCTGATCGATATAGTTAAGATCAAATTTTTCAGGTAAATTAAAGTCAATTTGAACAGTTGAAATTTGCCATAATCTGCCTAAACTATCTTTGACTTTTATATCTATCTTAGGTCCGTAAAAGACAGCCTCGCCTTCTTCTCTCTCAAATTTCCAACCTTCTTTCTGGAGAGCTTTTTCAAGAGTACTCTCAGCTGCTTCCCAGTCACTATCTGATCCTAAATATTTTTGTTTGTTTTTAGCATCACGAACGCTTAACTTAACTTCATATTCTTTAAATTCAAATTTACCTAAGATTTCTTTGGTAAGCTGGATAATGCCTTGAATTTCTAAAAAAAGTTGTTCCTTACCGGCACAAAAAAGATGAGCATCATCTTGAGTAAAGCCTCGTGCTCTCACGAGACCGTGTAATGTACCTGATTTTTCGTAACGATAAACTGTTCCTAGTTCTGTATATCGAATAGGTAAATCTTTGTAACTACGTAAACTGCTTCCATATATTTTCATATGAAAAGGACAATTCATCGGTTTTAATTGATAATCTCCTTTTTCTTCTTTGCCGAGTTCTTCCATATGCATTACTGGAAACATGCTTTCTTTATAAAAATCTGTATGGCCTGAAGTATTCCAAAGAGATATATTAGCTATATGTGGTGTATTAACTAATTGATAACCTTTTTCTAAATATTTTTCTAGAACATAATTTTCTAAAATTCTTTTCATTAAAGCACCCTTAGGATGCCAAAGGATTAAACCAGGCCCGACTTCTTCGTCAATATGGAAAAGGTCTAATTTTTTAGCTAAGAGACGATGGTCTCTCTGTTCAGTTTCTTTTTGAAGGTCTAAGTAGATTTTTAATTTTTCAGCACTTTCAAAAGCAACACCATAAACCCTCTGCATTTGTTGATTATTCTCACTGCCTTTCCAATAAGCGCCTGCCAAACTTGTTAATTTAAAGCTGTTTGGATCAATTTCCTGGGTATTTTCAATATGGGGACCCTTACAAAGATCAATAAAATTGCCTGATTTATAGGTTGATACATTTTGAGCTCCTTCTTTTTCAAAATCTTCAATTAATTCTAATTTAAAAGGTTCATCTTTAAAGAGCTTTTTAGCTTCTTGAATATCAATATCTTTTTGTTCAAAAGATATATTTTCTTTAACAATTTTTTTCATTTCTTTTTCAATTTTTTCTAAGTCATTTTCACTTAATGTTTGCTTGCCTTGGATTAACACATCATAATAGAAACCATTTTGGATTACAGGACCAATGCCTAATTTAATATCAGGAAAAGTATTTTTAAGCGCCATGGCTAAAACATGTGCCAAAGAATGCCTAATTTTTTCAATTTTTTTCATACATTTAATTAATTTTTTGGAATTTTTCACAAATCATTTTAGGAACACCGCTACGGTTATCTAAGCGTCCTTCTAAGATAACAATATTATTTTCTTGCCATACTTGAGGATCTTTTTGTAAAATTTTTGGAAAGACAATTACTTCAATATTCTTTGTTAAATCTTCTAATTCAGCAAATATCATAGCATTGCCTTTCTTGGTAATAATTTTTTTAACTGAGGTAATAATACCGCCAATTTTTTCTCTTATACTCCCTTCCTGTATATTATCTATGCAAATGGTTCTTTTTTCAAGTCGGGAACGATATTTTTCAAGAGGGTGGGAGGAAATATATAGGCCAAGTAATTCTTTTTCCCAACTTAGCTTTTCTTCCATAGTGATAGCAGGGTACTTTTTTAAGTGCAGTTGCAAATTCATTGATTTCTGGCCAGCGAAGAGACTTGTTTGTCCATTAGCCTTATTTTTCTGGGTTTCTTTAGAAGCTTTTAAAATATTTTCTAGATTACCTAGGAGTGTTCCTCTTTCTTCAAACCTATCAAGCACTCCTGCTTTAATTAAAGATTCTAATGATTTTTTATTTAAATCTTTATGATTTACCCTTTCAACAAAATCACTAATATTTTTAAACAGTCCGTCTTCTTTTCTTTCTTGAATAATGGCTGTAATTAAATGATCGCCAACATTTTTAATCGCAGATAGTCCAAAGCGAATTTTATTAGGAATACCTTTATCGGGCTTAACTATGGTAAAGTTTTCCCAAGATTCATTAATATCTGGCGGTAAAACCTGAATGTTCATACTCCTAGTATCATTCACTAATTTAGCAATTCTTTCAATATTAGAACTTTCAGCTGTCATAAGTGCTGCCATAAACTCAGTAGGGAAATTAGCTTTTAAATAGGCTGTTTCGTAAGCAATATGAGCATATGAAGCAGCATGGGATCTGTTGAAACCATAGCGAGCAAAAGGCTTAATAAATCCCCATATTTGTTGCGCTGTTGTTCTATCAATGCCATTATCAACCATACCTTTAATGAGTTTAGTTTCTTGTTTAGCTAGTAGTTTGGCAATTTTTTTACCGACTGCTTTTCTTAAATTATCTGCTTCTCCATATGATAGACCACCTAATTCTTGGGCTAATTGAATAATTTGTTCTTGATAAACAATAATGCCATAAGTGTTTTTTAAAACTTTTTCTAACTTAGGATGAATATATTCTGGTTCTTCATGACCGTGCTTGCGTCGAATAAAGCTAGGAATAAGCTCCATCGGACCGGGTCTGTAAAGCGCTACCATAGCGATAATATCTTCCATATCATTGGGTTCAAGTTTTTTTAAGTAGCGTGTCATACCTCCTGATTCTAATTGAAAAACGCCTGTTGTGTAACCATTCCTTAATAATTCAAAGGTTTTTTGATCATTCAAAGGAATTTTGGCGATTTTAATATTTTTATTACGAGTTGCTTTAACAATTTTTAAAGTATTTTCAATGACTGTTAAATTTCTTAATCCCAAAAAATCCATTTTAAGCAAACCTAAATCTTCAATACCATGCATTTCATATTGAGTAACAATTGTTTTATCTTTTTGAGAAGTATATTGCAGGGGAGTATGTTTTGTTAAAGGATCTTTGGTAATAACTACACCACAAGCATGAGTAGAAGCATGCCTAACAACACCTTCTAATTTTTTAGCTAATTTAATTAATTTAGCGGCATCTTTATCTTGCTGGCATAATTCTTTAAGCTCTTGTACTTCTTCAAGAGATTTTTTAAGGCTGTATCCAAAAGGAATCATTTTAGCTACTCGATCGCAGAAAGAATAAGCTAATCCTAAAGCGCGGCCAACATCCCGAATAGCCATACGAGACGCCATTGTGCCAAAAGTAATAATTTGAGCTACTCTATCCTGACCATATTTTTTACGAGCATATTCAATAACTTCATCTCTTCTAACGTCTGTAAAATCAATATCAATGTCAGGCATAGAAATTCTATCAGGATTTAAAAAGCGCTCAAACATTAGATTGTAATCCAAAGGATTAATATCGGTAATATTTAAAGCATAAGAAACAAGACTACCGGCTGCGCTACCTCGGCCAGGACCAACTACAATACCATTATTTTTTGCCCAATTAACAAAATCTTGCACGATAAGAAAATATGAAGCATAACCTGTTTTTTTAATCACTGACATTTCATAAACAATTCTATCTTTAATTTTTTTACTAGCAGCCTTTTTACTTCCTAATCTTTTTTTCAATCCTTGATCAACAAGATTTTTTAAAAAATCAAGATCATTTTGTCCTTCAGGAACCTTAAATTCTGGTAAGTGGATAGTATCAAAATCTAATTTTACATTACATTTATGAGCAATTTCTTGGGTTGCGGTAATTGCTTCAGGGTGCTTTTTAAAAGCCGTTATCATTTCTTGAGGACTAGGAAGTGAGAAATCATAATTTTTCATTGATATTTTACGATTATCATCATCGATAGTATTACCTGTCTGAATAGCCAATAAAATATCTTGCGCTATATTATCCTCTGGATAAACATAATGAGAATCTTGTGTTGCCACAAGTGGTAGATTAGTTTCTTTAGCAAGCTTAAACATGCCTTTATTAACAATTTCTTGCTCCTTAAGATTAGGATGGTGCTGAACTTCAAGATAAAAATCTCCCTTACGAAAGATATTTTGCATTTTAAAAGCTATTTTTTTTGCCTCTTCGTATTTATTGGCTATGATAAGGCGTGGAATATGACCAGAGACGCAACCCGACATACCGATTAAGCCATCTGAATAATGTTCTAATAAATCATAATCAATTCTTGGTTTATAATAAAAACCCTCTAAATGGGCGAGAGTTGTAAGCTTCAAAAGGTTTTGATAACCTTTTTGATTTTTGGCTAAGAGCGTTAAATGATAGCGTGATTCATCAATTTTGGAACGCTTGTTTTTCATACCTTCTGGAGCAATATATGCTTCTACTCCGAGAATAGGCTTCATATTACGTGCCTTAGCTTTTTGATAGAATTCTATAATACCGTACATGACTCCATGATCTGTTAAGGCAATAGAATCCATGCCATCTTTTTCGCATTTATCCAAAATATCATCAATCTTAGAAAGACCGTCAAGTAAAGAATAATGCGAGTGAACGTGCAAATGAGTAAATTTTTGTTGTTGGGACATCCTACAGGTTATTAAAAAAAAGATTTAAATTCTATTTATCTATTCTAAAATATTTTGAAATTTCTTCAATGGGGATAAAAAAAGCTCTTTTTCCTCTATGTGGATAAAGAGCTTAATAATCGCTATTTTCTAAAATTTTAATCTTGACTGGTTCAGTTTCTAACCAATGAATGTTCTGATATGCTAACTGATAATTTTGTATTACCAATTCTGCCCAAGACATTTCTTCAAGAAATTCTTTTAATCTTTGACCACTAATTTCTTGATAGGAAATTTTTTTATCAGAGTATTCAATCACTCTAACTAATTGAATAGTCTTTTTATCTTTATTTCCTAACTGGCTTTTCTTACTTTTTGAGGCAAGAAATTTATCTTTTTTAAGCTTGATTTTAATAGGTGCAATTGGTTGCCAGCTTCTATTATCTTCTTTTTCATTAAAGTAGTGATAGTCTTGGAAAAGATATCTAGCTAACTTTTGACGCTCTAGGAACTTTTTAAGACTTTCTCCTTGAAGAATCTCATAAATTTGGCCATTATTTGTTCGACTAATTCTTAATAAAATGGCGATTTTACATGTCTGTCTTTCTTGCATTACTTCACCTTCTTAAAGAAAGGACTTGTCTAAAATATATCAAAAATATTATATTATGTAAAATATTCTGTTGACTTCTAATTAAGAAGTTATTAAAATATGTATATGCCGGAGTGGCGGAATTGGCAGACGCGTACGACTCAAAATCGTATGGAATTTTTTCCATGTGGGTTCGATTCCCACCTCCGGCA
>CAZNYQ010000010.1:0-24056 GCA_964577395.1 uncultured Candidatus Saccharibacteria bacterium | reverse complement strand
CTCTGTAAAGATAAACTTTAGAGAAATCGCTTGTTGCACCAACACCTTCTCTCTTAACAGTCATTTCATTGATAGTAGAATCTTCATCAGCTGTAACTTTGAATTTAAGGTATTCTACATTAGAAGCGCCTAATGGAAGAACACCGCTTGCTGGCATTGATTGAGCGGTAACACTCAAAGCGCCATCAACATCGTCATCATCTGTATCACCTGTTGTTAAAGGATCGCCAGTTGAGTAATAGTCTCGTTCTGTTGCGTTAACAACAAAAACTTGATCCCAACTGTAACCTTCATCAACAAATTCAGCAGCTGTCATATCGAGCCAATGTTTGATAGCATTGCCAGAAGCCTCATTAACTTCTTCTAAGGAATAAACCTTAGGATCACCATCAGCGCGATAAAGATCAGAAGTAGTATAGGAATCTAAGACATCTTGAGAAACATCTTTAATGCTTTCCCAAGAAAAATGCTCGTACATGTTAAAGACTTCAGGATTAAAGATATGTCTCTTATATCCTTTGTCGTTAACAATATAGACTTTGATTCCATCAGGACCTCTGATTAAATCGCCCTCATTGATAGTGACTGCTTGTGCGCTAGGCGCAAGCATTGTTAACCCTGTCATCCACACAACTGTGGTAAGAGTTAACATCATTGAGACAATTTTTTTACTCATTGTTTTAAATTTCCTTGACAAGAAAAAGATTTCTACCAATTTAGAAATCAAGTCCTCGTCATAAATTAAATTATCACGAATTACTCGACCTCGTTGAGTGAGGGCTTGCAAACCCTCATATTTCCTCATTTGTTAGTTTAAAAAACTAACTCCAAGGTGAGAGTGCGGGGTTTATGAGAATTTACGTTCCCGCACCCAACGTCTCGTGATTAACTTCTTAAATTTTTCACGAGCTATCTGTTAAAAACAGACAGGTGTTTATTTTTTAAAGCCTTAACGATTAAACAGCTTATCAATAATTACTTGATAAGGAATGCTTAACCGGCCGACCTAAGTTAAATGGCTTAATCACGGACTTTTTTAAATTAAAGAAAGAACTAACTCATCTGCTTAGCGCAGATTTATAAATAAATCTTAAAAGACTTATTCATAAGGCTACGCTAATTTTGAGCCTTAATATATATCCATTTTATCTTGTTTTAAAGCCTTTGTGCAAGCTAAGTTATCCACAGTTTCCAAAACTACCCTAAGTCTTCGCTAATAAGCACTAGTAATGCTAAAAAAAGAACCTTGCACAACCCACAGGCTTTTAATAGATATTTTAACAGCAAATCAAGCTATGTCAAGTATTTCTGTGGATAATTAGCCAAAAATTATCTTTGGTTAAATTTTTGAATATTTTGAGCAATAAAATTACTGGCTTCATGGCGTGATTCAATCGTTCCAACATCAAACCAAGCGCCTTTTAGCTTAGTATAAGTAATGGTTTGTTCCCTGACGTAGAAATTATTTAAATCAGTAATTTCTATTTCACCTCTTTGAGAAGGCTTGAGAGTTTTAATAATATCAAACGCTCTCTTATCATACATAAAACAGCCAGTGGTAATCCAATGAGATTTAGGTTTTTTTGGTTTTTCTTGAATATCAACCACTAAATTGCCTTTTAATTCAGTTACGCCAAAACGACGAGGATCCTTGACTTTTTTTAAAATAATTTTAGCTCCCTTAACTCTTTGATTATTTTTTGTAAAGAACTGTTTGCGAAATGACTGAATCGCTGGTGTTGAATCATCTTCAAAAATATTATCTCCTAAGGTAACTACAATATCTTCTCCCCGGCAATATTTTTCAGCTCTGCCAACTGCATGAGCAATGCCTAAAGGTTTTTTTTGAGTAACATATTTAATACGAGCTCCTATTCGATGACCATCGCCTAAAAATTTACGAAAACGATAGAGTTGATCTTCAGCTGTTACCACAACAATATCTTTAATTCCACCTTTTAATAAAATAGACAGCGGATAGAGAGCTAAGGGTTTATTATAGACTGGTAAAAGACTCTTAGGAAGAAGATGGGTTAGGGGCTGCAATCTCGTTCCGTTTCCTCCTAATAAAACAATACCTTTCATAAAACATAGATAATCACAAATCTAAAAAATTAATATGTTAGCTAACTAAATTATGTTCTTGCAAAACTATCTTATATATATAACTTCCATTCTCTCAACTTTTTATTTTGAGCAATAAAATTACTGGCTTCTTGTAAAGCATCAATCGTCCCAACGTCAAACCAAGTTTTTTGAAGCTTGGTATATGAAGCTGTTTTTTCTTTAACATACATATTGGCTAATTCAGATATCTCAAGCTCACCAGTTCTCTGAGATGGTGGTAATTTATCAATAAAATCAAAGGCTCTTTCATCAAACATCCAGCATCCTGTTGTAATCCAATGTGATTTAGGCTTGGCTGGTTTTTCTTGAATATCAACCACTAAGCCTCCCTTAATTTCGGCAACACCAAAACGCTTTGGGTCTTTAACTTTTTTTAAAACTAATCTACATCCAGTCACTTCTTGATTGTCAATATTAAAACTTTGATTTTGAAAATCTTTTATGGCTGGCTTTAAACTTTTTTCAAAAACATTATCGCTGTGAATAACAATAATTTTTTGTCCTTGAGCAAACTTCTTAGCCTGATAAATTGCATGAGCAATTCCTAAACGTTCCTTTTGAACTACATACTTAAAATTAAAACCTAAATCTTTGCCATCTTTAAAAAAATCTTTAAAGTCTTTTTTATTCTCCTGATTAATTACAAAGACAACATCAGTTAAACTAGCTTCTTTTAAAGAAAGCAACGGATAAAAAATCATCGGTTTATTGTAAACCGGTAAAAGAGGTTTGGGCGCGATAGCAGTCAGCGGTTTTAAGCGCACCCCTTTACCAGCCGCTGGAATAATAGCAATCATAATATATATTAAATATCAAGGTTTTCAACCTCACGAGCATGAGATTGAATAAAACGTTTTCGGGGAGAAACTTTCTCTCCCATCAAAATATCAAATATTTTATCAGATTGTTCAGCATCTTCAATGGTCACTTTTTTAAGACGACGCTTAGCAGGATCCATTGTTGTCTCCCATAGTTGGCTAGGATTCATCTCACCTAAACCTTTATAGCGCTGAATAGAATATTTTTTGTCTTGTTTGGTTAATTCTTCTATTAAACTGTCCTTTTTAACTTCATCGTAGATATAGTGTTCTTTGCTACCTACTTTTAATTTATATAAAGGAGACTTGGCAATATATAAATGACCTGCCTCAATTAATGCTTTAAAATAGCGGTAAAAAAGTGTTAAAAGTAATGTGCCAATATGAGCTCCATCAACGTCAGCATCAGTCATAATAATAACCTTATGATAACGAAGTTTCTTTAAACTAAACTCTTCGGCGATAGCAGTTCCCAAAGCAATAATGAGCGCTTTAATTTCTCTATTGGCTAAAATACGATGCAAGCGCGCCTTTTCAACATTTAAAATCTTACCTCTTAAAGGAAGAATAGCTTGGAAATCCCTATTCCTGCCTTGTTTAGCACTACCACCGGCGCTATCTCCTTCCACAATGAAAAGTTCAGATTCTTCTGGCTTGCGACTACTGCAATCTGCTAATTTACCGGGCAAAGACATGCCTTCTAAAGCGCCCTTGCGAATAACAGTTTCTTTAGCTTTTTTAGCTGCTTCGCGCGCTTTTTGAGCTAAAAGAGACCTTCCAATAATAGCTTTAGCATCTTGAGGATGCTCTTCTAAGAATTCATATAACTTACTACCAACAACTTTTTCAACAGCTGTGCGTGCTTCTGTATTACCTAATTTAGCCTTTGTCTGACCTTCAAACTGTGGTTCTCTTAATTTAACACTTACAATACTTGTTAATCCCTCACGAACATCTTCACCTGTTAACTTCATATTTTCATTTTTCAAATAATCATTAGCGCGAGCATAATCATTAATAACTCTTGTTAAGGCAGCCCGAAAACCAGTTTGGTGCATACCGCCTTCTTCGGTATAAATATTATTGGCAAAGCTTAATTCATGGGCTTGAATATCCTCGCTATACCTTAAGGCTATCTCTACAATGACCCCTTCGTGTTCTTTATTGCAATAGAAAATATTATCTTGAAGAATTTTTTCGTGCCGGGTTAAATATCTTATATAAGATTTGATACCGCCTTCAAAATACAATCCATAAATTTTAGAACAAGATAAGTCATTTTCTTGAGATTGATCTTCTGACAGGCGACAATCAACAAGATTAATTCTAATACCTTTAGTTAAATAAGCTTGTTGACGAAGATGCTCAATGACTTTTTTCCAAGAAAAATTTGTTTCAGAAAAGATCTCATCATCAGGTAAAAAAGTAATCATCGTCCCCTGATTAAATCGAGGCACTATTCTCTCTAAGTCTTTATTAACTTCCAAAGCTTGAGCATATTTATTTTGAGATCCCTTAAGACAATCTTGCAAGGTAATTTTATCGCTTTTACCAAGCTTCTGAAGAGCATTAAGAGTTTTACCTTGTGAGTATTCCTGTGTATAAGCTTGATTATCTCTTTTAACGCATGCTTTGACCCATTTTGATAAAGCGCATACCACAGAAACACCTACTCCATGCAATCCTCCTGCTACTTTATATGAATCACCGCCGAACTTACCGCCAGCATGAAGAGTTGTTAAGACAGTCTCCAAAGCAGACATTTTAGTTTCTTTATGGTAGTCAACTGGAATACCTCTACCATTATCAATGACAGTTACGTAATTATTATTATGCAAAATAATCCAAATCTCATTGGCATAACCTGCCATTGCTTCGTCAATAGAATTATCAGCCACTTCCCAAATAAGATGATGTAAGCCTGCTAAACCAGTTGAGCCAATATACATACCCGGACGACGCCTAACCGGCTCTAAACCTTTTAAAACATAAATATCATCAGCTCCGTAATTAGATTGTTGAGATTTTTTTGGTGGAGTCATAAATTATCTAATAACAGCTTTAAGCTGTTTTTTTAAAGCTTCTTCAACTTTAAGATGTTCTTGATTAACTTCTTTATCAGTTAGAGTATGATCGTAACTTTGATAAGTTATATGAAAAGCTAAGCTTTTTTTATAATGAGGAAGTTTATCTCCTTCATAAATATCAAAAACATCAACATCTTGGATTAAATCACTCTGAATATTGTCAATAACATTTAAAATTGTTGAAAAACGCACCTTTTTATCAATTAAAAGAGCAACATCTCTCATAACGGCAGGATATTTAGAAGGAGGTCTATACTCAAACTCTTCATGAGCAAAATGGAGTAATTTTTCAAGATCAAGATAAGCAGCTACTGTTGTTTGATTAATCTTAAGTTGCTTTAAAATTTTATCTGAAATCTTACCAAGACAACCAATTTTCTCATCATTTAATTTAATTTCGGCTAAGGGAGCTGGACAGAATTCCTTAACTTGACTTATCTCTTCTTCAAAAACTTCAAAAATGTAATCACTAATACCCAAACTTTTAAAAACTAATTCAATGACTCCTTTGAGCTCAAAGAAAATATCATATTGACCTGACATCATTAAACTCAAGTGAGACTTTTCAGTTAAAAACCCTTTTTCTTTTTGAAAAACCTTCCCCATTTCAAAGAGACGGACGGTTTTATTGTATTTTAAATTTTCAGCTACGTTTTGTAATAATCCCATCAGAAGACTAGGCCTTAAATGAGTAAATCTCTCACTAATAGGATTGGCAACAGCAATGCTTTGTTGAATATCTGCAATTTCAAGCATCTTTTTACTGACAAAAGCATAGTTATATGCTTCTGAAAAACCAGCTCCTTTAAGGATATCGCGCAATCTATTTTGATAAACTTTATCACCGTGACGGCTCGCAGACACTAAAGGCAAATTAGGTAAAGTTGCCGGTAAATTCATATATCCCCTTAAACGCACTATTTCTTCAATTAAATCTTCTTGAATATTTAAATCTTTTCTAAAATGAGGTGGTATAACAATGAGGCTGTCTTGATTTACTTTGGTAATTTCACAGCCAATAATTTTAAGAATCTTTTGAATTTCTTTTAAGCTAACTTTCTCTCCGATTAGTCTTGCAACTTTATTAATTTCTAATTTAATTTTCTCCTGAAAATTATTTACTAAAGATTGATCTTGCCAGCCAGCAAGTTTTCCTCCAGCAACCTTCTTAACTAAATAAACTGCTCTTTTAATTCCCTCTAAAGCAAGATTATTATCTAAACCTCCTGAAAAACGCCTCGCAGCGTCACTTTCTATCCCTAATTGCTTGGAAGATAAAAAGATATTCTTTTTATCAAAATGAGCTGCTTCTAAGAAAATATTACGAGTTTGTTTATTTAATTCGGCTTTTTGACCACCCTTGATACCTGCTAAAGCTAAAGCTCCTTTAGCGTCAGCAATCACTAAATTCTCTTGCTTAAGTTGAGTCTCACTGCCATCTAGTAATTTAATCTTCTCGCCTGATTCAGCCGATCTAATAATAATTTGCTGATTATCAATTTTATCAAAATCAAAGGCATGGATAGGTTGACCTAATTCCAACATAACAAAATTAGTAATATCAACAATATTATTAATAGAGGCAACTCCGCAAGCTGCTAATTTGTCTTGCAACCATTGGGGAGAACTTTTAACTGAAATATTTTCTACTAAAGCTCCAGCGTAACGAGAACATAATTGTTCATTTTGAATATCAATTTTAAAAGATGACGAGCTTTTAGGCAATTTTTCCTTAGCAGGATCTTTTAATTTAAGAGATTTATCTTTAACGATTTTTAAAAGCACTTGCATCTCTCGCACTACTCCAAAATGAGAAGCAGCGTCAGCAAATCGATTAGGCAAAATATCAATATCTAGAATATAATCTTTATTTTTCTTGCCAAGCACTTCTGCTTCAAAAGAATAAAGTGTCAATAAATCAGCTAGCTCTTGAGGACTAACGTCAAAGGAAAGATATTCTTTTAACCAATTGAAAGAAAATTTCATTTAAAATTGTTCTAAAAATCTTAAATCATTTTGGTAAAAAAGTCTTACATCATCAATGCCATACTTAAGCATAGCAAGACGATCAACTCCCATACCAAAGGCAAAACCTTGCCAATGTTGAGGATTGTATCCAGCTTGTTTAAAAACTTTTGGATGTACCATTCCTGCTCCCATAATTTCAAGCCAATTTATTTCTTTACCGGCAGAACGATGAGTTCCTTGACTTTCCTGATAAGCAATATCAATCTCAAAGCCAGGCTCAACAAAAGGAAAATATCCTGGCCTTATTCGTACTTGAATATCACGTGCAAAAAGTTTCTTTAAAAACTGCTCAATAATAGCTTTAAAATTACTAATTGATATATTTTTATCAACTACCAAACCATCAACTTGATAAAATTGAATATCATGTGAATTATCACTTGCTTCATAGCGAAAACATTTACCGGGCGTAATAATCCTAAAAGGTGGATTATTATTTTTCATATAATGATGCTGCATAGCAGTATTATGAGTTCTCAAAAGAAGTCGGTCATTTGCTTTTTCTTGTTGACTCTTGCGAATATCATTTGGCAACCAAAAAGTATCCCACATTTCTCGAGCCGGATGATTAGCTGGTATATTTAAAGAATCAAAGTTATAAAATTCTGTTTCAACTTCAGGGGTTAAAAAAACAGTAAAACCCATTGATTCAAAAACTCTCTCAATGCTTTTCAAGGTATGAGTCAAAGGATGAACATGTCCTTGGGGTAATTTCTTACCAGGTAAGGAAGCATCGATCCTTTCTCCAAGAGGTTTTTCATTTTTAGAATATTTTTTTTGTTTCTCACGAAGGCTAGCATTAATATAGTTTCTTAAATCATTAGCCTTCTTACCAATAACTTGACGTTCTTTTTTATCAAGATTTTTAAGAAGTTTTAAAATTTTTTTTAAAGCACCTTTTCTACCCAAAAAATCCTTTTTTATTTGCTTTAAATCAGAAAAATTATTTGCTTTTGCAAGTTTGCTTTCAAAATTTTTCTTAATTTTTCCTAATTCTTGTCGCATATAAATAATTTAAAAAAGAGAAATAAGATAAGGATAAAAAATTAAAATAAGGGTTAAGATAATAGCAAAAACCGTACCTCTACAAAAAGCAGGTTTAATCATTTTCCAATTTAGGCGGTAAGCAGAATGACGCTTAACATAGAAAATATTTAGCAAGGTAAAGCTTCCCATAACAGCCAAAAAGAAGCTGACATAAAACATGACAAACTCTGCTTTTTTAAGCATCTCTGGTTGCGTATTAGTTAAAAAAAAGACTAAGCTTGCTAAAGAAAAACCAGTAATAAAAATAAGTCCTAAGATATATCCGACTGCTTTCATAAAGTTAGGTATTATACTTTAATCTTAGCAAAAAAAAGACTCACTTGCAAGTTATATTTTTTATATCTATATAAAAAAATAATATTATCTAAAATATTTTTAGTTAACTAAAAAACAGCTCAAACGAGCTGATTTTCAAGGGTCCCAACGCGGAACTCTGGCGGAGCCGACGGGACTCGAACCCGCGATCTTCTCCGTGACAGGGAGATATGTTAAACCAACTACACCACGGCTCCATTAAATATATATAATGTCAGGGGCGGGAATCGAACCCACGTTAATCGCTTATGAGACGACCTTAGATGCCAATCTACTCCCTGACTTTCCTTTTAAAATGTTGCGGGAGTGGGACTCGAACCCACAACTGGAGCTTATGAGACTCCCGAGTTGCCAATTACTCTATCCCGCGTCATATATTTTAAAAAGCAATAAGAGAACCTTTTATCAAGGTTAATCTTAATTGTAATATGAAGTAGCTATAATTGCAATAGCTTGCTATGGATTAGCTTTTTTACGATGAGCATCTCTCCATTTTTTGATTTCTTCATGGTTGCCTGATAATAAAACGGACGGCACTTTCCATTCCTTACGACCATCTTTAAAAATAGCTGGCCTGGTATATTGAGGAAAATCAAATTTCTCATTCAAATAGCTCTCAGATTCCAAAGAAGAAAGATTACCTAGAACACCCGGCAACAAACGCGCCACTGCTTCTGCTATAATAGCAGCCGGCAATTCGCCCCCTGATAAAACATATTTCCCAATAGAGATTGTCTCATCTACAATATGCTGCTTAACTCTTTCATCAACTCCCTCATATCTTCCGCAAATCATAATTAATTGATCCAATTTTGCAAAATTTTGAGCTTTTTTTTGATTAAAAGTTTTTCCTCGAGGCGACAAGAGAACAACTTTTGATTTAAGTTTATCTTTTTTAATATCTTGCACAGCTCTATAAATAGGCTCTACCATCATAAGCATCCCCGGACTTCCTCCAAAAGGTTTGTCATCAGTTGTTTTATGCTTATCATCGGCATAATCTCTTAAATCATGCATCTTAATTTGAAGTAATTGATTCTTTTGCGCTCGCCCTAAAATAGATTCTTTAAGATAAGAATCTAAAATATGAGGAAAAATTGTAATGATATCAAATTGCATAATCTCTTCTTATATCATAAAAAATAAGAGAAAAAAAGAGAAAATCCTTTTTTTGTCAAGATTTCTGATATAATTAATCCTTTTTTTCTCCCAAAAAATTAATTAACATTACAGCAATAGACGCAGCTGTTAAAACACCCAAAATTCCTACCACTTTTACAAAAATTTCCTGCAACTGTTGCGAATCAATAACTTCTAAAATTAATAAAACAATTAATAGAGAAGTAATTGTAACGCCAATTATGGCAAAAAGCTTTAAAATATTTTTCATATATTTTTAAAATCTTTTTATAAATAAAACAACTAATATATATTATAATATAATTTATATAATTTAAAAACTAGCCCTAGGATAAATCCGTGAGGCTAGTTTTCGGTTGTGTAGTTGTAGACTAAAGGTTTAAATCTTCAACAGCTTTATCAACGTCCTTTGAGGTTTTAGGTTTTTCCTCTTTAGGATTGCTGCTGGAAACGTTTTTTCTAGCGCTACCTTCAGGCTCTTCAATTCTGAGATTAACATGAGCATTATTCTTAGCTCCAACAACACGCACTAAGGTACGAATTGCACGAGCATTTTGACCACTGCGGCCAATAATAATTCCCATATCTTCAGGATTAACCTTTAAAGTAACTAAAACGCCCATTTCGTCTACCTTTCGAGTAGTTTCAACGTCGTCAGGATGATTGACCAGAGCCTTAACAACGCTTTCGATAAATTCTTGATCGTCGTACTTTTTAGACATTTTCTTTCAAGAAAAGATTTATATGAACTGATATATAAGTTAAACAGTCTTTAAAATCTTCTTTATCACATCTTTCTTGGGTAGCTCGACCTTTTTCCCTGACATAAGTCTGGGATTTGCGCTACTCGTTCTTTGTATTTATTGTATTCTTAAAACTTGGAAAAGTCAAGCTAAAAACTATGTTTTAGCTGATTATTTATCTTTTTGAGAAGTATTTGATTGATCTTTTTCTTCTTTTTTATCTTCTGTTTGTCTCTCTTCCTTTTTTGGTGATTCTTCTTTTTGGAGATTTTTTTCTTGGTCTGCTTTTGAAGTTGATTCTTTTTTATCTGCACTTTTATTTTCTTTGTTCGAAGATTCATCTTCCTTACCTGAATTAGCAACGACTTCTTTTTCTTTAGAGGGCTCTTTTTTATCTGTCTCTTGAGAGGCAGGTGCTTTTTCTTGAGAAGAAGTTGACTCATCGTCCTCTGTTTTTTTCTTTTTAGGCTGAAGGCGAGAAACTTTCACTTTAGAAGTTTTTAAGATACCCTCAGTTACTAAAAGATTATGAATGCTTCCAGAAGGCTGCGCTCCCTTATCAAGCCAATACTTTATCCTGTCTGTTTTTAATTTCTTCTCTTTGAGACGAGGATTGTAATAGCCTAAAAATTCCACCGCTTTGCCGGTTGGCGTACGATGTTTTTCTTGTAAAACAACCCGGAAACTAGGGCTATTTCTTTTTCCTGTTCTTGATAAACGTATAACTAACATAAAAATATTTTAAATTAATTCCACTTTTTAATTTGCAGAGCTTTACGAGCTGCTTTCTTTTCAGCAATATGTTTTGAAGCTCCTTCAGCTTTTGCAATAAGTTTTTTTTCTAGAAAAGCTCCGATTCTAAATTCCTTTTGATGGTCAGGTCCCCATTCTTTTAAAACTTCATAATGAGGAGTAATAGCTAATTTTTCTTGAGCACATTCCTGAAAATAGCTTTTAGGATCTTGATAGAGCTTATCCTGGATTACTTGAGGTAATCTTTTTAGAACAACTTTCTTGACAAAACTCTTTGCTTTGCGCATCCCCTGGTCTAAATAAATTGCTCCTAAGAGAGCTTCAAAAGCGTTCGCCAAGATAAAGTTTCTTGCCCTACCATAATCTTTTGCTTCCCCTTTTGATAAAAATAAATACTCTCCTAAATGAATATCTTTAGCAACGCTAGCAAGCATCTTTGAGTTCACCAAGGCAGCTCTCCAATTAGTTAATTCTCCTTCAGGCTTTTGGTAATTTTTAAAAAGATATTCTGTCACAGTCAATTCTAAGACAGCATCACCTAGAAACTCCAATCGCTCATTATGCTGTTTAGCGCTGTTATTCTCATTAACATAAGAGCGATGCGTCAAGGCTTTTGTAAGTAAAACTTTGTCTTTAAAAACAATGCCGATCTTTTTTTCAAAAGAAGCTAGATTCTTTTTCATATATACAAGCTTTTGCCAGGAACAAACTATAGGCAACAACTAAATAAATTGTTGACTAAAGTATGGTCTGGAAATTGTTAAATCACATTTTAAAAAACTTTTAAGAAGATTCTTTTTGTGTTTGTTCTTCTGTTTGAATTTGCTTTTTGCTCTTTTCGTCTTTACGAGGCTCACCCATTTCTCGATAAATTGTTCCTAAGACACCATTAACAAATTTACCAGATGCAGGACCCCCAAAAGTTTTGGCTAATTCAATCGCTTCATTGATAGCTACTTTAGGAGGCACTTCTTCGTAATTGCTATATAATAATTCATAAATTCCTAATCTTAAGATATTACGATCAGTAATAGCAATTTGCTCAATTGTCCATTGCGGTGCTGCTTTCTTAATGATATCATCCAACTGCTCTGCATATTTAAGAACTCCCTTAGCTAAAGAAACAGCAAAATCATCTTCTTTAAATTCAAGGTCAAATTCTTGAAAATTCTTTTTAAGATAAGTATTAATTTGATCATCCTTTTTGCCATTAAAATCCCAAGCATAGAGAGATTGCATGGCGACAGTTCTAGAAAGATGTCGTGATCCCATATATTTTTAAAAAAAGAAACAAATTAACGCTATTTTTTCTTAGAAAGATTTTCTAGATTAAGAGATTTATTCGTCTGAGCTTCTTTTTCTTGCTCTGCTAATTCTTTTTCTTTGGTTTTCTTATCTTTTTTGTCAAGCTTTTTTAAAACATCAATCACCTGCCTGCCTCTATAATAACCACAATTAGGACAAACCTTATGAGGATTAATTAATGTACCACAATGAGAGCAAGGTTGTAAATTTTGCTTTTTTAAGCCGTGGTGTGATCTTCTGCGTTTACCGCGAGAACTTGTGTGTCTTTGTTTTTGAACAGACATAATTTTCAACTAAAACTAAAAAAATCAGTAAAGTGATTTTAACAAAACTATCTTTAAAAGTAAAGCTTTACAGCGACCAATACATCACCAAACTTATCAGCCATCCTAACACAGCTCCTCCTAAAATGTCAACTGGCCAATGTAATCCAGACGTTAAGCGCGCTAATCCCACTAAAGTTCCTGCTAAAAGTAAGATCAATCCTAACCAAAAAGAATAAAAAAATGATAAGCTACCCGCTGCCATAAAAAGCGCTGTATGACCCGAAGGAAAAGCAGGACTTTTTTTATTTTTTTTAATTAACGTCTTAACATTAGGCATTAAATAAGGACGAGGTGTAAAGCGTATCCACTTAATAAATAAGGCAATCGTCCAGCCTAAAATACCTGCTCCTCCAATAGCAATAAGATTATCCTGAGTTAAATTAAAGATACCCTTAAACCAAGCAGATGTTAAAGCAAAAAGATAGCCCAAACAAAAAATAAAAATTAAATATTTAGCCAAAAAGATAATAAGCCAATCAAGTAATTTTGATCTAAAAACGATTCTATTAAAAAAGAAAAAGGCTCTTTGATTCATCTAATTTTTCTTATTAACTTGTAAATTAACATGACTAATAAATGCTTGCTTAAATTGTTGCAAATTTTTCAAAAATTTCTTTTCAAAGCTTTTCGCTAAATAACCTGCCGCCAATAAAGCAATACCAGCCAAAGGAAAGAAGTAAGAAATAGCTCCTTCTTCAACGAAAAGAAAAATAATACCGCTTGAGAAAAACATAACAGTCGATCCAATATGGTGAGCCATTTCTCTAAAAATAATAAAGCGACCAACGTGAATTTTTTCTTTTTGAGTCACATCATAAATATGAGCTGTCAAAGGAGTTGTATCAAGGGTATCACCAATTAAGAAAAAAGATTGCACAGCAATCGCTGAAAAAGTAGAGCGAATAATCATTTTAAGAAAATTACCCAAAGCTGCTAAAACGCAACCAAAGCGGAAAAGCTTAATTCTCTCACTTCTATCTGTTAAGCGCGAAACATAAATTGTAATTAAAAGAGAAAAAAGTAGAGAAATTGAAGTAATAACACCTAATTGATTAAAATCAATTGCTAAAATGTACAAGAAAAGAGGCCAAACAACTAAAGTCACTGCCCAATCAACTCCATAAAAAGCTAAAGAAAAAGTTTTTTGGCGCCATGATTTTTTAAATAGTAATTTCCAGGCTTTGCTATAAGAATCTCTATAAATCAATTTCTTATCATAAGTCAATAATAAAGGAATAGCTGATAAAAGAAAAACAAAACTGACAGCTATGAAAAGATAATGAAAACCATATTTTGTTAAAATTAAAGCACCTAAGAAAGGTCCGGCTACTGAGCTAGCAATCGTAATGACACTCATAATACCTAATTGCTTGCCTCTCTTTCTACGACTTGATAGTTGAGCAAAATCTACATGATAAGCAGGAAAGAAAAGAATGCGATAAATAACAGCCGCCATAGGTGCTATAAAAATTAACCAGGGTATACTTTCGGTTCCGTAAAGAATTAAATAATAAATTATTAAAAAGGGAATAGATAAAAGCATATTGCGTTTAATACCAAAACGCTTCATAAAACGAGCACCTAGAGGAATAAATAAAACATGGCCTAATCTAATAACTGCAAAAAAGAAAAAGACTTTGCTTAAACTATTATTGAAAACAAGATAAAGGAAAATTGGCTCATAAAGACCAACTAGATGAATCCCTAATTTTCTTAGTCCAATGCTATAATAAACTTCATCGACTTTTCGATGAAGTAAATAGTGAAAAAAATGTTTTGGCCTTCTTACAAGAGACATATTTTAATTATTTTCTAATAACTTTAGGAGTATCTTTGGTTAAATTAATAACTCGAGAAGGTTTTTTTAATAATATCTTACCAGCATCTAAGATTAAATCAGGCTTATACTCTTGCCTTTTAAAGATTGAAACAATCTTGTTAATATCATTATGAATCGGCTCTCCTGTCAAATTAGCAGAGGTTTGAACTAAAGGTTTTTTAAGCTTATTAAGTAATTGCAATAATAATTCTGAAGCTGGTAAGCGAATACCTAAAGTATCTTTCTGATAAGGCAGTGCCTTTTTAAGAGGTAAAATCAAAGTAGTGTGGCTTTCTAAAAGGTTTTCTTGTTCTTTAGATATTTTAACATATTTTTTTGCGTCCGTTTTATCCCCAATAAAAATTCCCATTCTCTTTTTAAAATCACGCTTTTTAATTTTAAAAATTTTTTCAATAGCTTCTCTATTAGTAGCATCAGCAATTAAGCCATAAACTGTATCGGTCGGAACAATACATACCCCACCATCTTTAATAATATCTGAGCAGGTATTAAGAATTTTTTTATCTAATTTATTTAAATTAATTTTAATAATTTTCATGTTAAAAATTTTAACATTAAAAGATTAAAAGAAAAGATTAGAACTTAACTCCGATACTATGCTTACCCAAGCAATATATATCGCTTTCTGCATTAAATTAAAAAAATTAATTTTAATAATATATTCTACTTTGAAAATCAATCTTTACCTAATTATTTTATTTTTATAGTTTTTAATTTGCTGTTCAAAAAATTCTACTAAGTCTTTTTACTTAACTTTATCTTTTAAAAATTCAATCTTTCTTTTCTCAATATCTTTAAAGTATATTAATTGCCCTAGAAAAAGTCGGGCATTAAATTCTTCTTTATACCTTGCTTGACAACCTTTAATTAAATTTTCTAATGTCATAGAAGATTCTTTAAGGGTATAGTATAGATCAATATAATCCTTAAAAGTTGCTCGAGCTCTTAATGTAAAAGCTTTCATTAAGGCAATTTCCTTATTGTAGCTATTTTTACTCCTTGTTTGATTGCCAAGTTAAATTTAAAGGATAAGAATATTTAATAAAACTTAAATTTACTGAAGCTACTTCTAAATTTATCTGTCCTGAATGTTTTAAAGTAAATTGAATATTATAATCTTTAAATACCTTTTGAATTCTTGTTGAGACATCATCACTTAAAAATTTGTCAGCCAACATATCAAAATCATCAGACGTTCTATGTCCAATTTATAAAGCTAATCCTGTTCCTCTAGCTAAATAAAAGTCAGAAAAATTACTGAGTTTATTAAATAGCTCTTTCTGCTTTGATTTGAGTACTTCTAAATGTATATTTAAATTTTTTAACACCAAAAAAAATTTAATTAAAGGAATAGTTTCAATTAATTTTCTAAGATTTTCTTCACCATACGTTTTTATAAGCCATACCCAATATTTTAGATCACCGTGATTCAAAGTATTCACTACAACAAGCCTTTTATTCTTAATAAGATCAATCTCTTCAAAAACATAACTCTAAAACAGTGGCTTAAAATAATCAGGAATTTGTATCTTTTTTGTTTGCATAGCTAGCTTAATTATAGCATAAAATTGCTATTTTGAAAAACTTATATATAACTTTAATCTTCTAAAAAATTTCTTTAATTCTTGTTATTTCAATTTTAAACCAGGGCGCATATTTTTGAGGATTACTCTGCATATCTTTTTTTAAGTCATTAATCTTTACCCATTTCCAATTAGCCACTTCTTTAGGATCAACTTTAATAGCGTCTCCTTGATATTGTCCTTTTAAAACAGCGCATAATTCATTTTCTGATCCAATGTTTTTATACTTAACCTGATACTGAAATTTAAACATTAAGCTTGGCTTAGTCCTAATGCCCATCTCTTCTTTCAATCTTCTTTGAGCAGCTTGAGAATAAGATTCTCCTTTTCTGGGATGAGAACAACAAGTATTCGCCCAAAAACCAGGCCAAAGCATTTTATTTGATGCTCTTTTTTGAATTAAAAGTTCTCCTTTATTATTAAAAATAAAAATGGAAAAAGCGCGGTGCAATTTACCTTCTCCCAGATGGGCTTTTATTTTGTCTTCATAACCTAAAACATTATCATTTTCATCAACTAAGATAACTTTGTCTTGCATGATTGATTTAATATTTTACAGATAAAATAACTTTAGCTAACTTATCAGAATCATGACGGATCAAACTTCTTTTAAGATGATCTCCTTTTTGAGATTTTGAAACTTTCTGGCTAATTAGATTTCTTCCTATAAAAATCTTACCATTTTCTCTAAAATCTGCCCTTGAAGGAAAACGAACTATTTCTCCTTCTTTAGTATAACGATCAAGAAGTTTTTTAGGGGGTCTTTTGTTATTAAAAATAACATAATCTATAATATCTTTGCCAAGATAATTTTCTAAAACTTCTATAAAATCATAAATATTAAAATTATCTGTATGGCCATGCTTAGTCATTAAATTAACATTGTAGATTATCTTTGCTTTGGTTTTTTGCAGAGCTTTTTTAATGTTCTGAACTAAAAAAAGCGGCAATAAACTTCCATACAGACTACCAGGTCCAATAATAATCAAATCAGCTTTTTTGATAGCTTCTAAAGCTTCAGAATTTGCTTGAGCTTGAGGTTGAATAAAAAGTCTCTTAATTCCCTTACCGTTAACTGATTTAAGCTTTTCTAGTTTACTCTCTCCAATAATTACCTGGCCATTTTCTAATTCTGCTCCTAATTTTACCTTATCAAAACTAATAGGTATAACTTGTCCCCTAAGAGCAAGGATTTTATTTAAATAAGGCAATGCTTTATCAAGCCCGCCTTTTTGTTTCTCCAAAGCAGAAATTAAAAGATTACCTAAACTATGTCCCTTAAGCTTTCCTTTGCTAAAACGATAATTAAAAAGGTCTCTCATTACTTGAGAAGATTCTGATAAAGCTACTAAACTTTGCCTTAAATCGCCCGGCGGTAAAACACCTAATTCATCTCGCAAGATACCGCTCGAGCCACCATCATCGGTCATCGTTACAATAGCAGTCAAGTCAACATTATATTTCTTTAATCCTTGGAGAACTGTAAAAGTTCCTGTGCCTCCTCCCATCGTTACAATCTTTTTAAACATATATAAGTAATTAAATATTTTACTAAAATACTGCTACACTCATATTTTAGTAAAACTATTTTACTTATCAAGTCTCATTTTAGCAATAAAACAAAAAAAAGAGTTCTAAAAACTCTTCTTGTTAAATTCTTTTAAGAAGTAGATGTAGCGTTATCTGGAGTAGTTGTATTCTCGTTTGCGTCTTCAGTCTCATCAGTTGATGTTTGAGATGTCTCTGTTTGAGTTACTGGAGATGAATTGGCAGTTTCATCTATTACATCATCATTTATTTGCTCAGCTTCTTCTTCGTCTATGACCTCTGCATTGCCTGAAGTTTCCTGATTATTTTGTTCTGTTGTTTTATTATCATTATTCTCTTCAATGCTTGAACCCTCTGAAGTTTCTATTGCTTCTTGAGTTTCTTCCGTATTAGTATTATTTTCAACATCTTCTGTAGAAGAAGCGCTCTCTTCGGTAGTTGAAGAAGTTTCTGAAATATTTTGATCTTCCGTTGGTGGTTTTCTTAAATCAGATCCCTGATTTTTAATAAGTTGTTCTTCTAATCTTTCTTGAAAGCTTTTTTCCTGTTCTGGTACTGGTTCTTCTCGAATACTTTCTTCTGTTTCTTCTTCATTTTCTTCTGGCAATGGAAAGACTGTTAGCATTTCATCCTTAGGCGTTACAATCCAATAATTAACCAACAGGTCTTCCTGAGGAGGAGAGGTCAGGGAAATTTCAAAAGAATCACCATTTTTTCTATCTGAAATCCACCAAATACCGTTAATAGGTGAAATTGGAGTCACAAAGATACGGGCATTTTCAGTTAAGTAATGACTAAATATTCGAACAGTTGTCTCGCCTTTAGAAATGACAGCTTCCCCGTAATCTTCAACTAAGAATTTAGCGCGAGGAAGGGGCATAATTTCTTCTTCAGTTGAGCTAGCAGTATCTTCTTCAAGCTCTATTTCGTCTAAAATTTCTGTTGAAGTAGCTATTGTTGAGGTAGCTATTTCTTCTTGTACTTCATCTTCTTCTAAAATATTTAAAACTTTCGTTAAATTGTCTTCAATAGTGGTAAGACGAACTAAAATTGTTGAAACTTTATTAAATATTTGTGCTAAATTATCAGAGATACTTTCTAGAATGCGATGAAAGAAACCTAATAATTCTCCCCAAATACCACTAACTTCTTCGTTTTCCTGATCTTTTTCAAAATTTAAAATTTTATCAAATAAAAGATTTAAAGTATCAGGAGAGATAATAACAGCCATAGCTTCTTGCTCGGTTAAGCGAGTTTGTAAAAACTGCAAGAAAGCTTGTTGAGTTAAGTTTTCAGTGCTTGAGGCACTCTTTTCAAATTCTTCAACTAAAGTTTTAATAAAATCTTTTTCAGATATTTCAACAGTCCCTTGCAAAAAAAGATTCTCTAAAGTTGTGATAGGTATACGTGGTTTCATTTCAGTATCCCACTGCGGTTCATCTTGGCCACCAACAGTTGTTCCCAGCCAAAATCTTTTACTATCTAATTCAATATCAAGGGGATTTTTAGTCCCTAAAATAGCCTGAAATCTTCCCTTTACTAGAGGCATCTGACTGTCTGATATAAATTCCTCTTGCCATAAAGCCTCGCCTGAGGTAGCACTCTCATAAATTGAAAAACGCATATTATATCCTCCTGAAGGAGCTATTTGGCTTTCTTTGTCTTTGAGAGTGCCTGAGAAAAATATCTTTAAATCACTTTTTTTGTCTTCTTCTGCTAAGGCAAAATTTATAGATAAAACAAAAGCACCCAGCACTAAAATACTGACGATAAACCATCTCTTGATTGTAGAATAAAATTGCTGCATGCTATTTTTTCAAAAGCTTGGACTTAATAATAAACTTAAAGATTATAATCGCAACAAGAACTATTAAAACAAATATTATTAATATGAAAGGAATGTTTTCAGGCACTTGCCACCAAGCAATAAAAGCAGTAGATAACAAGATGTTTTTATTAACGATATGATTATTAACTTGGAAAGCAGAAGAATTTATACTTCCAAAACCTTCCTTTTCAATTGATAAGTAATAAATTCCATTAGGTACCATAAAACCAAAATTACCTTCTTGGTCAGTTAACTGAGGATTTTGTTGAGAAATGGTATCAGATATAAATCTCTCCCATGCACTGCTTTCCTGATTAAGCTGATATAAAGTAACCTTTGCTTTAGAAAGATAATTCTTGCTTTCAATAAATTCCCAATGAAATAAATCACCCGTAAATAATCTTGCATGAGGTTCAATAGCTTTCTGATAAACATATCCATAAGGATCTACCAATAATCTCCCCACAGGCAATATATCTCTTGTTTTATTTGTATAAATAACCTCTACTAAAAGATTGTAGTCTGCTTTACCTGCCGGAGTTTCAATTTTACTCTGCCAGTAATCTTTCCCTGATTCTAGGATATATTGAGCTTCATTGCCTACTTTAAGAATTAATTTATCAATCATTCTTTCGTTAAGATTTTTTTTCCTTAATTTAATTATTAAAGGTTTCTTCTCTAAATAATGAATTTCTTGAAAACCAAAGTCAGGTATTTCATAAATTTTTTCAACTTCTTCCTGTTTTAATTTCTCCCTGAAAGGACTTGGCTCAATTGTTACTGTATCTCTTTGAATATCTTGGTCTACTACCTGAGGTTTTCTCTTATACGATTCATACGATTTATATATATCTTCCTGAATAGGTTTTGGTTGACTGATTTCTACAGGAGGCTCTTCTGCTGGTTCAGGAATCTCTACATCTTCTAAAGGGGGCTTTTGGGGAAGACTTGGCTCTAAGGGTAAAATCTGGGCAATCGCAGGCGCAGAATAATTGCGCGCATAATCATATATAAAAGCTGAGTAATAATAAACTGTTCCCAAATTAATATTTCTATCAAAAGCTTTATCAGCCTTACCTTCAAAAACGACACCCTCTCGATTAAAAGGATTTGTAATATAGTCAATGTTACTCTTAAAAATTCTAATTCCAGCTACATCAGCTTCAGCAGGATACTGCCAATTTAAAACAACTTGATTATCTATATAATCTACCTGAAAATTAACCGGAGCTGCTGGTCTAGTTGTATCCAAAACAATACTTCTTTCAAGAACATCCGTTGTTTGATTGTTTTTTTGTAGCTTAAAATAGAGCGTCTTTTTGCCATCATCGCTAAGCAAAGTCCATGGTATTTCTTTTTGAATAACTTGCCAATCAGTATTTAAAAAATCTTGCTTATCTGAAATTTTAACTTGACTAAATTCAGAAAAATTCCGAAAACTAATTTGAATGTTTTCGTTATTAGTATAAGCTGCTCCGTTATTTAAATATATTTTTAAATTACCTATATCAACTTCTTCATCTGGCGGAATATAGACAGAACCGCCAGCTGTCTCTGTCTCAGGCTCAGGCGTTGTAGGAGTCGTAAAAGAGTAATAATTACCGCTATTATTGTCAGTAAAACTATCTCCAATTGTATCTGTTCCTCTAATTTGATAATAATAATGAGTATTTTCAGTTAAGCCAGTTAAGCTTAAAGCGTGCGAAGTTGTTGAATTGCTGTCTGAAACAGTTGTGTCTAAACTTGAGGTTGCTTGTCCATAATCTACAGTCGAACTTACTGCTTCATTAGTATCCCAATTAATTGTAGCTGAAGTAGTTTCTAAAGGATCAACCTCTACATTTGAAGTAATAATTTCAGGCCCCCGGGTTGTAAAATGGTAATATGAGCCTGAATTATTATCCGTAGTTGATTTACCTGCTCCATCAGCGCTTCTGACTTGATAATAGTAAACTGTCCCTTGGCTTAGACCCGTTAAACTAATTTTATGAGCTGTCACAAGACTACTTGTACCTGTAGTTAAGTTAAGATTAGTTGTGCTAGTTCCATAATCAACATATGAGGTTGCATTTTCATTAGTTGTCCAGAAAATAGTAATACTTGTCTGAGTTCGATTACTTGAAGAAACATTACTAATAACAGGCGGAGGATTAACAGCTGTTTTAAACATATAATCTGAACCACTCGTCATATAATTATATGTTGAGGTATTGCCTAAATCATCTGTGCTCCTAATTTGAAAATAGTAATAAGTATTTTCACTTAAGCTACTTAAAGAAACTTGGTGATTTATCAATCCATAATCTTCTTCTACGGTTGTATTCATCGAGGATGTTGCTAAACCGTAATCAAAATATGAGCTTGCGGTATTTTCATGAGTTTCCCAGCTAATGGTTGCTGTTGTGGTCGTAATACTTGAAGTAGCAATATTAGAAACAACTGGTCCTGTTACATCAGGTCCCGTAATATCAACGCTCGTTGTCGCCTCATCAGCTGACACAAAATAGGGAGATAAAAAGAAAAAGCTAATAAAACCAAAGATTAACCAAAGGCTTTTTTTTTACAATTATTTTTTAGATTGTTTATCATCTTTACTAATATCATTATTAACTGATTGATTTTGAGAATTTGATATTTCTTTACTTTGTTTTTTTAAAGCTTCTAATTGTTTTTGAAGTTCAAGCTGAGATTTAAAAGATTTCTTAAGATGCCTATTGAAGAACCAAAAAGCCAAACCGAGAAAAGCAAGCCCTCCTAAAGTAGCTAAAATAATAATTAAAACAGTCTTATTGGATTTAATTAAACCGGCGCCTAACCCGTTTTGATCAGTTTCTGCGCCACTTTTTTCAACTTCAAAAGCTAGGCTTTCTTTTGTAATAAGCTGGTTTTTGTAATTAAAAACTGATACTTCAGCCCAGTAATTTTCAATTTCAGGAATCCAAGGAATAATCGCTTTAACGGGTCCTGAATTTTGAGGCATGACTTCGCCATCAAACTTAGAAACCGTAAAAGATCCTAGCTGCATCTTATGAAACTTATCAAACAAATCAACCACAATATGATCAGGCTGAATATTGACATTACCGTCGTTTTCTAAAAATAAAACAAGAGCTAATTTTTCATTAGCTCGCGCTTTATCAACTTGAATACCTAAAATACGAAAAGAACGAATTTCCTTATCAGTAACAATAACTTCAACATCAGCTAAAGCACCTGTTGCTACTCCGACAGATGAACCTTGACAATCTCCTCCTTCGCAAGACTGAGGAGATGATCCTGTAAAACGAATGCTTCCCGTATAGGTTCCGTTAGCTGTTGTTCGAGGAATGTTAATTGTAACTTTAACAGGAAATTGTTTTTCTCCTGCTGGATAAGTAAATTGATTGCCTCTTTCAAGTTGCACCCAGTCAGCTACTTTGCCTTCAGCTTGAGCTTGAATTAATAGATCTTCATTAGGATTATTACGCGATAAAACAATAACTTTTTCAATTGTTGTGCCTCTTAAAACATCTTTTAGGGTAAGGCCAGCTGGACTAATACCAAAACCAGCCCTTGCAACAGGAGCAAAAGAATATAAAGAAAGCCATACTAAGAATATGGCAAAACAAGCTTTAAAAAATCTCCTACTCATTATAGTATTAAAAAGCTTAATCACTAATCTTGAGTTTGATCATCATTAACAGCCGTTAAGGTATTACTACCAGAACAAGAACCTTCGACACCGCTAGCTGGAGTATGCAACATCCAATGAGCTGCCGCTGTTGAAGTTGAACCAGTGCTTTTAGCTAAGTCCCAATCTTTTTCAGCGCTTGAGGTTGCCAAAGTATAGGGAGCATCTGCCCAAGCAGAAATAGTCGTTGTACTGTACTTTTGCTGAGCAGCATCAATGCTACCTGTATCACAACTCATTGCTGTACCTGAAAATTGCAAGTCTAATCTAACATTACCTGTATTGGTAACGGTCTGCTCCTTATCAGCTGAAGAACTGTCTAGAGCCACAGATCCGTAAGCAATAGGAGTCGTTACATCAATCGCAGCTAAAGAGTCAACTTCAATTGTATCTGTATTATTACCCGAAACACCGTCATCATCAGTAGCGGTAACTTTCATGGTCCAATTAGTACTTGAAGCGCTAGCGCTGCCATCAGTAGGATCAGTGTAATAATTTAGAGTAACAGAACATTCATAATCTGCACTTGTATCAGAATCTCCATCACAAGTATTACCTGACTCTACCACAGAACAGCTTGAAGTAGAATAACAATCATATTCATTAGGTGAACAACCGTCGGTTTTATCAGTTCTGTAAAAAAGGACTTGAACATTACTTAAATCTGTGCATCCATTATCGTCAGTTACTGTAGCTGTAGTTGTTGCTTTAACAGAACTTATGTCACCTTCAGTTAAAGTAATAGAAGCATCTCCGCCATTAATATTAAAAGCACCCACGGTTGGCGTAGCATTGCTAACAGTAGCCGTAGTAGTAGCATCATCAGCTAGAACTTGAGATAAATGAACTCCCCCTCCATATAAACTGAAGCAAATCAAAAGAGCTGCTCCAAGAAAAA
>CAZNYQ010000009.1:0-23793 GCA_964577395.1 uncultured Candidatus Saccharibacteria bacterium | reverse complement strand
ATTGGAAGAGATGAGCGATCAAAATATTCTTTCTGGCATGGGCGAGCTTCTGGATAATAAGCAAAAAGATTGGGTTCGGGCAAAATTAAAATCAGAAACCATCTTTTTATTAAAACTTCGCCTAGATAGCGAGAAATAACCGATTAGAATAACGAATTCTCTTACTCTAATCATTAGAATAATGAAAATAAATCAGTTTTGTTAGTGTGCTTAATTATTTTATCTGGTATTTGAGTTGATAAAATGGTATACTAAAAGTGGAATAGCGAGAGTCGGTATTTTTCGGCTTCGGTCGGAAACAGACTTTGTGCAATAAGTCCGCCATCCGCCTTAGTGCGGTGGATTTGCCCGAAAGGGCAGAGGGTGCGGTGAAAAGCAATACTGGTTTACGGACATACCGAGAGTGCTATTCCAACAAAAAACTCCTGTTAATTAGGAGTTTTTTGTTTATAACGGACCTATTACATTTGCCATTCTCTGACAATCTTGAATTTCCAGTAACCCCAATGCTCCTTAATGGTGGTTCTAAACTCGCGTATGGCCGAGAACCAATCTGAACACCGCCTAAAAGCGGTGTTTTTTTATTCATTTTTGTATCAATTCCGTTCTCAAATATAGGTTAAAGTTTTAAAAAGAGGTAATTGTGGATAACCTTTTCTTGGATATAATTTGATATAGTTAAAATATCCAATAATTGTAGTTGACTTCTATTTACTAATTGGATATAATTGGATATAGTTAATATATCCAATAAATATATGATTAATAACAACAAACTTGATCAAGGATTAGCTAATATTCCAGCTGATATTTGGTCAAAAATAACAAAAATAGACGAATTAAAAGGACAATGGATTGCCGGGGCAAAGCTAAGCTCTCAAGTTTTAGGTCGTCTTAAACGATCCGTCTTGATTACTTCAACAGGCGCTTCTACTCGCATTGAAGGAGCTCGGCTTTCAGATGAAGATATTGAGAAGCTTATGCGAGGGATTAATATTCAAAAATTCACCGATCGTGACAAGCAAGAAGTAAAAGGATATTTTGAGTTACTTGAGAATATTTTTAATTCTTGGAAATCGCTTAAATTTTCAGAAAATTCTATAAAGTATTTTCATAAAGAATTATTAAAGTATGTTGAAAAGGATCAGCGTCACAAAGGTGAGTATAAGAAAAATGAGAATCAAGTTGAAATGATTGACCAAGCCGGTAAATCAATCGGGGTTCTTTTTGATACTACACCAGCTTACTTAACTCCCAAACAGATGCAGGAGTTAGTTAAGTGGACACAAGAAGCTATTGCTGAAAAAAAGTATCATCCATTACTTATAGTGGGGAGTTTCCTGGTTGAATTTTTAAATATCCATCCATTTGAAGATGGTAATGGCCGACTTAGTCGTGTTCTTACAAATTTACTCTTATTGAAAGAGGAATATTTGTATATGCCTTATATTTCCCACGAAAAATTAGTTGAAGACAACAAGCCAGACTATTATATGGCCTTAAGAAAAAGCCAGAAGACTTTCAAAACAAAGAAAGAAGACATAATCTCTTGGCTGGATTTCTTTTTGACTATGTTTTTAAAGCAATCGGAAATGGCTGTTGAGTTATTGTCAAAGGAAAATATTGAAAAACTACTCTCAACAAAGCAGTTAGAGGTTTGGCAATACTTGCAAAAAGTTGATGAAACTACGACAGGTAAGATTATAAAGAAGACTAAAATTGCCCGACCTACTGTTAAACAATCGCTTAATAAACTTTTACGACTCAAGAAGATTGAGCGTATTGGTCTTGGCCGAAGCACTCGATATAGAAAAATCAGCTGAAATGAAAATATGAATTCGGGCGAACAAAAAGAAAGAGAGTCTGGGGGAAAGAATTTTTACCCTTCTGCGAATTAAAATAGAGCGTTTCCGCTTTTCTCTTATTTTATTCAGAGAAAAGCGGAAACGCACTTCATTCTTGTTCTGGATTTTCTTTGAAAAAAGTTCGGATTTTATTTAAAATACAGAGTTAACATATTAAATAAAAATATACTGAAAAGTTTTTTTGATTTTTTTTAAAAACATATGAAAAAAACAATCTTTATTATTATCTCAATCATAGTTATAGTAACTGTCTTTATGATCGTAAGAGGAGAGAGGGATACTTGGGTTTGTGTTGATGGAGAATGGATTAAACACGGCATGCCGAGCAGACCTAAACCAGAAACTGGATGTGGTGAAGAAATACAGAATTTTGATGATTGTCTTAAGGCCGGTTATGTAGTTATGGAAAGTTATCCAAGACGGTGTCGTACCGAATCCGGTAAAATATTTACAGAGAATATAGGTAATGAGTTAGAGAAAATAGATTTGATTCAAATAGACAATCCTAGACCTAATCAGGTTATCAACAGTCCTTTATTAGTAAAAGGCAAGGCTCGCGGCTCTTGGTTCTTTGAGGCAGACTTTCCTATTGTATTGACAGATTGGGACGGTAGGATTATTGCCGAGGCAATTGCTCAAGCTCAAGGCAATTGGATGACTGAAGAATTTGTTCCTTTTGAAACAATGCTTGAATTTGAAAAGCCTGAAGAGATACCAGGAATTATTAATAGCGGTAGTTTGATTCTTAGAAAAGATAATCCTTCTGGTCTCCCAGAAAATGATGATGCGTTAGAAATCCCAATCAAATTTTAAATTTTTTTAATCATAAAAGATAAAAAAATATTTTCTGAAGAAAAAAATATAAAGTGTTTTTTAAAGCCGTAATTGTTATGGCTTTTTTGGTTTTTTACTTGATATTTAAACATATCTTGTGCTTTCCTCGGGGAAGCATAATGATAAAAAAATATATTGTAGAAATTCAGTTAAATAAGAGTTATAATAAAACAAAAAAATATGAAAAATAATTTTCAAACACCTAATTTAACATTAAAAGAAAAGAAGAAGTTCCTCTTTGTTTCATACGATGCTTTAATTAGCGACTTGGCTTGGCAAGTAGTCAAAGAAGGTCATGATGTTAAATATTATATTAAAAGCCAAGAAGATAAAGAAATCGCTGATGGATTTGTCCCTAAAACAGATAATTGGAGAAAAGAAGTAAATTGGGCTGATATAATTATCTTTGACGACGTGCTTGGTATGGGAAAATGGGCACAAGAAATGAGGGATAGGGGTAAACTAGTTATTGGCGGCACTCCTTATGTTGATCAATTAGAGGACGATCGTGCTTTTGGTCAGGAGGAATTAAAAAAAGCAGGCATATCAATTATTCCTTATGGTAATTTTACTTCATTTGATGAAGCAATCGAATTTGTAAAAAATAAACCAGCTCAATATGTTATTAAGCCTAGCGGAGAAGCTCAAAATATTAAGCATTTTTTGTTCGTTGGCCAAGAAGATGACGGCAAAGACGTAATCCAGGTTTTAGAGGCTTATAAGAAGGTTTGGTCAGATAAAATTAAAGTTTTTCAGCTACAAAAAAAGATTAATGGGGTAGAAGTAGCGGTAGGTGCATTTTTTAACGGTAATGAATTTATTTATCCAATTAATGTTAATTTTGAGCATAAGAAATTATTTCCTGGTAATATTGGACCTTCGACTGGCGAAATGGGCACCAGCATGTTTTGGAGTATGCCTAATCGTATCTTTAACTCCACGCTTAAAAAAATGGAAGAGGCCTTACGAAAAGAAAAATATGTTGGTTATATTGATTTAAATTGCATCGTTAATAATTACGGTATTTACCCTTTAGAATTTACAGCCCGCTTTGGTTACCCAACTATTTATATCCAACAAGAAGGCATTTTAATGCCTATATCTAATTTTCTTTACGATTTAGCTTCTGGTAATTTGAAACAATTTAAAACTAGAAGCGGTTTCCAGGTAGGTGTCAGATTAGTTGTCCCTCCTTTTCCTTATGGTGGAGACATTAAAGAAAATTCAACTAATTCAAGAGATACGGTTATTCTATTTAAAAAACCCTGTCTAGATGGCGTTCATATCGAAGAAGTTAAAAAATTGAATGATGAATGGGTTGTAGCTGGAGATTTTGGTGTTGTTTTAGTAATAGTTGGCTTGGGACAGACTATGAAGCAAGCTGTTGATAAAGCTTATTCTCGAATAAAAAATATCTTGATTCCGAATATGTATTATCGAGACGATATCGGCGAGCGCTGGTTTGAAGATAGTGATAAATTGCATAATTGGGGATATCTAAGAGAGCTATAAATAATATAATATTTTTTGGCATTACTTCTTATTTTATACTATAATTTATTAATAAAAAAATCGCTTTTTAGCGGTTTTTTTGATATAATTAAACAAGAAACAGTACGGAAAAGAAGAATGTAATGCAAATATTTTATGATAGAGACAATTATTCACTTAGAATATTGTTTTATCGCTTAATAGAAATTTTTTTTATTTATATTAAGGCTCAATGTGTTTTTATCTTCAGAGAACAGAAAAAACCGAGATTTACTTAGTTTTGCTTTTCCACGAAATAAGAGATAAAATTTAATTAAATAAACAAATTTAAACTTAATGGCTATTGTTAGAGTTGAAAATTTAAATAAATCTTTTAATGATTTGAAGGCAGTAGATAATATTTCTTTTAGTATTGAAAAAAAAGAAATTTTTGGTTTATTGGGTCCTAATGGAGCTGGTAAAACTACAACCATTAGAATGTTAACTGGCATCTTAAAGCCAAGCAGTGGGAAGGCTTATATTAATAACTATGATATTCAAAAATTCCCTCTAAAGGCAAGAAAAATTATGGGAATAGTTCCGGAAATGGCTAACGCTTATATTGATCTTTCGGCAATAAAAAACCTTCTTTTGATGGGAGAACTTTATGGGATAACTAAAGAAAAAAGAATAAAAAAAGCAGATTATTTATTAAAACTATTTCATTTATATGAATACAAAGACAAGAAGGTAAAAACTTTCTCAAAAGGAATGAAACAAAGAGTTATTTTAGGGATGGCTTTTATGAGTAATCCAAAAATCTTATTCCTAGACGAACCTACTACTGGACTTGATGTAGAAAGTGTTCGTTTAATTAGACATTTGATTAAAGAATTTAATCAAAAGGGCATTGCCATTGTTTTAACTACTCATAATATTGAGGAAGCTAATTTACTTTGTGATAGGGTAGCTATTATGAACAAAGGCAAGATCATGGCTATTGATAGGCCAGAGATACTTAAAAAAACCATTCAAAAAACTTCTTCAGTTAAAGTTGCGTTTGAAAAGCAAGTTAATGAACAAGAACTTTTATTTAAAAACGCTAATGAGATTACGAGAGAGGGAGATAAGTTTAGGATATATACTCAAGAAACTCATAGTGTTATTTCTTCTTTAATAAAATATGCAAATAGTTCTCATAATAAAATAATTTCTCTTAATACTTTGGATCCAAGTTTGGAAGACGTTTTTATTAAATTAACTAAAAAAAATGATTTTTGAACAATTAAAAAAATCATGGGCTATCGTTAAAAAAGACCTCTCGATTTATTATTTTAAAGGTCCCGTAATGATTCAAGGATTATTAATCCCTGCTTTTCTTTTTATTTCTTTTTCTTTCAAGAGAAATGCAACCATTGAATTTTTAATACCAGGCTTATTAGGAATGGCTTTGTTTTTTGCAGTTTCAGCTATTACTCCAGTTATTGCTCCTTGGGAAACAAAAATGAAAACTTTTGAAAGATTAGTATCTTCTCCTATTTCTCTTTGGGCTATAATTTTTGGTGATTTACTAGCTTCAGTATTATTTGGTCTTTTTATTTCCTTTTTTATTATTACCGTTAGCATATTTCTAATCGATGTTTCAATTTTAGATATTTATTTGATTTTAGGTACTATAGTAGGATCATTTTGTTTTTCTGCCTTAGGAACCTTAATAGCAGCCCCTCCTGCTGATAAACCTTCTGATATTATGCTGTTTTCAACAATAATCAAATTCCCTCTTATGTTTATAAGCGGAGTCTTCATTCCTATCGCAGAAATGGGCAACTTTAAGTTTCTTTCCTACCTCTCTCCTTTGACTTATTATGTTGACTTAGCTAGAGGTTCAATCCAGGGAATAAACCATTTTAATCCCTGGCTAAGCCTATTAATTCTTTCGATTTTTACAATAATTATATTTACAATTTCTTTAAAATGGCATAAAAAAAGCTTAGCTAAAAGATTTTAACTGTTGTCCTAAACAAAGATAAGCCCTTATCCATTGAACTTATAATTCAATAAACATATAATGTAGATATTTTATGTTAAAAGATAATTCTTTAATTAAAATATTGTTTTATTGTCTAATAGGCATTTTTCTTATCATATTAATTAGTATGTTTTCTATGGAGTGGCTGCCAAATTCTCTAAAAGGTTATTTAGCTAATTTTATGTTTATTTCCTGGGGCAGTTTTTTTGCTTTAGGACTTTTATTAACAATCTTTACTTTAAAAAAACAAAAAAAAGGAAAACGTAAAAAGTTTTTACTTTTAACAAGCATTGCTGCTTTAAGTTTTCCAGTTTTTGTTGTTTTACACAATCTTGTTTACGCTCTTTTTATTTATTTGTTTGGAGAAGATTTTTGGTCAAGAACGGGTCTGCAGGATGAACCAATCTTTTTTATCTTAGCGGTAATCATTTGCCCTATAATATTTATCATCGGTGCTATTGGTGTTATTTACTGTTTTATTAAAAAGCTATAGTGAAAATCAATTATTTTGAAATACAAAATAAATCTGTTAAAATTAAAAACTAAGTTGCTTAATTCTAATAAGACTCATACTTAGACAATTAAGTATAAATTTAAATGTAAGATTGGTGTATTATTTTAAAAAATATATGAAATATAGAATAAATAAAGAAAAGTGCATTGGCTGTCGTATCTGTGTTCAGTCTTGTCCTGGAGCTACAAAAATGGGCAGTGATGGTAAGGCAGAAATTATTGATCAAGAAAAATTAGCTGCTTGCGGAGGAGAATCAGTTTGTCCTGTGGGTGCTATTGAAAAAATATCTGAAGATAATAATTCGGATAATAATTCATCTAGTGATTCTGAAGACGATCCAGCTCAAGAACTAAGGCCAGGAATGGGACAGGGAAAAGGACGGGGATTCGGTAGAGGTAGAGGTCAAGGTATGGGAATGAGAAGAGGTTGGAGAAGACGAGGAAGATAATTCTTAATTAAAAAAGCATTTCTGTAAAAAGAAATGTTTTTTTGTTAAAATGTATATATAAATTGTAAAAATATATTATGAATAAAACAGATGTTTTAATTATTGGTGGAGGACCCGCCGGAGTAGTTGCTGCAACAACAGCTAAAAAGACTTATCCTTCAAAAAAAGTTTCTCTTATAAGAAAAGATGAAAAAAGTATTATTCCTTGCGGTATTCCATATATTTTTCATCGTCTTTCTTCGGTAGATGATAATTTAATGTCTGATAAATCTCTTAAAGATAATGACGTAGAATTAATTATTCAAGAAGTAACAGATATTAAACATCAAGAAAAAAAAGTTATTTTAAAGAATAAAACTGTTTACGAATACGAAAAATTAATTTTAGCGCTTGGTTCTCAATCTCATTTAATTCCTATTCCTGGTATAGATAAAAAAGGTGTTTGGTTGGTTAAAAAGAATTATGAATATTTAAAAGAACTGCGTCAAGCAGTTTTAGAAAGCAAAAATATTGTCATTATTGGGGGAGGTTTTATTGGAATTGAATTTGCAGAAGAATTAAGTAATTTAGAAAATAAAAATGTCAGTATCGTAGAAATTTTAAATCATTGTCTTATAACAAACTTTGACGAAGGATTTACTGTGCCCTTAGAAGATAAATTAAAAAAGCAAGGAGTTAAAATATTTACTGGCCAAAAAGTAACTCAAATAGGAGGAAATGGAGAGGTTCAACATGTAGAATTAAATAATGGCGAAAAAATACCAGCTGATTTAGTAATTTTATCTATTGGAGCGAAACCTAATATCACTTTAGCCCAAAAAGCTGGTATACAAATAAACGAGCAAGGTGGTATTGAAGTAGATCAATATCTTAAAACTAATTTAACTGATATTTTTGCCGTAGGCGATTGCGCGCAAACTAAAGACCTGATAACAGAAAAGGATATTCCTATTATGTTGGCTTCAGTAGCTACTACTGAAGCTAGAATCGCAGCAAGCAATTTATATCAACTAAACATTTTCCGAGAAAACAAAGGTACTGTTGGAGTTTTTTCAACTCGTATCTATAATACTATCGTAGGATCTTGCGGCTTAACCGAGAAAAGAGCTCAAAGAGAAGGTATTGAATATATTATTGGAGAAGCTCAAGCCCCTAACCATCACCCAGCAAAATTAGCTAAAACAGAAATAATAAAAGTTAAATTAATATTTAGTAAAACATCAGACAATCTACTTTTAGGTGGAGAGATTATGGGACCAGAAAGTATTAGCGAGATGCCTAATATTTTAGCAATGGCACTTCAACAAAAAGCATCTCTGTGTGATTTTAATACTTGGCAGATAGCTACCCATCCTCTTCTGACATCTGCACCAACTGTTTATCCTCTTATTGTTGCAGCTCATAATGCTATGTTAAAATTAAATACTGAAAAAAATGACAAAAAAATGGTCTCATAAAGTTACTCAAAAGAGCGATGCTTTAGATTTAGAAAAAGGTGTTTTTACCTGGAAAAACCCTAAAAAAATTGCTTTATCTTTAAAACATTCAGCTTTAAAAAGTCAAAGACGAAAAGCATCGCCTTTTCAATCAGCTATGTCAATGCTTAATTTCTATATCAACAGAGCTGGTAAAAATCTGTCTCAAGAACAAAAACAAATCCTTGAGAAAGCAAAAGATGAATTAAGAAAAGTGTTTCATAAAATTTAGTTATACTATACTATATTGCAACGTTAGGTTGCTTTTTAAAAAATATTAAGTAGAGTAATATAAGGAGGCGATCTTTTATGCAAAACTCAAGCCAACAAAATGGTAAAATCATTGTTTTTGAGGGTATTGATGGATCAGGTAAAGAAACTCAATTTAATAAAGCTATTCAAGCTTTAAAAGAAAGAAGTATTCCTTTTACAACATTTGATTTCCCTCAATATGATAAAACTCCTGCCGGAAAAGTTTTAAGAAAAATATTAGATGGTGACTTGGGAATTAATCCCGCTGATGTTCCTATAAAAATTTTATCATCTTTTTTCTCTCTAGATAGAGCAGAAGCAGCTCCTCAAATCAAAGAAGCACGCAAGCAGAGTAAGCTAATTCTCTTAAATCGCTATTGGACTTCTAACTTAGGATGCCAAGCCGGCAAATTTAAAACTCTTTCTCAAAGAGAAGAATATATTAATTGGCTTTATAAATTAGAAATAAAGGAATTTGGTCTTCCTCAAGAAGATAGGGTAATTTTTTTTGATATGAGTCTTGAAAATTCATTGCACCTTATAAAAAAAAGACGTAGAAAAAATGATCAAGTAGAAATCAATAGAGAATATCTTAAAACAGCTTTAAAAACTTATCGTTGGTTAGCAAAAAAATTCAATCATTGGATTACGTTACCTTGCGAGAGAAAAAAGAAAATCAAAAGCAAGGAAGAAATTCATCAAGAAGTTCTTAAAATTTTAGATATTGATTAAATTCAAAGAAGGCGTTAGCGCCTTCTTTTTAATTTTAAACAGTTAATATTGACAAGATTTATTGTATAATGTAGTATAAAAACAAAAGGAGGAATTATGCTTTTACAAAACCTAGAGCCAGAAAAAATGAAAGCGTACTGCAAAGCATTCTTAAGTCAAGAACAAGTAAACCAGAAGAAAATAGAAGAGTGGTTTACTAGAGCTCTTAAAATTAAAAAAGGCAGTCAAGAGGCAATAATAGCTGCCATACAAAAAAGAGTTCAAAAAATGATAAGAGATATTCAATTTCCATATCTCATAGAAGCTATTCAAAACAAAGCTTTTGATACATCATTAGTAGAACTTGGAGGAGACGAGGCAATAAAAGAATTTATGAATCAATTCATTAAAACCTTTGGATCTCCTTTGGGCAATAATCCTCCAGAAGAAAAAAAGCAAGCTTGGCTAGAACAAGTAAAGGCACAAAGAACATTAGCGACAAGCTCTCTTCCAGATAAAACTGTTGGAGATTTAGTGAATGAAATTAACAAAGCAATAGAGATTAGCCAAAAACTTCAGATAGACTATATAGATATGCTAACAAAACCAGAGCATCATAGGAAGTATATACGTCAGCGCTATACACAAGAAGAATACAAAAACCAAAGCATGAATATGATAGAATTAATGATAAGTAAAATGAAGCAAGCAGTAGAAATGCAGCTTGAGCAATTTAGTCCTTCTCCTGATGTTTCTATGGGAAACCCTAAATATGCAAAACAAAGAAAAAAAATAGAAGCACAAAAGAGGATAGTTATATGGCAAACTCAACAGAGGGCGAAGAAGTTGAGAAAAGTGTGTTTAAAATATTCTCAGGAGGAAATAAATCGCATTTGGGGGAAAAGAAAAAGATACTGGTGGTCTCGCTAGACACCACAAAGAGCAAGTAATAAGCATTACTTGCTCTTTTCTTGAATAAAACAATAAATTAAAGTATTATATATATAAAGTGTTTAAATTAATTATGCGAATTTTTTCAGGCATTCAGCCAACAGGAAAATTACATATTGGTAATTACTTCGGAGCTATAGAAAACATGTTAAAGCTTCAAAAAGAAAATGAAGCAATTTTTTCTATCGTAGATTTACACGCACTAACAGTTGATTATGATCCCAAAGAATTACCCAAAAAAATTCAAGCTACTTTGCTTGATTTTTTGGCTTGCGGAATTGATTTAAAAAAATCAATTGTTTTTATTCAGTCTCACGTAAAAGAACACGCCGAATTAGCTAATCTTTTGCAAAATATTGTTCCTTTAGGTGAATTAGAAAGAATGACTCAATTTAAGGAAAAAGCTCAAAAGCAAGCTTCTATTAAAGCTGGTCTTTTAATGTATCCTGTTTTAATGGCAGCTGATATTTTGCTCTATGATGCTGATATGGTACCAGTTGGAGAAGATCAAAAACAACATCTTGAACTAACTAAAAATATTGTGCGACGTTTTAATAATAAGTTTGGAAGTGTTTTAAAAGATCCTAATGTCCAAATACCAAAACAAGGTGCTCGTATTATGTCTTTAACAAGCCCTCAAAAGAAAATGAGCAAATCAGAACCAGCAGGCTGTTTGTTAATAACTGATTCGTCAAAAGAAATTGAGACAAAGATTAAAAAAGCCGTAACTGATTCAGAAAGAAAACTTAGCTTTGATCCACATAAACGTCCCGGTCTTAGTAATTTAATAAATATCTATAGTTTAACAGAAAAAAAAGAAATTAAAGATTTAGAGCTTAATAAATTTCAAGGCCATAACGATTTAAAAAAGGCTTTGATAGAAAGCTTAATTAAAAAATTCTCTTCTGTACGACAGAGAAGAGAAAAATTAGAAAAACAAAATGAATTAGTAAAAAGTATTTATCAAGAAGGAAGTCAAAAAGCTCAAAAAATTGCTTCTCAAAAAATATTACAAATTAAAAAAGCAATGGGAATAATATGATTATCGCTTTTATTGGAACAGGACAATTTGCTGCCTATATCCTAGAAAAACTGGCTAAAACAGATCTTAAGCCAGATTTTTTAATTTGTGCTTCTGATAAACCTATTGGAAGAAAGCAAAAAATTTTACCTTGCCCCGCTAAAAAGACAGCTCAACAATATGATATAAAAATCATTGAGCTTAAAAGTCTTAAAAATCAAGTTCATCTTTTAAAAAAAATAAAAATTGATATTATTTTAACCACTGATACTAACTTTTACGTGCCCCAAAATATTCTTAATCTTCCTCAGTATGGCTGTCTAAACATTCATCCATCCCTCTTACCTAAATATAGGGGACCATCACCCATTCAAAGCTCTCTTTTAAAAGGAGCTTCTTTAGGAGTAAGTATTATTCAAATGAATGAAAAAATTGATGCTGGTCCTATTATATCTAAGGAAAAACTTGACGCTTTAGCTGATCAATTAGATTATCCAAAAGCTGAAAAAGCCCTCGCTAGTTTAGGAGTAAATTTATTAATTAAAACTCTTCCTAAATGGATTAATAGAGAAATTAAACCTGTTAAGCAAAAAGAGCCAGACGCAACACTAACTAATTTTATTAAAAAAGAAGATGGTTTAATAGATTGGCATAAAACTGCCTTAGAAATTGACCGTCAAATTAGAGCTTTTACTCCTTGGCCGGGAACTTATACTTTTTTTAAAAAGAAAGGTCAGAAAATACGTCTTAAAATATTAAAAGCTCACCCCCAGACATTAAAAAACACCTATCAAACTGGTAAAATTATATTAACTAAAAACAATCAAATAGGTGTAAAATGTAAAGAAAATATTTTAATTTTAGAAAAAGTACAGCCTGCCGGAAAAAATATTATGACAAGCAAGGCTTTCTTAAACGGCTACAGAGAAATAAAGCAATTTATATAAAAAAAGAGAGAAGGAAGAATTGTTAATCTTCTTCTTCCTCCTCTTCATTATCTTCGTGCCATAGCTTGACTGCTTTCCAGATTGCATAAAATGTTGCCGCAACCCCTAAGAAAAAGAGGGCTACGAAAACAACATATTTGGCAAGCGGCGCAAGCCAGGCTGTAGAAGTTGACCGTCCTGAAAGAACCATCCACCTAGCCATTTCTGGCAAGATGAAAACACAGGATACTATTGCTAGTACTATAAGTGTAATAGCATTTCTGCGCCTCTCTCTTTTATTTTTGTTTTTAAACAACGAGAGAAAATGTTGTATCTTCTCATGTTGTATCTTCTCATTTCTTGGAGAACCCCCTAGCAAAAAATGCCAAAGGGCCGCTATCAATCCTGCAAAACCTACAATAATAATCAAAGCCATTCTTCCACCTCCCTCTATGAATTATAACATATAGCTATATTTAAGTCAATAATATATGGTAAAAATAATACCAGAGAAACTTTTTCCTCTGGTATTTTATTGAGTTAAAGGTCTAATGATCATTATTCATCAGAGCCTTTGTTTTCTTCACTAAAGACCAGTATTTTTTTTCTTCTTTCGTTTTTGATGTCCTGTCATTAGATAAGTCTATGAAAACTTCTCCTTCAATAGTTCCGGGATGACTAGACATTACCAATATTCTCTGAGATAACCAAACTGCTTCTTCAATGCTGTGAGTTACAAAGATGATTGTTAAATTTTGAGCTTCGTTCCAAATTCTCAGAAGCTCAAAATTCATTTTTTCTCTAGTTATTGCATCTAAAGCTCCAAAAGGCTCATCCATTAATAACAATCTAGGATTATTAATTAAAGCTCTAGCTATAGCAACTCTTTGTTTCATTCCACCTGATAATTGAAAAGGATAATGATCTTTCCAGATATCAGGATTAAGTCCAACCATTCTTAATAATTTTTCAGCTTTTTCATAGTGATTATTTCTACGCTTTGCAGCAATTTCTAAAGGTAGAGTAACATTTCTTAAAACAGTTCTATTGTTAAAAAGAGCTGCTTCTTGAAGAACTATTCCGAAAGCCCTGTCTTGGCGAGCTTTATCGGGAGATTTGTTATTAACTAATATTTGCCCTTCTTCTTTACCTTGATCTGCAATGCCAGCAATCATTTGAAGAATGGTTGTCTTACCGCAACCTGATGGGCCAATGATACTCACAAACTCATTCCCCTGAATCTTAAAACTAACATTTTGCAAAGCAGTTGTTCTCTTATCTGCAAAGAACTTGCTAACATTTCTAGTAATAACAATATTATTTATTTTAATCACCTCCTATTTTATCTTTAAAATATCTATATGCTTCTTCATCAATCTTTTCAAGTTTCTCTTGAAAAGATGATAGCTTAAAAAGCTCTTTAACCCATAACCAATCGGGATTATCAACGTCTATACGCCAAGCACTTATCTCTCTAAGAGTATTAATAAGATAGTTGAAAGGATTCTCTAAGCTATCTCCTACATCTCCTACACTGCACATCTTTTTACCTTGGAATATGTCTTGAGCTCTTTGAGACAGGTCTGGGGTCGTAATAGTTCCTTTACCAAGAAGAGGTAAGTCAGTATAAGGCAAGTCTGGCAAAATACCACGTTGAGAAACTTCAAAAAGAGCACTTGAAAAAACAGCTATCAGCTCAACATTATGCTGACGGCAAATAGTTGCAATTTTTCTCATACCGTAGAAGCTACCTGCTGCAGTAAAAACAACTATTAGCTTAGGAATATAATTTTCAAAACCTTTCTCAAGTAAATATGCAATAGTAGAGCCTGAAGCAATAGCGGTATCAGGGATAAGCCAAACTTCACCCTCCCAACTCCCATTGAAAAAACTTTCTTTGATTATCCATTCTTGATGCTTATTAAGAACCCTTTGGAGTTTTAAGAAAGTTGTTGGTAACATTATCTCGGATAGAATACTTCTACTTGGCTTCTGAAGATCGAAAGGATAAGCTCCTCTTAGAATAATAAATTGACGATAAGTATCATATTTCTTTAATTCGTCAATAACCGTTAAAAATAGCTGTTTTGCTATTTTTTGAATAAGATTATACTTAGCTCTTCCATAAAGTTTTCTATAGAGAAGAAAGTCGTCCCCCGCTTTGGTTTTTACCAAAAAGGTATTTCCATGCAAGCCTTCCATATCAGAAATTTGCCAAACTTTTCTCTCTTGATCCTCTTGAAAAATTCTACTCTTAATATCAATGCTTTCTTGTATCACATTAACCTCCTTAATTGATTTAGAAGAGGGAAGGACTTTTTCCTTCCCTCTTAAGTTTTGATTTCCTCCTGAAAATTATTCTGGAGGAAAAACACCGCTTGCAACTGGATGGTAAAAGTTTAGGATGTCTTCTGCTGTGGGCATTCTGGAAATAAGTCCCGCTTCATAAAGACGTTCTCCCATATCCGTCCACGTACTAATATCAATATATCCTAATCCGTATTCACGAGTATTGTCATTAACCATGAGTTGATTAATTTTCTTTCCTCCTACAATCTCACGAGAACGATCAAGCAGATCGTTGTAGATTAGGATAATATCAACTACTTTATCAGGATCTTCTTTCATAACCCATTTCCAACCAGCATAGGTAGCTGTTACAAAATCCTGAACAACTGACGGGTGCTCTGATATCGTCTCTCTAGTAGTTATGAGAGAGTTTTCTCCCCAAGCAATTGTAGGATCAAGCTCGCTATATTTATATATATAGAACGGCTTGTCTTCCATTGCATAATAACTATCTAGACTTGGTATATCAAATTCATCTAGCAGTGTTAATAGCTCGTTGTAAATCATTGCATGAGAACCATCAACCTGCTTTGATAAGAAACGCTCCATGGTGCCTTCTTGAGGGAAGAAATTTATCTTTTCGTAATCTTCTCCTAAGTAAGCAAATAGAGGATATTGATAGTTTATCCAACATTCTATCTTCTTACCAAATAGATCCTCTTTGCTTCTAACAGGAAACCAGGTCACCAGATATAGGGCTGAATCTTGAAAATCAGTACTAATAACTCTCAAGTTATCAAAGCCTTGCTCTATATAGGCAACAAGAGCTATCCAGCTGTAACTAGTGCAAAAAGATATTTTTCTATCATCAAGCATTCTAGTAATAGGATCTAATTTTGGTCCCCCTGGAAAATCACTTACCTGAAGTCCGAAGTCTTCATATATTCCTTCTGTAATCGCAACAAGTGGTCCGGCATTTTCCCAATGATCAAACCAGGCAGGATAATAATTTACCGATGTTACGTCTTTTGCAAAAGATAGAGCTCCTATCGTTAACACGAACACGCTCAAAATTATTAATGCTTTTTTCATTTCCCCTCCTTATTTTTAGAGATTTTGAACTAAAAACTATTTATTTATTATATACATCACCTCCTATTCATTAAATCGTGCCATGGAATAATTTTCTTTCTCAGAAGAATAATTATTTCACTTAAAAACCAACCTAAAAACATTGTTGTCAGTGTTGCTAACATAACTTTCGGTGTATCCATTCGATATCTAACATTTAGAACGTAAAAACCTAATCCTTGATTACCGCCAAGCATTTCGCCAACAAAAACACCTACCACTACAACAGTAACGGCTGTTTCTAAAGCAGCTAGTATTTGAGGCGCTGCATAAGGAAGTTCAAGATACCGTAACATTTGCCATCTTGAAGCATTAATACTTTTCATAAATTTTTTTCTTAAAGGATCAACTGAACAAAGCCCTGCATAGGTATGACAAACAACCGGAAAAAAAGCGCAAATTGTTGCTGTTACTAGTTTACTCATTATACCAACTCCTACCCATATAACAATCAGAGAAGCTATCGCAGGAATAGGCATAGCATTGACCATCCTAGCATAAGGATAGAAGGTTTTCTTTGTAACAGGGAACCAGTAGAAAATCACTGCTATTATAAACGCTAAGCTAATTCCAACAATCATACCTAACGTAACTTCTGTTAATGTTATCCCTAAATGTTTTAAAAGTAACAAATAGGTTTTCTGAGATTGATTGAAGACAACAGAAGGTGCAGGTAATCGATAAGTAGCAATATCAGCCAACCTAACCCAACTTTCCCATATCCCTAGAAAAACTATCAAACTGATAGGAAATAGCATTCTTTTCCATTGTGACATTGATAACCTCCTTGAACATATTTAATTTTAAAGAACATTAAAAAAAATCGCCGTTAGAACGGCGTTGAGACTGGAGTCAAGCTCCTGCTTGAAGGGAGCTTCCAAAACATAATCTGATTTTTACAAATCCATTGTTTTTGATTCATTTTCTCATAAAAAAGAGCAGAAACAATTTTGCCCTGCAATTAATCCTAATGTAAAATATAAACTTGTCAAGTTATTTTATCCACAGGTTAAAAGATTAAAAAAGTCCCTCCCTCGACTTGAGGAAGGGACTTGGTCTAATTGCAATTACCAATTGCTTCATATGAGCTTTGTTTAATTTCAACTTGCTTTGACGCAAAATTAAAATTAAAGTGACGTCTAGTAACCCCATCACAATCATAATACTCTACAATAAAGTTTTGATGTTTCTCCCAATTAGATAAACAAGCAGGACATTTTGCCTGAACAAGAAAATGTTCTTCATGCTTAACAACATGATAATTTACTGGCTTAAGCTCAGTAATAAACCCATGTAATTTAAGCATTTGGATTTCCTTGCCGTCTAATCGTACAATTTGATCTGGTTTTTCAACTAACCAAATCCTCATATCATATGCTTTTGTACCAACATTACCGGTTCGATTCCAAACACGGAACCAGTAATAGCATAAATCGCAACCACTTCCTTGAGATTCAACTTTACTTATTTCAAGTTGAATATCAGGATGGGTAACTTGTGTAACGCAAGCATCTTGATAAGATTGGTAAGGTTGAATTTGCGATTGGGCTGAAATAGACTCACGACCGTAATCACAGGTTTGATAATAGGGTTGGCATAACAAGCATGCCGCTAAGACGGACACGCCTATTAATACCATGATTATAGTTCCAATTCCTTTCATAGAATCCTCCTTAATAGGGTTTAGCAGCATTTTAGTAATTCACCCCTTTGCAGTCCCCTTAGTAAGAGAGGATCACCTCCGAGAAAAAAATAAGCATCTAATGATGCTTTGTTTATATTAGTACATTTTTTTATAATGTCAATAGTAAATATTAAATCCCCAATATTGGAGAGGACAAAGGAGGTTTTTTTAAGGTACTATTAATCCTCTCCAATATCAGGGACTTAATATATTATTGACAAAATTAATTTAATACTTTCAACTAAAACTTGGTCTCCTAAACTCTTACATTAACATTATATCATAATATAAGTTTTTGTCAATAGATTTATACCAAATTAAAAATATCTTAATAAAAAAGATATCTTCTTGTACATAATCTATCTAATTCTTTTTAATATAAGCTTTATTTTTGATCCTTAGATCAATATAGTTGATAGAATCATTTAAGCTTAAACTATTCTTATTTAATAATGCTTTAAAAACATTCCATTGATTTTCTATATTAGTTTGTGGATCAAAATAAAGCTTCCAATTCTGGTTAGTTATTAAAGCGAAATCATGATTATCGTTAAAAACTTCAATATTTTTAATACTTAGTTTAGTTGTATTATCAAATTGTTCCTTAAGCAAGAAAATAGCTTGTAATAAATTTTGATCTTTAATTCTTGCGTTAATTTCTAGGTTTAAGCCAATTTTATCCTCGATTAAGGTAATGAAAGGACCAGCTGTTTGGGGCGCTTTTTTAAAAAGAAGTCCTTCTCTATCAATATAAAAACAATTGCTTGAACACCAAATAGCTGCTTTCTCGCGTTTACTTAAAGAGATATTAAAATTATTAAATAGATGTTCTTGGGCAGGCCATACTTTAACCTCTGTAAGCTCTAGAAAATGTTTTTCAAGGGTTTTTTCAAAGCTGTGTCTTCTGAATAAAACAATAAAAAAATTATCTTGAGGAAAGATAAACCATTTTTTAGAAGCTTTTGTTTCAATAATCTGTTGAGCTTCAGAAAGATTAATATCAGTTTCACCTTGAAAAATCCATTTTCGTACCTTTAAAAATGGATTAAAAAAAAGAAGATAAATAGTTCCCCCTATAATAATTCCGAGAACTAAAAATCTAATAAAAAAGTAGGTTTTGTGAGACATTTTAAAGATTTCCGGGCTTTTCAGCTAAAGTAACTTGGATTTCTTTAGTTTCTCCTTTGGATAAAACTTTTAAGGTAATTGTTTCTTCGATATTATGTTCTAAAATTAGTTGAGTTAAGTTATGATCTTCATCGATTTTTTGTTTTTCGACTTCTAGGATAATATCATTTTCTCTTAGGCCTGCTTTATCAGCAGGGCTACCTGGCATAACGGCTAATTCAGTAGCGGTACTTCCTCGAATGATGAGAGCTCCGTAATCAACAGATAAATTATTTTGTTTTTGCAAAGCTTCGTTAATTAGAATGTAACGTACTCCAAGATAGGGATAAGTTATTTTTCCTTGTTCTCTAATAACAGAAATATTTTTCTTGGTAATATTGATTGGGATAGCAAAACCAATATTTTCTGCTCCACTTGCCATTGCTGTATTAATGCCAATTACCTCACCTTTAATATTAATCAAAGGTCCTCCTGAATTACCCCTATTAATAGCTGCATCTGTTTGAATCAGCTGATCAAGTTTTTCTGTTCTTCCCAATTGAGATGAAGCAACAATATTCCTTCTCAATCCTGAAATGACACCTACGCTAACAGTATTTCTAAATTCGCCCAAAGCATTCCCAATAGTAATAACAGTTTGACCAATAGCAAGATTTTCCGAATCACCTAATTTTAAAGGCTGAATATCAAGATCCGCTACCTTAAGAAAAGCAACATCTTGCAAGGGGTCTCTAGTAATAACTTGAGCTTCGTGCTTCTCCCCGTCATTTGTAAAAACAGTATAATCAGCTTCTTGATCTTCAACTACATGTTTATTTGTTAAGATTAATCCATCTCTTCCGACAACAAAACCCGTTCCTCCTCCAATTTCTTGTTTTTCTGTCCCATTTTGACGATATTGAGGAATTTTAAAATCAAAAGGGGAATTCTCGCCAAAAAAATCTTCAAAAGGATCCTCCATATATTGTTCTAAAACAGGCACGTCTTTACTGACAATAACACTTACCACAGCAGGAGAAACTTCCTTAATCACTTGGGTAATTTGCTTTTCATAAGCCAAGGCTGCTTCTTGAATTTGAGGAGTAACTGGTAATTTAACATTCTCGTCTTTTTGAAGATTATCTTGCTGGCTATTTTTTCTTAGATCTTGCGGCAAAAGGTTTTGCAGGTAAGTATTTTCACTAATATAATGAGATAATTCAAAAGCAGCACTGCCTGAGATAAAACCTACGACCGCAGAGACTAAAAAACTAATTAAAATAACAAGAATAATGGTCTGTCTTTTTAGGGGAAGTTTAAATTTTTTTTGAGGCATAAATAAATATGAATTACAAATTATTTACGCTTTAATTAATCTCATAGATTAAAGTTACTTGTGATGTAATTTCGGTAGTGCCTGGTTCAATTTGAGGTGCAGCCACACTATCAGAGACTGCTCCATATCCTTCTAGCTTATCACGGTAATAAATATTTTGCTCATTGGCTGACTCATGAAAATCTACTAAATCACCAATTTTAATATTAAGTTGCTTAGCTAAAATTTTAGCTTTTCTTTTAGCTTCTTGAATAGCTAAAGCGCGAACCTCGCTTTGAGCAGCTATCTCATCGTCAATAGTAAAAGTAATATTACCAATTTGATTCGCGCCTAATTTCGTTACTTGATTGAGAATTGAACTAATTTTACTAAAATCCCTTATCTTAATATTAATATTCTGCTCAACGCGATAGGCAGCAAGACGCCTTTTTCCTGTTTCATGATTGTATTCATAACGCGGATAAATAGAATAATTACTGGTTTTAAGATCTTTTTCTTGTATTTCTTGTTCCTTTAAATATTCAATAACACTGTTCATAGTTTCAGAATTTTCCTGTTGGGCTTTGCTGACTGTTTGAGCTTCATTTTCCATACCAATTCTTAAGAGAGCAATGTCAGGTTTTTTATCAAGCGATGCTTCGCCAATGATACTTATAGTTGGCTGCATTGAAGTAAATTCATGCTGAATGGCAGTAATTTTATAAACAATAGCTGTTCCCATATAAATTGCTATGAAAATAACAATTAGAATCAAGAAATTGATTAATAATTTGCTTCTTTTGATAACGTTAAAAATGTTATTCACAAACATATTTTTAAATATTTACAATTAAAATATTAAAGTTTCAATTAGAATTATAACAAGAAGATTTTAAGAAGTAAATTGTGGAAAATAACTTATCCACAGAATTGCTTGACTTGATTTTAGAGCTATGATAACCTTAAGTTTTGCTGGATAAAAACAGACTTTTTGTTATTATATTAACCAGTAATTTAAATCTATTAGTAGGAACATACAATTAAATAATTTCTTCAAAAAACTGTTGACTCAAAAAATTAGCAAAAAAATGGCAGCAGTTATTTTATTTGGCTTAATCCTAGGTTTAATTATAGAAGTTGGTTTAACTTCAGCCATTGACGTAGCTTCTTTAGCAGAAAGTATTTTCGATAACAACTTCCAACAGAAAAACATCTTAGCCGGTAAAGGTGGAGAAGAAAAATTATTACCATCAGAAAATTTAATCACTCTTAATAAGACCAGCCTTTTAGCTCATTACATCCCTTCTCCTTCACCTGATTTAATCCTTAAAAGAAAGGAAAAAATAACTTATACCGTTAAAATAGGAGATACTTTATCAAGTGTTGCCGAAAATTTTAATGTATCTTTAGATACCGTTCTTTGGGAAAATGATTTAAATAAAAATTCATACATTCAACCCGGTCAAAATTTAGATATTTTACCAATTTCTGGCTTAACGCATAAAGTTACAAATGGCCAGACAGTTTCAACAATTGCTAAGAAGTATAATGTAGATATTGATACAATTATTGCTTTTAACGGACTGCCAGCTGATGGTTTTATTAGTATAGGAAACCAGCTAATTATTCCTGGCGGCACACCTTCCAAGCCAATTCCTCAAAGGACTAATTATTACGCTAGTAACGTCAGCCCCCAAAAACTTTCTTCAGGTTATTTCATTTATCCTACCTCAGGAAGAAATTGGGGAAGACTTCATCCAGTTAATGCAGTTGATATCGCTAATCGTTGCGGTACTCCTATCTACGCAGCTGCTGCTGGAACAGTAAAAATTGTTGATGAAGTAGGTTGGAACAGAGGTTATGGCAAGTATATGATGATTACTCATCCTAATGGTGTTGAAACTCTTTATGCTCATTTTACCGATATTATTGCCTCACCCGGTAATTACGTAAATCAGGGAGATTTAATCGGTTATATGGGTACTACTGGTCATTCAACAGGCTGTCATCTTCATTTTGAAGTCCGAGGTGCTACTAATCCTTTTGTAAGATACTAATTTATTAATTTTAAAATTAAAAACACCTAAAAGTGTTTTTTTGTTTTACTGTGGATAAGTCTTTTTGGATAAAAAACTAAAAAGTATTAAAATATATATATAATCTTTAATCCATATTTTATTATGAAAAAAAATCTTCATTTTATGACAACTATTTTCTCATTAATTGTTTTAACTATTGCAAGCGCCCTTTGGCTTCAAATCGCTATAGGGTCAACTTGGCAAGGACCGGGAGCTAACCCTCCAGACGATAATGTAGCCGCTCCATTAAATATTGGCAGTCAATATCAATCTAAAGCAGGTGGACTTGATGTGGATAAATTATATCTTCAAAATAAAAATACTAAAATTGTTTTTAGCTCTATAGGTCCCGCTTTAGCTTTTGATGCCACTAATAATAATGATTGGGATATGCTACTTTATGAACATGGATTACATATGGGAAGTGGTGAAAATTTCTATTTAAATAATGGTGAAATTTATGATGATCACGACAATACAGTAGATATTGGTGAGAACTTAGCAGTTGCAGGTAATTCTTTAACAGTTAGCGGAAGTGAAGTATGTCGTCAAGATGGCATTAACTGTCCTTCTGTGAGTGATGCTAATAATTATGTAACGGGCATTAACTTTAATACCGGTAATGGTATTTTAACTCTAAACCGTCAAGGCTTGAGTAATTTAACAGAAGACTTAGACGGCAGATATTTAACAAACTACACCGAAACCGACCCTCAAGTGGGTAATCTTAATAATGGAGATTGGTGTATCGCTAATAATGGACAAGTAGTTTGTAATCAGCCGGCTCCTTCAGGTGGCGGGGGAGGAGATATTACAGGCGTTTATTCCGGAGAAGGAACAAAAGGCGGTAGTAGCTCTGGAGATGTTACAATAGAATTTGATTGTTCTGAAGTTGATGGTACGGGATTAGCATGTTCAGGAGAAGACATGTATGTAAAGACAGCTTATCGAGGAGCTGAAGCAAGATGCTCAGATAATAAATTTCTAGATGGTGATGGTGATTGTCGGACAGCTGCTCAAATAGTTAGTGATGGTGGAGGAGGTAGCAGTGGCTGTTCCAATGCTTATAAATACATCCAAACAGATAATGGAAAAGCAACAGCAGCAGGATGCACTGATACTTTAGGAATTCGAGGCGGAAATGGTATCTCCACAAGTCATTTAGGAGACGATGTTTATATTGAAGCTTCGGGAAGTGGTAGTAGTGGTAGCTTAGTATGTTCAACTGAGTTCTACAATATTTCACCATGGACAGGTTCGTGGACTGATACTAAATATTGTCCAGCGGGATATACTAGAACCAGTTGCAGTATTGTATCTTGTAAAAATGGAGCAAAGCCTGATGATACTGGATGCAAGTTTAAAAATCCCTGTTCTACTAATGGAAGTGCCTATATGATTTGCTGTAAAGTTAGTTAATAATAAATTAATTTACCTTCAAGCGATATCTATGCTACTAAGACCTCGTCAAATAACAGGTATTCTTTTTATTCTTTTTGGAGTTGCTATTTTTGCTTTTCCTAATATTCTAGAACAATTAATAGCTTTTTGCTTCATTGCAGCCGGAGCTGTTAGTTTATTTCCTTCCCATAGGTAAAAAAAGCATTTTGATTTAAAAACTTTCTTTTTTTAGAGGGTTTTTTAATTAATTCAACATCTTTTGTTATAACCTTGACATATATGTACTAAATGT
>CAZNYQ010000008.1:0-149548 GCA_964577395.1 uncultured Candidatus Saccharibacteria bacterium | reverse complement strand
AACAGGCTGGTAGGGCCCGAGAGTTCATATCTACGGCCCTGTTCGGCACCTCGATGTCGGCTCATCACAGCCTGGAGGGGGGGAAGCTTCCAAGGGGTTGGCTGTTCGCCAATTAAAGTGGTACGCGAGCTGGGTTCAAACCGTCGTGAGACAGGTTGGTCCCTATCTGCCGTAGGCGTTTTGATACTTGAAGGAAGCCGTCCTTTGTACGAGAGGATCAGGATGGACAAACCTCTGGTTTACCAGTTGTCCTGCCAAGGGCATTGCTGGGTAGCTAAGTTTGGCAGGGATAAGCACTGAAAGCATCTAAGTGCGAAGCCCATCCTAAGATTAGGTATCACTTGAGGTTCCTGGAAGATAACCAGGCGAATCAATGCTTGCATTGATCATAGGCTCTAGGTATAAGGTCTGTAAAGATCTGAGCCGAGGAGTACTAATAAACCGATATAGTGATGACGTTTTTGTTCTTATGTGAGTAAAGCAAAAAACCTTGAAATTGCTTGGTGATTTGACAGCAGGGAAATACCCGTTACCATCTCGAACACGGAAGTCAAGCCTGCCAGTACTTATGGTACTGCCTTTTAGGTGGGAGAGTAGGTAATTGCCAAGCATTTTCAAGGTTTTTTTTAATTGACTTTCAAATCTTTAAAAGTTAAAATTAATAACTATAATTTTAGCTTTTCAAAATTATGCTACATAACAAAAAAATATTTCTTTTAGGGTTATCTATTTTAGGAATTTTAGTTATTGGATTTGCTTTCTTTGCTCTGAAAGACAATAATAAAATTCCCGACCATTGTTATAATAGTGTTTTAGATCATGGAGAAGAAGGTGTCGACTGTGGATCTATTTGCAATAATAAATGCCAAGAATTTGATAATTTAAATGTTAAGTGGGTCAAGGTTACTAGTTTTCCTAGTAAGGAAAAGTACTTTGTTGCTCTAATAGAAAACCCTAATCCGCTTTACGGGATTTCTAATTTTAATTATCATTTCCAAGGCAAAAGAGATGATGAAATAATTGCAGAAGCAGGTGATTCGGCTTTTATCCTCCCTCAAGAATCAAAATATCTTTTTCAAAAGATCTCAAAAGAAAGTAACAAATTTCAAGATTTAGAGATTAATTTTACTAATAATCTTTGGGAAAAATTTTTTTCATATAAAGAGCCGGATCTTTTCATCATTCATCAAAAAGTTCAGGAAATAAACGCAGGCGGTTTTAATTTTCAGGCAAGTGGGCGATTAATTAATGATTCTGTTTATAATCTACGTAAAGTTATTATAAAAGTAGTGCTTTTTGATCAAAATAGTAATCCTTTAGTTGTTAATAAAACGTACTTGAGCAATATAAAAGCTGAAGAAAGAAGGGATTTTAAAGTTTTTTGGAAAGAGGATATTTCTCAACATCAAGTTAGTAAATTAGAAATGACAGCTGAAACTAATATTTTTGAAGATAGTAATTTTGTTAAAGATTATAATTATGAAAGAGTCGATGTTAGATACTAAGAAGAAAAAAATTAATCATATTGCTCTTATTCCAGACGGTAACAGACGCTGGGCTCAAGAAAGAGGGTTGCCTCCTTGGAAAGGACATGAAAAAGGAGCAGAGATATTTCAAGAAATTGCTCGTGAAGCTTTTAACCAACAAATTTCTTATTTTACTGTATGGATTAGCTCAAAAGATAACTTAACTAAGCGAAGTAAGCAAGAAGTGAATTTTCTTTTCCGTTTGTTTATAAAATATTTCAAAGAATTGCTTCAATATAAATTTATAGAGAAGCATCGTATTAAAATTCAAATTTTAGGTAATTGGCAAGAAGCAGTCCCTCCGAAATTAAAAGAAGTTCTTAATAAAATAATTTTAAAAACCAGTAAGTATAATAAATATCACCTAACATTTTTATTAAATTATGACGGTAGAGATGATGTTTTGCATGCTATCAAAAAATTACAAAAAGAACCTCCAGAAAAAATAGATATTAAAACAGTTCAAGATAATCTTATAACCTCCATTTTACCTCCAGTTGACTTAGTAATAAGAACGGGAGGAGAGCCTCATAATAGTGCTGGTTTTTTAATGTGGCAAACGGCTTATTCTCAATATTATTTTACAGATATTTTTTTACCAGCTTTTAATAAAACTGAATTCAAAAAAGCACTTAACAATTATTTTATGCGTCAGAGAAGGTTTGGGAAATAAAGGGCACTTAGCTTAGCGGTAGAGCGCCTGATTCACATTCAGGAGATCGTAGGTTCAAATCCTGCAGTGCCCATTATTTTTTATCATAAAGAAAAATTTCAAGAAATTTCTGTGGAAAAACTGTTGACATCTTAAATAAATATATCATTTATCAAAATAATTAAATTCTTGCTCAACCTTTTATTAATAAGCTCTAGAAAGAGCTTCTTTTTTTTTTATGTTAGGTGTTTATAAGTAGTTTGACGTGGGGAAAGAATTAACTATAATAGTAAGCAAGTGGTAAATTGTGGATAAAAGTGGGGATAACTTAGTTAATCTGTGGATAAAACTTTATTTAATAAGATGTTTATAGGAGAATTTCATCATAAGTTAGACAATAAAGGTAGAATGGCTATTCCAGCAAAGTTTAGAGATGTTTTGAAAAATGGAGCAGTTATTACACGGGGACTTGATAGTTGCTTAACAATTTATCCTAAGAATAATTGGCTTATTTTAGCAGAAAAGTTATCTAGTCTACCAATTGTAAAGTCTAACAGTAGAGCTTTTGCTCGTTTTATGCTTTCAGGAGCAACAGAAATTAATCTTGATAAACAAGGTAGAGTTCTAGTTCCTGAATATTTACGTGAATATTCTATGCTAAAAAAAGAAATTATTATTGTGGGTCTTTTCGATAAAATTGAAATTTGGCCAAAAAGTCGTTGGGCTAAATATAGGGACAATACTGAAAAAAAGAGCAGTCAGATTGCTGAGAAACTTGGTGAAATTGAAAATATTTAATCAAAGATTATTTACTTGTCTTTTTTCCACAGCCTACAGGCCACAGTCACTTCTTATAACAAGAAGTGGGCTGTGGAAGAAAGATAAGTCTTTATACAGTTGTTATTTTTTATAGATGCACTTACCAGTTTTAGAACGTGAGCTTATTGAAATATTAAATCCTTGTCCGGGAGATAATTTTATTGATTGCACTCTTGGAGAAGGAGGTCATGCTGGCAAAATTCTTGAAATGACAAGAGGAAAAAAAACAAAAAAAGGAGGATTTTTGTTAGGCATTGAGTTAGATAAAAGGTTATATGTTTTAGCAGGAAAGAAGTTGAGTCATTTTAAGAAAAGAGCGATTTTAGTGAATGATAATTACTGTCATCTTAACAGTATAAAGAGAAGTTATTGTCCTACCTTATCTTTTAAAGGAATTTACTTTGATTTAGGAGTTTGTTTTTGGCATTACCAGTATTCTAAAAGCGGTTTCTCGTTTCAGGGAAATGAACTTTTAGATATGCGTTTCAATAAAAGAAATCAGTTAAAAGCTGCTGATATCCTCAAAGATTATACCCAAAGTGAGTTAATAAAAGTTTTTAAGACTTATGGGGAAATTAGCTTTGCTAACAGGTTAGCAAGTCAAATTGTGAGAGAAAGAAAAAAGAAACTTTTTGACACAACACAAGATCTAGTAAAAGTAATTTTAAAAGTAATGCCTTCAGGTCTTAATAAAAAAAGAAAAGCAGTTCTTAGTAAAGTTTTTCAAGCTTTAAGGATTGAAGTAAATCAGGAATTGGATAATTTAAAGATTACCTTAAATCAAGTTCCCAAAATTATGGACGTAGGTGGGATTTTAGCTGTCATTAGTTATCATTCTTTAGAAGATAGAATTGTTAAAGATTTTCTGAAGCATAATAATAATTTTGATATTATTACTAAAAAACCACTTCAACCAACTTATTTGGAGCAACGCTTTAATCCTAGTGCTAGAAGTGCGAAATTAAGAGTGGCTCGTTTAAAAAAATAAAAACATTATGTCTCCCCTGGAACTTAGTTTAAATCTTCAAAAAAGAAAAAAAATTTCACGTAATTGTTATATTAAAAATTTCAATTTTGTTATTGTGCTACTTATTATTATTTGTCTTGGTTTCTATGCTTTTATTGCTAATAATCAATTGACTAGGGAAATAAGATTAAAGAACTTAGCAGAACAAAAAGAAGAAGTAAGGCAAAAAATTAGCCTTCAATCTTTAACTTTTCATAATTTAAGAACGCCCTCATATATTAAAACAAAAACTCAGGAAACAATGGTACTAATTGATAAAATGCAATATATTAAGATTGATGATCAAGCAGTTGCTATTAAGTAAAGATACTTAATAAATAACTTGAAACACCTTTAATGCCAAGAAAATCTAAAAGGTATTTTGTTAAAAGAATTAATTTCCTGGTTTTTCTAACTTATTTAATAACCGTCCTAGTATGTGGACGACTTTTTGTTTTAGCTGTAGTAAAACATGATTTTTATTTTGCTCAAGCTGATATTCAAAAACAATACGATAAAGAAAGATACATAAAGAGAGGTGAAATATATTTAAAAACAGTTGAAGGAGTACACCATGCTCTGGCTCTTAATAAATCCTTTCCGATGATTTATGCAGAGCCAAACCTTTTAGAGCATAAAAACTTGTTAAAAATAGCTCGTAAATTAAGCGATGTCTTGAAGATTGATAAAGATACTATTTTAATTAAGCTTTCTGACCAAGATGATCCATTTGAAATTATTAAGCATGAAGCTAGCGAACAAGAAGTTAATGAAATTAAAAAACTTAATATTCAAGGAATAAGTACTCAAGAAGAGGAGAATTTACGTTATTATCCAAATCAAGAGTTAGCTTCTCATGTTGTAGGATTTTTAGGGCATAAAGGAGATAAAAAAGTTGGTCAGTATGGAGTTGAGGAATATTACGATGATCTTTTATCTGGTAAAAAAGAATTATATGAAAAGCCACAATTAAATATTATACCTGAAGACACTTGTCAGGGAGAAGATATTTTTTTAAGTATGGATCCTAATATTCAATTATTTATTGAGGAAGGATTACAAAAAGCTGTAGAAAAGTATAACGCCGCTGGCGGGACAGTTATAGTCATGAATCCCAAGAATGGCTATATTATGGGTATGGCTAATTATCCTGATTTTAACCCCAATAAATATCAAGAAACTCCTGATCTTAAGATATTTATTAATCGTGCCATATCAGCTGTTTTTGAGCCAGGGTCTGTTTTTAAACCTATTATCGTAGCTGCTGCTTTAAATGAGGGTAAAATTACGCCCAAGAGTACTTATGAAGATTATGGGGAAGTAAAAATAGGAGGATATACTATTTATAATGCAGATCATAAAGTTTATGGTGAGCAAACTATGATGCAAGTTTTAGAAAAATCAATTAATACAGGAGTAATTTATATTCAAAGACAATTAGAACAAAGTGTTCTTAAAAAATATATTAAAAATTTTGGATTTGGTAAGAAAACAAATATAGATCTCCCTGGTGAAGTATCAGGTAGCCTAGCTAACCTAGAGAGTGGTCGGGAAATTAACTTTGCAACAGCTTCATTTGGTCAAGGTATTTCGGTAACTCCTATCCAATTAATTCAAGCAATTAGCACTATTGCTAATAAAGGATTGCTAATGCAACCGAAAATAGTTGAATATCACGAAGAAGATGGTAATATAACAGGCACACATCAAGGTCAAGAAACTTCTTCTAGGAGAGTTATATCAAGAGATACTGCCAATCGGTTGACGGCCATGTTGGTAAATGTTACAGAGAATGGTACTGCTAGTAAGGCTAAATTGAATGATTATTGGGTAGCGGCTAAAACAGGTACTGCTCAAATTCCATCTACTAAAAAAAAGGGTTATGGAGAGGATTCTATTCATACTATGATTGGTTTTGCTCCTGCGTACAATGCCGAGTTTGCTATTCTTGTTAAATTAGATAAACCCCAAGGAGTTCGCTTTTCTGCTTTATCTGTAGCGCCCCTTTTTAAAGATATTACAGAATATTTACTCAATTATTTGGAGATTCCGCCCCAAAAATAAATTATTATGCGACGTTTTTTAAAAACTTGGTTGAGAATTGTCTCTCGAATATATATTTTTAAATATAAACCCCTTATTGTTGCAATTACTGGCAATACAGGTAAAACTTCTACTAAAGAAGCTGTTGGCATTCTACTAGAAAAAGCTTTTCCTGATAAAATAATTAGAAAAGCTCCTAAAAATCTTAATACGGACATAGGAGTACCTCTAACTATTCTAGCCCTTAAAGATGCTAGGAATAATTTAAAGGACTGGTGTATTAACATTATTAAAAGTATTATAGTTTTATTTTATGATAAGCATCCAGCTGATTATTTAATTCTTGAATTAGCTGCTGATAGACCTGGTGAAATTAAATATTTTACTAAATTTCTTAAAATTGATATTAGTATTATTACCTCAATAGGAAAGGATCCTGTTCATCTAGAGTTTTTTAAAAATCGCAATGAATTAATAGCAGAAAAGGCATGGCTTGCGAAAGGTACTAAAAATAAAGGCGTTGTATTACTTAATTATGATGATATCGATGTTCGTAAAATGGCTAAGTTTGTAAATAAGAATTCACAGGTAATATTTTATGGTAAAGGTAAAAAGGCTGATTTAAAGTTTATTTTTAAGGATTATAGCTTAGAAAATAATCAAATTAGATTACAAAGTGTGGTAACATATCACCATCTAAGGCATAATATGACATTAAATAATGTTATTGGAGAAGGTTCTTTATATGCTTTAGCTGCAGCACTTTTACTTGGTAAGCAACTTAATATTTCTTTTGCAAAAGAGGTTGAAATCTTGAAAAAATATTACAAAACACCACCAGGAAGAATGCGTGTATTATCAGGGATTAAAGAAACCATTATCATTGATGACAGTTATAATGCTTCTCCTTTGGCGTTTGAGAACGCAATAGAAACAATAAAAAAGATTAATAGTATAAAATTTCGTAAAGTTGCGGTGTTAGGAGATATGGCTGAATTAGGAGATAAGTCCGAACAGATCCATCGGCATATTTTTCAATTTGCTCAGGAAGTTTTTGATATAATCTTATGTGTTGGTCCTGAAACGATAAAAGCTTCACAGGAATTTTCATGTCAAGATTCGAAAGTTTATCAGGCAATTAATAGTAAATTAGCCAAGGATAAAATTAAAAAGATTTTAAAAAGAGGCGATTTAATTTTAATTAAAGGTGCTCAAGCAACTAGAACTGAGAAAATTGTAAAAACGCTTTTGAAAGATTCTAGCAAAGCAAAAGATCTGCTTGTAAGGCAGGAAAAATATTGGCTTACTTCATAAGCCCCTATCGTCTAGTGGCCTAGGACATTAGGTTCTCATCCTAAAAACCGGGGTTCGATTCCCCGTGGGGGCACATTTGCTTATAATTTCATATTTGTGGTTAAAAATTTTTATCTTTCTAAGATTAAAGTAAATCTTTTTAAAAAAGAAGCTTTCTTTGATAAGTTGGAAGAGATAATTAACGATAAGGGGTCAGCTAGGCATATTATTACTTTAAATCCCGAAATGGTTGTTGATGCGCAAAGAGATAATAATTTTAGAAATATTATTAATAAAGCTTATTTAGTAATACCTGACGGAATAGGTATTATAAAAGCACTTGCTTTTTTGCAGCCAAATAAGATTTTCTATCCTAGAATCATAGGTACGGATTTAGTATATGAAATAATTGAAAAATTTAGGGAGAAAATATTTTTATTCGGAGCACGCGATTTTATTGTTAAAGAAGCACACGATCGTTTAAAAAAAGAATTTAAAAATATTAATATTGTAGGTATTGCCAATGGTTATCATTTTTCTTCTAATGATATTGTAAAAAGAATCAATGATAGTCAGGCTACTATTCTGTTTGTTGCCCTGGGTCATTCTAAGCAAGAAAAATGGATTTATGGTCATTTAGACGATTTATCAAATGTTAAAATAGCTATTGGAGTGGGCGGGGCTTTTGATTTTATATCAGGTCGAGTTAAAAGAGCTCCTCGTTGTTTAAGAAAAATTGGTCTTGAGTGGCTATGGAGATTTTTTAGGCAACCTTGGCGGTTAAAACGTATTTTTAAAGCTGTTATTATATTTCCTATCCTTGTTTTAAAAGAAAAATTTAATTTTTCTCGTTAATATCTTAAATATGCGAATTTATTTTATTGGTATAGGTGGAATTGGTATAAGTGCTTTAGTGCGCTATTATTTGTCTGAACAGAATAATGTTGCAGGTTCTGATCTAACACGTAATGAAATTACTAGCGGACTTGAGAAAGATGGTGTTACTATATATTTAGGACAACATGATGCTGAAAGAATTAATCAAAATATAGATCTAGTGATTTATAGCGCGGCCATAAAAAATGATAATAAAGAATTAAAAAAAGCTCGTGCTTTAGGTATTAAGACTTTAAAATATAGCGAAGCTTTAGGCAATTTAACTAAAAAGTATTTTACTATCTGTGTGGCTGGAACGCATGGAAAAAGTACTACTACAGCTATGCTAGCTTTATTACTTATAGAAGCAGGTTTAGATCCAACGGTTGTTGTGGGAACTAAATTAACTGAATTTAATAATACTAATTTTCGTAAAGGAAGTGATAATATACCTGAAGGTTTTTCTCAACCTCTTCTTTTAGTTGAAGCGGATGAATGGCAAGCTTCTTTTTTGAACTATCATCCTGATATTATTTTAATTAATAATATTGAAGAAGAGCACTTAGATTTTTATAAAGGTTTATTAGATATTATAAATACTTTTATTAAATTTGTTCATAGATTACCTGAAAACGGCTTCTTGGTTTTAAATGAAGATGATAAAAACATTCGTCTTTTAAGGAATAAATTAGAAAAGAAAATTACTACTTATACATACTCACAAGAAGATTCTGTTTTTAATAAATTACTTAGTATTGTTCAAGTTCCTGGAGAACACAATGTTTATAATGCACTTGCTGCATTAACTGTCGGAAAATGTTTGGGAATAAAAGAAAATATTATTTTTACTGCTTTAAGGAAATACCATGGTGCGTGGAGACGTTATGAGACAAGCAAGCTCAAGATTAACCAAACTCAACAAGTTACTATTATTAATGACTATGCTCACCACCCAACAGAAATAAAAGCAACCCTATCTGGTATTCGAGGACAATACCCAAAAGAAGAAATTTTAGTTGTTTTTCAACCTCATCAAAAACAGAGAACTTACCATTTATTTGATCAATTCGTAAAAGCCTTTAATAATGCAGATAGATTAATTTTACTTGATATATATGAAGTGGAAGGTAGAGAAACTAAAAATTATAAAGTTAGTAGCCAGCAACTTGCTGAGAAAATAAAAGAATTTTGGGAAAATCAGGGTATCAAAAATCAAATTCAGTATTGTAAAAATCAAATAGATGCTGTTTATTTTATAAAAAATCATTGCAATCACATAAAAATTTTAGTGATTATGGGGGCAGGAGATATTTATAAAATGAACCGTTTATTGAAAAAGTTTTTTTAAGTATTGAAAAAATTAAACACAACGAAGGTCTCTATTTTTTTTCGCTTTTCTTTCAAGTTATGATAAAATAAATATAATATGATTCAGAATAAAGGAAAATTTATTTTTTTGATTTTTTGTTTTAATTTTTTCTTATCATCTCTAATTTTTTCATTTGTTTATGCTGAAAACAATAATTATTATATTCATAGCGGAGTGCCGAAAATTTTACCCAGAGAAACCTGGGAAGATAGTTATAACTTGAAAGATCTTTTAAAAATTGAAATTCCTCATAATTATTCTATTAATTCACCTTTAACGCCTGATTACTTTCCAGTATCACGTATTATTATTCATAGTAGCGACTGTCAGGTTTTTTTACCTGATGGTTCAAGAAATCCTAATTGTAATTCTTCTCAACAAGACACCATATCTCTTATAAAAAATATTTATCGTTATCATGTCTTAACTAAGAATTATCCAGACATAGGTTATCATTTTGTGATTGGCTGGAACGGTGAAATTTTTGAAGGAAAATATGGGGGATCAATGTCTGTTGGTAATCATACGGATATTCAAGCAGCTTGTCAGAATTCTAATGTTGGGAGTGTTGGTATTTTATTGCTTGGCAACCTAAGCAATGAAGCACCATCATCAAAGATGCTTAATAGTTTAGAGCGTTTATTAGGATGGTTATCTTATGCTTACAGTCTTAATCCCAACAATATGCAAATAAAAAAAGATTTATGGGTTCATGATAATTTTTTAGAAAATAGTGAATGTGACTTAGAAAAAGGATCTTTCGAAGATAGTTGGATGGGTCCTGTTGTGTCTTTTCATGGCGATAATAAAAATATTCATAGTTTTAATTTAAATAATGTTCGCCAAAAAGCGATTTTTTGGAAAGAGCAGTATAGTGATTTTCTATACCGTTTTCCTCTCAGTAATAATATTTGGTCATTAAAAAACGGGAAAGGTATTACGCGATCTCGCGTAGGTTCTAGGGTAGAAGAAATAAATAAAAATCAGTTATTGTATTTTGTTAACGATCGACAGATTAATATAAGTAATAATGATTTGGTTCAATTGTATTTTCGATCAAACATTTACTTAGTGCAAAATAAAAAGTTACATCAAGTTACTTCTGAAAATATTTTTAATAATTGGAATTTTAATGCTTCGAGTATTAAATATTGTACCCTAAAAGACCTTATTGGTCTTAAGATTGGTGAATCTTTAAATTATTTACCGGGAACGTTAATAAAAGCAGCTGGACATAATGAGGTTTATATAGTTAATAAAGATGGTCAGTTATCTCATATTACTGCCTTAGAACTATTCAATCAGAAAGGTTTTAACTGGAAAGATGTTAAAACAATTTCCTATAAAGAATTACAGAAATTGCCTAAAACACAGCCTTTATTGTTTCCGACGGGTAGTTTATTGAAAGGACAAGGAGATGTTGTATATTTGGTTCAAGGAAAATGTCTTAAACCAATTAAGAGTGCAAGGATTTTTGAAAGTTACGGCTTCAATTGGGAGGACATTATTACCCTATCATCAGGTGAATTAGCATATTATGATAATGGTGATTTCTTAAAGTATAGCAATAATTCTATTCTAGAAGATACTTTAAACAATATATCTTACCTTATTCTTAATGGTAGGAAAAATATTTTATCAAATAACCTAAAAAATGATCTTTTGAAAAATAATAATGTTTTTCAAGTATTACCAGGAGAATTAAAAAATTATCTTTTAGGAGTTACCTTAAAAAATCAAAATGATATTGATTTTTTTAATAAAGCTTTCCAAAATAGTAAGTTTGATGTAATGAATCAATTAGAAAATTTATATAATAAGTTTAATGTCATTAATATAAATTTAGGAATTTTTTATCCTGAAACTAATCTTATTATTCAAGCCAATAACAGTTACAATGTTTTACAAAATAATCAAGAACATAAATTAGACGCAGGACAATCATTTAATATTGATTTTCTTATGCTTAATGATAATATACAACTGAAAGCTGAAGACATTTCTACTTATTTTACGATATATGAAGGTAAAAAAGATAACTTAAATAAAATAGGTTCTTTCTATGGAGAAATTGTTATTCAGAAGGGATATGTTAAAAATTCACCCGTATATTGGATTATTAACAAAGTTTTTATAGAAGATTACTTAAGAGGTATTAAAGTAGATGTTCAACCTTATGATAATCAAAATTATTTAAAAGCTTTAGCTATAGCTCATCGTAGCTATTTAATGCATTTCTATGTGGATCAGGGGGGCCGTTATCAAGATAAGCCATTTGATATTAACAGAAAAGAAGATAATATTTTTTATGAAGGCATAACACAAGATAATTCTTTAGAATATATAAATGCAGTAGAAGATACTGAAGGTGAAATTTTGACTTACAAGAAAGATCCTGTTCGTGCATTCTATTCAAAGGATACCTGTGGTATTTCTGCTGACGCTAGAAAGGTTTTTGGATCATTCTATCAGAGTTTTCCTTATTTATGGGGAGGAGTTCAGGACCCTCAAGGAACAAACCATTCAAATGATTGTCCCGCTTTACTAGATAATGCTGTAGGAATGAGCTTAGCTGGTGCGAGAACTTTAGCTCAAAAGGGTAAAAATTATTATGAAATCCTTACTTATTATTACCCAAATGTGAAATTAAATAAAGTTTATTAAAAATCAATGAAATTGAAAAAGATTTTTCTAAATTCAGGTTTTATCATTATACTAGTTATTATTGCTTTATTTTCTGCTATATTTTTTAAGACAAGTTTTACTTTTAGCCAAATAAGTGCTGATGAACCTACGGTAAAACCAGTATATATGCTACCAGAATTAGAAGATTTACCTACTGAAGATACAAATAAATTAAATATCTTATTATTAGGTCAAAGAGGTGAAGGAAAGCTTTTTGGAGGACTTCTTACTGATGCAGTTATGCTTGCTAGTTGGGATAAAGAAACTAATAAAGTTACCTTAATTTCTTTGCCTCGCGATTTATATGTTCCCATGCCTAACTCTCAGGAACGTGATAAGTTAAATGCAGTTTATGCATGGGGGTATGAAAAAGAAGGAGTACCTTTAGGACTTCATTATATTAAGGATACTGTATCGCGCTTAACAGGTCTTTATGTTGATGGCACAATTTTGGTAAATTTTTCTGCTTTTAAAAAGTTTATTGACGCTATCGGAGGAATTCAAATTACTAGAAGTGAGGATTTCATTGAAGATAAACAATGGTGGTGTGATGAAAATGGGAAAAATTGCCGTCCTTTTATTGTTCCCGAAGGAGTTAATCAACTTAATGGTACCAGTACTTTGTTTTATATTAGATCCCGTTTTTCTTCAAGCGATTTTGACAGAGCAAAAAGACAGCAAGAAGTGCTTTTAGCAATTAAAAATAAAATATTTTCTTTAGGTTTTTTAAGTAATCCTGTTAATATAATCAGATTATTAGATATTTTAGGAGAAAATATTAGGACTGATTTGAGCGTAGTTGAAATTAAAGATCTCGCAACCTATTTAAAAGATAACAACTTGAATGCAAAGAATATTCAAAATCTAGTTATTGACGATGGCCCCCAAGGATTATTATATGCACGAAATATTGATGGTTTATACGTCTTATTACCTCGAGGAGGTGATTTTAGTATAATTCGTGATACATGTTTAGAAATTACTAGTGATTAATTTTATGAATCAAATTAAACAAAAAAATAATTATTTCTTAAAATATTTCGGATTTTTTATTATAGCAGTAACAATTTTTTTTGGTGGTTTCCTTTTTGGAAGAAGTGCTAATTTTGATAGTTCGTTTATAGACGAAGTTATTCAAAGGTCACAGAATAAAGCTGACTTAAGCATATTTTGGAAGGTTTGGGATTTAATTCAGGACAATTATAAAGATGCTGATAAGATTACAGAGGAAGACATGGTATATGGGGCAGTTAAAGGGCTAGTAGATTCTTTAGACGATCCATACAGTCAATTTTTGCCTCCTAGTGTTAGCAAAAGATTTTTGGATAATATTAGTGGGTCCTTTGAGGGAATAGGGGCAGAAATTGGCATGAAAGATGATATTCTAACTATTATTGCTCCTTTGCAAGGAACACCAGCTCAACGTGCTGGTCTTAAGAGTGGTGATAAGATAATGGCAATTAATGATACGTCAACTTTAGATATGGGGTTAGACGAGGCAGTTACTATTATTAGGGGACCTAAAGGTAGTGAAGTTACTTTAACAATTATTCGTGAGGGTAGAGATAAACAATTCGATATATCAATTAAAAGAGGAGTTATTCAAATTCCTGTTATTAACTGGGAATTAAAAAATGAAAATCAAGTAGCCTATATTCAAATTTATAGTTTTACTAAAAACATAGATGACGAATTTAGTAGAGTAGCACAAGAGATTTTAAGTTCTTCTGCTCATAAAATTATTCTTGACTTAAGAGGAAACCCTGGTGGTTATTTAAGTAAAGCTGTTAATATTGCCGGATGGTTTTTAGCCGAAGATGATATTGTAGTTATAGAAGATCGGGGAGAGGACAATCGAGAAGAATATAAAGCCGCAGGTCAAGGAATTTTCCAAACTTGGCCAATTGTTGTTTTAATTAATGAAGGTTCTGCTTCAGCGTCAGAAATTTTAGCAGGAGCTTTAAGAGATCAACTAAACGTTACTTTAATTGGCAAGCAAAGTTTTGGCAAGGGATCTGTACAAGAGATGATCCGCTTACCCAAAGAAGCATCTCTCAAGCTTACAGTTGCAAATTGGATTACCCCCAAAGGAATCTCAATTAGTGAATCAGGGCTTAAACCAGATATAAGCGTTGATTTTACTAACAATGGATCAGATGAACAATTAGATAGAGCTTTAGAAGTTATTAAAAATATGTGATTTTAAAAATTTATGAAAGTAGTTTTATTAAAAAATGTTGCTAAAAAAGGTAAACAATATGAAGTAATTAATGTAAGTCCAGGATATGCTCGTAACTACCTTATTCCCCAAAGATTAGCTGTTATTGCAACAAATCGAGAACTTAAAAGAATAGCTAAAGTTAAGCAACAGGAAAAATTAGTTCAGCAGACCTTAGCAAAAGATTTTGAAATTTTAGCTGACAAACTAAAAAAAGCAAATATTCAATTACAAAGAAAAGCTAGTAAGGAAGGTAAACTTTTTGGCTCTATTAACCAGAAAGATATTAAAGAAGCTTTACTAGAAAAAGGTATTGCAATACCGGATGATTTTGAAATTGTTATTGAAAAACCCTTAAAAAAAATTGGGAAATATAATCTAGATATTGTTTATAATAATAAAAAAATTCCTCTTGAAATAATTATTCAAGAGGCTAAGAGATAAACCAAAGAAATTAGTTAGTTTACATTAACAACTTTCCTTTTTTTGTTCTTTCCATCAAATGATTTTACTCTTTTGGTAACAAAAGAAACAATGCCTTCTTTAGTAGAGTAGAGAGTATCGTCTTTGCCCCTGGCAACATTTTTTCCTGGCAAAAATCTAGTACCTCGTTGTCGTACTATAATAGAACCAGTTTTTACTTCCTGGCCTGAAAAGAGTTTAATGCCTAAATATTTAGGACGAGCATTACCGCTCGTTTTTGCTTTAGTTTTTCCACCATGATGAGCCATAATGTTTCCATTGTAATATATTTTTTATAAAAAGCAAGCCTTTAATCATATTTATTTGAAATTAAGCGCAAGTCCAAAAAATGAAACAATTTCTTAATATTATTATTTTGAGTCTTATCTTTTTACTTTTAGGTGCTTTAGGATTTCTTTGGATTAAAAAAGAGAGTCAGTTAAATTATCCAATTGAAATTTTAGAATATCACTAAACTTAATTTGACTTAGCAACGCTTGTACCTTATAATACAAGATATTCCTTAAGGGTCCGTAGCTCAATTGGTAGAGCAACAGCCTTTTAAGCTGGTGGTTGCGCGTTCGATTCGCGCCGGACCCACTTATATTTAATTAACTTTTCACGCTTTAGGCGAGGGAAAATTTTATTTTACTTTTGGAGGGTTGGCAGAATGGTAATGCACTGGTTTCGAAAACCAGGGGTTTGTACCCACGCAGGTTCGATTCCTGCACCCTCCGTTAATATTAATTTTATGCGACAGAAAAAACAAGAAAATATTCATATTGCTCCTGTAGTAACAATCTTAGGTCATGTTAATCATGGTAAGACAAGTATTTTAGATTACATTCGCAAAACAAATGTTGCTTCACAAGAAAGTGGTCAGATAACTCAACATATTAATGCTTATGAAATTAATTTTAATGATCAAAGAATTACTTTTATTGATACGCCGGGTCATCAAGCTTTTGCAAAGATGCGTTCAAGGGGAAGTCAGTTAGCTAATATTGCTTTATTGGTTATTGATGCTAATGAGGGGATGCAGCCACAGACTAAAGAAGCATTAGATTATTTAAAAAACCTTAAATTACCCTATATTGTTGTTTTGAACAAAATTGATAAATTAACTCACCCCGATATCCCTTCTCCTATTGAGGAACAATTTAAGGAACATGACATAGAATTAGAAGAGTGGGGAGGAGATGTTCCTCTAGTAAAAACTTCAGCTAAGACAGGTCAAGGAATAGATGAACTTCTTGAAACGATTGTTTTGTTATACGAAGCTTGTCTTGACACAATTACTTTACAAGGAAAAACATGGGGAATTATCATTGAAAGTCACGTTAGTGCTAGGCGAGGCAAAGAGGCTATCGGACTTTTAAAAGAAGGTTGTCTTAAGGTAGGGGATTATATTAGGTTTGATAGCCAAAAAATTAAAATTAAACAGATGTTTAATTGGCAAGGTAAAGCTATCAAAACGGTTTCTGCGTCGCAACCCGTTAAAATTTTAGGATTTGAAAAAATACCATCTAGTGGTCAAAGTTTTGAAAAGATAGATCAAACAACTAAATTAAAAGATTTATCAAATATTAAAGAGCACCAGTTAGATAATTTTAGAATTAACAAAACAGGATTAGATAATCAAGATATTCCTAATTTTAACCTTCTTATCAAGACTGATGTTTTTGGATCTCAAGATGCTCTTTATAGTATTCTAGAAGAAATATCACAAAAGCTTGAGGTTAATTTTTTGATTATTAAGCAGGGTTTAGGGAGAATTTCAGAATCTGATCTAAAATTAGCGCAAACAACGGACTCTATTATCCTAGGTTTTCGTATTAAAGAAACCGTTAATATTAAAAGCATCGCAGAGCAATTAGGTATTAAAATCATTAATTTTAATATTATTTACGAACTTGAAAAAGAAATTAAAGCTTTATTGAGCAAAAAGAACACTGATCCTAAGAAAAATATCATTGGCGAACTTAAAGTTTTAGCTATTTTTGGAAGACGTAAAATTAGCGATAAAAAAAGACAAAATCTTTCTAGGATGATTATTGGAGGAGAGGTAACAAAAGGAAAGATTAGTAAAAATGCTACAGTTAATATTATACGGAATAATCAAGAAATTGGAGAAGGCAGAATTATTGAACTAGAGCAAGACAAACAACCTTGTCTTAAAGTTTTAGAAGGCAAACAGTGTGGTTTATTACTAGAAAGCTCTCTAGAAATTAAAAAAGATGATTTTATTAGGAGTTTTGTGTTAAAATAGAACTATTAGTTTTATGAATCAAAGAGTTGAAAAAGTTAATCAGCTCATTAAAAAAGAATTAGGAAAGATAATTTTTAAGGATTTCGGAGCCTTTTCAGAAAACCTTATTACAATTACTCAAGTTGCTACTTCTAAAGGATACGCTCATGCAAAAATTTACATAAGCGTTTATCCAGATGATAAAGAACAAAAAGTTTTATCAAAACTTAATGATAATATTTATACGTTCCAAAAAAAACTTGATAAAAAGCTCTTTATGAGACCTGTTCCTAAGGTGTCCTTTTTATTAGATGAAAAAGGCAAACAATTTACTCGCTTATCAAAAATATTGAAAAAAAGATAAATTATTCTATAAGGCCTGGTGGCCGAGTGGTTAGGCAAGGGTCTGCAAAACCCTGTACATGGGTTCGATTCCCATCCAGGCCTTACTATACGTTCTAGTCTTTTAATCTGAATGCTCGGGTGGTGGAATGGTATACACACAGGCTTCAGAAGCCTGGTCTTTAAGACGTGCAGGTTCAAATCCTGTCCCGAGCATTAATTTTATGTAAAAAGCCGAGGTGGCGGAACTGGTAGACGCGAGAGACTTAAAATCTCTTGGGTTCTTAACCTGTGTGGGTTCGAGTCCCACCCTCGGCACTTATTATTTATACAATTATGACAAAAAAAAATTATAAAAATTCAAATTCTCTTAAAATTATTCCTTTAGGAGGACTAGAAGAAGTTGGTCGTAACATGACTCTCTTAGAATATGGCAATGATATTATGATTGTTGATATGGGGTTGCAATTTCCGGAAGAGGATATGCCTGGCATTGATTATATTATTCCCAATATTTCTTACTTAACTGATAAGATTAATAAAATACGGGGAGCAGTGATTACTCATGGTCACTATGATCATATTGGTGCAATTCCTCATATTATGAAAAGGATTGGAAATCCTCGTTTATTTACAGGAAAATTAACTGCTAGACTTATAAAAAGAAGGAATGAAGAATTTAAGAAAAATCCTCCCCTTAAGATTACCGAGATAGATGAAGATTCTAAGATTGAGCTCGGCAAATCTTTTAAGGTTACTTTCTTAAGAGTTAATCATTCAATTCCTGACTGTTTTGCTGTTATCATTGAAACACCAGTAGGAAGAGTAATTCACACAGGAGATTTTAAGATAGATTACTCACCGGTGAACGATAAACCAGCTGACTTACACAAAATAGCTCATATAGGAGGAAAAGGAGTCTTACTTTTAATGTCTGATTCAACAGATGCTACCCTTCCTGGTTACCAAATCTCTGAATCTGCTATCGGAGAAGAAATAGGAAACATTTTTGACAAGATTGGAGGAAGAATTGTTATCGCTACTTTTGCATCTCAAATCAATCGTATTCAAAAGATCTTTGATTTAGCTGAAAAATACAACAGGAAAATATGCCTTCAAGGGCGGAGCATGAATAGTAATGTAAAAATTGCTCGTAAAATTGGTTATCTTAAATTTGATTCTAAGATTTTAGTTCATTCTCGTGATGTTCGTAAATTGCCTAATAATCAGGTAATAATTATGGGAACAGGTGCTCAAGGAGAAGAAAATGCTTTTCTTATGCGATTTGTAAATGGGGAGCATCGTGATATTAGTTTAAAGAAGGGAGATACGGTTATTTTTTCTTCTTCGGTTATTCCTGGCAATGAACGTACCATTCAGTCCTTAAAGGATATAATTGTTCGTCAGGGAGCTAAAGTCATTCATTATCAGATGATGGATGTTCATGCAGGAGGTCATGCTAAACAGGAAGAATTAAAATTAATGATGCGACTTCTAAAACCTACATATTTTATGCCGATAGAAGCAAATTATTACATGCTTCAAGCACATGCTGAATTAGCTGAACAAGTAGGTATTTCTAAAGAAAATATTTTCGTTGCTAGCAATGGTCAAATAATTAAATTTTTTAGAGATAGTCATAATCAGATTAAGGGAAAATTAACTAAGAATTTTGCCCAGACTGATTATGTAATGGTTGACGGTTTGGGTGTAGGTGACGTAGGAGAGATAGTTTTACGTGACAGAAATACTATGTCTCGAGATGGTATGTTTGTTATTGTTGCTACTATTGATTTAAAAACTCATCGCGTTAAAGAAAGCATAGATATTATATCTCGTGGCTTTGTCTATCTCAAAGAATCAAAAGAGCTCTTGAATGACACAAGAGCTTTGACGTCTAAATTACTTAATCAAGAATTGGGACCTAAAAAAGCAATTAATCCTGTCTATTTAAAAGGAATCCTCAGGGAAAAAATTGGTCAGTTTCTTTTTGAGAGGACTAGAAGACGTCCAATTGTTTTACCGGTTATTATGGAAATATAACTTTATTTCGTTATTAAATTTTTGAATTTTTCTCTTACATCAGCATCGATAGGATCGATGTTGATTTTTTTAGCTAAGTAAAAGGCAGTCCAATTAGCGAGACTGATACCATAGAGTATTTTCTCTAAAGCATTTTTACCGCGTAAAGTAAGTGAAGTGACCGTAAATTTCTTTTGAGCTAGTAATTTGCCAGTTAGGCGCATTCTTTTCTTAATTCTTGGTAAATCTTTAGAATCTTGGAGCATAAGGATATGAAACTTATCTGGCCAATCAATTCCTTTGCCTTGCATTAATTCATTATGGTTTAATTCGGGAAAGACATTAGAAAAGGCAGGTATCTTATTACTTTCATTGAAGAGTGCTTTGAAATAATAACCTATAGCTTGATTCTTAGTGCTTGTATAAATAAGGGGAACTTGATTAATCATTTTTGAAGCAAATGTATTAGCTTTATTTTTAAGGCCGTAGGGACTGAGATTAATTGTTGTTTTTAGGTTAGGGGGAAAAGGAATTGTTTTTAGATGTTTGAAAACATTAACTAATATTCCTAATTGTTCTGTAACTGACATTCTAGGTTCTATCTTTTTCGTTTTAATTTTAATTAACGGTGTTTTGTTTTGTTGAGCTAATTTGTTTAACTTACCTCCTGAAGTTATAGCGATTAAGGGTAAATTCCTTTTTTTAGCTAAGCTATACGCTGATAAAGTTTCTTCTGTGTTGCCTGAATAAGATATACAAATAATTAACTTATCTTTTGTAAGATACGGAGGCAGGTTATAGTTACTATGAATTTCAAGAGGAAAAAATGGCTTGAGAAAATGAGCTGCTAAAGCTGAACCTCCCATTCCGCAAACTGTGATTTGCTTGAAATCTTTTTTTAGGATAGGGAAATTGATTGACTGTTGCAATCCTTGTTGAAACAAGTCAGGAAGTTTGCAAATAATTTTTTCTGTTTTAGAGGGCATATATTTATTTTATAAGTTTTGTTTTTATATACCAGTTTTCTATTGACGAAAAACGATCAGCTGGTAAATTAATTTTGTTGATTTGAACTCCTTTAATATGATTTCTTAAAATATATAAATAACGTGGACTGTAGAGAAAAATGGCTGGCACGTCTTCAAGAATTTCTTTTTGAAAATCAGTATAATATACGGTTCTTTTTTCAAGATCTAATTCTTGACGTGCTTTTTCTAAGAGTTTGTCAACTTTTTCATTACTGTACATTGACAAGTTAAGGCCGGGGTCAGTTGTTTGAGAAGAATGCCAAAAGGAGAAAGGATCTGGCTCTAAACTCAACACTTGTCCAAATATCAAGATTTCATAGTTTCTTGGCCTAACAACGTCATTTATAATCGTATCAGGGTTGATAAGTGATATTTTGACGTTAATATTTAAAGCACTCCATTGTTCTTGAAGTAATTCAGCTGTCTTTTTAAGTTCTGGTATATCAGGAGCTGTGATTGTCAAGCTAATCTCTTCTTTGTCTGCAACTTCTTCTATAAGTTGAGAAGCCTTGTTAAGATTGTAATTATAAAATTTTTGCTCTTTGTCTTCTAAATCAAGTACATAAGGAAGAGCTGGTGAGTTGACTTTTGATGCTTCGCCGTTAAATACTTCTTTAATGATTTTGTCTTTATTCGTAGCATATGCTAAAGCAAGCCGTAAATTTTTATTTTGCAGAGATTTATTTTTATTTTGATTGAAAAATGCTGCATAGTAACGAGGGAGAAGAGAGTAAAAACTTTGCTGTTTATCTAAATTATTGAGTTGTTCTTTTCCGAAAGGAGAACTTAATCCGATACCATCAACCTTTTTTTCATTAAAAGCTTGAATAGATTCCTGTTCATTATCGTAAAAATTTAAGATTATTTCTTTTAAATATGGTTTTTTAAGATAATAATTTTCGTTTCTTATTAAATTTATTTGTGTAATTTTACTTTGAGGAGATTTTACGTAACTATTAAAAGCGAAAGGTCCAGTTCCAATAGGACGAGCATTGTATTTAACTAAGGCAAAATCTTCAGGAGATATATTGCGCCAGATATGTTTAGGTAATATTCCTATGGTTGCATTAGCTAAAAAAGGAGAGTAAGCATTTTTAAGCTTACATCGAACAGTCCATGCATCAATTTTTTCTACCTCGACGCCATCCCAATTATATCTTAAAGGACTTTTATACTCAGCATTTTGTAATAATTCTATGGTAAAAATTACATCATCAGCACTAAAAAATTGTCCATCGTGCCATTTAATATTTTTCCTTAGGAAAAAATCGTAAGTTTTACCATAATTACCGATACTAAAATCTTCTGCTAAATCAGGCACCAAGTTGCCGTTTGTATCAAATTTCATTAAACCTGAATAGACTAAGTTTACTATATCTCTATCAATATCATTAGAGTAACTTAAAACAGGATTTAAATAATTAGGATAACCCGCTAGAGCTTCTCGATAAGTTCCTCCCGGAGCTGGTAAAATTTTTGCGTTTAATAAATAATAATTAAATCCTAACCCTAAAATACTTACAATAATTAGAATTAAAAAGAAAAAGGCCCAATGCCTTTCTTTTTTTGTTAAAGTTTTTTTTAAAAAAATGATCTTAGAAACTTGTGGAATCTTTTTCTTTTCAAGTATTTTACAAAAATTAATAATTTTTGAAAAGGTTTTTTTCATTGATAATTATTAAAGCAAAACTATTCTTATGATAGCAATACCTACAAAAAGAATAGCTGATATAATAGTTCCGTAAAAAAAGATTTTTTCAGCACCTCTTTTAGTTCTATAACTTTCACTGCCACTACCACCAAAAATAGATGCTGTACCGCCACCTTGCCTTTGCAGAAGCACAAAAACAATTAGAGCAATGGCTAGAACAATTTCAGTGATATTTAATATATTATTCATGTTTTGAAGTTAAAAATTAACTGATTTTTTTTCTAAGTTTTTTATGTTGCTTTAGCGCAAAACGGTGAGATTCATCTCTTAAATACTTAAAAAATATTGCTATATCTTGAGGTAATTTATTTAAAAAATATCTATTAACTTTGAGAGATTCTTCTTTACCATTATAGACAACAGTATATAATTTTTCTTGGCGTTTTGCAAGAGCAGTTACGATTAGTGGAGTAGGGTAGGTATATTTTTTTAGTTGGCGTATGGCGGTTTTTAAATGTATCTTGCCACCATCTATTAATACTGCGTTGGGTTTTTGCCAAAAGTTACGATTATCTTTATTTAAGTGACGTACGCGTCTTTTTAGAACTTCTTTTATCATTTTAATATCATTACTTTTAGGAACTGTTTTAATATTAAAAATACGATAGTTCTTTTTATAAGCAAAGTAATCAAGAGTATTCTTTTTTTCTTTCATCAGGAATGTTACCATTGATCCCGTAGCAAATAATCCTTTTAAATTAGATATATCATAAGCCTCCCAAACTAATGGGCATTTTTTAACATTAAGAATTTTTAAAAAAGTTTGCTTGTTTTTTATTTGAAATGCTTTTTTATAAATTTCTTGATTAATAATATGTTGATGCAAAAGAATGTTATTGAATGCTTCGATTTTTTCTCTTATAACTTCTGCTTTTTCAAAATCTTCTCGCTGACTTGCTTCTTTCATTTCTTTCTTTAGGTTATTTTTTACTTTAATTATTTTACCTTTTAGTAACTGTTCAAGATTTTGTAAGATTTTTTGGTATTCTTTTTGTTTTTGTCTTAGATTTTTAGCTATTAAAGTTTTTTTAAGACAACAATAGCCGGGACAAAGTCCCAATTGACTATTTACACAATTATGATTATGATAGTCTTTGCATGTGCAAAAAGGTATAACTTTTCTTATAACTCGCAAAGTTTTTCTTAGAGCTGGGCCACTAGTAAAAGGACCTATTTTTTTTATGAATTGTTCTTTATCAGGTTGATGAGTAATTTTTACTCTTGGGAAAATGTCTTGAGTAAAAATAACGTAAAAATATTGTTTATCATCCTTTAAAAGAATATTAAAAAAGGGTTGCGATTTTTTTATTTCTTGGCTTTCAAGTAATAAAGCTTCTATCTCTGTTGGAGTAATTTTCCAAGAAACTTTATAAGCTTGTCTAATAAGTTCTTTGAGACGGGGATTTTCTTGTTCAGCCTTAAGATATGAAGTTAATCTTTTCTTGAGCTGAGCAGCTTTGCCAATATAAACAATATTACCTTTTTTGTTTTTTAGATAATATACTCCAGGAGAAAAAGGAGCATTTTCTATTTTTTTTCTTGTTAGCATATTTTTTAAATAAGTCGCTTTATAGTCTTGACTTTCACAAATTCCTGTTATAAACTACTTTAATATGAAATTAAAAGCTTTGCAAAGAATTCCTTCTTTTATTGTTCGATATTTAAGAGAAGTGAAAAGTGAAATGAAAAAAGTAACTTGGCCAAGTCGCCAAGAAACTTTGCATTATACTTTAATTGTTATTGGTATTAGCGTTGTTATGGCTCTTTTTTTAGGTGGAATGGATTACCTTTTCAACCTTGCCATTAAGCAACTTATTTAAATTTGTGCCTAAGCAAACAGCAAAATTTGGAAGAAATTGGTATGCTATTCATACTTATTCTGGCTATGAAGATTCTGTGGCTCGTAACTTAAGACAGAGAATAGAATCTTTTAATATGAGTAGCAAAATTTTTAATGTTCTAGTTCCTATTGAAAGAAAAATTAAGATTAAAAGAGGCAAGAGAGAAGTTGTCGAAGAAAAAGTTTATCCAGGCTATGTGTTGGTTGATATGGTCGTTGACGATGACTCTTGGTATGTTGTAAGAAATACTCCTCGAGTGACTGGCTTTGTTGGTTCAGGGAATACACCTGTTCCTGTTTCTAAGGAAGAGATAGATGAAATTAATAGTAGAATGGGAGTTAAAGAGCCTCAATATAAAATTGATATTAATCCTGGTGATACTGTAAAAATTAACGACGGGCCTTTTAAAGAATTTGATGCTCGGGTTTCCGAAGTAGATGACAAAAAAGGCAGAGTAAAGGTCTTAGTTTCCCTTTTCGGAAGAGAAACTCCAGTAGACCTTGATTTTTTACAAGTTAAGAAAATTTAACATATATGAAACCTATTCAAACTGTTTTGAATTTACAATTACCGGCTGGTTCAGCTAACCCAGGCCCACCCTTAGGGCCTACTTTGGGGCAGCACGGAGTTAGTATTCAGGATTTTATTCAAAAGTTTAATGAAAAAACAGCAGATCAACAAGGAGCTGTTTTACCTCTTACGTTAACAATTTATAAGGATCGAAGTTTTGATTTTAAAGTTAAAAAACCTTTAACTTCTTATCTAATTAAAAAAGAAATAGGACTGAAAAAGGGTACTAATAATACAAAACAAAATAAGGTTGGAAAAATTAGTCAAGCTCAGCTTAAAAAGATTGCTGAAGAGAAGATGCCTGATTTTAATACGAAAAGAATAGCAAGTGCTATGAAAATTATTGAAGGAACAGCCAAGTCTTTGGGGCTTGAAATTACAAAATAAAATTGATTCTAACCTTTATATAAATTTATTATGTCACATCCTTTGATTTTTAGCATTTTCGTTTTACTTTCTTTAGGTCTTTTACAAATTTACAGCCTATCTCCGTCATTGTCTGACGGGTATTTTATTTTCCAAAAACAATCCATCTTTATTATTAGTGGTTTATTCTTAGTATTAATAATGAGTTTTTTAGATTACAAGTTTTTGAAAGATAAATCAGGTTTAATTCTTTTTTTATATATATTTAGTTTATTATTATTAGTAACGTTATTCTTTTTAGGAACATCTATTGGTGGAGCTAAAAGTTGGTTTAAGATTGGAGTATTTAGCTTAGAACCAGTTGAAGTTGCTAAAGTAATTTTAATTCTCTTATTAGCAAAGTTCTTTACCTTGCGTCATGTTGACATTTTTCTTGCTAGAAATCTGCTTGTATCTTTTTTTTATTTTATCTTACCTTTTATTTTAGTTATTTTACAGCCAGACATGGGCTCTGCCATTGTTTTGGCTTGTATTTGGTTGGGAATGGTTGTAGTTGCAGGTATTAAAAAACAGCACTTAGTTGTTTTTTTAATATTTGGTATAATACTTTTTTTAATAGGCTGGTTTTTCTTAATCCAAGATTATCAAAAAGCCCGTCTTTTATCTTATTTAAATCCCCGTCAAGACCCATTAGGGCAAGGTTATAATATCATCCAATCTTTAGCAGCTATTAGTAGCGGAGGGTTTTTAGGCAAAGGATTGGGACAGGGGAGTGTAGTCCAATTAGGATTTTTACCGGCTCGTCATACTGACTTTATCTTTTCTGCCATTATTGAAGAAATGGGATTTTTAGGTGGTTTTGTGGTTTTATTAGCTTATATATTGTTGTTATTATGTTTAACGAAAATAGCTATAAAGACAAGAGATAATTTTGGCAGATTGTTAGTAACGGGAGTTTTAATTCTTTTTGTGAGTCAAATTTTTATTAATATTGGTATGAATATTGGATTTTTGCCAATAACAGGATTACCCTTACCTTTAATTAGCTATGGAGGATCAGGCATGTTAACTAATATGTTTCTTTTAGGTATTGTTTTAAATATTGAGAGACAGAGACGCAGGAGTATTTTATAATATATACTTTTTAAAAGTTATCCCCATTGTTTTTTACAATGGTTTTTGTTATATTTAGATAAAAAGTGGAGGCAGCTATTGTTTATAAAGATGAATAAAAAACAAAAGACAATTTTGATGATTGGGTGGGAATTTCCGCCGTTTAATACTGGAGGACTAGGAATTGCTTGTCAAGGATTAGCTGAGGAATTAGCTAATCTAAATTGGCATATTAAATTCACACTCCCAAATAAATTGGAGGTTTTTTCTTCTAAATTAGATTTTTATTTTTTCTCTTCCGGGGATAATTTTTATAGAAATTCTTGGAGATATACCTATTACTATGATAAAGAAGGAGAGGGTCCAAAGTATAATGATTTTATATCGAGAGTTTATGCATACCGAGATAATATAGCTAATAATATTCAATTCTTAGGGAATTTTGATATTATCCATGCCCACGACTGGCTAACCGTTCCAGCGGCTATTTTTATAAAACAAAAAACACACAAACCACTTATTTTGCATATTCACGCCTTAGAATTTGATAGGGCTGGCGGAGGTAATAGCTGGAAGTATTCTCAAGTGAGCAGTATAGAGCGAGAAGGACTTTTAATGGCTGATAAAATAATTACCGTTAGTCGCTATACTAAACAAAAAATTCAAGATTGTTACCATATTCAAGCCAATAAAATTGAAGTAGTTCATAATGGGATTAAAAAACGAAACCTTCAGTGTATCTTTCAAACAAGCAACTTTTTAAAAAATAGAAAAATTATTCTTTTTGTGGGAAGACTTACTTTACAAAAAGGAGTAGATTGGTTTTTAAAAGCTGCTCCTTTGGTTATAGAAAGATATCCTAAGGCTCTTTTTGTGATTGCTGGAGAAGGAGAACAAAAAGAAAGAATTATTAAGTTATCTTTTCAATTAGGTATTTCTAAAAATGTTATCTTTACGGGGTTTTTAACTCCTAATGATTTAATTAAGCTTTATAAATGTGCAGATGTTTATGTTTTACCGTCAGTTTCAGAACCTTTTGGCATTACGCCTCTAGAAGCAGCAAAGTATAATATTCCGGTTATTCTTTCTAAGTCTTCTGGAGTTAATGAGGTGCTTAAAAATGTCTTAAGAGTTGATTTTTGGGATACTCAAAAGATGGCGGCTAGTATTCTTTCTTTATTAACATATCGCACTTTAAGTAAACAAATTGCTAAAGATGCAAAGCATAACCTCCAAAATATTAGTTGGAAGAAGGCTGCTCAAAAAACAGGTCATATTTATGAACAAATTTTAGAAATATCTTGATATTAAAAAAATTATGATTAATGTATGTTTGTATCTTCATGCTCATCAACCTTTTAGACTAAAACCTTTTTCTATTTTTGATATTAATTATTATAAAGAAACTAATTATTTTGATATATTAGAAAACCAAAAATATCTCAAAAGAGTTATTGAAAAAAGTTATTTACCTGCTAACGATTTATTTCTCAAATTAATTCATAAGACTCAAGGAAAATTTAAGATTAGTTTTTCTTTAGGCGGTTTATTGTTAGAACAATTAGAAAGATATTTTCCCCAGGTATTAAAAAGCTTTCAAGATATTTATAACACCGGCTCTTGTGAGTTAATTGCGGAAACCTACTATCACTCGCTTGCTTGCTATTTTTCGGAAAAAGAATTTATAGAGCAAAACACCTTGCATAAGAATATCTTAAAGAAACTTTTTAATGCTCATCCAACTATTTTTCGCAATACAGAACTTCTTTATTATGATAAATTAGCACCCTTGATTTATAAACTAGGATATCAAGGCGTTTTAATTGAAGGAGCAGATAAAATTTTACAGGGACAATCACCTAATTTTGTTTATAATGCTTATGAAATACCTGAATTGAAGTTACTTTTAAAAAATTATCGTTTATCTGATGATATTGCTTTTCGTTTCTCAGAAAGAAATTGGAAAGAATTTCCCTTAATGGTTGATAAATTTTTAAATTGGCTAGAAAATTGCGAAAAAAACGAGGGAATAATTAATCTTTTTATGGATTATGAAACTTTCGGAGAACATCAATGGCAAGAAACTGGTATTTTTGAGTTTTTAGAAGATTTAATTTTAAAAATTGCCCAAAGAGAAGATTTTCAATTTATTACTCCGATCGAAGCTTTAAATCAGAATAAATCAATCGGAAGTCTTCATATAACAGAGCCCTTAACGTGGGCAGATACAGAAAGGGATCTCTCTGCTTGGATGGGTAATGAATTACAGCAATCAGCCTTAGCTGATTTATATAATTTGGAAGATAAGATAGCTAAGAAAAAAGATAAACAATTATTAGATGCATGGAGAAAATTACAGACGTCTGATCATTTTTACTATATGTGTACTAAATGGTTTTCTGATGGTGATGTTCATAAATATTTTAACCCCTATGAATCTCCTTACGAGTCATATATTAATTATATGAATGTTTTAAGAGATTTAGAGAATAGAATTATTTCTTAATTATTTAATTTATTATGTTTATTTTTGAAACATCTTGGGAAGTTTGCAATAAATACGGCGGTATTTATACAGTGATTTCAAGCAAGGCTTCTTATATGATTGATAATTTAAAAGACAATTATATTCTTATTGGTCCATATTTTATGGATAAAGCCCGAGGTGAATTTGAGCCATTAACACCTCCAGAAAAATTAAGGCCACATTTCGAAGCTTTACAAAAAGAAGGTATTAATTGTCACTGGGGGAAATGGCTAATCAAAGGGGAGCCCAATGTTATTTTAATTGATTTTAATGGTTATAGACATCATTTAAATAATATCAAAAAACAACTATGGGAAAAATTTGGGATTGATTCATTAAATGCTCCCTCTGATTATGACGATCCTGTTCTTTGGTCTTGGTGTGTCGGAAAACTTTTAAGTCATATTCAATCAATCTATAAAAATGAAAAGATTGTCCTTCATGCCCATGAATGGCTCAGCGCGCCATCACTGTTGTATCTTAAAAGTAGAGATACTGTTATTAAAAAAGTTTTTACAACTCATGCTACTTTCTTAGGACGTTCTTTGGCGGGTAGTAATTATCCTATTTATGAACATATCCAAGATATTAACGCTGATCAAAAAGCTGCTGAAATTGGCATTACAGCAAAACATTTAACCGAAAAAGCGGCATGCTTAAATTGTGACTTAATGACTACTGTTAGTGAAATTACTTCTTTAGAGGTAGAACATTTTTTAGGCAGAAAACCTGATATTTTACTTCCTAATGGTTTAGATATTGATCATAATTTAACTTTTGAGGATATTTCAGTTTCTCATCGCCTTCAACGTGATAGAATGAGAGAATTTTTATTATATTATTTTTTCCCTTATTATAGTTTTGATATAAGACAGAGTCTTTTTTACTTTATCTCTGGTAGGTACGAGTTTCATAATAAAGGCATTGATTTATTTATAGATGCCTTAAAGAATTTAAATGAAAAACTAAAAAAAGATTCTAAAAGTAAAACGATTATTGCTTTCTTTTGGGTGCCTGCTAATGTTAGCAGTATTAAGCCAGTTATTAGAGAAGCTCGTGAGATTTTTGCTAATGTTGAGCAAACTTTAGATGAAACTCACGTTACCACTGAAAGCAATATCTTATATAATCTTATGGCTGGGAATAAAATTACGGCTGATCTATTGTTTGAAAAAGATACCCTAAGAGAGTTGAAAAGAAAACTTTTGCGACTTAAGGCCCCCGGCGATTTTCCTTCTATTTGTACTTATAATCTAGTTAATGAAAAGCAGGATTCTATGTTAAACAAGATTAAAGAAAAAGGCTTGCTTAATCGACCAGAGGATAAAGTAAAAATAATTGTTTATCCTACTTACTTAACTGGATCAGACGGACTTTTAAATCTATCTTACAAAGAATGTATTCAGGGAGCTCATTTAGGCGTTTTTCCTTCATATTATGAGCCGTGGGGATATACACCTCTCGAGACTGCCTCTCTAGGGGTGGTATCGGTTACAACTGATTTAGCAGGTTTTGGTCGTTTCGTCAAACCTAATTTAAAAAATAAAAAGTATCCTGGTATTTTTGTTATTGACCGTTATCAAAAAAGTTATCAAACAGCGATTAATTCTTTGGCCAATGTTTTGCATAAATATGCTTCTTTTTCATACTATGAAAGGGTGCAGAATAAAATTGGTGCTAGTAACTTGTCTCTTAATGCTAGCTGGAGCAAGTTAATTAAACACTACATTAAAGCTTATAAAAAAGTTATTAGTTAATCATCTATATTTTATGCTTCGTAAAGATTATATTTTAGATCGCTGGACATATATTAGCCCACAAAGAAATAAGCGACCCCAGCATTTTAAAAAAATTAAACATACTCCTCATCCCCGAAACTGTCCTTTTTGTTCTGGTAGAGAAGCGCAGACGCCACCAGAAAAGGGGAGAATTATTGAAAAACGCAAAAAATGGTTGATTAGATGGATGCCTAATAAATTTCCTGCCCTAAGTGCTAAAGAAAGTTCTAATATCAGTAACAATCAATTCTTTTTTGCTGAAACTGCTTATGGGCTTCAAGAAGTTATAGTGGAGACACCGGATAAAAGACAATTAGCAGATTTATCTAATGATCACATTGCTGCTCTTTTAAAAGTTTATAATTACAGAATTCAGGAGCTAGAAAAGTTACCTAATATTAATTATGTTTCTGTTTTTAAAAATAAAGGCAAAGAAGCTGGTGCCTCGATTGTTCACAGCCATTCTCAAGTTATTGCTACAAAAAGAATACCTCATTCTGTAAAAGATGAACTAGAAACTTACAATAAATTTAAATATTGTCCTTATTGTAGAATTATTGAAGATGAATCGAAAGGTCCTCGACAAGTTTTTGAAAACAAAGATTTTACAGCTTTTTGTCCTTATGCACCAAGGTTTAATTACGAAGTATGGATTTTCCCCAAGCAACATATGAATAATTTAACTAAACTAAAGGAGAAGCAATATTTTGCCTTAGCTGAAATTTTAAAAAAGATTCTTAAAAGATTACAAACAGTTGATGCACCCTATTGTTTTTATATTCAGTACGGACCTTATAATCAAGACTTTCATTGGCATATTGAGCTTTTACCTCGTCTTAATACCTCGGGTGGTTTTGAATTAAGCGGAGGAGATATCATAGTTACTGTTAGTCCTGAAAAAGCAGCTAATTTTTATAAAAGTGGGGATAATAATTAAATGAATGTTAATTATAAAATTGGTGAACATACATTAAAACAAAGAACTAATAATCATATAAGTTTTATGTTAATGGATGAGGTAGGTGGTTATTTTTGGAAAAAACAAAAAGAGGAAAGTCGTTATCAAGGTTGGTTCATTAATTTAAATGGACGTATTTTTAAAATCCTGGATTCTATTACAAGAAATTATAATAATGAAAACGTTAATTTTGTTGACATATATGCGACAGGCAAGCAAATTACACTTAAAAAACATGATTTTGAAGAAAATATATGTATAAATAATTTGAATTGCTTTAAATACAGCCTATCTCGTATATCTAATATACATATTTTTTTAGATATAAGACCAATTAATCAATTTCCGACTTGGAATAGAACTTATAATATTTATTCTAAAACTAATTATTTACTTATTAAATATAGTTATCCTAAACATGAAGATATTTTCGTAGCTATTTCGAAAAAAGGTCTTTTAGGCTGGAGTAAATTAGCAAATTGGGTTGAAAAAAAGTATTCATATGATCAAAATAGAAATTCTTCACCTAACAAGCTTTATGTTTTTCAAGCCTTAAAAATTAAGACTAAATCACTAGTTTTAGGGGTAGGGCTTAGTGAAAAAGAAGCATTCCAAAATATAAAAAGTGCTAAGAAGACTGTTTTATTTTCTAATAATGAGATTAATAATGATTCAAGTATTGAAAATTATGCTCGTTGTATTAGTCAGTTGAGTTTAAAAAATTTTTTTGTAGAGAATAAACAGTTATTTGGTTTATATGCTGGTTTACCTTGGTTTTTTCAATTTTGGCTTCGTGATGAGGCAATTAGCTTAAAAGAACTTTATAGAATAATGCCTCATGAAACTATTAAGTTATCTAAAGCAAGACTTAAACAGATTAAAAGTAATAACTTTCCTCAAAATGTTATTAAAAGTGCCGATGGCTTGCTATGGTATATTTATCGTTTTCTTGAAATGAACTTATTAAAATTTAAAAATGATGATATAGAAAAAATTGTTAGCATAGCAGAAAAAAGTTATTTAAAATCTGATAGTTGGATGGACACCCTGAAAAGACAAGATACTCTAGAGAATTATTGTCTTCAGCTTGCAATTTATCATTCTGCTTATAGGATTACTAAAAAAGATATTTTTTTAAATAAGGAAAATAAGTTAAAAAAAATGACAAAATCAATTTTCTGGAAAGATAATTTTTTAGCTGATACAAAAGAAGATAAAACCATTAGGCCTAATATTTTTTTAGCTTATTACATATATCCCTATCTTTTAAAAAAAGAAGAGTGGGAAATTTGTTTTGATATAGCTATTAAACATCTTTGGTGTAATTGGGGAGGATTCAGTACAGTTTCTCAAAGTAACCCTCAATATTATAGCAAACATACGGGAGAAAACCCTCAGAGTTATCATAATGGTGATAGTTGGTTATGGATTAATAATTTAGCAGCTCTATCTATGATTAGATTAAATAAACAAAAATACTATAATAAAATTTTGCAAATTAAAAAAACTAACTTAAAAGATTTATTATCTTGTGGTATTTTGGGATTTTCCTCTGAACTTTCTTCTGCTAATCATTTTCATTCTTCAGGGAGTCCTGCTCAATTATGGTCTTCTGCTACTTTAATTGAAATGTTAAGCTCTTCTTGAAGGCTTATATATTCTGCTTTTAAACTGGGGGAGAGGTTTGGGGGAGGAGCTAAATTGATCTAAAATTGTCTTTATTAATTAGAAATTATATGAATATCAATCGTAAGTTAATAGAAATTTTACAAAAATTTAGAAATTTTCGTTTTCAATTACAAAATAAGTATTTTCAATTGCCCAAAAAACATCTAAATTTTATCCTAATATTTGTTTTAATATCTTTATTTTTTGCTACTTTAATCGCTGGAGGTAAAATATACCTCCAATATAAAATAACAAGTCCTGTTAATAACACATCAGACTCTAAAATTTTTATAGTTAACAAAGGAGAAACTGTTAGCTTAATTGCCCAAAATCTTGAGAAACAAGGTCTAATTCACAATGACTTTTATTTTTTAATTTATTATAAAATTCTTAACAAAAGCTTTAGTAACAGCTTAACATTAAAAGCGGGTAAGTATAAACTATCTCCTTCTTTAAATATCATTGAAATTGCCGAGAAATTATCTTATGGGTTAACTATACCAGAAGATGTTAGGGTTATGATTCCCGAAGGGTCAAATATTTTTCACATTGCCTGTTTATTAGAGAAAAAAGGTTTAGTTAGCGCCACAGATTTTATAAACTTTTGCTCAAGTCATAGTATTTATATAAATTATAACAATGACACATTAGAACTTGTTACTTGCCAGCAAGAAGAAGAACAAGCTGGAGAGGATAAAAAGGGTTTCCAGAATTGTCAACTGTCTTATCCTTTAGAGGGTTATCTTTTTCCTGATACTTATTTATTCAAAAAGGGAACCCCGATAGATAAAATAGTTTCCAAAATGATAAGTAATTTTGAAAAAAAAGTTATTCAAAAACTGCAGGATAGCATAAGCAATCCAGAAGAAGCCTTTTCTTATGATTTAACTTCTTTAACGGTCTTAGCATCGCTTTTAGAGAAAGAAGTGCCAACTTATTATGATAAAAGAATAGTAGCAGGTATCATAGAACAGAGACTCAATTCAGGAATGCCTCTTCAAATTGATATGACAGTAATTTATGCTAAAGAACTTTTAGCAATTGAAGAAATATTAAAGACATCAACCAATCCTTCGTCTGAAATTTGTAATTTAATTAATGCTAAAAAAAATCATAATCCAGTTACCCTTAAAGATACAAAGTTAACCTTGTCTTATAATACTTATCAATCCAAAGAATTGCCGCCGGGACCTATTAATAATCCTGGTTTTTGGTCTTTTAAGGCTGCTTTAAATTCTCTACCAACTAATTATTGGTATTACTTAAGCACTAAAAATGGCACGACCATCTTTTCTACTACTTATCAAGATCACTTAGCTAACAAGGCCAAATATCTTCAATAAATTTTTACCAACAAATTTCCATTATTCAATCTCGAATTTTTACCAATTAAATTAAAAAAATTGTTTTAGTTATCCACAGGAAAAGTTCTTTACAAAATGATATAATATTCTTGAATAATTTTTAATGTCGTAGATACGATATAGTCTTATGGGTAAAGAAAAAAAAGAGAATTATATATCTTTAAAAGAAGCAGCTCGGCGATACAGTTATACGCGCGATCATTTAGGATATCTTATTCGTAAAGGAGACCTAAAAGGTAAAAAATTTGGGTCTTTTTATTTTACAAAAAATAGTTGGTTAGAAGATTATTTAATAAATTCTCAAAAAGCGCGTAAAAAAATAACTAAAAAAGAGCGATTTATTGAAAAAAGTCTTGCAAAAAAAGATGAAAATAAATTGTCTCAAGAACAAATTTCTCGTTCTCAAAAAACAAAAAATAAAAAATATGATTTTTTCCAAGCTTTCAAAAAGGAAATCAACCCTTTATCACGAGATATTTATATCTTGGTTAAAAAGGTTAAGAAGAGCAATGGCAAGCTAATTTTAAGTTTTAAGAAAAATTTTCAAGCTCTCTCTACGATATTTTATGATATTCAAAAAAACTGCCAGAGCTGGTTTGGAGAAATGAAATATTTTTCTTGTTGCTTTAAAAAGAGAATTACTCATTCTCAACTTTTGCAAAGTTTTATTATTAATTTAAGAAAAATTAATCATCTTTTAGATTATTCGTCACTTCAACAATCAAATTCCAAGAAAAGGTCTTTTCTTGCTTCATTGAGTTCTTTTTTTAAGACATTTAAAAAGGAATTAATTTTAATCATTTCAAAGTTTAAAACTACTTTTAAAAAATATCTAAGCAAGATAATAGGCAATTTATCTTTTAGGCATCATAACAAGAGGTCTTCATACTTAAAATTTAAACCTTATTTTATTGTTAAACAATGTATTGCTTGTTTATTAATTTTAGTTGGGCTGGTGATAACAAGCGGAGGTAGTTATTTGTTGTCAAGCAACATAGGAAATATAAATTTTAATATCAAAGATAGAGCCATTATTACCTTAGATAAAGTTAGCGGTTTAGTTTATGAATCTTTAGATGAATTTGACTGGACTTTTTTAGCAAGTTTTGAGGATTATCTCAATCTTGTTGAGCACAAAAGCGCAGAGATAACTTCTCAATATTATGCGACTAAAAATAGAATTCAAAAAGAAGCTGCTTTAAAAAAAATAATACTAAAAATTCAAACCAGGACACAATTAGCTATTAAAACCTCTCAAAAATATTTAACAAGTTCATTCTTTAAACAATATACCAATGTAAATCTTAATTTATTAAGCTTGCAAAAGGTTTTTAAAGATATTTATTTTGATGTGAAGTTTTTTCAAAGGAGTTTAGTTCGTAATTTAGCTACGATACAAAAATATTCTCAAGCAATGCTTTATAGAACAATAGCTTTGAAAAATATTTTCAAAGAGAAAGTTTTTATAGCCCAACAAACGATAAAGCAGACAATAAATTTATGGCAAAATGCTAATAATCAATACTTAGCTCATATTGATAGTAAATTTTTTATTGCCAAGCAAAAAATATCAAAAAGTATTTTTAAAGAATCTCGATATTATTTTGCGCGATTAAAAAATAAGCTAAATTTTCGTAAAAATAAAATAGATCAAGCTCTTATTCAGTTTAAGAAATTTATAAAAGATAATCCTGATAATGAAGAGGTTAAAACTATTTTACAAAACATTGAGCGAGGTAAACCTATTTTTAATAATATTGTATCTTTAGAAAATATAGATAAATGAATCATATGAACTAACAGCTTAAAAGAGATGCCTAATAATTTAATAGAATAATAAAGAATTTTTAGGAGCATAAAAAAAGACCCTCAAAATTAATTTGAGAGTTTTTTAATCATCTAAAAATAAATTTAATTTAATATTATGCATTTATGTATATTTTGAAATAATATTAATGAAAGAGTGGTTAAAGATATCTAGAATTAATTATTAAAATAATTAAATGACATAAAATTTTATGAGCTTGCAAGATAAAGATTATTTATTTATGATAGAAAAACAAATATGTTTAAAATTCAAGAAAAAATTTGCTTGTCTCCTTACACAAATTATAAAATTGGTGGTGATGCTCGCTACTTTTGTAAAGTAAGAAATAAAAGAGATATTAAAAAAGCTTTGTTTTTTGCTCAAGAAAAGCAAATACCAATTTTTCTTTTAGGTGGAGGCACAAATATTTTAGTTTCCGACCAAGGATTTAATGGATTAGTGATTAGATTAGAGCTGAATGACCTTAAATTGAATTTAAATAAGCTTGAAGTAGGGAGTGGAGTAAGGTTAACTAATTTAGTAGAAATGTTTCTTAAAAAGGGGTTAGGAGGATTAGAATGGGCAGCAGGGATACCGGGAACTGTCGGAGGCGCTATCAGAGGAAACGCCGGTGCTTTTGGAGAAAGTATGGCAGATATAGTTGAGACAGTTGAAGCAATTAATACTGAGAATTTAGAGATTAGCATGATGAAGAAAAAAAATTTGCAATTTGGTTATAGGAAAAGCTTAATTAAAATAAAGAATAATTTAGCTGTTCTGAACGTTAATTTAAAGCTTAAAAAACTTAATAATCAGTCAGACAAAGATAAAAGTCTTAAAAAGATTAAAGCCAATATTGCTTATCGGAGAAAGAGACAACCCTTAAAATATCCTAGCTGCGGATCTGTTTTCAAAGGCATAGAACAAAAAGGTCAAATTATCCCGGCAGGGTTTTTAATTGAGAAGGCAGGTTTAGCAGGTAGGCAGATTGGTAAAGCTCAAATATCAAAAAAACATGCTAATTTTATTGTTAATCTTGGCAATGCTCAAGCAAAAGATGTTTACGCTTTAATTAAATTAGTGCAAGATACAGTTTTTAAAAAATTCCAGCTAAAATTAGAGCTAGAAGTTAAATTAGTTGGTTTTTAATTTTATGCTTTTAATTGTAAGTAAAAATGCTTTTTTAAAAAAGAGAACCGGAGTTGAAGAATATACATTCCAGTTAATTCAGCACTTAAAAAAAATAATTAAAAAAGAGCCAGTTGTAATTTTTACCAATAAAAAAGAGGTTAAATTAAACTTGCCATTAAATTTTAACTTAAAATTTATTAAATTACCTTTTCTATGGACTCAAATAGGACTAAGTTACCAAATTCTTAAATTTAAATTACAAAAAAAAGATTTACGATTATTTATACCAGCTCATGTCATCCCCTTAATTCACCCTCAAAAGACTATTGTTACAATTCATGGTTTGGAATATGAGCACTTGCCGCATCATTATGGCTGGTTGGCAAGACAATACTTACGATGGTCAACTAAGTATGCAACTAAGAAAGCTTGGAAAATTATTACGCCAAGTTACAATACTAAAAAGGACCTTATAAGCTTGTATCATTGCTATCCTCATAAGATTCAAGTTATTTATCATGGCGTAACGAAGCCAAATTATAAATTTAAAAAAATAGCTTATGATTATTTTCTTTATTTAGGAAGAATTGAAACAAAAAAGAACATTATAGGGATTATCAGAGCTTTTGAGATTTTTAAAAAGAAAAATATTCAAGCAAAAAAATGGAAGTTGATTTTAGCAGGGAAGCCGGGTTTCGGTTTTCAAGATATTAAAAAACAAGTTTTAAAATCTAGCGCTAAAAAAGATATTTATTTTAAAGGACATGTAGTAAAAAATATTAAGTGGAATTTAATTAAAAATTCACGAGCTTTAGTTTTTCCTTCTTTTTATGAGGGTTTTGGATTGCCAATTTTGGAAGCTCAACAGTTAGGAATACCTGTCATTGTTAGCAATAATTCGAGCTTGCAGGAGATTGCTAATGCCTTTTACAAAAAGAGCGCTTTCTTAGTTAATCCAAATCAAGTTATTCAAATTACCAAAGCAATGAAAAATATATTATGCAACAATGCTCTGACTGAAAAAATTGCTCAAAACGGTCAAAAAAATGCTCAAAACTTTAAATGGCTAACAACTGCTCAAGAAACTTTTAAAGTTTTAAATCTAAATTAATAATTTAATGCCTGTCCTTTTATGAAAATAGCCTTAGCACATGATTTTTTAATTAAGTGGGGAGGGGCAGAAAAAGTTCTTTTTGACTTACATAATATTTTTCCTGACGCGCCTCTTTATACATTGTTTTATGAACCTAATTTTATTAAGGAATATTTTCCCCATAGCCTTATTAAAGCTTCATATCTTCAAAAAAAATATGTTCTTTTTAAAAGATATCATTATTTTATTCCTTGGATACCGCCAGCAGTTGAAGCTTTAGATTTTTCTGATTATGATGTTGTGATTTCATCTAGTGCTGCTTTCTTAAAGGGGCTGATTGTTCCTACAACAACAAGACATATTGTTTATTTACATACGCCAACGCGCTGGGCATGGCAAGATTACCAATCTCTTAAAATGGGTTTCCTAAAACGTTTATATAGTCATTTCTATCGTATTTGGGATTATGAGGCAGCCCAAAGACCTGATCTTTTAATAACTAATTCTATTTATAGCCAAGAGAGAATTAAAAAATATTATAATAGAGATGCCCAGATAATTTATCCTCAAGCGCGTTTTTTTCAACAAGAACTTAACCAAAAGAGTTTACTTAGCTCTCAATATGGTAAATATTTTTTAATTTTGAGCCGTTTAAGCTCATATAAAAGAAATACTTGGGCTATCCGTGCTTTTGAGAAATTGCCTCTTAATTTAGTAATAGCTGGTGAAGGTAGGGAGCTTAAATATCTTCGTTCGTATGTTCTGCGTAAAAATCTTAGTCATAAAATATTTTTAATAGGTTTTATTAAAAACTCTGCTAATATTAGGCAACTTATTAGCAATAGCTTAGGATTAATTCATTTAGCAGAAGAAGATTTTGGCTTGAGTATATTAGAAGCTCTTAATTTAGGAAAACCTGTTATTGCCTATTACAAAGGAAGTTCTCAAGAAATTATTCAAGAAGGTCATAATGGTTATTTAGTAAAAGATTTGCAAACATTAATTGCAAAGATTAATAAATGTTCAGTTAATAATCTTAAGAAAAAAGATATTCAAGCAACGGTTAAAAAATTTCAGTTGTATAATTTTAAAAAAGAAATTAGAAATATTATCTACAAAACTTGATATAAATTTATGCCTGTTATAAAATTTTTTGAAAAATCTTTAATAAATCATAATTTAGTTAATAGTTATTTAATTATTGGAGAATTAAACGATCATAAAATCAATCAGTTGTTAGATTTATTACTAGGATGTCCCATAGAAGATAATTTATATCAGGCTAGAAGAGCCGAGAGTCTTATCATCCAACAGGACGAGAAAAGAGATATTCTTAAATCGCAAGCTGATAAAATTTTAGCCTTTGCAAAACTGAAGCCTGTTTTATCTCAAAGAAGAGTAATTGTAATTAAAAATGCTCATAGTTTGAATAAAGAAGCAGCTAATCATTTATTGAAAATTATAGAAGAACCACCATGCTATTTAATTTTTCTTTTAATTACCAAACAACCAACTTATCTTTTAGAGACTATTTTATCTCGTTGCGTAACATTAAAAGTTGCAGCATTCAATCAGACATTGAATAAAGAAAAACAGCTTATGTATAAAAAGATTTTAAAGAATGATTTAAATGATAGGTTTTTATTAGCAGAAAAATTAAGTAAAGAAAAACGTCATAAAATTATTAATTTTCTTAATGATTGGATAATTTTTCTTCAAAGTGATATATTAAAATACACTGCTTTGATAACTGACATTCAGAGAACTAAAACAATTTTAGAAAAGACTTATGCTAATCCGCGCTTGGCTCTTGAAAGATTATTTGTTAAAATGGATTAATTAATTTATTTATTTGTGTTACCTTAACGTGCCTGAAAAATACTTAAAAAAACTTCAAAAGGATTTTGATGATGTCATCGAGTATTTAAAAAGCCAGTTAGTTAAAATCAGAACTGGTAGGGCAAGTGCTAGCTTAGTGGAAGATTTAAAGGTTGATTATTATGGTCAAGCTACGCCCTTAAAAGCTCTCGCATCTATTAGTGTGCCAGCACCTCGCGAGCTTCAGCTTGATGTTTGGGACGATAAAGCTGTTAAACCGATTGTGGATGTTTTAAGTCAAGCTTCTTTAGGATCGCAACCGCAAAGTGATGGTAAAATTATCCACATTAGCTTACCGCCAGTTACAGGAGAAACAAGAGAGAAATTATTAGAGAAAGTGCATTCTCTAACAGAAGAAGCAAAGGTTTCTTTAAGAAATGCGCGCGAGAAAGTATGGGATGAAATCCAAAATCTTGAAAAAGAAGGCGAGATACGAGAAGATGAAAAATTTCGCTTGAAAGAGAAAATTCAAGAATTGATTAATGATTATAACGAAAAGGTTGATTTAATAGGCGAAAAGAAGCAAGATGTAATCAACAATTAAAATATTAATTTACCTAAGTAACACTTTATTAATATGACTCTTCTTATTGTTATTTTATTTTTTAGTCTCTTAATTATAGTTCATGAAGCGGGGCATTTTTTAGCTGCTAAGAAGTCTGGCATGAGAGTTGATGAATTTGGCGTTGGATACCCTCCTCGTGTTATTGGTATTTACAAAGGAAAAAAATCCAAAAAGAGGTTTAATATTTTTAAAATTTTTAAAAGCAATAAAGAGAATAAACCTTGGCATATTATTTTTGGCACAAAGCCACAAAATATTTCAAACAGAACAATTTATTCTATTAATTTAATCCCTTTTGGGGGATTTGTGAGAATTTTTGGGCAAGACAGAGAGGAAAAAGCAGCCTCTCAAAAAGACAGCTTTTGCGCTCAAAGCGCTTTAAAAAGATCAATTGTTTTATTAAGTGGAGTAGCAGCTAATTTTATCTTTGCGATCTTTCTTTTAAGTATTATGTTTGCCGTGGGAGCACCTGTTGTTTCGCAAGAACATCAAACAGAAGGCTTAAAAGATGAACAAGTTATGATAGCAAGTATTTCTAAAGATACGCCAGCTGAAAAGGTGGGCTTGCAAATGGGAGATAAAATAACTAAACTTCAAAAAGGTAATGATATTATGATTGTTACTCAAATTGTTCAAATTCAGCAATTTGTCGAAAAATATCAAGGCGAGCAAGTTACTTTATTTATAGAAAGAGGTGATGAGAAAATACAAACTGAAATTTTAGCGCGCCAAGATTTTCCCGAGGACCAAGGACCACTTGGCATCTCTCTTGTAAAAAGTGGTATTTTGGCTTATCCTTGGTATCAAGCTATTTGGAAAGGATTTTTGTATTCTTTCCAGCTCTTAGGAATGATTGTGATAGGTTTTTATAATCTTTTTAAAACTCTTTTAACCAAAGGAGAAATGATAGGAGAGATAGCTGGGCCAGTAGGCATTTTCCGGATTACTGGTCAAATGGCAACCTTAGGGTGGAGTTATTTTCTGCATTTCGCTGCTTTAATCTCTATTAATTTAGTGGTTTTAAATGCCTTACCTTTGCCGGCTTTAGATGGAGGCAGGTTTTTGTTTGTTTTAATCGAAAAGATAAAAGGTTCTCCTGTTAATGCTAAGACAGAAAGAATTGTTAATTCAGTAGGATTTGCTTTGATTATCTTATTAATGATTTTTGTTACAATAAGAGATATCGTGAAAATATTCTAATTCTGTAAACAATATTTATGCGTCAGTCAATTTTATTTTATAAAACTAATAAAGATATTAAAGAAGAAGAAAAAATAGCAGGTCTTCATTTCTTAATTCAGGGTGATTACATTGATAAATTAGCTTCTGGTATTTATAGTTACCTTCCGTTAGGTTGGAAAGTCTTGCATAAGTTAGAAAATTTAATTCGCCAGGAAATGACTAATATTAAAGCTCAAGAAGTTTTATTACCCGCTCTGCAACCTAAAGAGATTTGGGAAAAAACAGGTCGCTGGGATAATATTGAACCGCCTCTTTTTAAGTTACAGGATCAGCATAAAAAGGAATTAACTTTAGGACCAACTCATGAAGAAGTTATGACTAAGTTAATCAAAGATAGAATTCAATCTTATAAAGATTTACCGGTAGCGCTTTTTCAAATCCAAACCAAATTTAGGAATGAAGTAAGGGCAACTGGAGGACTTTTAAGAACCAGAGAATTGCTTATGAAAGATTTATATAGCTTTCATCAAACTAAAGAGGACCTTGCTTCGTATTATAAAAAAGTTACTGAAGCTTACCAAAGGATATTTTCTCAACTTAAGCTTGATGCGTTGAAAGTAGATGCTTTATCAGGAAGTATTGGAGGAGATTCCTCTCACGAATTTATGGTGCCTTCTGAGGTGGGCGAGGATCAAGTATATTATTGCCCAAAATGTAAAACGGGGTATAGTGCGGAATATTTAGAAAACCAAACTAAGGTAAATCTTAAAACATGTTCTAAATGTGGAAGTAAGCTTGAGAAGAAACCAGTGATTGAAAGCGGACATATTTTCATTCTAGGAGAAAATTATTCTTCAAGTTTTCAAGCTACCTACTTAGATAAAAATGGTAATAAAAAACCTATCCTTATGGGCTGTTATGGTATTGGGGTAGGAAGGTTATTAGCCACCATAGTGACCGTTCATCATGATGATAGGGGTATCATTTGGCCTTCTAAGGTAGCTCCTTTTGATATTCATTTGCTTAATCTTAATTTAGAGGGTAAGGAGAGAGAGAAGTTGGAGAAATTATATAACCAACTTCTTAAAAAGGGACAAGATGTTCTATATGATGATCGGACTAATATTCATGCAGGTGAAAAATTGATAGAAGCTGATTTAATCGGAACTCCCCTAAGAGTAATTGGTAGCAAGAAGACAATTGCAGATAATAAATTAGAGGTTAAAGAGCGTTGCCAAAAGAAAACTGAACTAGTGGATATCAATCAATTTCTAAGTAGTCTTTAGAGGAATATTATTATGATTAAAGTAGATGGCAATAAGCTCGCTGGTAGTGTCTTACAAGAATTGGAACAATATAAACTTAAAGATTTAAGTTTAGGTATTGTTCAGGTTGGCAAGAATCCTATTAGTACTTCTTTTATTAAGAAAAAACAGGACATAGCTCAACGACTAGGCATAAATTGTCCTGTTTTTACTTTCGAAAAAAGTATTTCAAACAGACAGCTAAGAAAACAATTAGCAATTCTTGCCAAAGATAATCGTGTTCATGGAATTTTAATTCAGCTACCATTACCAAAGAATATTAATACACAGTATATTCTGGATAGTGTTCCTATCATTAAAGATGTTGATGTTTTATCTTCTAAGGCACTAGGAAATTTTTATACAGGAAAATGTAAGATTAAACCTCCAATTGTTGCGGCTGTCTTGCGGGTTATGGAAGAATATAATATAAAAATCATATCTCAAGAAATTGTTTTAATAGGCAATGGCCGTTTAGTAGGCAAACCTTTAAGTATTGAATTGGCAAGGAAAAAGGCGACTGTCTCTATTTTAAATTCAAAAACTCAAAATATTGATAGTTTTACTAGAAAAGCTGACGTTGTCATATCTGGAGCTGGCCAACCAAAGCTTGTTAATGCTTCAATGTTGAAAAAGGGATCTATTGTAATAGATGCAGGATTGAGCAATTCCTTGGATGAAAAGATTCAGGGAGATATAGAGCCAAAAAATCTTGCCAAAAAGGTAAAAATTTTTGTTCCAGCTAAAGGAGGCTTAGGACCTATTACAGTAGCTATGGTAATGCAAAATATGATTTTACTTAATAACTAATTAATTTTAAAATTATGCCTGACAAATATTTAACCAAAGAAGGACATGAAAAACTTCAAAATGAGCTTAAGAATTATAAGAAAAAGAGACACGAGATAGCCGAGCGGATTGAAGAAGCAAAAGCTTTAGGTGACTTATCGGAAAACGCTGATTATATAAAAGCTAAAGAAGAACAATCTTTTAATGAAGGAAAAATTAAAAAAATTGAGAATATTTTAAATATTTCTGAAATTGTAGAAAATAATCATAACGGGAAGAAAATTGGCTTAGGATCTCTTATAACAATTAAGATGGAAAAAGGTGCTGACAAACAATATAGAATTGTTGGTTCAGGAGAGTCAGACCCTACGGAGGGTAAGATATCATATGAAGCTCCTATAGGAAGACTTTTTTTTGGTAAGAAAAAAGGTGATATAATAAATATAGATACACCCGGTGGTAAAAAAAAGTATGTAATTATAAATGTAGTTAATGATTAACTTAATATCTTAATTTATCAATATGCCCTTAGAAGATCTTCGTAAAAATCGCTTTGAAAAATTAGCTCATATGAAAGAAAGGAATATTAATCCTTATCCTATTCAATCGAACCGGACGCATTTGTGTCAAGAAATAATTGATAACTTTACTACCATAGAAAAGGAAGAACAAATTGTTACAATAACGGGTAGAGTTAAGGCAATAAGAAGTCATGGCGGATCTATTTTTTTAGATATTGAAGATAAAAGTGCTAAATTACAACTTTTTCTTAAAAAAGATTTGGTGGGCGAGAAACAGTTTAATGATTTCAAAGATTTAATTGACGTGGGTGATTTTATTCAGGCTCAAGGAGAAGTTTTTAAGACAAAAGTAGGAGAAGTAACCCTCAAAACTTCCCAGTGGCAAATTTTAAGTAAATCTCTTAATCCTTTACCCGATAATTGGTATGGTCTTAAAGATAAAGAAACTAGGTATCGTAAAAGATATCTTGATTTAATTTTTAATCCTGAGTTAAAGAATCGTCTTCGTTTAAGATCAGTTTTAATTAAAAGACTAAGAAATATTTTAGATAAAGAAGGGTTTCTAGAAGTAGAAACTCCTATATTACAAAATCAAGCCGGGGGAGCATTAGCTAAACCTTTTAAGACTCACCTCAATGCTTTAGGTATTGACCTATATCTTCGCATTGCTCCTGAAATCTATTTAAAAAAATTAATCATAGGAGGGTTTGAAAAAGTTTACGAATTAGGCAAAAGTTTTCGCAATGAAGGAATTGATTATTCTCACAATCCTGAGTTTACAACACTGGAATTTTATTGGGCTTACAGCGATCATGAAAAATTAATGACTTTTACTGAAGAAATTTTTTGCAATATTTTAGATATTTTTCCTCAAAATTCATTAGTTAAAAAATTGCAACAAGCCTTTTCTAAATCTTTGCCGAGACTTAAATATGGAGACGTTTTGAAAGATAAAGCTAATTTAGATATGGATAGTGTTAACGTAGAGAAATTGAAGAAAATATTAAAGAAAGAGGGGATCAAAAATCCAGCGGGAGATAAATGGTCCTTAGTTGATGAAGTTCTTAAAAAGGTCTGCTTGCCTAAATTTGATTACCCTTTCTTTCTAATTAATCATCCGCTTGTTTTATCTCCGTTAGCTAAGAAAAATATTGATAAGCCATCAACAGTTGCTCGTTTTCAGTTAATTATTGAAGGATTAGAAATCATTAATGCTTACGCAGAGTTAAATAATCCTAGAACGCAAAAAGAACGTTTCGAGATGCAAAAAGAGAGAGTCCGAACTGGAGAAGAGGAAACCCATCCTTATGATAAGGATTTTGTGGCGGCTCTTGAATATGGTATGCCACCAACAGCTGGTTGGGGATTAGGAATTGACAGACTTGTTGCTCTTTTAACAGGAGTGAATAATTTGAAAGAAGTTATTTTATTTCCTTTTATGAAACCTAAAAATTAATTTTATGCTTGATATTAATTTCATTCGTGACAATAAAAAACTTACTCAAGAAGCTTTTCAAAAAAGAAAAGTAACTCTTTCTGTAGACGATTTGTTAAAAATGGATGATAAGAGGCGTCAGCTTATCCAAAAAGTAGATCAACTAAGAGCAAGAAAGAATAAACTTAGTAAAACAAGAGACAACAGCAGAATTAAAGAAGCTCAAGACATTAAGAAAAAGCTTATTAATTCCGAAAGAGAGTTAAAAGGAATTCAAGAAAAATTTCAAAATATAATGTTAAGTTTACCTAATTTTCCAGATCCTGAAGTGCCGGAAGGGGAAAGCGAAAAAGATAATAAAATTATTAAGAAATGGGGCAAGCCTCGCAATTTTTCTTTTCAGCCTAAAGATCATTTATCCCTAGGAGAACAACTTGGTATTATTGATTTAAAAAGGGGTGCTAAGGTATCTGGGAACAGTTTTTATTATCTAAAAAATGAAGCGGCTTTACTTGAAATGGCTGTTATAAGATTTGCGATTGATAAAGTTCGCAAGGCAGGTTTTGATTTTTTTATTACACCAGATTTAGTTAAAGAAGAAGCCATGATAGGGACAGGCTTTTTTCCTACTGAAGAAAACGAAATTTATCACGTAGCGAAAGATCATCTTTATTTAACTGGTACCGCTGAAGTGCCTCTTGCCTCATATAGATCAGGTGAAATAATTGATAAAGCAAACCTTCCCTTACACTATGCTGGTTTTTCGGCTTGCTTTCGTAGAGAGGCTGGCAGTTATGGAAAAGAAACTAAGGGACTTTTTAGGGTTCATCAATTTAATAAAGTTGAAATGTTTACAATATGTATTCCTGACGAGGCTGAAAAAGAGCATCACAAATTATTGAAGATCAGTGAGGATATTTTACAAGAATTACAATTACCCTATCAAGTTGTTATTAATTGTTTAGGAGATCTTGGTTATCCCAACAAGAAGAGATACGATTTAAATACATGGATGCCTTCTTGGAAAGGTTTTAGAGAAACTCACTCTGCTTCTAACGATGGTGATTTTCAAGCAAGAAGATTAAATATCCGATACAGAGATCAAGCTAATCAGACTCATTATTGTTACACTTTGAATAATACAGCAATAGCAAGCCCTAGAATTTTAATCGCAATCTTAGAAAATCATCAAACTGACAAGGGTGGCGTCAAGATCCCTAAATGCTTATATCCTTATTTAAATTTTAAAGAAATTAAGCCTAAAAATAGTTAAAAAATGCGTTTTTCAGCTTTTTTATTAACAATTTTAATTTTTGTTTTGATTATGGCAGAAGGGCAAATTATTTATACTTCTTTGCCCGTTTTTCTTGCGTCTTTGGAGAAATCTGTTAATGCTTCTGACGTAAATGAGTTAGAAAATATTTCTATTAATCAAGCAGAGAATTTTCAAGAAATGGTAGTTATTCAAAAACCAGCTAGCCAGAAACATCCTTTAAGAGATTGGCAAATAGCAGACTTTGAAACTATGGCTACTTCTGTCTTTGCTTACGATATGACTACGAATAAGGTTCTTTTTGAGAAAAAAGCCGATCAATCATTCTCTATAGCTAGTTTAACCAAATTATTAACAGGTTTGATTGTTAAAGAATATGAAGATGAATTGCCTGAAGTAATTTCTTTTGAGAAAGAGCACCTAAATATTGAAGGAGCTTGTAATATTTTTAGAGAAGGTGAAAAATTCACTTCTAGTGAATTATTAAAAGCCTCTTTGGTTGCGTCTAACAATGAAGCGACTTTTTTATTAGCAGATACCGTAGCAGATGTTTTAAATATTGACTTTAAAAATCTTATGAATCAAAAAGCTCAAACCTTAAATATGCAGGAAAGTCATTTTTCTAATCCCATAGGCTTTGATGGAGATAATTTTTCTACTGCTAAAGATTTGTTAAAATTAGCAGAAGAAATCATTGATAAATATCCTGATTTTTTTGAAACTACTTGCCTTAAAACGGTTAAAATAACATCAATTGATAACAGAAGTTTTTATTTAAGCAATACAAATCAATTAATAGGCAAGATAGATAATATTTTAGGTAGCAAGACTGGGCATACTGATTTAGCTAAAGATTGTCTTCTGATAATTCGAGAATTTCAAGAGGATCAAGTTTTATTAATTGTTTTAGGTGCGCGTGACAGAGAGTTAGAGATGGGACATTTCATTAATTGGGTAGAGCAAGCTTATAATTTTAAGTAATTTTTATTTATTATGATTATTGCCAATATTCAAGTTATTCGTTTATTAATTACAGTAGTTGTAAGTTTTTTATTAGCTCTCTTTTTTACGCCGCTTTTAACAGGATTTTTAGAGAGAAAAAAATTAGTTAAGTATATAGAAAAAGATAAAGCACCTGTTTTTAATAAGATGCATAAGAAAAAAGAGGGAACACCTACGATGGGTGGTATTTTAGTTTGGGGAACTGTTACGATAGTGATTATTCTTTTTTGGGTGTTAAGCAAACTAGGAGAAGGTACTTATTTAGAAAGCCTTAACTTTTTATCACGTTCTCAAACTCTTTTACCACTTGGTGCTATGTTAGCTTCTGCGATTTTGGGGTTAGTAGATGATGTTTTTGGAATTTTGCATATGGGAGTACGCAAAACAGGTTTTCGAGTGCGAGAAAAATTAATTCTCTATACCTTAGTAGCTAGTTTTGGGGCGTGGTGGTTTTATTTTAAGCTTGATTGGGACTTGATTAGCATTCCTTTCGCGGGTAATTTTTATATTGGTTTTTGGTATATTCCTGTTTTTATATTTATTATTGTCGCAACCTCCTTTTCTACTAATGAAACGGATGGTCTTGATGGTCTTGCAGGTGGTGTTTTGATGATTGCTTTTACAGCTTTGGGAGTTATTGCTTTTACGCAAGCAAGATTTGACTTAGCTGTTTTTTGCGGGGCAATTATTGGATCTCTCTTAGCTTTTCTGTGGTATAATATTTATCCAGCTCGATTTTTTCTTGGTGATACTGGCTCAATGGGGTTGGGAGTTACTTTGGGGATTATTGCCATGCTTACCAATACAGCTATTTTATTGCCTTTGATAGCTTTTGTTTTAGTTTTTGAATCTGTTTCTGTAATTATCCAAACTGTTTCTAAGGGTTTATTTCATAGGAAACTCTTTATTTCTACCCCTATTCATCATCATTTTGAAGCACGGGGATGGCATGAAAGTAAAGTAACAATGAGGTTTTGGATTGTTGCTGGCGTTATGACGGTTATTGGACTTATTATTTACTTGTTAGGCTAATTTTAATTGAAAAACTATGTTTGGGATTTTTGATTCAGGTGTTGGAGGTCTAAGCGTTGCTCGCTTAATAAAGAGAAATTTTCCTCAAGAAAATTTTCTTTATTTAGGAGATACAGCTCATTTTCCTTACGGAGAAAAAAGTGCCGCCAATATTAAAGATTATGCGATAAAAAATGTTAAGTTTTTAATTGATAACGGAGCTAGTGTTATAATTATTGCTTGCCATACAGCTTCTGCGCTTGCAGCTAATCATTTAAGGAAACAATTTCCTCATATACCTATTTTTGATATTATCACTCCCGCTATTGATGAAATTAGAGAGAGAGGTTTTAAAAAGATAGGCATTATTGGAACAAGAGGTACAATCAAATCTAATATTTATCAAAGAAAATTAAATAATATAGCTAATCAAGTTATTGCAAAACCTTGTCCTCTATTAGTTTCTTTAGTAGAAGAAGGTTGGATTGGTAAACCGGAGACATTTTCTATTCTTAAACACTATTTGAAATTTGTATCTCATAACAGTCTTAGAGCTTTGGTATTATCTTGCACGCACTATAGCTTGATTGAGAAACAAATTAGTCAGGTTGTTGGTAACGATGTTCAGATAATTGAGCCAGCTAAGATTTTAATTAAAGCAATCAATAATCGCAAAGAGATGTTAGGAAAAAATAAAAAAAGTCAAAATAAGTATTGGGTAACTGATTTTCCAGCTAGATTCGAGAGGTTAAGTAAGATATTTTTAGACAGAGAAGTTATTATTCAAAAAGCTAATATCAGGTAATTTTTTGTATTATGTGTAATTTTAAGAACAAAAAAATAACTGTAATGGGACTTGGATTGCATGGCGGTGGAGTAGGGACGGCTAAATTTTTAGCAGAAAAAGGTGCTCAAGTCTTAGTAACGGATATTAAAACTAGGGAACAGTTAAAACCATCAATTGAAAAACTGAAAGAATATAAAAACATCAAGTTTGTTTTAGGACAGAACCGAAGCGAGGATTTTATTAAAACAGATATGATTATTAAGAACCCGGCTGTTAATAATCAATCTCGTTATTTAAATATTGCAAGAAAATACAAAGTACCTATTGAAACAGATATAGGAATCTTTTTTGAAAAATGCCCTTGCCCTATTATTGGTATTACTGGAAGCAAGGGTAAATCAACTACAGCTAGTTTAGCTTATAAAATTTTTTCTCATCAGCTAGAGAGAACTTGCCTCGCTGGCAATATTCGTATTTCAGTATTATCTTGTTTAAATAAATTAAGAACTAAGTCCTTAGCAATTTTAGAATTATCAAGTTGGCAATTGGAAATGTTAGAATCTCATCAAAAAAGTCCTGCAGTAGCAGTTGTTTTAAATATTTTACCTGATCATCTTAATAGCTATAAAAATTTTCAGAGTTATGTTGAAGCAAAAAAGAATATCTTTCTTCATCAAAGAAAAAAAGATATTTTAGTACTTAACTGGGAGGATCCCTTGACGCGTAGTTTTGCAGATGAAGCTCCGGGTCAAGTTGTCTTTTTCGGAAAACAATTACCAACAAACATGCCAGTAAAGAATAAAGGAGCTTACTTAAGGAAAAACAGTTTTTATTACAAGGATGAACCATCAACTATCTTAGATCTTCAAGATTTACCATTATTAGGTGAACATAATATTTATAATGTTCTAGCTACTATAACCTTAGCAAAACTTTATCTTATTCCTGACAAAATAATTAGAATGCAAGTTAAGTCATTTAGCGCCCTAGAAGGAAGGCTTCAGCTTGTTAGCAAGATTAATCAGATAGCTTACTACAATGATACATCAGCCACTATTCCCGATGCTACAATTGCCGCAATCCGTACTTTAAAAGATAAAAAGAAGAATATTATTCTTATTACCGGGGGAGAGGACAAAGAACTAGATTATTCTAGTCTTGCCCAAACTATTTTAGAACAAGTCAAAAAAACTATTTTATTAGAAGGAAGTGCTTCTGATAAATTATTTAGTGAATTAAAAGAGATTGCCTCAAAGAAACAAATTAGTAGAAAAATTGTTCGACGAAATATGCGTCATATGGAAAATATTGTTCAAGAAGCTACTAACCAAGCGAAGGAAGAAGATATTATTTTATTTTCTCCAGGAGCAGCTAGTTTTAATCTTTTTGAGAATGAGTTTGACAGAGGCCAGAAATTTATTCGAGAAGTTAATAAAATAGCTAGCAATATTAAATAATGTTATGAAAAATCACACTCCCGATAAAATTTTACTGGGAACAACGATTTTTTTAATAGTTTATGGATTATTGATTTTAGCAAGTGCTTCTTTAGTTAAATCTCAACATCTTTTTGGGGAAAGTTATTATTATTTAAAACACCAAATTATATTTGGTGTTTTATTAGGATTAGGATTTCTAACGCTTTTTAGTAAAATAAACTATAATCTCTTTCGTCGTTTTTCCTTAATAGGATTTATATTATCTTTAATTTTGCTTTTTTTGTTATTCTTACCTAAAATGGGAGTTAAACTAGGAGGAGCAAGAAGTTGGCTTGAATTAGGAGGAATAGTTTTCCAGCCAGCTGAGTTTGTGAAACTAACTTTCTTAATTTATTTATCGGCTTTATTTGCAAATAAAAAACGCGATGTTAACTCTTTTGGAAAGACAATCTTACCTTTCATTTTTCTTAATGGACTTTTGGGAATTTTCTTCTTATTGCAGCCAGATGTAGGTAGTCTTTTTATCATTTATATTGTTAGTTTATCGTTATTATGGATGGCTGGCCTGAAAATAAGGCATATTCTTGCTATTATATCGGTAGGACTATTAGTTTTACTATTGGTAATATATGTTTCCCCGTATCGTTTTGCAAGAATTCAGTCTTTCCTTAATCCAAAAGAAGATCCCCTAGGATCAGGATATCAAACCAGACAGGCTCTCATTGGTATTGGGTCGGGAGGGATTTTTGGACAGGGTTACGGTAAAAGCTTTCAGAAAACAGGTTATCTTCCTGAGGTCATAGGAGATTCTATTTTTGTGATTGTTGTTGAGGAAATGGGATTGATTGGAGGAATAGTACTTATTATAAGTTTCTTAATTATAGCTTTTCGAGGTTTTAAAATTTCTAAAACATCAACTGATTTGTTTGCTTCTCTCGTAAGTGGAGGAATAACAGTAATGATTATTACTCAAGCTTTTGTGAATATTACGGCTATATCGGGCTTAATGCCATTAACAGGACTAACTCTTCCATTGGTAAGCTACGGTAGCTCTTCTTATGTTGCTACCTTAATGGGAATTGGTATTTTATTAAATATTTCTAAGTATACTGTGCAAGAATAATATATATGCAAAAACAAAAAACAATTTTTTTCGCTGGTGGTGGTACAGGTGGGCACTTTTATCCTATTATAGCTATTGCTAGATCTTTAAAGCAGAAAGCTAATTTACAAATGTATTTTGTTGCTCCTGAACCTTACAACATTGACATTTTAAGAAAAGAAAATATTAAGTTTAAAAAAATTGTTAGTGGGAAATTTCGTCGTTATTTTTCCTTTAAAAACTTATTAAGTTTGTTTCAAATAAAAGTAGGTCTTATTCAAGCAATGTTTTTTTTAAGGCAAAAAAAGCCTGATTTAGTATTCATTAAAGGTGGTTTTGGAGCTTTGCCTATTGGGTTAGCTGCTTTATTATATAAAATACCTATTATTGTTCATGAATCGGATGTAGTTCCAGGATTAGTTAATAAAATTTTTAGTCGCTGGGCTAAAAAGTGTTTAATTTCTTTTGAAGAAACTCGACAAGAATTAAGAAAAACTGAGAATATTATATTAACAGGAAATCCAACGAGAAATTTGCAAACCGAATTATCTGTTATTCAAATAAAAAGAAAATTAGACTTGCCAACAGATAAACCCATGATTTTAGTTTTAGGAGGATCTCAAGGATCAACTGAAATTAACGAGTTAATTTTTAACTTGTTAAACGATCTGCTTGTTAAATATTCAATTGTTCATGTTGTTGGTCATCATGATTTTAAGGTTTTTAAGAATCGTATTAAAAAGAATTTTTCTTCTGAAAAAATTAAAAACTATCATATAGATAAATTTTTGGATGAAGAAAATATGACTTACGCTTTTAAAGCTTGCGCTTTAGTCATTTCAAGGGCTGGTTCAGGATCTATTTTTAATATTGCTCAGGCAAAAAAACCTTCTATTTTAATTCCCTTACTTGGTGCAGCAGGCGATCATCAACGTAAAAATGCTTACTCATATATGGCAAAAGGAGCAACAATAGTTTTTGAAAATCCTAAAAAACAATCTCATACTATTTTAAATAGAATTAATCAATTACTTGATAGTAATAAAAAATATGAGAATATGAAAAAAGCAGCTGAAAGTTTTAGTAAAAACGATGCTAGTAAAAAAATATCACAAGTTCTTTTACAAGAAATAAACTCTAAATAAAGGAGGGGTTGAGATGACGGAAAAGATAAGTTTTCTAAAAGCTTGTCAGAAAATAGAAAGACCAAAAATACGTCAGGCGAGAGAGATTGCCAGAAAAGAAGCATTAGTATTTTGGATTAGAGAGCAGATAAAAAATTGTTCTATAGCAAGAAGATTCCCTGGCTATTTCGCTGGTTCTCAAAAAGAGCAATCTTTTTATTCATATAGTAGAGTTGATCCAAAAGTTGATCCTTTAGGTATTTTTGATGAGAAAGTCCAAGGATATTCTTATATAGTTTTTGATTGTGTTATTGAAGAGCCTAATGGCGTAATAATATCAATTAAACGAGCTAATGTCAGAAAGAAATTTCCTAAAAAGGGATCTAAATATATCATGCGTACAAACTTAACAAGTATAGGAAATATCTTTATTGCTAAACCTGAAAATCAGAGCGGAAAAACTAGATATCAATTCAAAACAAATCTTGCTCAAGAAGAAACAATCAAAAATATTATCAAAGACTTAGGCATTAGAAGGCGAGGGAGTCGGACCAGAAGAGTTACCGGGGGACAGGTAACTTTCCAGCAGGACTGTTCCTTGTTATGAAAGGGGAGTATTTCCCCTTTTTTTATACTTCAAATTGAATATTTTTGTGATATAATCATAAATTGAAATTCTTTTTAAAGAAGACTTATTTTGTTAAGTTAATATAAGTTATAATGACAAAACATCAAAATATTCGTGTTCGTATAGCGCCTTCGCCTACAGGACTTTTTCATATTGGTACAGCACGGACAGCACTTTTTAATTATATTTTTGCTAAACAGAAAAGAGGTCAATTTATTTTGAGAATTGAAGATACGGATGCTGTAAGGTCAAAAAAAGAGTATGAACAGGATATTCTCCAAGGCCTTAATTGGCTTGGCATAGAACCAGATGAAGGACCAGAGAAGGGAGGTGCTTATTCTCCTTATCGCCAATCTGATCGCAACGATCTTTATAAAAAATATTTAACCAAGCTTTTAGAAGAAGGTAAAGCTTTTTATTGTTTTAAAAAGCGTTCTTGCAAGGAGCAAGAAGTTTTTTGGTCGCCTGACAGAAATATGTCTTTAGAAGAAGCTCAAAAGAAAATAGACAAGGGGAGTGATTATGTAATTCGCTTCAAAACACCTCATAATAAAGAAATTATTTTCAATGATCTTGTTAGAGGAGAGGTAAAATTTAATAGTGAAGTTATTGGCGATTTTGCTCTAGCGAGATCGATAGATGAACCCTTATATAATTTTGCAGCTGTTATAGACGATCAAGAAATGAAAATTAGTCATGTTATTCGAGGGGAGGATCATATTTCAAATACTCCTAAACAAATACTTTTACAACAAAATTTAAAGTTTAATTCTCCTATTTTTGGTCACCTACCTCTTATTTTAGGTAAAGATAAAACCAAGCTTTCTAAACGCCATAATCCGATTTCCTTAAGTAAGTATAAAAAAGAAGGGTATTTATCAGAAGCTATGGTTAATTTTATGGCTTTATTAGGGTGGAATCCGGGTAATGATAAAGAGATTTTTGATAAGGTAACTTTAATTAAAGAATTTTCTTTTGCTAAGGTTCATCAAGCAGGAGCCGTTTTTGATATTGAAAAACTAAACTGGCTTAATGGTTATTATATTCATCAATTAAGCGTTGATAGGTTAACTGAACTTGTTAAGCCATACTTAGCTAGTTATAATATTAAATTAGCTTATTTGAAAAGAATTGTTGCTATTAGTCAGCCTAGACTTAAAAGATTAAGTGATATTACAGAAGATATTGATATATACTTACAAGAACCTGTTTGTTCTATTGAAATACTAACCTGGAAAGATATGACCAGGGAAGATTTAAATAAAAGTCTCTGTGCGTCTTTGAAAATTTTACAAAAGATAGATAAAAATAATTTTAAGATTGAATTTCTTCAAAAAAGATTGCTTCAGAAAGCCAAGGATTTTGATCATGACAGAGGAAAGCTTTTGTGGCCATTAAGGGTTGCTTTAACCGGTAAAAATAAATCTCCCAGCCCTTTTGAGATGGGAGCAGTTTTAGGCAAAGAAAAAGCTCTTAAACGAATTGAAAAAGCTATTCAAGTTATTAATAATTAATATAATCAGGGAAAATGTTTTGTTTAAGGTATAAATATAATATTTTGCTTTTTTTGGGGCTCCTAATTGTCAATTTAGGTGTTTTTTTGACTGTTAAAGCTGTCTCTTTAGATAATCTTCAAGAAGAGATGCAAGGATTACAAGAAACTGTTACTCATCTTGAACAACAATCACAAGTTTATCAAAAGAATATTCAAAAAAAAGAAAAAGATATCCAAAGTCTTAGTAATAAAATTGATATTTTTAATCAAAGAATTTATAAACTTGAAAATGATATTCAACTAACATCTCGTCAGATAGAATTGAAAAATTTGACTATTCAATCATTAAGCATAGAAATTGATAAGACGCTTTTAGATATTGCAGAGAAGAAAAAAGTTTTAGCTCAACTATTGCAAGCAATTAATAATTTTGATCAACAGAGTTTACTAGAGGTTTTTTTTAGTAGCGATAGATTATCTGATTTTTTCCATCAGACTCGCTACTTAGAAGTTATCCAAGAAAATCTTCAAAAATCTGTTGAGGAAATGCGATCGTTAAGAAAAGAATTAGAAAATCATAAAAGCAATAATCAACAAAAGAAGAAGGAATTAGAAGAATTGCAGCAGAGAACAACGGTACAAAAATATGCTCTAGCAAATGAAAGATCAAATAAAAAAGAGCTGCTCCAAGAAACGCAAGGAGAGGAGGCTCGCTATCAAGAATTATTACAGGAAACATTACGTAAAAAAGGAGATTTATTAAGAGAAATTGCTAAGATTGAGAAGGAAATTGAGAGAGTCAAGAATTTTTTGTTTTACCAAGAAACAGGTAATATTCCATCAGCAGGTACTAAGTTATTTCGTTGGCCCGAGGAAGATCCTATTCTTACTCAGAGTTATGGTATGACAGATTTTGCTCGATCCGGAGCTTATGGAGGAGCAGGACATAATGGTATAGATATGTCATCTGGCTTAGGTAGTCCTATTCGTGCGGCAGCTGATGGAGAAGTACTTGTAAGTGGGTATAATAATGGATGGGGTAATTGGATGTCAATTAAACATCCTAATGATTTAGTTACCTTGTATGCCCATATGATTAGACCCACTTTTAAAAATAATGGTGATAAAATAGAAGCAGGGCAGGTAATAGGATATGAAGGCTCTACTGGTTTTTCAACTGGTTCTCATTTACATTTTAGTGTTTATTATAAATTCTTTACTTATAAGAAGAATGGTCAAATTTACTTTAATTATTTTGACGGTACACTTAATCCACTAAATTATCTTTAGGGCTTAGTCAGGGCTTTGATAAATTTGATAACCGTGTGCTTTATACATATAGTTATATGAATATTGTGTATATAGAGATATATTTACAAACCCCAACCCCCAACTAATATTATGCGACATAAGAAGAAAAAGGGTATTCTCATTATTTTCGGAGGACAATCTGCTGAACATGAAGTTAGTCTTCAATCAGCTCAATCAGTAATTTTAGGCTTTAACCCAAAAAAATACAATATTTTTCCCCTAGCAATAGATAAAAAAGGAAAATGGTTGAATCATAAAAAAAGCATTAATCTATTACTTAAAAATTTTACAGGAGAAAAAAAAGATTTGATTAAAAGAATTATTGCAAAGAGAAATGTTAAAAAAAAGGTTGATATTATTTTTCCAGTCCTTCACGGTCCTTACGGAGAGGATGGAACCATACAAGGACTGTCTGAGATGATAGGGCTGCCTTACATAGGAGCAGATGTATATGGTTCTGTTTTAGGCATGGACAAAATAGTGCAAAAGAAAATTTTTGAAACAGAGAAAATAGAAATTCTTCCATGGCTATCAATTAGAAGGAATGAATTTGGTAAAGAAACTATTAAGAACATTATTGATAAATTTGATTGGCCAGTTTTTGTTAAACCAGCATGCTTAGGTTCAAGTATTGGTATTAGTAAAGTAGGCAATAACGAGAAACTTAAAAGGGCTATTCAGAAAGCTTTTCTATATGGAGAAAGAATATTAATAGAACAAGGTATTGAAGCAAAAGAAGTCGAGTGTTCTGTTTTGGGCAATAATGATCCTAAAGTATCTCTTCCGGGAGAGATTATAACATCTAGAGAATTCTATAGTTATAAAGCAAAATATCTCGATAAGGGTAGAAAAGCTTCTCAACTTATTATTCCAGCTCAGCTTTCCGATAAAACAGTTAAAAAAATTCAGAAGATTGCCATTAAAACATTTAAAATTCTTGAACTATCAGGTATGGCAAGAATAGATTTTCTTGTAGAAAAGGGGACAGGTAAGATTTACTTAAATGAGCCTAACACTATTCCTGGTTTTACGAAAATAAGCATGTATCCAAAACTTTGGGAAGCGTCAGGCTTAAAATATGAAGATCTTTTAGATGAATTAGTGAATTTAGCAGAAGAGAGGTTTAATAAAAAGCATCAACAGAGAAGACAAAAAAAGAATTTTATGTTATGCGACCTTAAGGGAAATTCTTTTTTTTAAATTATAGATTTTTATGGCAAAAAGCGTATGATATTATACGACATAGAAGTGGGCTAAAGTAGATGATAAGATAATAAAAAAATCTTTTTAAAAGAAGATTCTTTTTTTATAGAAGATAAGATGAAAAAACTGTTTTTTTTATTTAATTTCTCTATTTTCCTTAAGCTAAGACTATTTTTTATTTTTATTTCTATTTTATTGTTTTAATTTTAAGTGAAAATAAAAAAAAGAAAAATAAGAACTACTTTTAAGATTTTTTAATTTTAGTGAATAATTAAATATAGTTTTACCCTCATAATAAATAAAAATGCACGAGAGGAGCATCTCGTGCGTCATGTTTCTAAAATAAGGCCAAAAAGGGCTAGACAGAAAAGATTTAAAAAAATAAGCTAAACAGAGAAGAGGTTATCAAGTTGCATTAATAATTTGTCGCATAATATACAATGTGCGAAGTTAACAATTTATCCTCATTTTCACTTCTCTAATTATTTCTCTCTCTTAAAAGTTATTTCAACCTTTTAACATGAATCGTGGATTAAAAAATCTTTTCAAACGAAATAGTTTTACCTTAACTATCTTTAATGATTTATACGATATTCGAGCTGCTTCCTTGCTCCAAGGATTTAGCTGATAATGGTTTAAAAGCACCTCTTTCTGAGTAATTAGTCGCATAATACGTCTATTTGGGCTAAAAGGGTCATTTTTATGGGGTAGTCCATCTGATAAAAGAAATTCATTGGTCTGTTTAAGGTGCTCTAGTTTATAGCCGGGTCTCACAAAGTGAAGTTGATTTTTTTTAACGATATACACACCTGGCTTAATAATACTTTGATTTCTTGCCCAACCACATTCTTGATTATGAATAACTAACTGAGCTCCTTGCTTGGGTGTTTTCATAAGCTCCTGAATTTCATTTGCCATGTGTCGCATAATATTGTTTTGTTCTTTAGTAAGATTAAGAAAGCTTAATAAGTGTAAAGCTAAGATGGGAACCTCTTTATTTTTTAATTGAACCATTGTTAAAGCGGGAAAAGATCCTAATAAACGAGGATTACATTCTCCTATATATAATGTGCCAGTTTTTTCGTCTTGAATAAAATCTAAACCAAAAATTCCCTTATAACCTTTTTTCTTTAAATACTCCCCTACTTTTTTAGTCGCTCTATAAGCTTGTTGAGCTGTTTTTTGATCGATATTTTTAGCTGAAAAAGACCAATCATGTCCACACCATAAACCATCGCCCATTTTAGTTTCTAAGTTATAGCATTCAGGCATGTCTAAAACTTGATATTGCGGAAAAGTATGGAATATTTTCCAAGGGGTAACGCAACCTGTAATACTAGGAGAAATACCTTTAACATATTTTAGAACTAGAATCTTGGTCTCTTGTAGGGCAGGTAGGATTTTTTCAAGCTCTTTTTTGTTATTTATGAAAAAAGTTCCCCTGCCTCCTCCTCTAGTTGGATGCTGAATAACAAGCGGAGAACCATATTTTTTTTGAAAATTTGAGAAGTTTTTTGTAAGTTCTTTTGTATTCTTACAAACTGTGCCTGGAGGGACAGGTAATACCATTTTTTGGAGTATATCGCGAAAAAGAATCTTGTTTTCAAAGAGTTGTTTGCCAAATTTATAAGGATTAGTCGCTAGTATCCATTTCTTATCTTTAGCTATTTTCTGCATCGCTAGGAAAGGCTTATACACTATAAAAACTGGCTGTTTTTCTTGACTGTGCTTTTGGATGTAAGCTTGGGTTTTGGGATGTTTGATAACTGTATTGGAATTGCGAGGAGCATTAAGATGTTTATTGTCTATACCTTCTTCAAGTGCAAAAATTTTTATATCTTTTTTAATAAGTTTATTTTCTAAAGGATCCCGGAGTGATAAAATATGATAATTTTCTAAAAAGTTTTCTGGGCCTATGCGGTTAAAAGCATTTACCCCTAAACCAAAAAAAACGTAACATTTTTCTAAATCTTGAAATATTTTTTTAATATTTTTCATTCTAGTTATTCAATTACCTACAAAAGCTTTCTAAGAGTTTTAATTACTTTCTAAAACTTTAATACAGGGTAGCTTTTTTCCTGCTAGGAGTTGAAGCATAGCGCCACCGCCTGTTGAAACGAAATTAATTTTGTTAAAACTGTTATGTTTATTTAGTTGAGAAATACTCTCTCCTCCTCCGGCTAGTGTATAAGCTGAAGAATTTTCAATAATTGCTTTTAAAATTTCTTCCGTACCGTGACTAAATTGAACAGTCTCAGTATAACCCATAGGACCATTCCAAATAATAGTTTTTGCTTTTTCAATAATTGATTTAAAAAGCAAAATTGTATCGGGACCAATATCTAGAATCATGTTTTCTTTACCGATATTTCCGATAGGACGGATGGAAATTTTTTGTTTGCCTGTTATGCCAGATGATACTAAAACGTCTACTGGTAAATGGAGCTTAGTATTTGTAATTTCTAACTGTTTGAGGCTTTGAGCAGTCTCTTTATCTACGATAGATTTCCCAATAGCGATCCCTTGAGCCGATAGAATTGTATTAGCTAAGACCCCACCAACTAAAATATCATCAACTTGGGGGAGAAATTTTTTAATAAGACTAGTTTTTGTCTTAGCTTTTGCTCCTCCCATTACAAAAACTAGAGGATGTTGAGGGGTATTCTTTAGTAAATTTTCAAGTGTTGTAATTTCCTTTTGTAGCAGGAAACCAGCAGCAGCAGGTAATAGTTTTGCTAAAAAATAAGTCGATACATGGGCTCTATGGCAAGTAGCAAAAGCCTCGTTAATAAAAACATCTCCTAGGGCAGCTAATTCTTGTGCGAATTTTTTGCTATCTGTTTTTTCTCCCTTATGAAAGCGAATGTTTTCTAACATTAAAATGTCTTTTTGATTTAATTCGCTAAGAGATTTAATATTTTTACGAGAAATAATGTAAAGACGGTAAGTAATATTTTTAAGCTCGGGATTAAAATATGAACTCTGATTGTTTAAAATAATTAATCTTCTTTTTAATTTTTTTGCTAAATATTGCGCTATGGGTTTTACGCTTAGCTTATCGTCAACTTTCCCTTGAGGTCTGCCTAAATGACACAATAAAATTATTTGAGCATTCTTCTGGATTAAATAATTAATTGTTTTAAGAGTGGCATCTATTCTCCATGTATTGTGCTGATTAACTTTACCATTTTTAATCGGAACATTATAATCAGCTCGCAAAATAACTTTTTTATTTAATATTTTTAAGTCAGAAATTTTTTTCAAAGTCATGATTATTTAATATTTTTGATAATTTTTATAAAATGATCGGGATTTAAACTTTTAGAACCAATTAAAACGCCATCTAAATTAGTTTCACGTGCTAGATAATTAATATTATTATCATTAATACTACCTCCATATAATATTTTTGCATTTTTTGAGGTATGTTGCTTAATAACATCTCGCATATTTTTTATCTTTTTTTGGGAGGGTGTTTCAGCTTCTTGAGTACTTATAGCATTTGTAGGCTCGTAAAGATATATGATTTTATCTAAATTCTCTGAATTCAAATTATTGGCAACTTCTCGAAGAATATCCTTAAGATGGCTTTGATCATTCGGATGAAGACATAAGATTGGTATTAGATCATTTTGGATTGATGCGTTAAGTTTTTTAATTATCATCGATAAATCCTCTTTTAGATATATTTCTCTTTCAGAGTGTCCTACTAATGTATATGTACAATTAATGCTTTTAGCCATTGAAGCGGATATTTCACCAGTATAAGCTCCCTTATTTTTCCAAAAAACATTTTGAGTCCCTATTTCAATACTTAACTTAGATGAAGATATTTCTTTTTGAACGTCATTAAGCCAAATATAAGGAGGCATTAGAATAATTTTTACTTTGCTCTGCCAATTAAATTGACGCAGTTTATGTAAAATATCACTAGTTAGCTCTTGAGCCTCTCTTTGGCTCACGGGATTCATTTTCCAATTAGCAAAAACATAAAACATATTTTTAAAATTTAGAGATTTTTGATTATTTATATATAATATCGCATTTACTTTAAAAGATAAACCCCATTTATTGTTAAAAGACTAATAATTAAGCCAGCTATCATAATTCCTAAGAATATTAAAGGGAAAGCTCTTCGGGGAGTAATACCAAAAACATAAGAAGCTAAAGTACCTGTCCATGCTCCCGTAAAAGGTAAAGGGAGAGCAACAATGATTACTAATGCTAGATCTTTCCATTGATTGAATTTTTTCTGGTGCCTTAGCTTTGTTTTTTCAAAGAAATAATTAAATATTTTTCTTAAGAAAGGAATTTTTTTAATAAAAAATTCTAAACAAAAATTAAGTAATATTAATAAAATTAAGGTAATTAAAATATTACCGGTAATACTCAGAAATATCACTTTTCCAAGACTTAATTTGTAATACATTACTCCTAAAGGTAAAGCTCCTCTGAGTTCTGATATGGGGCTCATTGATAGAAGGAAGATGATTAGCTCAGGATTCATTTTTTTTAAGATAATTTTCTAAAATAAAACAAGCAGCTCGTGCATCAACTTGCTGCTTTTGTTTTTTAGTGTAAGCCGATCGTTTTGCTAATTTTGAAGTGAAAATTTCACTTGTAAATATGAGAGGAACAGCTAAATTTTTTTTTAATTTCTCGCCAAATTCTTGGGTTATCCTGGAACGTTCGTTTGCTTGAGTTTTCAAAGGCTGAGGCATTCCAAAAATAACTTTATTAATAGCATTTAAGCTTACCAATTCTTGTATTTTATCAATAACTTCTTGATCAGATGTATTTATAAGAGTTGTTAGGGGTTTTACCCAATTGTCTGTTGTGATTGCCACGCCTACTCTTTTATCTCCATAATCAATACCTAAAAGATTCATAGGATTATTAGGTTTAAATTTTAGTTAAAATATCATAGCCATTATCCATAACAGCCAGAGTGTGTTCAAAATGGGCTGATAATGAATTATCTTTTGTTACAAAGGCAAAACCATCAGGTCCTTGTTTAATTTGATCACTACCCATTGAAGCCATCGGTTCTATAGCAATTGCCATACCTGGCTTTAAAGTGATACCTTGATTGGGAGAACCGTAATTAAAGATACAAGGATCTTCATGAAGGTCCCTTCCAATACCATGACCAGTTAAATCTTTCATAACAGAAAAGCCTTTTTTCTCAATTGTTTTTTGAATAATAGCTCCGATAGCACCTATTTTAAGACCTGGTTTAACAATACTAATAGCATTATTGAGAGCTTTTTGAGTTGTTTTAATTAACTGGTGCGCTTTTTTACTAATAGGAGGAAAGTAAAAAGTTATTGCCATGTCTGAATGAAAACCATTTTTATATAGTCCTAGATCTATACTAACGATATCTCCTTTTTTTAATACTCTGTTCATTTTTGGTACGGCATGTACCACTTCATCATTAATTGAAGTACATAAAGCTGCCGGATATCCTTGAAATCCTTGAAAAGAAGGCTTAGCGCCAAAATCAGCCATCATTTTTTGCGCAACTTCTTCTAATTGAAAAGTTGAAATACCTGGCTTGCTCATATTTTTTAATGTTTTAGCAATACGAGCTAATTCTTGGCAATTATGTCGCATAACACTTATCTCTTCTTTTGTTTTAATTTGAATATTCATAAGGAGTCTAGTTTATCAATATTTTAAATATTTGGCAATGAAAAAGTTAGATTACAACAATCTAACATTTTAAGATTAAGATATTTTTAATCAAGATGGGCTTCTATGTCTCGATAGACGCTTTCAACGGGCTGCTCTCCGTTAATTTCAATTACAACTCCTTGCTTTTTGAGAAAATTAATAGCTGGCAAGGTTTGTTTTTCATATACTTCAAGTCTTTTTTGGATAATCTCTTGGTTATCCATTTCCCTGGGAACTAATTTTCCTCCGCAATGAGGACACTTATTTACTTTGCCAATTAACTTAGGGTTAAGTGGTCTAAGGCATTTCTCACAAATAAGTCTTTTAGAGTTTCTTCGAAGAGTTTCTTGAGCAGACACTTTAATAAAAAAGAGCCTTAATTTATCAGCTCCGAAATTTTCTTTAATTAGCTCAAAAGTTGATTGAGCTTCTCTAGTCGTGCGTGCGGCGCCATCTAAGATAACTCCTTTTGTGAGAATTTGCTCTCTGATATCTAAGAGTTTCTCTCCTATCCAACGAGCTAAAACAGCGCCGTCAGTCAAACCACCCTCTTGATAAGCTTTCTTACTAGCCTTAACATCTGGATTGTCAGGGTCTGTTTTAAATTTTTCTCTAATAACTTGGCTTGTTTGAAGAAGATAAAAACCTTTTCTATCTTTTAAAAGGTGAGCTTGAGTACCCTTGCCTGATCCGGGAGGACCAGCAAGAATAACAATTTTAATTTGATTAGCCATTAAAAAGTTTCATAATCTCGCATAGTTAATTGAGCTTTAATTTGTTTCATTGTCTCAAGCACTACCGAGACAACAATTAAAAGAGCAGTGCCACCAACCATGAATTGAAAAGTTTCTACCCCTGTTGTGCCTTGCACTAACATTGGAAGAATAGCAATTGTTCCTAAGAAAATTGCTCCCACTAAGGTGATACGATTAAGAACGTAATGGATATATTGAGAAGTTTTTTCTCCAGGACGGATGCCTGGAATAAAACCACCGCTTTTCTGGAGATTATCAGCTACATTATTAGGATCAAAAGTAACTGCTGTGTAAAAGTATGTAAAAGCAACAACTAAGATAAAGTATGCAAAGGCATAAAAAGTTTGATTTTGAAAAATATTGTTTAAAGTACTTGCTATTCTAACTAAGGTAGCATTGTCAGAACCAGATAAAAAAGTAGCAATCATACCTGGGAATAATAAAACTGACATTGCAAATATAATAGGAATAACGCCAGCTTGATTAATTCTTAAAGGTAAGAATGTACTTGCGCCCCCATACATGCGGCGTCCCCGAATTCGTTTAGCATATGAAACAGGAATATTCTTTTGTCCCTGAGTAATAAAAACTACTCCAGCAATAACTATAAGTGATGTTATGAAGAAAAGTAAGTAAGCTGGTACTTTTGCAGGATCCCATATAGAAGCAGTTTGAGCGATTTGAATAGGAATTCCACCTACAATACCTGCGAAAATTAACAAAGAAATACCATTACCTATCCCTTTTTGACTGATTAATTCTCCTAGCCACATAAGGAGAACAGCGCCGCCTGTAATGACAATAATATTAGCTATCAAATCAAAAGAAGAAAGTTCTCCTATAACTTGCTGTTTTTTAAGTAAATTTAAAAAGCCAAATGATTGTAGCATAGCTAAAGGAACTGTTGCAATACGAGCATATTGGTTAAATTTTTCTCTTCCTTGTTCTCCAGCTTCCTGATACATTTCCTTAAGACGTGGGAAAATCATGGTCAGTAATTGCATAATAATTGTTGCTGTAATAAAAGGGCCTAATCCTAGCATAGCAATTGATAATCTGCTCATTGCACCACCTGTAAAGACATTTAATAGTCCAAAAAATTGATTACCGCTAAAAAACTCTTCCAACCTTTGGGTGTCAATACCAGGAATAGGGATAGATGCGATCAAACGAGAAAGCGCTAAAATAAATAATACAAAAAGAATTTTTTTTCTTAAATCCTTAATACGGAAAATATGAATAATTTTTTGAAACATATTTTGAAAATATTTAAAAATCTAGACCTGCCTTACGAGCAGCTTCGGCTAAGGCCTTAACTCTGCCGTGATATTTATAAGCACCTCTATCAAATGTTACTTTTTTAATTTTTTGTTTGATAGCTTGTTGGGCAATTTTTTTACCAATTGCTTGAGCAATCTCTGTTTTAGTTTTGTCTTTAGAATCTTTCATTTTAACACTTGAGGCGGCTGTTATAACTTTGTTTCCCTGATTATTAATAATTTGGGCAGTAATATTTTTATTGCTACGAAAAACCACTAAACGAGGGCGTTCAGTTAATTTCTTAATCTTTTTATGAATTCTTTGTGTTTTAAATTTCTTTTTTTGAGACATAATAATAATTAGAAGCCAGCACTAACAGATTTCTTGCCTTCTTTACGTCGAATGACCTCATCTTTATAATGGATACCCTTACCTTTATATGGTTCAGGAGGCCTGTAGCCTCTTATTTTAGCTGCTACCTTACCGACTAAAGCTTTGTCAATCCCTTCAACTGTGATAGTATTTTTTTCTGTTGTAAAACTAATACCTTCAGGAGGCGTAAGCTGAATAGGGTGAGAAAACCCTAATGCTAATTTTAAATTATTGCCTTCCATTGTTGCTCTATATCCAACGCCTTCATATTCTAATATCTTTTTAAAGCCTTGAGAAACGCCTGTTATCATATTAGCTATTAAAGCTCTCCAAGTTCCCCAAAGAGCTTTGGTTTGTTTGCTAGTAATTTTTCTTGGCTTTATAGTTATTTTATTATTTTCTACTTTAATTTCAAGAATTTGGGGAATTTCTTTTTCCAAAGTTCCTTTTGGTCCGGTAATAGTTAACTTATTATCTTGTAAATTAACGGTAACTTTATCGGGAATTTGAATAGGTTGTTTTCCAATTTTAGACATATTAACGAACTTGACAAATAACCTCTCCGCCTATTTGTTGTTTTTTTGCTTCTTGAGCTGTCATAATACCTTTAGATGTTGAAACAATAACAATGCCAAATTTAGGAGATTTTAAATTCTTATGATTTTCATAAATGCGTCTACCTGATCGGCTCATGCGTTTAATAGAAGAAATAACAGGTTGTTCATCAATATAACGTAATTTTATATCTAAAAACGATTTTTTATCTTCATTTTTTCTTTTAACATCTTTAATAAAGCCGCGTTTCTTTAAAATTAAAGCAATCTTTTCTGTGATTTTTGATGCAGGAACTCGACAGGTTTCTTTTTGAACCATAGAAGAGTTTCTAATTTGAGTTAACATATTACTTATTAAATCCATATTTTTAAATGTATTCTAAATTAATAACAACTTACCAACTTGATTTTTTAACACCAGGAAGTTCGCCCTTATTAGCTAATTCTCTGAAGCATATACGACAAAGACCGAATTTACGTAAATAACCACGTGATCTTCCGCAACGAGAACAACGACGCACAACACGAGTGCGATACTTAGGTTTTTTATTTGATTTAGCAATTAAAGATTTACGAGCCATAAGAATAAAGTTACTTTTTAATAATGAAACCTAGTTGTTTATATAATTCAAGAGCTTCTTCTCTGTTTTTAGCGTTAACGACTATTGTGATCTCTAAGCCAAATTTATACTCTACTTTTTTATTTTGACTAAGCTCTGGGAAAATACTAACATCTTTCAAACCAATTGTTAAATTACCTTGTTCGTCGATTGATTTAGGGTTAATTCCCTCAAACTCTCTCCAGCGTGGTAAAGATATTTTTATAAGTCTTTCAATAAAATCATACATTTTTTGATCTCGCAGGGTGACTTTTATGCCTACAGGCATACCTTCTCTAATTTTAAAAGCTGAAATAGCTTTTTTAGCTTTAGTGACGATCGGTTTTTGGCCTGTAATTAAGCTCATGCCCTCAATGCTTTGTTTCATATCTTCCTTATTGTCTTTTAAATTGCCAATACCTGAATTAAGAACAACTTTTTCTAATTTAGGCAAAGCTAGCTCATTTTTTATATTAAGCTGTTTTTTTAATCGAGGAATAATTTCTTTTTTGAAAGTTTTTTTAAAATAGGACATTTTTTTAAATTAATCTATAATAGCCTTACAGTTCTTGCAGATCCTGACTTTCTTTTTTTTAGCATCTTGTTGAAAGCTAACCCTAGTTGGTTTTTTACATTTAGGACAAATAAGTTTAATATTAGAAGAATCTATAGGGGCGGGAACTTGAACTCTTTGTCCTTTTTCGCCTTGCCGGCGTGGTCGGACGTGACGAGTAACTAAATTTAATCCTTCTACGACAACTTGATTTTTTTTAGGTAAAACATGTAAAATCTGACCGGTTTTAGAGCGGTCTTTGCCTTTTAAAATTAATACTTTGTCATTTTTCTTTAAGCGGTTCATAGATGTTTTTAAATAATATCTTTTGCCATAGAAATAATTTTATTGAAATCCTTCTTTCTTAATTCCCGAGGAACGGGTCCAAAAATTCTTGTTCCCTTAGGTTCTTTATTGTCTATTATAACAGCAGCGTTTTCATCAAACCTCAAATAAGTGCCGTTTTGACGTCGGTAAGGTTTTTTTTGACGGACGATGACTGCTCGAACTACTTCACCTTTTTTAGCTGTTTTACGAGGCTCTGCTTCTTTAACTGAAGCTACTATAATATCTCCTATCCCAGCATAACGGCGACGTGATCCGCCAATTACTTTAATACATTGGATTTTCTTAGCTCCTGTGTTATCAGCAATATTTAATTTTGTGCCTGCTTGAATCATATATTTTTAGGAATTTTTATTAACAACTTGCCATTTCTTTTTCTTGCTAAAAGGTTTGCATTCTTCAATGATAACTTTATCGCCGATCTTAACATTATTTTGGTGATGAGCAAGATATTTTTTAAAGGTGCGGTATCTTTTTTGATATATCGGATGTTTTTTTAAAGTCATTACTTCAACTGTAACAGTTTTAGCCATTTTATCTGACACAACTGTTCCCTTAAGACGGCGACGGTGTTTTGGTTGTTTTTTTTGAGTATTAGACATAAATATTAATTATTTTTTTGTTTCTTTTTCTTTTTCTGACAAAATAGTTACAAGACGAGCTAATTCTCTTTTGTTTTGTTTAATTTGATGGACTTTCTTGAGAGATCCTGTTTCTCTCTCGAATTTTAGATTAACTAATTTTTTACGTAAATTTTTAACGTCTTTTTTCAATTCAGGAATATCTTTTTGTCGTAGTTGAGCATTTTTTTTCATATTTTCTAAGACCTCTTAACAAATTTAGTTTTAACAGGTAATTTATGTGATGCTTTCTGTAGACCTTCGCGGGCAAGACTTTCTTCTACACCATCAATTTCAAAAATAATGCGACCAGGCTTCACAACAGCTACAAAATGATCAACATCTCCTTTACCTCCGCCCATAGAAACCTCAACACCTTTATTAGTAATAGGTTTATCAGGAAAAATTCTGATCCAACTTTTACCCTCTTTCTTAAGATGTCTAGTTAAAGTACGGCGCGCTGCTTCAATTTGACGAGAAGTAATCCTTTTTATATCAAGAGCTTTTAATCCAAACTTTCCAAAGCTAAGCTGATTGCCTTTTTGAGCTTTGCCTTTATATGTGCCTTTTTGCCATTTACGATGTTTTACTTTTTTAGGTAATAACATAAAAATTATTTTTTTTAATCACTATTTTTTTTATAAATCCAAACTTTAATTCCTACCGATCCATAAGTTGTGCCAGCTGTTGCCTGAGCATATTCTATATACGCCTTAAGTGTTTGCAGAGGAAGACTGCCCTTGCTTAACCATTCAGATCTTGCAATATCAGCACCATTTAGACGACCTGAAATTTTAATCTTAACTCCTTTAATTTCATTGTTAAGATTAATTTTATCAAGAGTTTTTTTAAGGACTCTTCTATAAGGAAGTCGTCTTTCTAATTGTTCAGCAATATTTTGGGCTAATAATTCTGCTCTGGTGTCTGGTTTGCGGACTTCTTCGATGTCAATTTTTAAAGCTGCATCAGAAGAAATTATCTTATTAAGTTCTTGTTTAAGCGCATCAATTTCTTTACCGTTTTTTCCTATTACTAAACCAGGCCTGGCAGTGTAAATGATAAGATTAACTTGCTTAGGAGATCTTTTAATAATTACTTTTTCAATAGCAGCTCTTTTAAGGCGTTTCTTAGTATATTCTCTTAATCGTAGATCTTCTTGTAAATTCTCTCGATATTTTTTAGCACCTCCCTTAGCTAATTTCGCAAACCACTGAGAGGACCAGCTTTGATTTATAGAGAGTCGAATTGATTTTGGATGGACTTTTTTACCCATAAAATTGATTGATTATTTTAAACGGCTTTTCTTTGAAAGAACCCGCCCTTATAAGATGACGCTGTTTTATCTTGTTGACGAGCTGGTTTTTTCTTAAGAAATGATTTTTTCTTGCTATCTTTTTTTGTCGTATGGCGAGAAGTTTCTTCTTTTTGAAGAGTTGGTTGGCTAACAGGTGCGCTTTCCTTCTTCTCTATCTTGCCTGTCTTAACATCTAGCTCTAATTTAACATGAGAAGTTCTCTTACGAATAATATAAGCACGACCAAAAGCCCTTGGTTGCCATCTTTTTAAAGTAGGACCTTGATCAACCTGAATACTCTTAATATAAAGACTATCTTCATTTTCGACTTTAAAATTATGATGGGCATTTGCAAGAGTGCTCTTTAATAATTTTAAAAGTGGCTTGCTAGCTTTTTTTCTTAAAACCGATAGTTGATTTTCCGCTTCTTTGACAGACATACCTTTAATAAAGTTAGCTACGAGCCTAACTTTACGCGGAGAAATATTTAAATAACTTAATTTTGCTTTGATAGTCATATTAAAATATAAGTTTAAGCAGTTGATTTTCGTTTCTGAGAAGCTGCTTTTTCTTCTTCTCTCTGAAGACGTCCACCATGGCGAATAAATCTACGCGTGTGTGAGAATTCACCTAATTTATGACCAACCATTTCTTCACTAATCTTAACGGGAATATGTTCTTTACCGTTATGGACTGCTAAAGTAAATCCTATCATTTCAGGAATAACAGTTGATCGGCGTGACCATGTTTTAATAGGACCTTGTTCAGGCTTTTTATCGTGAATTTTTTTCAGTAATTTTTCGTCAACGAAATGTCCTTTTTTAAGTGATCTAGCCATGATTATTTTTTACGTTTTTTTCTTTTTCTTCTTTTTACAATTAATTTATCGGAATATTTTTTCTTCCGAGTTTTTTTACCTAAAGCATGTTTACCCCAAGGGGTTTTAGGATATTTTAATCCAACAGGCGCACGTCCTTCTCCACCGCCATGCGGATGATCAACAGGATTCATTGCTGAACCTCGAACAGTAGGGCGAATGCCCCGCCATCTATTTTGACCTGCCTTATATAATTTTTTGGTGTTGGCTTGAGGATTAGACACCTGACCAACAGTTGCAAAACATTTACCAAGGATAAGGCGAATTTCCTTAGAAGGCATCATGAGTTGAACATACTTACCTTCTTTTCCCATCATTTGGGCGTAATTGCCAGCTGACCTTACTAATTTACCGCCTTGTTCAGGCTGTATTTCTATATTATAGATAGAAGTACCGGCTAGTAAATTTTCTAAACGTAAACGATTACCTTGTTTTATGGCCGCTTTATCGGATGTTATAATTTTATCACCTATTTTTGCCTTATGAGGAGCTAAAATATAATTACGAGCACCATTTTCATAAATAATACTTGCAATTGAAGCATTTCTATTAGGGTCATATTCAATACTTTCTATCTTAGCGGGAATATCTTTATTCTTCAAGCGGCTAAAATCAATGATGCGGTATTTCTGCTTATGGCCGCCGCCTTGATGTCTTACTGTAATTTTTCCCCGTGAGCGGCCACCTTTAGCTTTCTTTGCCTTAATAAATTTTCTATTCTTTTTTAAGGTATTTTTGTTACTCATAGTTTATTTATTAGCAAAGATATCAATTTTTGCTCCCTTTGCAAAGCTTACAATAGCTTTTTTATAGCCTGATCTAAAACCACTTGCTCTGCGAGCAGTTTTTCCTCGTGCTTTTCTTTTAACATTAATTGTTCTAATTTGAGCTACTTTTTTGCCATATAAATCTTCTAAAGCTTGTTTAATAAGAATTTTATTAGCTTGCTTTGGTACTTTAAAAGAATATTGCATATTTTCAGATTGCAAAGTAGCTTTTTCTGTTACATGAGGAGCTTTAATAGCTTTAATAATCTTAGCCCAATTATTCTGTTGTAGTTTTTTAGAATTATCTGTCTTATTCATAATATTATATTAACGCTAAGATGATGGCTTTTGAAGCCTTCTGAGAATCTCTTGGACAGCTTTTTGGGTAGCCACAATATTTTTAACGTTCATCATATTAGCTGTATTGAGATTTTGAGCTGTTACTAAACTTACATTTTTTAAATTACGAGCTGCTAATTGAATATTTTTTTGTTCCTTTTGATAGACTAATAAACAGCTATCTTTAGCCTGCCAATTAGGAAGTTTATTAAAAATACTTAATAATATTTTTGTCTTAATATTTTTTTCATCTAAGTCTTGTATTATGAAAAATACTTTTTGGTGTATTTTTTCAGCTAGAACCATTTGGAAAGCCTTAATTTTCATTTTATGATTAACTCTTTTTTTGAGTTGACGTTCCTTACGAGGACCGAAAGTAACACCGCCACCTTTCCAAATAGGAGATCGAATAGATCCGTGACGTGCTCTACCAGTTCCTTTTTGACGCCAAGGTTTTTTGCCGCCTCCTCTAACCTCAGAACGATCTTTGGTATGAGCCCAAACATGACGTTGGTTTTTCTGCTGAACTGTTATTACCTGATGAATTAGATCATGAGAAAAACCGATTTTTTCCATTATTTTAGGAAATTCTAATTCTTGCGTTGCCTTACCTGTTTTATTGTAAATAGGAATTTTCATGATTAAGCTTTATTAATTTGGAGTAAATCTTTACGATTACCTGGGACAGCTCCCTTAACAGCTAAAATGTTTTTTTCTGGATCTATGGCCGCAATAGTCAAATTTTTAACAGTTATTGTATCTCCTCCCATACGACCTGACATTTTAGTGCCCTTGAAAACACGAGCTGGACCTGTGGAACCAATGGAACCTGGTTGTCTGTGAGCATGTCTTGTCCCATGAGTAGCAGACGCTCCTCTAAAGTTATAACGCTTAACTGTACCTTGAAAACCTTTTGCTTTTGAGATGCCTGTTATATCTATTTTATCACCAGGCTTAAAAATATCTGCCATATTAATTTTTTGTCCTACTTTAATGTCATCAGTGTTTTGTAAGCGTTTTTCTTTTAGCCACATGTCATTTTTGTTATTCCTTACTAAACCTATTTGAACAGCAGAATAACCGTCTTTTTTTAATGTCTTGACTTGAGTTATTTGACAAGGCTTAACTTTAATTAAAGTTACTGGAACAATTGCGCCAGCCTGGTCAAAAATTTGGGCACTCTTATCTTTAAGCCCTAACATAAAATATATTTTTGTTTTTTTAACATTTTCTTTATCAACCATATGTTTTTTACCAAAAAACCCGGTCTTAACCGGGTCCAAGGCAAAGCCTTATTTAACGGTTAAATGCTATACGAAACTAAATGTAAACCTTAAGTAAAGTGACAAACTGAAGGTTGTCATAAAGAATAAATATTTTAATATTTTATTTCAATATCTACTCCTGCAGGTAAATCAAGTCTTGATAGAGAGTCGATCAACTTAGATCCTGGATTAATAATATCAATAATCCTTTTATAAATTCTCATTTCATACTGATCACGGGCATCTTTATGAACAAAAGTTGATCGATTGACTGTCCATTTTCTTTTTTCTGTTGGGAGCGGAACAGGTCCTAAAAACTTAACGCCTTGTCGAATAGTATTATCAATAATTTTACGAGCGCTTTCATCAATTAGTCTATGATCATAAGCACGGATCTTAATTCGAATTCTCTGTAATTCTTCTTCTTTTTTCTGAGATGCGCTCTTTCTCTTAGTTGACGTTTTCTTAGGAGAAACTTTCTTAACTTTCTTTGCTTTTTTAGAAGTTTTTGAAGTATTTTTTTTTGAGGTTGATTTAGTAGTTTTAGCCATACTTTATAAATACATCGGTGCTAGTTACATATTATTTAATAATTTTTGAAACAACACCAGCACCAACAGTATGACCACCTTCACGTAAGGCAAATCTTTGCTTTTCTTCAAGAGCAACTGGTTTTTGAAGTTTTACCTTAAGGGTAATAGTATCGCCTGGCATAACCATCTCTGTTCCTTCGGGCAAGGTAATTTCTCCAGTTACATCAGCTGTTCTGATATAAAATTGTGGTTTGTATCCAGCTGTGAAAGGTGTATGACGTCCACCTTCTTCTTTACTTAAGACGTAAATTTCAGTTTCAAATTCAGTATGAGGAGTAATTGTCCCTGGAGCAGCTAGGACTTGTCCTCTTTCAACGTCAGTCTTTTTAACACCTCTTAATAAAATACCGGCGTTATCGCCAGCTTGTCCTTCATCAAGACTTTTATTAAACATCTCAATGCCTGTAATGACTGTTTTTTGAGTATCTCTAAGGCCAACAATTTCTATTTCATCGCTGAGCTTAATCTTGCCTCTTTCAATACGGCCCGTCACAACTAGACCTCTTCCTTCAATAGAAAAAAGATCTTCAATAGGCATTAAGAAAGGTTTATCAATTTCTCTCTCAGGACTAGGAATATTTTCATCGAGAGCTTTCACTAGATCTAAAATTGGCTTAGCTACTTCATCATCTGCTCCCTTAGCTTCTTCTAAGGTCTTTAAGGCGGAACCTCGAATGACTGGTACTTTATCACCATCAAATTCATATTTATTGAGAAGTTCTCTAACCTCTGTTTCAACAAGATCAACCAACTCTGGATCGTCAACTTGATCAGTTTTATTAAGGAAAACAATAATTGATGGTACACCTACTTGACGCGCTAAAAGAATATGCTCTCTTGTTTGAGGCATAGGACCATCAGCTGCAGAAACTACTAAAATAGCGCCATCCATTTGAGCGGCTCCTGTAATCATATTCTTAATATAATCAGCATGGCCAGGTGCATCAATGTGAGCATAATGACGTTTCTCTGTTTCGTATTCAACATGAGCTAAGTTGATAGTAACTCCACGAGATTTTTCTTCGGGAGCTGAATCAATCTCATCAACATTTTTATGAGATGTTTTATGTCCTTTCAGATCTAAAACCTTAAGTATTGCAGCTGTTAAGGTAGTTTTTCCATGGTCAACATGGCCAATTGTTCCAACATTGACATGGGGTTTATTACGTTCAAATTTTTCAGCCATAATTAAATTTAGAAGGAGCTTTGTTTTTCCTTTAATTATTAGATTAAAGAAAGAACCAAAACTAGACCTCCAGACTAACATACAAATTTAAATTCAATAATCCTATTTTAAGGTATTTAACATAGAATGTCAATAGACCTTTACTTTAAGATATTTTAATTTTTTTGTTCTATAATTTCTTGCGTAATATTATTAGGAACTACTCCATAATGACCGAACTCCATCGTATAAACTGCTCGGCCTTCTGTTAAAGAGCGTAGACTTGTTGCGTATCCAAACATTTCTGCTAAAGGAACTTCTGCTTGAATAATTTTTCTATTTGATTTCTCTGTCATTTCTTTAATCTTAGCGCGACGGGAATTTAGATCACCTGTTACATCACCTAAAAAGTTAGCTGGTGTTAATACTTCAACTTTCATAACGGGCTCAAGGAGAACAAGCCGGGCTTTTTTAGCAGCATCCTGAAATGCTATAGAAGCAGCAATTTTAAAAGCTACTTCAGAAGAATCTACTTCATGGAAAGATCCATCTTGTAGAGTGGCTCTTACATCAACAATAGGATAACCTGCTAAGACACCTTTGTCCATTGCTTCTTTGATACCTTTTTCAACCGCTGGAATGAATTCTTGAGGAATAACGCCACCCTTAATTTGATTAACGAATTCAAATCCCTCGCCTCTTTCACGAGGTTCAATCTTTAAGATAACATGTCCATATTGACCTCTGCCGCCTGTTTGGCGAACATACTTAGCTTCTGCATTAGCTTCTTGATCAATACTTTCTTTGTAAGCCACCTGAGGCTTACCAACACTTGCCTCTACTTTAAATTCTCTAAAAAGACGATCAACAATAATTTCTAGATGAAGTTCTCCCATTCCTGATATAATTGTCTCGCCTGTTTCTTCATCAGTTTTTACTTTGAAACTAGGATCTTCTTGCATAAGCTTTCTTAAAGCAATACCCATTTTTTCTTGATCACTTTTTGTTTTAGGTTCAATTCTAATATCAATAACTGGGTCAGGAAAATCGATTGCTTCTAGAATAATCGGACTTTTCTCGTCGCATAATGTATCGCCCGTTGTTGTGTTAACGAGTCCTACGGCAGCACCAATATCACCTGCATAAATTTCTTCTACCTCTTCTCTTTTATTTGAATGCATGCGTAAGATACGACCAATGCGCTCTTTTTTATTTGTTCGGCTGTTTAATACATAGCTTCCTTTTTGGAGAATGCCTGAATAAACTCTGAAATACGTTAATTGACCAACGTAAGGATCGGACGCTACCTTAAAAGATAATGCAGCAAACGGTTTAGCTTCAGAATTTTCACGATGTTCAGGCTTTTCTGTTTTAGGGTCAATACCTTCAACGGGAGGCATTTCATCAGGACTAGGTAAATAATCGCAAATAGCGTCTAGAACCAATTGAACTCCTTTGTTTTTTAAGGCGGAACCGCAAAATACTGGAACTAATTGATTCGCAATAGTTGCTTTTCTTAAAGCTTTTTTAATTTCTGAGATGGTCGGTTCATTACCTTCTAAGTATTTTTCCATTAAACTATCATCAGTCTCAACAATTTTTTCTATTAAGTTATGACGCTTTTTTTTAATTTGTTCTTGGTAATCTGCGGGAATATCGTTATGAGTTAAATTTTCACCTAGTTTACCTTCAAAATAGTAAGCTTTTTGAGTTACAAGGTCGATGACACCTTCATGATTCTGCTCAAGACCTATTGGTATTTGCATTTGAATTGCATTAGGAGTTAGACGATCTAAGATAGAATCAAAACTTTGCTCAAAATTAGCGCCCATTCTATCAAGTTTGTTAATATAGCAAATACGGGGAACTTTATATCTATCAGCTTGATGCCAAACTGTTTCTGACTGAGCCTCTACGCCGGCAACACCGTCAAAAACAACAACTCCACCGTCTAGAACCCTTAAAGATCTTTCCACTTCAGCGGTAAAATCAACGTGACCAGGTGTATCTATAATATTAATACGATACTCATTTTCTTGTTGTTTTTCTAAATAAGAAGGAGTCCAAAAACAAGTTGTTGCAGCTGATGTAATTGTGATTCCTCTTTCTTTTTCTTGTTCCATCCAGTCCATAATCGCTTTGCCTTCATGAACTTCTCCTATTTTATGAGAAATTCCTGTATAAAAAAGAATACGCTCGGTTACAGTTGTCTTTCCGGCATCTATATGAGCGATAATCCCAATATTACGGGTTTTTTTCATCGGATATTGTCTAGGCATTATTTCTTATATGTTTATATATAGTTATAGTTTACCAAGCGAAGTGTGCAAAAGCACGATTAGCTTCGGCAATTTTTTCAATCTCCTTTTTCTTTTTAATAGCATTACCTTCATTTTTAACAGCTGCTATTAATTCATCGGCCAGTTTTTCTGCCATAGGCTTTCCTTTAGAGCTAGACGCAGCCTTAATTAACCATTTCATTGCTAAGGTAAGCTGACGGTCACCACTTACTTCTTTAGGAATTTGGTAATGAGCGCCCCCAATACGTCGTGATATAACTTCTACGCGTGGCGAAATTTTATCAAGAGCTTGTTCAAAAATTTGTTGGGGATCTTTTTTTGTTTGCTTTTTTATGTTTTCAAAGCAATCATACAGAACGCGACGAGCTGTATTTTTTTTACCTGAATTCATTAAGTGACAAATGAATTTAGCAATTTTCTCATCATTATAAACAGGATCTGGAGTGATTTTTCTATTAATTTTTTTCTTTTTTCTCATAAATTGAATATTTTAATTTATTTTTCTGGTTTTTTAGTGCCATATTTGCTGCGTTGTCTTTTACGGCCTTCTACGCCTTCGGTATCAAGGGTTCCTCTAATAACATGGTATCTAACTCCTGGTAAATCCTTAACACGACCACCTCTAATTAAAACAACTGAATGTTCTTGAATATTATGTCCTTCACCCGGGATATAAGCAGTGACTTCAGCATTATTAGTTAGTCTAACACGAGCGATTTTTCGTAGAGCAGAATTAGGCTTTTTAGGCGTTACGGTTGAGACTTTAGTTACTACTCCTCTTTTAAAAGGTGAATTATAATAACGTGGTTTATTTTGCAAAACATTAAAAGATTTTTTTAAAGCGGGTGTGCTTTGTTTTTTCTTTGATTTTTTACGAGGGTTTTTGACGAGTTGGTTAAATGTAGGCATAATGTAATATTTGAAAAATTTATTATAGCATACGAATAAGGATAGTCAACAGTCTAGTCTTTCTGTTAACGTTAGGAAGGTTTTTTAGATAGAAGTGATTTTTTATAAAAAGCAAGATTATTAAGAGCGTATCCTATTCCTTGGATGACACAAAAAAGAGGTTTCTCTGCTATTTGTGATTTAATGCCGGTTATTTGATAGATACTATTTGGGAGACCTACGACTAGAGATCCTCCACCTGTTAAAGTAATACCTTCTTCAAAAATATCAGACGATAATTCAGGGGGCGTTTCTTGCAAAACACGTTTAGCTGCTTGCGCAATTTCATACAAAAGATCTTTAAGACAATGAATAATTTCTTTTTTAGGAATTTCAAGTATACTTGGCAATCCTTCAATTAAATCTTGGCCTTTAATTTTAAGAGTTTCCCTTTCAGATTTAGAAGATGAATTAAGTCGAAGCTTTAATTCTTCCGCTGCTTGAGGACCAATTTCAAGATTATATTTCTTGCGAATGTAATTAATGATTGTTTGATTCATTTTTAGCCCACCTATTTTAATTGATGCAAATGTTACAATAGAACTTAAAGATATAACAGCAATTTCAGTTGTTCCTCCCCCAATGTCAATAATCATATGGCCAGCTGGTCTTCTAATAGGCAACCCAGCGCCAATAGCAGCCAAAATTGGTTCTTTGATTAGATAAACATTTTTTGCCCCTATTCTCAGAGTAGCTTCGATAACAGCTCTTCTTTCACTTGAACTAATACCAGCGGGAACAGAGATAATGATTTCAGGTTTAAAAACTTGAAAATTACCAATGGCTTTATTAATGAAGTAATTTAACATTATTTCTGTTACCTTATAATCAGCGATAACACCATCTTTTAAGGGAAAATGAGCTTGAATTTCCTGAGGTGTTCTGCCGATCATTTCTTGAGCTTCTTGTCCTATGGCAAGGGGATCTTTAGTGGCTTGGTTAAAAATAACTAAGGAAGGTTCATTAATAACAATTCCTTTTTTGGGGACATAAACCAATGTGTTAACTGTGCCTAAATCTATACCAATTTTTTTAACAAACACGTTAATAACTGCTTAGAATTAAATATTCTTAACCATCTTTTCTTACAATATTAGCTCCTAATGCTCGTAATCTTTTTTCTATTCTTTGATAACCTCTATCTATTTGATAAATATTATCAATGACTGTTTCTCCGTGTGCTATCAAAGCAGCGATAATCATTGCCGTGCCTGCCCTAAGATCTGGACTAGTTAATTTTTTACCTTTGAGTTTAGTAGGGCCGTTGACAACAATTCTGTGCGGATCACACATAATAATATCTCCTCCCATCTGCATTAACATATCAACGTAAAGTAAGCGTCTATCATAAATTGTTTCATGAACCAGTGAGGAGCCATTAGCCTGAGTCATAAGAGCAACATACGGTGCTTGCAAATCGGTTGGAAAACCGGGGTATTCATGTGTTTTAACATCATAAGGTTGAATACTTTGACATTTCTCTATCTCAAGCCAATCTTGACCTTTTCTAAAGGGAATACCAATTTTATTAAATATATTTAGCAAAACAGCAATATGGTCGGGCTGGCAATTTTTAATCATTACTTTAGAATTTGTAGCAGCTGCCATAATAGCAAAGGTACCTGTTTCAATTCTGTCTGGGATAATATTATATGTTCCGCCAGAAATTTTTTTTACTCCTTCTATAAGTATTGTAGGAGTACCAGCTCCTTGAATATTTGCACCTTGCTGATTAAGATAATTTGCTAAAGCGGGGATTTCAGGTTCGCAGGCACAATTTTTTAAAATTGTTTTTCCTTCAGCAAAAACAGCTGTCATCATTAAGCTTTCTGTACCTGTGACACTTATTTTTGTAAAAAAGTACTCACATCCTTTTAATTTTTTCGCTGTTATTTTATAAACATCCTTTTCTTGTTTTACGGTAGCACCTAATTTTTGAAATCCTTCTAAAAAAAGATCAATCGGTCTTTTAGCGCCACTAGACAAGACACAGCCTCCAGGCATTGGGAAACTAACTTCTGAAAAACGCGTTAGCAAAGGACCAACGAACATAACAGAAGCTCTAAATTTACCTGCTAAATCATTAACTAAACTATTTTTATTCACATTAGAAGCATCGATTACAACCTCTGTTTCATTCCTTGTAACGGAAGCTCCTAAAGACTGAATTAATTTTAGAGCTTTATTAACGTCTTCAATGTCAGGAACATTTGTTACTCTCAAGGGGCTGGACGAAAAAATGGCTGCCGGAATGATTTTTAAGGCAGCATTTTTAGCACCAGCAACACTAATTTCTCCGTGGAGTTTTTGTTGACCTTGAATAACAAATTGGCTCATAAAATATTGAATGAAATTTTTAACGTTTTTGCCACTGAGGTGCACGACGAGCTTTTTTTAAGCCATATTTCTTTCTTTCTTTGGCGCGAGCATCTCTTGTTAGGTAACCAGCTTTCTTAAGTTTTTTTCTAAAATTAGGAAAGAATTCTACTAAACTTCTAGATAAACCATGTCGGATAGCTTCAGCTTGACCCGTGGTACCGCCACCTTCTACTTTTACAGAAACAAGAAATTTTTCTTCAGAATTAACCTTTTGAAGAGGAGACTCAGCAATTTTTACTAATCGGAGATCATTTTTAAAATATTCTTTTAAAGTTTTACCGTTAACAAAAAAATAGCCTTTTTGAGTTGATTGTTCAGGCTTTGTTGTCCATAGTCTCACTTGAGCTGTTGATTCCTTACGACGACCAACGGCCTGATAGAATCTTTTCTTGGTAATAGTTTTAGGAATAGCAATCATGAGTTTAAGATAGATTATTTATTTATAAATTGAACTTTTTTAATGCGTTGATCACGCAGTTTATTTTTTGGTAGCATACCATAAATAGCTTGGCGAAGTACATCTTGAGGATTTTTTTCAAAAAGTTTTTTTAATGGTATTTCTTTTAACGATCCAGGGTAGCCAGAATGACGGTAATATTTTTTGTTTTGCAATTTATTGCCGGTTAATTTTACTTTATCAGCGTTCATAATTTTAACAATATTATTACCTATTTTATAGGGTGCGAAATTAGGATTATTTTTATCCATTAATAAAGAGGCAATCTGACTTGCTATTCTTCCTAAACTTTTTTCAGCAACGTCTATTTCAATAATATTAGGTTGTGGATTTTGATTCTTTTTTGTCATTTTGAGGAGAAACAAATTCTATAATAGCTAATTTTGCTCCATCGCTTTGACGATCAGGTAATCTAATAATTCTTAAATAACCACCTGCTCTTTCTTTAAATTTGGGAGCAATTTCTTTAATTAATTTATTAGAAATTTCTCGAGGAAGATACTTTTGTAATAAGCGATAAGTGCTTATGTTATCTTTTTTTGCCTTAGTAACAAGTTTTTCAACAAAAGGTCTTAATTCTTTAGCTTTAGCAAGGGTAGTTTGAACTCTTTCTTGCTTAATTAAAGAAACAGCTAAAGTCTTCTTTAAGGCTTTTCTCTGATCTCTTTGACGGCCGAATTTTCTTCCTCTTTTTCTTTTCTTCATAAATTACTTTATTTTAAAGATAGGTTAAATTTCTTAAGAGCTTTATTGATATCAGAAATAGTTTTTTTACCAATTCCGTCAAATTGCCGTAAGCTTTCTTGTTTCCTGTTAGTTAATCCAGCAATACTCTTAATGCCATTTTTAGTTAGAACATTGATAGTTTTAGTGTCTAATTGTAGATCGCTAATTTTTTTAGGCATTTCCTTAGATTTAGTTTCCTTAACTGTCTTTTCCTTTTTAGCTGGAGCACTTTTTTTAAACTTCTTTTGAATTTTTGCAAGGTGAGCGAAATGATCTGATAAAATTTGGCTTGCTTGTTGTAAAGCTTCCTTGCCTTCTAAAGACCCATCTGTTTCTATATGAAAAATAATACGATTGAAGTCAGTTCTTTCTCCGATTCTCATATCCTCAATTTCATAGCTTGCTTTTATGACAGGTGAATAAATAGCATCAAGAGCAATTGTTCCGATAGATAATTTCTCTTGTCGGCGATCTTCTGCTCTTTCGTAGCCATAACCTCCTGTAATAAATAATTCAATTTCTAAATTAGCTTTTTTATCAGTTAAAGTAGCAATATGTAAATTTGGGTTAGCAACTTCTAGACCAGCAGGAGTTTTAATGTCAGCGGCAGTAATCTTTTTTTCACCTTTTTCTTTGATAGTTGCCTTTAATTGTTCATCAGAAAGGAGCTTTTTAGAAGAGAAACAAACTTTTTTAAGATTAAGGCTGATCTTAATAACATCTTCTAAGACATTAGGGATAGTAGAAAATTCATGATCTACTCCTTTGATCTTAAATGCAATAATTGCACTGCCTGGTAGAGAAGATAAAAGAACACGCCTCAGGGCATTAGCAAGAGTCATACCATAACCGGGGTAACATCCATCAATTTGAATATCAGTAATATTATCTTTTTGGTGAATAATTTGAGGATTTTGGGGTAAATTAATTTCGTTGGCCATATTAATATATTTTAGATATTTAAAACAAAAATATGTGGTTAGGTAAATTAACCATTAAAAGTTATTATATTACTTTTTTTAATTAATGCAACCTATTAATTATTTTCTTCTTGATCATCAGCTTTTTCTTTATTATCACTCATCTCTCTTTTTCTTTTTAATCTGTTGCGAATAAAAGCTGGTACTTCAAATTCTTCTTCTTTTGAATTAACAGATTTTAAGTCAAGATTAATATCTGTTTCTCCTTCTGAAGGTTCTTCTTCTTGTTGTTGAGTAATATCTGTGTGAAGAAGTTCTTGTTGTGATGAATGAAGACCTTCAAAGCCTGTTGCGATAACAGTAACTTTAATTTCTCCTTTTTTCATTTCGTTATTCAAAACTGCTCCAAAGATTACCTTAGCGTTCGGGTCAATAGATTCTGTAACAACTTTTGCTGCTTCACTGACTTCTTGCATCACTAGATCAGGACCGCCGGTTATATTTAACAATACTCCGTTAGCTCCATCAACAGACACTTCCAATAAAGGTGAATTGATAGCAGCTTTAGCAGCTTCAATAGCTCTGTTTTCTCCTTCAGCATGTCCAATTCCCATCAAAGCAGAACCGGCATTAGACATAATTGCCCTAACATCAGCAAAGTCTAAGTTAATTACACCGGGCATAGTAATTAAGTCTGATATGCCCTGAACAGCTTGGCGCAAGACATCATCTACAATTTTAAAAGCATCTACTAAAGAAGTTTGTTCTTCAATGATTTGAAAAATTTTATCATTCGGAATGGTAATTAAAGTATCAACCTTATCTTTTAAAACAGATAAGCCTGAATTTGCTATCGAAGCTCTTTTTTTGCCTTCAAAAGAAAAGGGCTTAGTAACTACTCCAACTGTTAATGCTCCTGCATCTTTAGCAGCTTCAGCAATGATTGGAGCTGCACCGGTGCCAGTTCCTCCTCCCATACCGCAAGTAACAAAAATCATATCAGCTCCCTTAACTGCTTCATAAATATCTTCTCTGTTCTCTTCAGCTGCTTGACGGCCAATTTCAGGACTCATTCCTGCTCCTAGTCCTTTAGTTAAATTTTTACCAATGTGGATTTTTTTAGAAGCTTTTGTGTAGTGAAGTTGTTGCGCATCTGTATTAATAGCAGTGAAATTGACTCCTTTTATATCAGCTTCTACCATACGAGTAACAGAATTGTTTCCTCCTCCACCTATTCCGATAACTTGTATTTGAGCAAAAGTTTCAATGTCGGGTTTAATATAAGGCATATTTTTTAAAATTTACAGCTACAGATCCTCCTATTTTTAGGTAAAAATTAACTATTTTACAAATATTAACGTTAAATTTTAACCTATTTATTTAATTACTAAGTTAATTATATAAAAATAAATTAAAAATACAAGAGCTCTATTTAATTGATTTTCTAAATATTTTCTTAAACAGTTGATAAGTTGAGGATATTTTTTATTCTTAAGGTTATAAAATGACTTGAAGCGTAAGGTAACATATTAAAAAGTAACCTTCTAAAAATTTCATAAAACTAAGTTTTAAGAATTAAAAAAATATCTAACGCAAAGAAAGATATTTTTAATTTATTATATATTGAATTAAGGAATAAAATGCTTAAAGAAACTTTTTGCTTTGTCTAAATATTTTCTATAATTATGATTTTTCGATATTCCCAAGTTAAAAGCTTTTTTATTAATACCTCGTGACCATTTAACTAATCCAACTGCAGCTGCGAAATCAGGTCCATTAACTTCATCTATTAGTCCTTCTATTTCTATTGGATAGCCAAGCTGTGCTGGTAACCCCAATTCTTTTTTTGCGTAACTTATTAAATTAGTTAATTTTGCACCCCCTCCTACCAAGACTGCACCAGCTGGAAGCATTTTTTCTTTATTAATACTACGCAGTTCTTGATTGACTAATTCCATAATTTCTGAACTTCTAGCTTCAATTACCTTTGCAAGCTCTTTGCGATCAATTTTATCTTCATCAATACCAAACTTATCAAAATCAATTTCTTCATCTTGAGATATATTATCTTGAGTTGCAGATCCAAATTTTATTTTTAAAGCTTCTGCTAAATCTACTGGAATTTTGAAAGCAATAGCTATGTCATTAGTAATGTGAGAAGAACCAATTGGCAAAACAGCAGCATGACGGATAACATTTTCTTCATAAATTGCTATATCGGTTGTTGACCCTCCAATGTCTACAATTACTACACCTAATTCTTTTTGTGTTTTTGCTAAACAGGCAGTTGCAGCTGCTAAAGGAGTAAATACAAGACTTGTCTTTTTTAAACCAGCTTTAGCTAAAGCTTCATTAAGATTTTTAATATGAGGCTTAAAGGCCTCTATAATGAGGGCATTTAATTCTAATCTAACTCCTGTCATTCCTTTAGGATTCTCAATCCCCATTTCTTTATCAACAGCGAAATCTTGAGGGACTGTGTGGATGATTTGGCGATTTTTAGGAAGAGAAAAAGTTTCTGCCGCATTAATAACTCTACTAATATCTTCTTCTGTTACTTCTCCATCTGCTCTAGATATAGCAATTACTCCTTTGCTAGTTTTTGTTTCAATATGAGATCCTGATATACTAACTTGAGCTTCTGAAATAGATAAATTAGCTTTTTTTTCAAGCTGATTAATTACTTCTGACAAACTCTCTGTTAATTCATTTTGATCAATAACGATACCCTTACGCATACCTTTTACAGGAATATTTGTACTTGTGATAATCTCAAGACGGCCAGTTTCTCTATGAATTCCCGCTACAACAGCATGGATATTGCAAGATCCTATATCTATGCTTACAATAATATTTTGTCGCATAATGTAAATAAAATATATAACTCAAAAAACTTGATTTCTATACTTTAAATCAAAAATTTTAAGAGAATTTTTCTAATTGATTAATTAAGAAGTCTTCTTTTTCTTCCATAAGACTTGCTTTTTCTTCATTCTCATGAGTGTACTCCAATAAATGTAGTATACCATGGATCAACATTCTTGTCATTAACTCTTTGGTGGATATCTTATATCTTGTTTTAGCTTGTTTTCTTATTTGAGAAGGGCACAAAAATATACTTCCCAAAGATTGATAATCATTTTCTGGATTAATAAATTTTTCTTTAATATCTTTATCCACAAAAGTAAGAATGGTTGTGGGTTGGTCTTTATGACGGAATTTATTATTAATTGCCTGTATTTGATTTTCGTTGACAAGATTAATATTAAATAAAAAATTTCCTTCTTTATTTAAAAATTCAAAAACCTGTTGGCTTATTTTCCGAAACCATGCTTTATCAAAGCCAGCATCTTCTTGGGTGTTTATCTTAATCTGAAGTTTCATTTCTTTTAATTATAATTTATCATATTTTTCTATCATAGTCTTGTAACAAGAAACCAAAAAAGATAGAGCTTAATAGCAACAATAACTAATACAAGTAAAGCAACGATAACTCCTATTATTAAAGGAACCTTAAGTATTGTTTTATTTTTTCGTTTCTGATAATTATTCTCCTGGCGTTACTTTCTTATGAATTTTTAACAGTTTTAATCAACTTATTACCATCAATAACAAACTCTTTTATGTGAGTTTTTTATTTTTCTGCTTTTTTATAAGAGAATACTGCTTAACATATCCTTACGTCATAACATCAGGTCTTTTAATAAAGAGAAAAACAAAAATAAAGACAAGAAGAACTATAAAAATTACCGCTGAAATAAAGGCATTTACCCTCTTGTTCTTTCTAATAAGAGGTTTTAAGGCATCAGCAAAGACAAAGAGAGCCATTAGCATAATAACAGTATCTAAATCAACATCTACTAAAGATATTCTTGTCATGCGGGCATAGATCATAATACCTACAATAACCAAAGAATAAAAGAGAAAAGTGCCGTATTGATTAAAATAAGACTTAGTATTTAGTTCTTTCATATATTAAGATGAATTTACTTTTTAAAAAGTGAAGTTCCGACTCCTAACTTCACCAAGGAAAATTTTTAAGATTTATTATAACAATAACATTTGCAATCTCCTGCTTGATGACATTTTTCAGAGTTAAGGATAAGGCAATCATCTATTTGAGTATATGATTTTTGAACCTCTTTTTCTAAGTAACATTTACCTATTTCATAACCCATGTTAATACATTCTTCTTGGCATTCTTCCATGCTTGTAAAAAAATCTCTATTATGTTTTGTTTCTGCCTTAATAATAGAAGTTGCCCAAATGATATTACCGTCGTGAAATTTTCCTTCATCTTTAAGTTCTCCTTCAACGATAACCCAATTATCATTTTTGATGTGTTCTATACTTACTTCTGGCATAGGAGTGCCGTCATCTTCTGCCATAAGGGCATACCATACATGAGTAGTGGCATTTTCTGATTTTAATTCAAAAGCAGGTTTACCAAGCGTACCAAGGTTGCTAACTTTTCCATACACTTTTACAGATTGATTAAATTTTTGCTCTGTAAGAACTTCCCTAACGCTAAGAGCATCTTTAGGGATAGGTAAACGTGTTAAGTATTTAAAAATTAAAAGACCGCCGCTTAGCAAAATAATAAATATAATAATTAAGATTGATAATTGCTTAATTCTTTCTTTTTTCATGAATTAAAAAAACACTCTTTATATTTCTATTTTACCACATTTTAATTATTATCATAAGAACTCTTATTTATGTCTCTTTTTTATCTGCCTAATCCATATTTTTTTGAATAAGGACAATGATAGGGTTGATAAAATAAAGCCTGTTGTTGGCACAATAGCATTAATAAAAGGTTTTGATAAATGAGTTATTATAAGAAAGAGAACGATGATAAGATATGTTAGGACAGCAATAATAATTCTTCTTGCCCAGTTGACTTCCCAAGCTTTATCCAGCTCAACCTTTTTATTTCTTGTTTCTATTGCTGTTAGTCTTTTTTAATATCTTGTATGGATAAAATATTATTCTACAATTTGGGGATATTTTTCCTTAAATTCTTCTGAGAAGTCACAAGGACCCATACAACCAGGCTTCCAGTAGTCATAGGATTGCTCTCGTGCTCCAAAAAGGAATTGTTCAGTACCATTTCCAAAAATTGCAACAACTTTGTACTCTTCCCCTATATTTTGAGGGACTGTAATATACATAGCAACGAGATTAAGGTCATTCTCTTTATGATAATCGACATAGGGATTAATAAGTTTCTCTTCTAAGTTTTTCTTTTCTTCTAAGCCTGTTTCGGTATTATGTAAAAGCCCTGGTCGGCCGTATGCTATGACTGGAAATTGAATATTATTTAACGAATTTTTAAAAGTAGTTGTGCCTGTTTGCTCTATTTCTTTGAGGCGACTATTTTCTTTTTGTAAGTTGTTAATTTGATTTGTTAATTGGATGATTTGTTGTTGTGAATGTTGATTGATTTTTTTTAGGCTTAATTGATGCCATAAATACATGCCACTACTTATAATTATTAAAATAATAATAAAAAGTATAATAATCCAGAGATTTTTAGAGGCTTGAATTTGCTCTGTTGGTTTTAATGATTTATTTTGCATAAATTTAATTTTAACAATTTTAAAATTATTTAATTTAATATATTTTTTTAAGAAAGTATAATTAGGTATTAAATGTTTGGAATTGATTTAATCTGATATTTTTAAAGTTTAATTTTAAGGAAATAAGTAAGTTGGTTATTAATTTAATAAACTTATCTTTTTGTAAATTTTAAAATTTTTCTTGATAAAGAATCTAATAAAAAATATCCTGCTGATAAGAAAAGGTTAATAATATAGAAAATGATAAAAGTGAAATGAAAAATCTCATTTAAAGCACTATTTGATATGACTATCTTTGAGGCAGAGATATATATTAAACTAATAGCTACAAAAGATAAAATTATTTTATATTTTAGAGAAATAATTATATTAATTTTTAATGTTTTTTTCAATCCGACTCTAATCAAAGAAATAAAAATCCATAACAAAAAAGATATGATTAGAAAGATTTTTGTAATATCTTCTATACCCATGTTAAAAGTCCCTGTCTTATATTGAGAGCCAATAGTTGGTATAAATTTAAGGAAGCTAAATGAAAAATCAGGATTTATATTTGATAAGATAAATATTAAGACAGCCAAATGCAGAATTATTGTTCCTGTTAGGAAAAGATGTTTAACGTAATCTAAAAATAAATTTATAATATTTAATCCTATATTGTTTTTTATATTATTTGGCATTAAATTCACTTGAATTGTAATTAGTCCAACTATGAGTTTTTTGAAACCTATTTAGTTTAATAGCTAATTTTAATTTTAGGAAATAAGTAAGTTAGTTATTAATTTAATAAACTTACCTTTTTCATCAGGATTACTTATTGCAATTAAAAGCGCTATTGTAGCTAGAACATTGTCATTAATCTTTTTTCCTCCACTCGCCTTATAGAGATAATCATTTTTATCTAGAGAATGGATAAAGAGAATAGAAGCAATCCTTTTATTACCATCCACAAAAGGATGATCTTTAATTATAAAATAAAGAAGATATGCAACTTTTTCTTCTAATGAAGAATATATTTTTTTACCATTAAATGATTGACAAATATTTCCTAAAATTGCTTTTAATTTGTTGTTGTTTTCTTGTCCGAATAAGTTACTTGCTTCTTTTCTGTCAATTAATTCTTTTTGATTTGGCTAATAATTCTTTTTGCTTCATTGTAGTGCAGGATATATTTTCCTTTAACCTTTCTAACTAACGATAATTTTTCCTTGTCATATTGTTCAAGTAAGCTTAAGGTCTTAGCGTAATTTGCTAATAAACTTAATATTTCGTTAACTTACCCAGCAAGTATTTTATTTTTAGTTTTTTTCAAGCAAAGAAACAGTTTCTTTTAAATCTTTTAGTTGATTGCGAGCCTGAAGAAGCTGTTTTTTTTATAGCGTATCCTTTAATTAAATACTTTAACCTACAGAAATAATCATATCTAGATTATATAAGTTTATTTTTCTGATTTTGTTATCAGCAGCAAGCTGTTCCATTTTGGAACAGGTTGTTTTTTTATTCAACTCACCTGATTTATATATATTATTAATATGTTTAACTATAGCAGGACGATGAACGTCGAAAAGATCAGCTATTAAATGAGCATTTAACCAAACAGTATTCTTATCAAGTTTTACTTGAATTTCTGGTCCTTTTAGAGATTTATAAATTATTATTTCGCCTTTTTTAATATTTTTATTAATATTTTCTTTCATAAATCTTATTACATCTTATTTATTTGTTTAATTATATCTCTATTTCTAATAAAAAAACAAACTTCTAAAGAACAAAAATTTAGTTAATCAATGGAAAGAAATTACTTTTATTTTCTTAAAAAAAAGAGAATTTATTATCTAAACTATTAAGAAATTTCTTAAAAGCTTTTGGTTTTAAATTTATAGTAAATCTATTATCGTTTGGATGAAAATTGACACTATCTCCTTCCAGTATTTCTTTGTCAATTAATAATTCTACTTGATGTTCTTGATCGTTTAAAATTCCGAAAGGAGAAACTGAACCAGGCTTTACTTTTAGAAATTTCTCTAAATCTTCTGAAGAAGCAAAGCTTGGATGTTTAAGATTTAATTTTTTGGCTAATTGTTTAATATCTGCCCTTTTCTTGCTATTTAAACAAAATAGAATATATCTTTTTTTGTTTTTGTCTCTCAAAAAAAGACTTTTTGTTTTTACGCCTGGGATATTTTTCTCTACTTCCTCGGCTTCTTGGACCGTAAAAACTGCTTTGTGTTTGAATTCTTTATATGGAATTTCTAAATTTTTAAGGTATTGATACACTTCTGACATAAAGCTAATATTAGTTTATATTTTAATTTTTTAAAAATAGAGTTGATCCTATTTCTCACAGAGCGAAGCGCGAGTACAATGTAATCGAAAAGCGTTAGCGACGAGAATCTATCGTAGAGCGGGTTTTATAAAATTTTTTGAAAATGTTATCAAATTTATTCCCCTTTGAAAACCTATCATTCCTTATTATCTGTTAGAAAAATATTTTTTGAATTGCGTATAACGTTTCGGTATATCTGATGTTTTGCTCCATCCTTATTTTATCATTTCAAATAGTTGGAGCAAAATTTGGGTAAGCCCTGAGCCGAGAGGCAAACCAGATATACCGTGTTGTCCGAGGGTGGGCGAGGTACGAGCGAAAGCGCAGTGACCCCTTGAGTTGCAAAAACTTTTTAATTCTTCCGCTTAATACCCAACAGCTTTTTCAACCTCATATTTGAGCCAGAGATATCAGACGGATCATATAAAACAGTTTGCCAGCCTCGTTTCTTTGCAGCTTCAACATGCATAGCACTATTCTCAACAAAGAGTATTTTGCCACCCTTAAAACCTGATTTATCTTCCGCAAGTTTGTAAATTTCTTCTTGAGGTTTCATAACGCCTTCTATGCTCGAATCGATAACAGCATTCCATTCTATTTGTGGCAAAATACTTCTCTCCTTAATCCTATCTAACATATCTGGATACATGTTGGTTAGTAATCCAAGTTGATAACATTCAGATAGTTTGTTGAGAATAGGATGTAGACTCACGTTAGCTTCAAATCTGTCTACGAAGTCTTTTAACATCGAATAATCGGCTGGCAAAATCATCCCTAATTCAGTCTTCACAACCTTTACAAATTCATCAAGACTTTTTTTACCAACACATATTTCTGGCTCAAATTCATTAAATATATCATCAAATCGTTTTCTATTAGATTCATCTACACCAAGAGTCTGAGTCATTTCATGCCACTTATTGGTTTTCGAAAAATCAAGAATGGCTACACCACCAACATCGAAGTAAATGAATTTAATATCGTGGTTCATAAAAATAGTGAATTAAAATGTTTTTGCAATTTCGGACAACGTTAGGTGTATCTGAAGTTTCAGATACTTTTTTGTATTCCTCATTATTAATTTTATCACAAAAGAATACAAAAAAGGGGCTAAAATTTGGGTGAGCCCCGAGCCGAGGGGCGAACCAGATACACCTTGTTAAGCGACCCGAACGGAGCGATAGCGGAGTGAGAGCGCAGCGGGGCTTGAGTTTTATTCAAAAATATTTATCTTATTCTTATTAAAGAGCCCTTTTGAAATTTTTTTAGCATCCTTGACAGACTGGAGCTTTTTTGCTATATTACTATATGAACGCTAATTTTGGTGTCAAATAGCACCTACAACTACCAAAAAGGAGGATAACATGAGCAAAAAAACAGTAACACCCCTCTACGGAAAGCCTTTTGAAGTCAACACATCGGACGAGGCAATCAGCAAACTCGGACTCGGCTTCAAATATGGTGACCGCATCACACATCCCGGTATCGGAGAGGGTACGATCATTGGAGTAGCTCCCGCCACAGGAGGATCCAATCATAAACCCGATGTTCTGTGGTGTGCGTTCGATAAATGGAACGGTAAGGTGTCTTACACGTCGCACCCTTCGTTTATCGAAGCCGTGTGAAAATCACATTACTCGCTTCGCTTTGTCGTGCCGCCAATATATCAAAAAGGTTGAGGCGGTTTTTTCTTTGCCAAAAGAAATTTCAAAAGGGCTCAATAAAAAATGAAAAAATATTTTTGAACAAAATTTTGTCTAACGTTCCTGCGTATGCGATGTTTGCCAGTGGTATAATTGCACGAAGTGCTTACCACTGGCAAATATGGGTGGAGGCTTGCGGAGGTACGGAGCAAGCCGTAACCGCATACGCAGTGTTATATGATGTACATGTTTTCCTTTAATTTCTGAAAGAAATTGCTCTTACAAAAGAAAGATCCGATTTTGTTTTTCCGTTTTGGGCGAAGGGCAGAGGGGAATTAAAGGGGTGAATGCCCGAAGCCCAAAACACCACTTTCTGGTTTGAGGGGGGGCAAGAGGGGAATTAAAGGGGTGAATTGCCCCGACCGAAAACATCTTATTCTCCACCGGAACCATTTGTGAGTTCTTTGATTTTTTCAATCAATGGTTTGAAATTCTTAAAAGTATCTTGGTTTGTTTCGGCTTTAATTTTTGTCAGAAATTTTTGTTTATCGAATTCTTTTACTTTTGTCGTTGATCCGTATGATCCTGGAATTTCTTTTTCAAAATAGACTTCATCTACGAACATAGAATCTGGGTACAGGTTTTCTATACCAACAGCCTTGCCGTTTTTATCTTTTGCCTTTGTATTTTCCGCATTTTCAGCAAAGCAGAAAGTTTTGAAGTTATCAGTTTCAGTAATATTGCTTACTGTGTTGGAAAAATCACAGTCCCACACAAAAAGAAATTTGTTAGCATGATCTGCCTTGAGAAAGGCATCAAAAGCATTTTTCAATTGCTGCCCGCCACCGTCTGGAATAATTTTTATTTCTGTAGATAGACTACTTTCTAATACCTCAATTGCTTTTTGAATGTGTTCTGCATTGTTACCCTCTGTTAGAATTTGCAATTTTCTTGAGTCATCAATATCTTTCTGAATTTTCAAACCTTTCTCAAAGGTTATGATGCCCTCACTCAAAAGATTTATTGCGTCAGATTGAGATATCTTTCTTATTTTTTGTTGCTCACTTCCTTTCTGTACTTCAAATAGAGATTCTTCTGATGCCAGCGCTGCAGTGGTTGGGGAATGAGTGGCAAGAATTACATTACATCCGTTTTTAATGAATACTTCTTCAATCACATCAAGGAGATTTTGGATCATTGATGGGTGGAGGGATGCATCTACCTCGTCCAAAAGAAGTAATTTAGGAAATTCCGACTTATTGTCTTGGTAGACAGTAATTGCGAGTGCACAGAGAATTTTTTCTCCAGAAGATAAGTCCTCAAAATCAATTTCTTCTTCATTGATAAATAACTTTACTTGGAATGATAGTGCCTGGCTGTTAATTAGGTCTCCTGCCTCAAATTCTGGTTTTGAAATTGTGTGAATGAGTCCAAACTCTTGAAACATTTTGTTTACAAAATTCCAAGGCGAAAGTTCCTCCAGCTTTTGAAGGTCATCTTCGTTAAGTTCTTCGCCACCGTCGCTTTTTCGCAATTTTGCTTTGATGATTTTCTTTTGATAATCAAGAAAAACCTCACTTAAGCTCTCAAGTAGTTCGTAATCATCAGGGTTGTAGCTTGAAAATTTGAAAAAATCAGTTTGAGTTAGAGATGTTGCATATTTCCCAGATTCAAATATGCCAGTTTTTAGTAGTTTCCTTATTTTTGGCTTTTTCTCAGTTTGCCTATTGATGAAATCTGAAATGTTTTTCTTTTGACTAACATATTTTTCTCTTTGCTCTTCCTTCACATCTACGTCGTAAGGATTGTCCGTTTCTCCTACGATTGGTTTTATATTATTGTCGTAACTTTCGAATGTTGCTTTTTGTGCTACTAAAATATTCCATGCCTGCATTTTTTCTTCATCAAGGCTTGCAGGGGTAACTGGCCTTTGATTTTTAATAAGAAAAGTTTGGAGATTAAAATAAGAAATTTTTTCTTTAGAAATGTTATCAGCTTGAACGAACCCCTCTTGCAGGGCTTTAAGTAAATGAGTTTTTCCTGATCCGTTTACGCCTAAAAATACCGAAAAGGGTTTAATGTCGGCTTCATTAAAACTTGTTATGGACTTGTGTTTTTGAACAAATTTGATTTTCATAATATTATGTGATCCAAATATTGGGTTACCGGTTTCCTTTTGCTCGATTGTGTGTCTTACACAACATCTCACAGTTTTTAATATCACTCTTGCCACCCTTACTCCAAGCCGAAACATGGTCGGCGTCCATATCGCTCAAACTCCAAATTTTCGCTTTATTTGCGTCGTGTCCAATGGCGCAATGTGAGCAATTTGATACCCCACTTTTTTCTGCTTTGGCAGTTTGGGTTGCATAAACCGATTTTTTAGTTGCTTCATCGAAAACACGAACTTCAAGTAATTTTGTATCAATAGAACCGCCTAAAATAAATTCAAAAATACCTTTGCGGTTTTTGATATACGGGTCGCTATAGAGCTTGCGTACTTCGGCTGACACTTTCTTTGGGTCATAGGCTTTTTTGTGGTATTGCTCATACAGTCGCCCCCACTCAAGCCCGCACATTTCGCTTTCAACATCTATAAATACACTAGAAATCCAATCAATCACGCTGTTGAAATATTTTTTTAACTCGTTGATGTTTTTGTCGTTGCGATGACTACTCATGTAGTCATCAATATTCCCTTTACTCACCCAATCTAAAGCTCTCTCAAAAAATGCCTGTCGGTTTGCACTGCCTTTTATATACGCGCTCCATTTTTGAATATTGGAATTTTGGCTATTGCTAAACTCCTCTTTGCCCAATGTAACAAATGTTCCAGAATAGATTGCATTCAATAATTCTTGGGGAACAAGTGGAACTCCAGCAATATTGATCGTTTTAAACCACTCTTTTATTTGGCTTTCTGTTCCCTCACATTCATAAATTAGCAACTTTGTTTCTAATACCCTATCTTTTTTGTCTTTTGCCATTCCGCCGAAATATTGCTCCATTCCGTTTTCGTCTTTAATAGCAAATTTATCAGTTACAAAGCGTCCGAGACTGGTGATTCGTTGTTGTCCGTCTAACACTTCAAAAATGTTTGCAGAAACCTTATTAAAATAAATCAATCCTATTGGGTATCCTTTGAGGACTGATTCAATGACAGCCATTTCTCTTTTGCCGCCGTCAGACGCATAAATATAATTCCGTTGGTATTCTGGCTGAATAGTAAGCTTGCCCGACAAACCAAACAAACCCTTGCCTTCGAGTTCGTTGTAAACGAACCCTTCGCAAATATCCCTAACGGTAATAATAGTTTTTAAAGTTGTTTTCATATTATTTATGTTTAATAATAATTCTTCTATAAACAGGCTTTCCATTTAAATCAGGACCTCTGCCTCTCCAGTTAGGATATTGCAACCTATGATCATCCATTCCTAGAATTTCAAATTGTTTAGGGTTGTATTTATCCAAAAAACTAATCGGTACGCCCATTGCACCAGGGTAATCGCTAGGGATAGAATCAGTAAACGGCACTTCTATGGCATCATAATTGTCGTATACATCGTACGTTTTTTTGCCTTTAATTTCTTTGTGTTTGCTATATTTTAGATTGTCTTCCATAGTCATTAGAGGCAATGGCTGATGACGTCGCCCATGATCAATATTCGTAAGCCACAAACAATTATTAGTGGCAACAATTCTGTCTCCATTTTCATCTATTCTAGCTTCTGTTCCGTACAATTCGTAGGATTGAGGCACAATAAAGCCAGAAATCCATCTTCCCATTCCGTTACCAAGCCATGCTTCATTATTTTTAATTTTTTGAAATATTTCTTTGTATGTTATGCAATTAATATTGCCAATGATCAAAAACTTTTTTTTGTAATCAAAAAGTTGCTTCACATATTCTCGGAACAAGCTAAACGGTGGATTTGTTACGACGATATCAGACTGTTTAAGTAACTCTATGCATTCATCGCTTCGAAAATCGCCATCACCCTCAAGCGGTGCCCATTCGTTGTTTTTGTTTGCCTTTAGCTGTTTGGCAACATCTTTTAAATTAAACTCGCCATCACCGTCTATATCTTTTACTTCATTGATAATAAACTTGTTGGCTGTTAGTTTTGGACGACCTTTTGATTCGGCAAGAGTCTTATCATCGCCAAATAATGCCAATTGCGTGTTAGCAACAGGTGATGGTTTGTAGCTCGTGGTAATAAGTTGCTTCAGTCCAAGTTTGTTGAAATTGAGTACAAAATAGCGAAAAAAATTGCTCTCGAAAGGATCGTCGCAGTTGCAATATACTACTTTAGCTCGGAACGTATTAGGGTTGTAGTCTAAATACTTCTCAATTTCTTTCTGAATATCGATGTATTGAGTATAAAACTCATCATTCTTTGCCCGTTTCGCATTTGTAAGATTTTTAGCTGATGCTTCTCTAGCCATAAATTTATTTCAAATAAGTGATCCTATTGTATTCGTTTCCCCTTAATAAATAAACCGTTTCCGGAGCGAAGCGGAGGAAACACCGCTTTATTCCCCTCATAAAATAAATGTTTTCGTAGCGGAGCGAAGAAAACTCCATATTTCCCCTCTATAATAAAAGAAAAACAAAATCGGATTCTTTTTAAGAGCTGGGGCGGTAGCCCCAAAAGGAAAACATGTATTTCATATAACTTGTTTTTATACGAAATAAATATAAAAAATTTACTTAATTTTGTATATTATACGAATTATTGATATAATTACATTTTAATAATATCATGGAAAAATACCTCAATCAAACTGAAGAGGAATTAAAAATAGTGTTTCTTTATTAAAATGATAGCTCTGTTTTGGTTGTTATTCAAGGAGACATTAAATTAAAAAAATAGTTATATTTAATGACAATCTTCAATCTAATTTTGTGTATAATATAAAATAGTTGTTGACTACATATAAAAAAAGAGACCTAAGCTTTTCTGGATTATACCATAATAGGCTTAGGTCTTTATTGCTACTTATTCTTCTTTTTTTTGGACAAATTTGGCTGAATAACTCATTGCTGAAAAAATCCCTTCTTTTGCTTTTAGTGGTTGGAATTTCTTCTCCTTGCCTTCAACAGCAACACTAAGTAGTTCCATTCTTATATGAGGACTATCGTATAAGTAAAATCTTATTTTGCAACGGTTGCACTCAAGAAGCATGTGAGCACTGTAATAAGAGATAGTTATTTTACCACCGTAGCAGTTTTTATGAGTGATTTCTAAATCCTCTATAGAACCAAGTTTTTCTTCGCTAACTTTCTTGACCTCAAAAACTTGTTCTTCCATTACGATACCTCCCTTTTTGAAAAAATTAGTTGGATAAACAAATCTCCTCCAACTAATCTTAGAATAACACCTAAACATTAAAAGATCAAATAATTCCTTCAATTTTACAAAGTTAAGAATTATAAAATAAAAAAATATGCGTGATTAAATCAAGCATATAAATTAAAACAGAATGGTCTATCCTTTAATTTTTAAAGAGGCAACAATAAAAAGACTCTCTGCCCAAGCTAAAGGAATATTTTCATTGGGCTTAGTTGAGTTTGAATAGTAAAGCTCTGGTAATTTACCTTCCGGATCTAAGGTAGCTCTTGCTTTCTCTAAGTAAATTTTTGCTTTTTCCTTTTCGCCTCTTTGATGATAAACCAGGGCTAGCCAAGGAAAGCCCATAGTCCATTCAGCTTCTTCGCTCCATCCATCTTTGTTTTTGTTATAGTAATGGTCGTTTTTATACCTAATAACACCATTTTTTCTAATAAATTGGTATTCCAGATTCTTTAAAATTTCATCTGCCATTGATTGCTCGATGATATTGTAAGGATAAATCAGGCTTAATTGAGCTAAATTGCAAAAATGGTTCTGTGACTCTCTGGGCAAAAGTTTTTTTAAGGCAAGCTCGCCTTTTTTTATTAAATCCTGGTGAATATTAATGTAAGGAAAAGTTGATAAATTCTTTAAACCTGCTAAAACTGCGCCAATTGAAGAAGCATGCACTTCTTCGCCTTCTTCCCAGATGCCTGAATCAGGATCATGCCAATATTCAATAGAATTAACATAATCTACTAATTTTTGCAGAATTCTTTTATCATTTTTATTTCTAACAATTCCTAAAGATTTCTTTTCAAGTTCGCCTACTTTGAACATTATTTCTCCAACAACATCATTTTGTTTATTTCCCCATTCTTCCCAGTACTCATCAAAGGTTTTAGGATTATAGCGGGCATGAATATATTGCCAGCTTTCATGAGGTTTATTCTGAACAGCATAGCTGATTTTTTCTTCGTGTTTTAATAAAATATCTAAAATTGCCCACCATAATTTCTTAACTGTTTCCCAGTCACCAATTGCTTCAAAAGCTAAGCTTGTATAAAAATTATCTCTTAGCCAGGCTTTGTTATATCCGGTCGGGACTTCTTGACTAGATGCTAAAAAGAGTCCGCTTTCAGATTGAAGAGCTCTTAAAATATTAAGATGTTGGTTGATCGTTTCGTTCATTTAGTTTTTCTTTACTTGCTGCATAAATTTTAGCTAATTCAGGATATTGTTCTTCAATTATTTGAGCAAGAGGAGCATAATCTTCTTTTAGTTCAACATATGCTTTAAAAAAACTTTCGGTTGTTTTAAAGAAATATTCTAATTTAGCGGCAATTTTTTCTCTTTCATAATCTTGACCTTTGTATTTCTCTAACATTTCTTGAATGATGGTGCCTCTTTTTTGTGTTTCAGCTACTAAAAAATCACCAGCAGTTTCAACTTTAAATTTTCTACCTTTAGCACTAAATTCCGGGTTTTTCTCAAGCATTTCAGGCAATTTCTCAAGCTTAGATTGCAATTCTTGAGAAATCTCTTCTTGAGCATCTTGCTTTTCTTTTTCCGGGTTAGGAGGGAAATTAGATTGTTCTTTACTTTCTCCAGGAAACATATATTTTATTTATATTTTTTATGTCAATTGATAAATAATCTTATATGAAATTGATAATTTTGCATAAAACCAGAATTTGTGAGCTTAATCAATTCTAAGTGAAATTTATTTTGCTAAATCAGTCAAAAGATTGAGCAAGCAAATTGGCGGTGTATATTGAATATAGCTCGAACGAATTTTGGTCTTCGCGCCGCCGCGCGCGGCGGCGCGAAGAAAGAAAGGTCGGCACGGCGGCTTCGCCGTATTCTTTAACAATTAGTTCTTCTTTGACGACAAATTCCCGTTAACCAATTAGGGTTAAAGTTATAGTATTAAATCCAACAAGGTGTTAATTTTGTTTCTCTATGGCAACGGTATTGATCTTTCAATAGTAGATTTCTCCGCACAATACTGATCTGAGCAATCATCGGAAAAAATGTATACCGTCGCTTTAAAACTCAAAATTCCATTGTTCTCGTCTAATCCAATGATCTCATAACTTGTATTTTCCTCTTCTAATATCTTTCCTGCACCGCCAGCCATGACATCATTTGGCGTTTTGAACCCTGGTCTTTTGTATCCGGTAAAAGCAGTTGAGTAAAAATCTTTATTACTTTCCATCTCAAGATTACGAAATACGATTGCACCATCATTTGATGGCCCGGGCACCGAATAGTGAGGAATTTTTTCACCCTCATCAACATACACTACCTTGCTGAACGAATCGTAAAAATGTGCAGAGTGCGTAGCAATGAACCAAAAGTCTTTGATAACCCAATTTATCTCTGGCGCCGGCGTTATCGGAATCATCGCATAACCATAATCTACACTACCTCCACCTGCTCCCGGGGAACCCATCTCGGCATCTAAAATAATATTATTATTATCTTTCGTTATCGCGATTGGCACGAATAGTCCTCCCGAATTACCCGTATAAGAAACGTTCCGTATGCTACCTAAAAACACTGAAGACTTGTCTTTTGTGTCATATACAAACAATAAAAGACCGGTAATAGGATCTCCGCCTCTTAGAAACACTTGAAGTAATTTAGTGCTGTTATGAAACGGAAGAGAAAATAATATCTCCTGTTGCTCTGTGGAAACTGATGATTCTTCTTTTTCTTCTTCTGAAACTACTGATAATTCTTCTTGTTCTTCTTCGGGAACTTCAGTAATCTTTTCCGGTGCTTCACTCTCTAATATTTTCGCTTCTTCTTTTAATGCTTGCCACTGATAAAGCACTCCTATGCCAACGATAGCAGATAAAATTACTACAATTAAAATATATTTCCAATTAGTCATGAAAAATTTTCTTTTTCAGCCAAAAATGAATATAAATTGGTAGCCGAGCGCCGAGCCGTAGCGAGGCGCGAGGCGAATAAAAGCTTGAAAAATCCTGACTGGCGGTGGGAGTGGGATTCGAACCCACGGTACCTTTGCAGGCACACCTGCTCTCCAAGCAGGCCCATTCGACCGCTCTGGCATCCCACCTTAAATGAATTTAATATAAGTGAAAACTTTGTCTATGGATCTTACATGGTCCATATTTTAAAATTTTATCTTTATGAAATGTTGTACCATATCCTTTGTGTTTTTCAAAGCCGTATTGAGGATATTTCTTAGCATAACGTCGCATAATATTATCACGAGTCTCTTTGGCTAGAATAGAAGCTGCAGCAATGATAACTGACATCTCATCGCCGTTAACGATAGCTTTTTGATTAATAGGTAAATCTTTTAAAGTATCTTGACCGTCAATTAGGAGAAAGTCAAGAGGAAGAGTTGTCTTTAAAAAAGCACGTCTCATAGCAATTAAAGTTGCTTGCCGGATATTCTTTTTATCAATAAACTTCTCCCCTACTCTAACAGTTTGCCATTCTTTAGCTTTGGCTTTAACTTTTTTAAGAATTTTTTGGCGTTGTTGAGAAGATAATTTTTTAGAATCATTAATTCCCAAAGAAAGCCATTCTATTAGGTTGTTTTTTTCAAAAACAACTATTCCTACTACAACAGGGCCAGCTAAAGGACCTCTACCTGCTTCGTCCAAACCGGCAATATACCGGGCTCCTTTTTTAAAAAGCTTCTTTTCCTCTTTAAGATTGGGCAGCATTTTGAGAAATATCCATGCCTCTTAATTTTGCTATTCTATCTTCTATGGGGGGATGAGTTGAAAAAAGTTTATTCAACCATCGTTTTCTTTGTTTGCCACGAAAAGGATTTGAAATATATAGATGAGCTGTCGCATTTTTAGCTGATCTCATGGGATTGTTATCAGCTGAAATTTTTTCAAGAGCAGAAGCTAATCCTTCAGGATAACGCGTGATAAGAGCACCTGTGGCATCAGCTAAATACTCTCTTTTTCTTGAGATAGCCATTTTAATCATAGCAGCTGCAATAGGAGCTAAAATAGCAGCCGCTAAAGATATTCCTAGAATTATGGCTTGAGCTTGACTATTGTTTGATTTTCTCCTGCCTCCTCCAAAAAGACGCATTCGGATAAATATGTCTGAAGCTAAAGCAATCGTACCGGCTAGAACAACCGCAATTGTCATTAAAAGCATATCTCGATTGCCGATATGGGAAAGTTCATGCGATAAGACACCTTCTAATTCGGAGCGGTTCAGTTTTTCTAAAATGCCTGAGGTAACTGCAATAACTGCATGTTTAGGATCTCTGCCTGTTGCAAAAGCATTGGGCTGTGTTTCTTGAATAAGATAGATTTTTGGCTTTGGTAAACCAGCAGTTATAGCTAAATTCTCAACGATTCGATATAGTTCAGGATTATCCTTAAACTTTACTTCTTGAGCTCTGGCAATTTTAGTAACCATCTTATCAGACCACCAGTAGCTTGAAAATGCTGTTATAACACTAAATACTATGGCTATATATAAGATTATTTGGGAGTCTAAGGCGTAACTAAAAAGCCAGCCAACACCAATAACAAAGACTAAGAAGATAAACATTAGAAACACTGTCTTTCTAATATTAGCAGCTTTATGAGTGTAAAGAGTCATAATTTAAGCTTCTTTATTGGATTTTTTGTCTTCAAAGCTTACATTAGGTACTTCAGCCTCTTTTTTAGTGGCTAATTCGAACAAGTCTTTCTTCTCAAAGTTAAAGTTTCCGGCAATAATATTAGTAGGGAAACTTTGAATAGCAATGTTGAAATCTCGTATGTTGCCATTGTAAAAACGGCGCGCTGCTTGAATCTTGTTTTCGGTATCTGTTAATTCTCTTTGAAGTTCTAAAAAGTTAGCGTTAGCTTTCAGATCAGGATAGTTTTCAGCGACTGCAAAGAGAGTCTTAAGGGTAGATGATAGAGCATTTTCTTTTTGAGTCGTTTCTTGCATATCCTTAGCTTGGATAGCTTGATTACGAGCTTTCGTAACATTTTCCAAGAGCTGTTTTTCATGCTTAGCATAGCCCTTAACGGTATTAACTAAATTAGGTACAAGATCATGCCGTCTTTTTAATTGGACTTGAATATCTGACCAAGCTTCTTCGCATCTTGTACGACCACGAATCAGCTTATTGTAAATTAAAATTATTGCTAAAAAAGGAATAGCAATAATAACTAAGATAATCCACCACATATTTTTTAAATGTTTAGAAATATTAATTAATGAATTAAGAATTCATTAATTTTTATTCTAATTACATATTAAATAAATTTTCTTGGAATTAAGGGATTAATTCCTGTAATAATTTCATAATTAATAGCTCCTATCTTTTGAGCAATTTCATCAGCTGTTATTTCTTCATTGCCTTGTTTGCCTAAGAGAACCACTTCTTCCTCTGGATGAATATCTTTTAAATGATTAACATTAACCATCATCATATTCATACAAATTCTTCCTAAAACTTTGCATCTTTTTCCTTGAATTAGAATATTACCTATACTAGAAAGTTTTCTACTGTAACCATCCCAATAACCTACGGGGATAACGGCGATTTTAGTAGTCTGATTAACTTTTTCTGTAAGCCCATAACCTATTTTTGTATTAGCAGGAACTGTTTTAACTTGAGCAATCTTGCTTTTCCAAGTCAAAGCTGGTTTTAAGTTAATTTTTCTCTTTAAATTTTGAGCTGAAACAATAGTTTGAGGAGAAGACCATAAGCCATACATGCTTAGACCGAGCCTTACCATATTAAAATGAGTTTCTGGATAAAGAATCAAAGCAGCGCTACAAGCAGTATGAGCTAAGGGGTGAATACCTTCATTTTGAGTGATTGTTAAAGCTTGTTTAAATTTTTCTAATTGTTGTTTGGCAAAAGTATGGTCTGTGGTATTTTCAATATTGGCAAAATGAGTATATATTCCCCTAATTTGAATATTAGGAAGCTGTTTAATTTTTTTTATAAAACAAGGTAAATCTTTTAGAAAAATACCTTGTCTCATCGTGCCAGTTTCAATTTTAAGGTGAATTTTTGACTTCTTTTTTAATTGAGCAAGAGTATCAAGGGTTTCTGGATTGTAAACAACAAAGTCTAAATCATTATCAACAGCTTTTTTTAGATTATCCTTTAGAATATATCCCATTATAAGAAGAGGGTTTTGAAAACCATTATCTCTTAATAAGAGAGCTTCTTGGAGAGAATCAACTCCTAGCCAATCAGCCTCTGTTTCGGTTGCAAGTTTGGCTGTTTTAATAATTCCGTGACCATAAGCATTTGATTTTACAACGGCCATTAATTTTACTCGTGGTCCAATTAATTTTCGAGCTGTCTTTAAATTATGCTTTATACAAGAAGTTTTAATTTCAACCCAGGATCGCCAAGTCATTATATATATTTTGATAATTTACGAGAGAGAATTTCTTGAGCTACTTGAGGATTAGCTTGCCCCCTTGTTGCTTTCATAACCTGTCCTACGAAAAACTGCAAAGCATTTTCATTGCCATTCTTATAATCTTTCACAACTTTTGGATTATCCTGAATAGCCTGGTCAATAATTTTTTCAATTTCTTGAGTATCATTCATTTGCAAAAGTTGTTTTTCTTGAGCGATATCAGAAGGGTCTTTACCAGTTTTGTACATTTCTTCTAAGATAGCTTGAGCAGCTGATGAATTAATTTCATTACCCAGAATCATTTTAATTAATTCAGCAAAATTTTCAGCTGTTATCTTTTCAATTACTTTCTCTTCCCTAGAGTGTTTGGTTAATTTCTGAAGTTCGGTAACAATATAGTTAGCGGCTAAGTTGTAAGCTTTATTAATCTTTTTTTGCTCTTTTGTTTTACTAACTTTAAGCCAAGCTAGAAGCTCTGAGGCAATTTTCTCAAAGTATTCACTTAATTCTTTATTATGAACTAAGACTTCTATTTGTTCTTTTGCCAAAGCATAATCTTTCTCAAAGCGAACTCTTTTAGCGTTAGGTAGTTCAGGCATGTCGTTGCGCAACTCACTTAAGATCAATAAAGTTCCTTGAATATCTTTTTCCTTGGGGGGCTCAGGAAATATTTTTAAGGGTGGTAAATCTGGCTCAGGAAAATACCTATAATCATGAGCTTCTTCCTTAACGCGCTGAGACATTGTCCTTTGTTTTTTAGCGTCCCAGCCTCGTGTTTCTTGAATGACTTTTTCTCCTTTATTAAGTACTTTAGTTTGGCGCTTAATTTCATAATCTATTGCCTGTTGAACTGCGCGAAAAGAATTTAAATTTTTAATTTCTACTTTAGTACCTAAAGGCGCATCTTGAGATGCTTCTTTTAAACTAATATTAACCTCGCAGCGCATTTGCCCTTTTTCCATATTAGCATCAGAGACATTTAAATATCTTAGAATTAATTGTAGCTCTTCTCCAAAACATTTAGCTTCTTGACCGTTTTGAATATCGGGTTCAGTAACTAATTCCATTAAAGGAACACCAGCACGATTAAAGTCGACTAAACTATAATTATCTTTTTTAGCATGAACGAGGCGTCCGGTATCTTCTTCTAAATGAATTCTTGTTATATGAACTTTTTTAATGTAATTATCTAAGATAACTTCAAGGTATCCTGGTCCACATAAAGGATATTTATATTGAGAAATTTGATATCCCTTAGGAAGATCAGGATAATAGTAGCTTTTTCTATCAAATTGAGAGAACTCACCAATACGACAGTGTAAAGCGAGACCAGCTTTTAAAACTTTTTTAACAGCTGTTTCGTTAATAACAGGTAAGGTGCCAGGATGCGCTAAACAAACTGGGCAGACATTAACATTAGGTTGCTTTTCATCGGGATCATTCTTACAAGAACAAAACATTTTTGTCTTAGTTTTTAATTCAGCATGGATTTCCAAACCAATTGTAGGTAGATATTTCATAGATTATTTTTTCTTTTTTATAACTTCGCTATCCTGATACATTTTAGGTCGCATCATTTCCGGAGACCAAGAACGTTTAATATCATCAAGATTTTTATCTTGTTGCTTTTGATATTTTCCTTTTTGATAGTACGCTTCTTTTTCATCAATAGGTTGTGTTTCAAAAAAGGTAATTTGACCAATACGGCGACCAACAACTAAAGGAATATGATAAAAACGACTGTTATTTGTTACCTCAATTGTCCAGCGATTAACATATCCAATATCTCCCCAGCCAGCGTCTTTACAAATTTCAATAAAATTTCTGCCCATTGATGAACGGGCTTTCATCATTGTGTTAACACAATTCCGTCCTCCGATAAATTCTTGCGTGTGAGCTAAGATTGTCTCACCGGGAGCAATCCAAATGACTAAGTCATCCATGCTAATACCTTCTAATTTTTTAAAAGGCATATCTTTAAGCCTTTTCTTCAAAGGTCGAGCTTCATAATACTTGGGTCCCCAAACTCTTTGAACATCTTTTTTAGAATAAGGGTTGTAAGTGATGATACCACCGTTATGATATGCTTCTCGCCAGTAATATTTTCCTAAACTTACATCATAAGAAGCTGATGATAAAAATTCTTTTTTAAAAGGACTAATGACAACATTGCCCTTTTTCATATGATCTAGAATAGCTTGTCGTGACAGTAGCATAAATTCAGTGTTAAACTTTAAGATATTTTCTAATAGCAATATAACTGCCCAATATTCCTAAGATAGCTCCCACAGCCAATTGGAGACCTATGATATACCAAATATTGGTCATAAAATAACTATAAATATCAAAATCAAGCATCATAGCTGATAATTTTTCATTAGCTAAGTTGAAAACTCCCCAAGCAACTGTTGTGCTGATAATAGTAGCAATAATACCATAGATAACTCCTTCAATCAGAAAGGGTCCGCGAATATAGGTGTTACTAGCTCCCACAAGACGCATAATTCCAATTTCATTTCTCACTGAATAGATAGTTAAGCGAATTGTGTTAAAAGTTACTAAAATAACAATAACAATTAGAATTAAGCTTAACACAATGCCTACTTTTTTAGCATTATCAGAAAAATTGCTAATGCGAGCAATGATTTCTTTATTCTCCTGATAATTAATATTATCAATAAGGGCTGAGTAGTTTTTATCAAGATATTGATTAATAAAAGGAAAATCTGATGATGGTTCTTGGGCCTGAACGTTTAAAGAAGCAGTTAAAGGATTAGAACCTATTTCCTCAAGACTTTGCAGGATAAGAGGATCACCTTGATGACGCTCTTTAAAACTTTCTAACGCTTCACTTCTAGAAGTATAAGTAATAGCTGTTATTTGGTCTAATTTTTCTAAATTTTCTTTGATTTCAAGGATACTACTTTCGTCAGTGTCAATTTTAAAATAGACGCTAATGTCCATCCGCGCTTTTAAATTATCAACTATATTATTCATAGCGCCTCCCAACATAAAAAAAGCTACAATAACAAAAAGTGTAATAATCATAACACCTACAGTTGCTTGAGAAACCCATTTATTGCGCCAAAAATCAGCTAAGCCTGTTTTTAAAACACGGAAAAAAGGAATCAACATGATAGTTAAATATTACTAATTATATATTTAGACCATAAACCTGCCTTCTTTTTCATCGCGCACTAATTTACCGTTTTCTAAACTAACAACTCTCTTTCCCAGAGAGTTGATGATTTCTTTGTCATGCGAAGCTAGAATAACAGTTGTGCCTAATTCGTTAATTTTGACAAGCAGGTTAATAATATCCCAAGTATGAATGGGATCTAAATTACCAGTTGGTTCATCAGCTATGAGAATATCTGGCTTTAAAGCTAAAGCACGTCCAATAGCAATTCTTTGCTTTTCACCTCCTGACAGTTGTGCAGGAAAATTATTCTTACGATTCTCTAAACCAATAATTTTTAAAATTTTTAAAGTATCTTCTTTAATTTTATTATAAGGAAGATTAGCTACTTCCATAGCAAAGGCAATATTCTCCGCTGCTGTTCTAAAATTTAAAAGCTTAAAATCTTGAAAAACAATGCCAATCTTACGTCTATAATATGGCATTACCTTTGATTTAACATTTGTAATATCTACTTTATCAATAATAATTTTTCCTTCTGTTGGCTTTAGTTCTCCTATAAGTAATTTAACTAAAGTAGATTTGCCGGCACCTGAACGTCCCACGATGGAAGTAAATTCTTGAGGGAAAATCCTTAAATCAATATTTTTAAGGGCGAAAGAGTGATTATAAATCTTGGAAACATTTTCAAAAGTTATCATAATAGTTTTAAGAATTAATATTTTTTTTAAGATTAGCTTCAATTAGCTCTTCTAAGTCACCGTCTAGGACTTTATCTATTTTAGATAATTCTAACCCGGTACGATGATCCCGTACTTGTTTATAGGGATGTAAGACATAAGTTCTAATTTGATTTCCCCATTCAGGGGATACTTTATCTTTTAATGCTTCTATCTTTTCAAGATTTTTTTGTTCTAAGAGATGAACAAGTTTACCCATTAATAAATTAAGAGCTCTTTCTCGATTAACTCCTTGAGATCTTTCTGTTTGAGAAGCAGCTTGAATATTAGTAGGTAGATGAGTAACTCTTACAGCTGTCTCACGGCGATTAACATTCTGACCTCCTGGCCCGCTTGCTTTGTACATATCAAATTGCAAATCACTAGCTTTGATTTTTAAATTCTTAAGATCTATTTTATCAAGTTTTGGTAAAATTTCTACTGAAGCAAACGAAGTATGTCTTAAAGATTGAGCTGAAAAAGGTGATATTCTAATTAAACGATGAACGCCAGCTTCGTTTTTTAAGATTCCATAAACATAAGTTCCTTTTATCTCTAATTCAGCATTTTTAATACCCCCTTCTTCTGTATTGGTGATATTTTTTAAACTAATTTTAAAGTTCTTTTTTTCACAATAACGTTGGTACATTCTTAAAAGCATTTTAGCCCAATCTTGTGCATCTATTCCGCCTGCTCCGGCGTAAATAAACATAATAGCATTTTTCTTATCATACTTTTTTCCTAAGTAAACTTCAAGTTCTAATTTATCATATTTTTTCTTAATTACTTCATATTCTTGAGCCACTTCTTGGGCAAGTTCTTTCTCTTCTTGGCTTAGATCCTCTCCCTCTTGAGATTCAGGAGCTCTAAGTTCTTTAATTAGTAAAAAAAGCTCATCAGCTTGTTTTTTTAAAGATAGCCATTGTTTTTTTTGTTCTTTAAAAGAAATAATGTCAGCTTGAATTTGACCAGCTTTCTGGGGGTTATTTTCCCAAATACTTTGTTGCTGAACTTCTTTTTCTAATTTTCTAATTCTTTGTTCTTGAGACTGAAAATCAAGATAATCCATAGCTTGATGGATGTTGTCTTTAAGTTTAACTAAATTTTCTTTAAGATCATGAACCGATATCATAACCTCATTTTATAATAAATTTTTCAAAAAGCCAATAGAAAAAATAAATATTCTTGTTAATATATATCGTGATAAAAAAAAGAGGATCAATATGATCCCCTTAATCTTGTTGTGCTCTTTTATTTTAGTTAATCTTTATTTTTTTTGCGTATGTTATATGGAACATATTCCCAATAAGGCTTAGATTTATCCCATGGTGCACCACACAAAGGACATCCTTTATCAGGCCTTTGGAGATTAAAAGATTGAACACCTTCCGCATAAATATCTGAGATACATTCCATGCAAAGAAAATGTCCATTAACACAAGTTCTCCCCTCTCTTTCATCGTAACTTGCTCTACAGTTAAAACATCGCGCTGATGTCATGTGAACTACCTCCTTTTAATAAATTTAATTTTGAACTTAAGCGGCAGACGGGATTTGAACCCGTGATCTTCTGCTTGGGAAGCAGACGCTCTACCAGCTAAGCTACTGCCGCGCTTTAAAAAAATACTTATACCAAGCTTTTATATTTGATATTTTATCATTTTTGTCCGTTGAATCAATTATTTTTTCTTCTTGAATATCGGTTTTCTCTTGAACAGATTGAGCTCCTTTATCGGGAATAACTGAAAAAACTTCTTCGCCAGGTCTTTTGTAATTTAATAATCGTCGAGCTTCTTTTTGCAAATAATCTTCACTATTAAAATATTGTTCTTTTCTTTGTAGTTCTTCTTGCTGAATTTGAAATTCTTGTATTTCTTTTTCAAGCTGAGCGATTTGATTATCAAGCTTTTGTTTTTCTTGAAGAGGCGCAATAAGAGAAAAAATTAAATATACTAAGATTGATATTATTAATAGAGAAAATATTTTTGAATTTAGAAGACGAGAAATTAACATAACTCTTTTTTTTAAGACGATTTTATGATATAAAGATCTTATGAAAAAACGTCAAAAACAATCAATTAAAAATATTATTTGGAAAGTAATGATTATTATTGTTGCTTTATCAATGGTTGGTTTTCTCATTATGCCTTATCTTTAATTTTAACAATAAAGATTTTGAAGAGCAAATTAATTTTTAAAAGCCAGCGTAGCTCAGTTGGTAGAGCAGAGCTTTCGTAAAGCTAAGGTCGTCGGTTCGATTCCGGCCGCTGGCTTATTCCTCTCTAACATGAATAAAAAGAAATTATCTCTCCTTCTAACTTCTCTTTTAATTCCTCAAGCTGTAGGTATCTTAGCAGGATTAGCGACAAGTTCTTCTGTAAGGACTTGGTATGTTCAGCTCACCAAACCGTCTTTTAATCCTCCTGCTTGGCTTTTTATGCCAGCTTGGACTCTACTGTATTTCTTAATGGGTTTAGCTCTTTATCTTGTTTGGACATCTCAAAATGAAAACAAGAAGCAAGCTCTCCATATTTTTGCTATTCAGCTTGCTTTTAATTTTTTATGGTCATTTCTTTTCTTTTTCTTACGTTTGCCTCTTTTTGCTTTTATTGAATTAACTATTCTCTGGTTATTAATTTGGCTTAATATTTTTAAATTTTATTGCATCAAGACAGATGCTGGCCTTTTGCTTATTCCTTATCTTCTATGGACAACATTTGCTGGAGTGCTTAATTTTGCTCTTTGGTGGCTCAATAAATAATATTTATGAAGGAATCATTTGAAAAAAATTTAAATGAACTGAATGAAACTATTAAGGGAGATTTTGAAGTAGATGAAGAATTACAAACATTGCTTAATAATTTAAGTCTTGATTCGGAAGGTCAAGATAATATTCTTGAACTTCAAAGAAAGAAACAAGCTATTATGGAAACATTAAGGCAAGATCTTAGTAATATCGATAATCCTGAAGAACATATTGAAAAACAAAAACAACGAAGAAGAGCTTGGATAGAAAATGGTCAGATGTATTCAGAAGACCAGGATGGCCATAAAGAAATAATTACCAGAGGAGAGCTTTTAACTGATGGTGATTGGGGAATTAAATACAGTCTTGACATTAATACGGTTCCAAGACACTTAAGAAAAAAATATTTAGTTGAAGAAGCTAAACATCAATTAAGGGACTTGCTTGATCAACAAATTGCCTTTAATCAGGAATCTTTCGGACGTGATAGTCGAAAGACAGAAATATATAGAAAAAATAGAGAAAGATTAGCGTCTGATCAAGAAACTAAACAAGCTGGTTTGATTGCTGAAAAATTGGTGAAAAATTTTTTAAAAAAATTAAGCTATGATTATAATTTAGATTTTAAAGTTTTAGAAACGGATATTTACCAAGATGTTGAAGAAAAAATTGATTTTTTAATTTTAAGAAGTCCTCACTTAAGAAATGTTAATATTGAACCCTTAGAGCAGCCTAATGAAGATCACCAATCTGAACAATTTCGCGAATTAGGGATTCAATTTACCATTAATCCTCATGAAGATGTGTTAAAGAGAAAAAGAGAACAGTTAGCCAAAAGAAAGCAATTCTATCAAGCTCAAGAAAAATATTTAGAAGACATTGTTTTAGTTCAAATAAACATGCGAGATGTTGTAAATATTTTTAATCATTGGCAAGAAAAAAAACAGGCTGGCGGACCTGATAAATTGCTGGATAAAACAGTTAAACAAAAAATTTTCTTTGAAGTTTTGCAAGGCATTTTCAGCGAAGCAGAACTCCAAGAGGCTTGGAATAAAATATGAAGTAAAGCTATTTTTTCTTCAAAACTTTAAGATAAACCTCTTCGGGTATTCTAACAGAAGCTTTTTTCAAAAGCTTTTTTTTGCCTTTACGTTGCTTAACAAGAAGTTTCTTTTTACGGGTAAAGTCTCCCCCATAAAGAGCCGCTGTAACATCTTTTCTAGCAGCGCTAATATCCTCACGAGCAATTACCTTAGAGCCAATTTTTGCTTGTAAAGCTTGAGCAAATTGTTGTTGAGGTAAATTGTTTTTTAAACGTGATAAGAAGCTTCTTGCTATTTGGTAGGCTTTTTTCTGTGGCACAAGCTTAGATAAAGAGGGTTTAACTTCATTGACAATCGCAAAATCCAATTTTACAAGATCAACCTTCCTATAATCTAAAGGTTTATAACTAAAAGATGCGAAACCTTGTGAAATGCTTTTGAGCTGATTAAGGAAATCTTCAATAATTTCTGCTAGAGGAACATAATAGCGAATAAAAGTTTCTTTAGTTGAAAATATTTGAGTATCTTGAAACTCTCCTCTGCTTTGGCTAAGTAACTCATGTATTTTACTAGTATATTTAATAGGAGATAGAACTTCTAAATCTACCCAAGGTTCTTTTATCATTTTAATATTATTGAGATCAGGCATCTCTTGGGCTGAAGAAATTTCTATTTTATTATCTTGGTTAGTTATAACATGATAAATAACACTAGGGGAAGTTAGCATTATTTTAGTATCGTACTCTCTTTTTAATCTTTCAAAAACGATTTCTAAATGTAGCATACCTAGAAAACCAGCCTTAAAACCTCTTCCTAAAACAGGGTGATTAATCGGAGCATAATAGAAAGAAAAGTCATTTAGATGAAGTTTCTCTAAGCTATCCTTCAATTGAGGAAAGCTTTTCATGGTTGTCGGGAAAATATGGGCAAAAACAAATGGTTCCGGCTCGCGATAGCCTGGTATAGGAGAAGTAGCTTGATTGTTTTTTGCCACGATTGTTTCTCCTACTCTGACTGTTTGACTGTTTTTTAAGCCAGTAGCAACATAGGCAATATCACCAGCTTTGATTTGCTCTTTTTCGATTAAGTCGGGCGCAAAATAGCCAGTTTCAATAATTTCAGTCTCTTTTTGAATATTTAGAAGTTTAACAGCTTCTCCTTTTTTAATTTGACCGTTTAAAACACGGATATAGGCAATAACACCTTTATACTTGTCATAAATTGAGTCAAAAATTAACGCCTTAAAAGGCTTTCCTAAGGAGCTTTTTCGAGGTGAGGGAATTTTTTGAATTATTTTTTCAAGCACTTCTTGAATGCCAGTTCCTTGCTTAGCTGAAATTGTTAAAACTTCAGGCTCATTAAGCAATTTTTGGATTTCTTGCTTAATTGTTGGAATATTTTCTTGAGCAACTGGTAAGTCAATTTTGTTTAACACAGGAATAATTTTTAAGTTTTGTTTTTGAGCTAGTTTTAAGTTAGCAAGTGTTTGAGCTTGAATGCCTTTTGAGGCATCGATTAAAAGAATGGCTCCTTCAACAGCTGCTAAAGATCTTTCAACTTCATAAGAGAAGTCCATATGACCTGGAGTATCAATGAGATTAAGAATAAAATTTGAATTTTTAATTTGCGACTTCCAAATCATTCTTACGGGTTGCATTTTAATCGTAATACCTCTCTCTCTTTCAAGATCCATGGAATCAAGAAATTGGTCTTGCATTTTATTTTTTGAAATTGTTTCAGTCAATTCTAAAAAACGATCAGCTAAAGTTGATTTTCCGTGATCGATATGAGCGATGATGCAAAAATTACGAGTGTTATCTAACATACTTATCTTTTCAATACCTTTAAAATACTTTTTATCTCTTGTATCTTAAAAAGATAACTCAAATAGAAATACATAGCTAATGCTAAGCTTCCCGACAAAAATCCAACAATAAAGTTATCTTTTACCTGAGTTATATCAAAAATATTATATAAGTAATTTTTCATAACTAAGCTTGATAGTAATAATATTAAAGATAATAGAATAAATTTAAAAATTGAAGTTAAATTTTTATTATTCTTGAGATTTTTTAATTTTATATTCAAAGCCAAAGATAAAATTAATACATTAATAATTCCTGCTAAAGAAAAAGCCAAGGGAAGACCCAGGAGCCGAGTATCACCTTTTAAATTAAAAAATTGTGTAAATTTTGCTATATTAACTAACCAAATAGCTAAGCTAATATTTATTCCCACAGTAATTAAATTAATGATAACAGGGATAAGGGTATTTTGGAGCGCAAAAAAAGCACGTGATAAAAGAGGTACTAAACTTTGAAAAGGAATACCTAGGCAAAATAACGCAATAGCGTATGAAGTTAATTGAACTTCTGTTTTGCCAAATTGACCTGTATCTAAAAGAACTCTCGTAATTTCATATCTTAATGTAAATAATAAGATGGTAGCGGGTAGAACTAAGTAAAGAGTTTCTAAGATTGTTGTATTAAGCGTTTTTTTAAAATCGGTCAATTTATGAGCAGCAAAACTTTCTGATAAAGCTGGAAATGCAGCAGCTGCAAAGGCAATTCCAATAATACCTAAAGGTACATATTGGATATCATTAGCATAATTAAAAATAGCAATACTACCCTTATCTAAGCTTGAAGCAATAGCTGTAATAGCGATAAGATTTAATTGAATGGTTGCTAAACCCAAACTGCGCGGTAAAGTTAGTCTGATAATTTTACGCATTAGCTTGTCACGCCAATGGATGTAGAACTTATATCGATAACCACACGATACAAGACTAGGAATTTGAATTAGAAGATGTAATAAAGCTCCTAAAACTACACCTAAAGCAAGTCCTTTTACTCCCATTTTAGGGGCCAGAAACCAAGCTCCTATTATAATACCGGTATTGTACATTAAAGGTGAGATAGCGTAAGCAAAAAACATTTTGAAGCTTTGCAAAATACCAGCAATAATACTAGAAACAGCTAAAATAATTGGCTGAATGAGCATAATTCTTGTTAAAAGAATCGTTATTTCTTGAGCTTGCGTATTAAAACCAGGAGCAATTATTTTTACTAAATAAGGTGCGCAAATCATTAGGAGAACAGCTAAAAGAAGAACGAGAAAAGAAAAACTATGCAAAAAATTATTTGCTAAATACCAATGATTTTCTTCTTTCTTTTGCAGGCGAGCTTGAGTAAAAATGGGGATAAAGGCTGAGCTCACTGCTCCCATAATGATAATAGTAAAGACCAAGTCTGGAATCCTAAAAGCTGCATAGTACATATCTAATTCTTGACTTGCACCAAAACGATAAGCAAAAATACGGGCTCTTACAAGACCTAATAATCTACTTAAAAAAGACATTGCGCCCAGGAGAAGCGCAGCTGAAGTAATTGTTTTAGATTGTTTTTTAAAAAGTTGTTTCAACATTTTTACTTACTAAATTCTATGCCAAAAAATTTATCTTGAGTCCATATTTGACGAAAGCGAATAGGAGTTTGAGATATTAATTGATCTCGAGGATAAAGCTGATTAATGCGCCAATTATCAGGATAGGTTAAACGAATTCTTAAGGGACTATCATAAGATCCGGCTTGTTTTTGAGCACTTAACAGATATTTAATTTTAGTTTTTTCTTCTTGAAAACTTAAAGGAGAGCCGACTTTTTCTTGGACGATACAAGTATCAGGTATTTTATAAGTTAAATTAAAAGTAGTTTCTTCTCCTGGACTGGTATAAAGCCAACCCCCTATAACTGTTTTATTGCTTTCTTGGAAAATATCAAGACCGGTTTTAGGATCTTTTTCTAATGTTTTCTCTATACTTGCTACCAAGTCATCAGTCTGAAAACCAGCCTTTTCATAATCTAAAGGTGGGGCAATATATTCTACATCATTACCAGTAGCCTTCAATAATTTTGTACCTTTAGGTAGGTATACTCTTATATAATCTGAGTTAACTTTATTATACCATTCGTAAGCTTCATTTCCGCCGGTATGTTTTCTATGAATTGTTAAATTATGAATAGCGCTACCATCTTCCTTAAGTTCAATATCTAGAGAGACGTCTTCTTTCATAAAGCGGTCTGTTTTATAGCCATTTATATTAGAGTGAACCACGGCTAAGTAATCTCCGCCTGCCTGAAGGATACTTCCTTCCCAACCCTGCTGGCTAATAAATGATTGTTCTTCTTCTTCTTTGAGCCAGAGAAACATATCTTTTTCTTGCAAAGCCGTCTTAAAAGACAAAACTATATTAGCCCATTTTTCCTTTGGTATTTGGCTAATTTTATTGAATAGATGAGAAGTAAAGTCAGCTAATATTTTTTTAGGTTTGTTTTGATAAGGATCATAATCTTTTTCAACTTTATACTGAACTTCTGTAACAAAGTTCTCATGATTAATTGTTAAGTCGTAATTTGACAAATGAAGCGGACCAGTAATTTCAAGAATTTTTTCTATAACAGCCGGAGTTAAAGCAATAATACCATCTACTGTAGGAGCGCCTGTTTTTTCATAGAACCAGGCAATTTTTTCAGCTGAGGTAGGAAAATCAAAGTACCAGTTAGCATCGTGAGTACTCCAACCAGATGATATTTTTTGAATTGGTTGAGGTGGAACAATATTAACAATTAATTGACCGTCTGCGTCAAAAATATTATTTACTTCTAAAGAATCAATTTGTCCTTTATATATTTTTAATAAAGCATAAGAACCAATAAAACCGCCAGTTGCTCTAAGTTCTGAATTATTTTGGAAGAGCAATAAATAATGACGAGGATTTTCTTCTCCTAAAAGAGATAGGAAGAAATTAAAATAATCATCAAATTTATTGACAGTTTCTTGTGCTAGGGGAACGATTTGTTTTAAAGAAGCAAATTGGTCTTGATATTCTGATGGTAGATCTTGTGCTTCAATACCATCTAAAAGTTGGATGCCTAAAGTTAATTCCTCTTTAGCTAATTGAAATTGATCTGAAAAACCTTTAAGATAAAAATTTGGTTTTTCTGCTATTGAATTTAATTGGTCTTTTGACTTAAAAATATTTTCTATTTCCAAGTCATCAAGAAGAGTTAATCCTTGAGATAGATAGGCACCGGCCTTTGAAACAGCTTCACCAGCTTGAAGGAGTTTTCTGCCCGCGCTAACTTTATAACGTAATGGTAAAATATCTGCTATATCTAACAAAGAACCCCCTAATTTATGAATAGCGCCGGAAGCTTCATTAAAATTATTATAGGCTTGTTGAAAATTTTGATTGGCTTTCTCTGGTTGAAATCTTAGAAGAGCTTGTTGAGCTTTACTAAGATTTTCATAACCCTGGCTACCTGATGTAATCACAAAATCTTTTGTTTGAGAAGCATTAAAAGCTATGAAACTAACAGGCAATAAAATAATTAAAGCTATACCTACCATTACATACTTTAGAGAAGGCACTAAACGGAAATTGTTAAGGTGCGGTAAATGATCTTTTAAATTAATAGTTTGAGGAAAGATCTTTTTGAGGAAAGAAATTTTTGTTTGCTCTTTTTTTAATTCTTTTTCAACTGGTAAGTTAAGCGGAGCGCCAAAGTTTCTCTTAAGATGTGTTTCTTTAGAATCAAGATTATCTAATTCTTGTAGTATGTTTTGGCGAATTTCTTCATAATCATATTCAGGAGAAAATGATTCCTCTGGTCTTTTCTCCCAAGAAGGAAAATTGATTTTTTGAGTTTTGTTTATTTTCTTTTTTGAAGAAATTTCTTTTGTAGCCTTTTTAGTTCTTTTTCTAATATTAAAAACAGGACTTTTTTTAATTTGAATTAAAGGTTTGCCATGTAAAATCCATTCCAAGTTTAGTTCGCCGTTTTCTTTAATAGGCCTAATATCAAATAATTTTTTTAAGACAAAACGTCGCATAATATATTAAATACTAAAACTTTGCCAGCTTTTTACTGACTATTTTATATTATATGTTATTTTTATTTCAGATAAAAGTGGATAGATTAATTATAAAAAAAAGAGCTTCGTTTTTAGTGACAAAGCTCTTAATTATTTATATTATTTTTCAGTTATTTCAACATTTTTTAAAAGAATTTTTTGAACTGGTTTTGATGCTTCTCCTGAGGTAGAAGTTTCAACTGGTACATTAGCTATTTTATCTAAGTTATCTAATCCTTCTATGACTTGTCCGAAGATAACATAATTTTTTGGAAGATCGTAGTCTTGATGCATAATGAAAAATTGGCTGCCATTAGTATTTAGTCCTGCGTTAGCCATTGCCACTATGCCTCTTTTATAGTCTCTTTCAATAGGCATTTCATCATTAAATTGATAGCCAGGTCCGCCTGAACCTGTTCCAGTTGGATCGCCGGTTTGCACCATAAATCCTTTTATAATTCTATGGAAAGGCACATTTTTGTAAAAGTTTTCCCGGGCTAGAAAGATAAAATTATTAATTGTTTGAGGTTTATCTTCAAAAAGATCAATTGTTATTTTACCTTTTGAAGTATCAAGGACTGCTTGATAGTTTTTGGCTGTATTAATTTGCATAGCGGGCGGATTTTCCCATAAGAGTAGTTCATTTGATTCTTTTTGTTGCATAGATTCTTCTTGAGGCTGACCTGAAGAAGTTTCTTTATTATCTTGATTGTTTAACAAGAAACTTATTCCCCAACCTGCTAAAGCTAAAATAATTAAAATTATTATAATTTGTAAAATTTCTCTCTTCATGAAATTTAAAAAATAAGAAATTAAAACTTCTAAAATATTTTAACACAAATATTTTAATCTTTTAAATATTCTTTAAAAAGAACAATTAAAATAGCTATGATAAAACTAACGATAAAGACTAAAATGAAATTTAATAATATATGTTTTTTTCGTAAGAAAATTAAAGGATCGGTTGCTTTAACTTGAAAAACTGTATCTTTTTCATTAGGCTGGTAAGTTTTTTCTATTTCCTGATTTATTAATTTAGTTGTGTTTTTAACAATAGCACTTGATTTCTGGGGATTTTCTAAATAGAAAATTATGCCAATGCTCTGCGAAGAAATCTTAAAGGATCTAAAAAAAATTCTAAAATTATATGGAGTAAAATCTTTTAAATCTAATTTAGAATTTATTAAAATCTTATTAATTTGTTCCGGACTTTTTAAAAGACCTATTACATAATTGCCTATTTCATCTTTTGCTTTTAGGGCGTAATAAGTATCGTATTTAAATTCATTTGTTTCTTGAGTTTTAGTTTGAGAAATTAATAATGAAAAATTTATTTCATATTTAGAATTTATTAGAAAAATAGGAATAATAGTTATAAAAAAACTAAAAACAATGATAGAAATGATTAATTTTTTCTCTTTATTAATTATTTTAAAGATTTTTTTCAAAGTCATTTTTATATTTTTCCCAATTCTTTTTGACAAAAGTTTCTATTTGTTTTTTAAAATTTGATTCATCAAATTTTTGGACTGATTTTATAATTTTTTGGCAAGAAAAACGCGTTGTTTGAAATTTTTTAATTGCTTCTATCAAACTTTCAGCAGTCTGTTGACTGAAAAAGATGCCATTAACATTTTCTTTGACAGTTTCTAAAGCACCGCCTTTTTTATGAGCGATAATTGGTCTGCCTGACGCCATGACCTCAACTGGAGCAATCCCAAAGTCTTCTTCCTGAGGGAAAATTAGTGCTTGGCATTGTTGATATAATTTTTTTAAATTTTTTCCGTAAATATTACCTAAAAACTTAATGTTTCCATAAGCCATTTTTTTAAGCATTCTTTTGCTAGGGCCTTCGCCAACAATAACTAATGGCAGTTTTAATTTATTAAAAGCTTTAATTGCAATATCTGTTCTCTTATAAGGAAGAAGTCGATTAACCAGTAAGTAATAATTTTTAATTTTTAACGAACTTTTAAAATTTTTTGTTGCAATAGGAGGATAAACAACTTTAGCATCGTGATGATAATATTTTTTTATCCTTTTTTTCACAAAATATGAATTTGTTAAATAATAATCAACACGTTGCGCAGCTTGCCTATCCCAAATTCTAATATAATGAACACCCCATTTTACAAAAGGTTTCAACAAGGAAAAATGTTTGTAAGAACGAATATATCCTTGAGAGTTATCCCAAGCATATCTTAAGGGAGTGTGACAATAGCAAATATGGAGAGTTTGAGGAGATAATATTAAACCTTTTGCAAAACTAGTTGTATCGGAAATAACAATATCATAATTTCTTAAATCAAATTGTTCTATCATATAAGGCATTAAAAGTGGATAGAATCTATGATGTTTTTTGGCTCCCGGGAATTTTTGCAGGCTGGAAGTAATAATCTTTCTTTTTGAAAGCTTTCTCCTTAAAGCAGGCGCGAGAGCTTTTGGATTATATAAAAGAGTATAAATAGGGGCTTGAGGATAAATCTCGAGAAGCCTTTCTAAAACTCGTTCAGCTCCTCCGTACTGAACAAGGTAATCATGCACTAAAGCTACTTTCATTATTAATATAAAAAAACAATTTCAATTATAGCTTAGCTGATTTTTTTCCTTTTGTCTAATTTCAAAATGACAAAAAAGCAAAACTAAGACAGTTTTGCTTTTAAGCATATTTATTAACAGCATTCTGGGCCTGAGAATCTAAGTCCTATTCTCAAACCCCAGAATGCTATTAATAAACTATACCTAGATTATAACATATTAGTAATAAAAGTCAATACTTTTAAGACTTTTTATTAGCAGGCGCTTCTATCTGTAAACATAAAGAAGAAGGTTTTAATCAGAATTTTAATATCAAGCCATAGGGACCAGTGCTCAATGTAATAAAGGTCTAATTTATTTTCTTCACCAAAGGGTAGGTCTGAAGAACCGCTAATTTGAGCTAATCCTGTAATACCTGGTTTGATGGCGAAGACTGCTTTATGATTTCCCTTATACTTTTTTACTTCTTCAATTTCATGAGCTCTTGGACCAACAAGACTCATATCTCCTTTAAAAACATTAATTAATTGAGGAAATTCATCAATACGATATTTTCTTAAAATTTTTCCTATTTTTGTAATACGAGGATCCTGTTTTAATTTAAATAAAGGTCCCTTACCATACTCTCTTTCATTCAATTTCATTAATTCTTTTTTCATGTGCTGTGCTCCGGGAATCATTGATCTAAATTTATACATAAAGAAAACTCTTTCTCCCTTACCAACTCGGTGAGGCATCTTAGCAAAAATTGGTCCCTTAGAATCCCACTTAATTAAGAAGGCAGTTATGGTAAAAATTGGACTTAAAAAAATAAGAAAAATAGTTCCAAAAATTAGATCAAAAATTCTTTTTGTTATTCTTCTCCAACCCTCAATGGGAGTTCTTTTAGCTTCAAGCAAAGGGAATCCGCCTAATGTTTCCATAGTAAGTCCAGCAGTTAAAGCTTGAAAGTTAGTCGGAATGAAACGAAAATCAACAGATTTTTGAGAGCATAAATTAAAAAGATCCATAATTTGTTCTTTAGTAGGATGAGAGTTTCCCAGGAGAATGCTATCAACTTGATATTTTTCTAAAGTTTTTTCTAATTTTTGAAAATCTATTTTTTTGAATTTTTTAACTATCTTATATCCTAAAGCAGGTTTTTTCTTCAGATAGGCTGATATTTCTTGTGTTGCGTTGCTTTCGCCTATAACAATCATTTTATGAAGCCCAATTTGATAATATTTTATTAAAATATGTTGGATAAGTTTTAAAATATTTCTGCCCAGGATAACAAAAATTGCACTCAAAGCCCATGTAAATATTAAAATGAAGCGTGATTCAAAGAATACTTGACTTAAATAAGCCGAGAAATTAATTACTAAAAGAGAGCCTGCCGTTGCGACAATAATATGAAAGATTTCCTCTATACTTTTAAAGTGTTTTGTTTGATAAAGTCCAGCAAAAGCAAAAATTACAATAGTAAAACACGCTCCCATTAACAATAGTAATAAGTATTCTCTGAGGGTAAAAGTAAAATAAATGGGCTTTATGCTTGTAAAGATTGGCAAGAAACGCAAAGAATATGCAGTAATACCTGCAAGAATAATCATTACGAAATCCAAAGGGATCTTAATAATTGTTAAAATAAGTTTAGATTTATTCATGAAAAATATTTAAATTTGCTTATTAAATAAGCCGAATTCTGTCGAGGTGGTTATTTATCTTGAGCCTGTCTTGCGACAGACCTCTGTTTTAAAATTACTCTTAAAACAAGCCCCCAATATAAATGGGGTTGCACCAGGTAGGGTTTACCACACTATCTAGTCGCCTAAATAGCGAGAGACAAAAGCCTCACATTTCACTCCTGCGAACAGGACATAGTTTCTGTGGCACTTTCCCTCTTTCAAAGAAAGGTTAGCTGTTAACTACTACCTTTTTAGTTAATTGGTGTTCGGACTTTCCTCTCTAGTAAAACTAGAGCAACCACTTAATAAGCTCTATTATTTTAACTTATAATAAGTAAAATGTCAATAAAAAAAGAAAAAATCTTAATTTTTTCTCTAAAACTCCTTTTATTTTATTTATGGATAGGAATTTGAATTTCTATTAGGGGTTCATTCTTTTCAATATTTTGATGAAATACATAACGATAAGGATAATTAAGATCGTACCCTTCATATTTTAATTGTCTCTCTAAATAGCTTTGAGTTTGACTTAAGGGTTTTTTAAAAACTTTGTGAAAAAAAGAACCGACACGGTGACCAGCTAAAGTTTCTATTTTAAATTCTTGGGAAGCTTTTAATTTTTGATCTTCAATAGGAAAACATACTTTAAATGTTTTATCTTTTTGAATAATTGCCAAGGGTAAATCAGCAATACTGCTACCTTGTTCAGCGAGCCAAACGGATATTTTTGTAACCATGCCTAAGGCCTTTGCATCAGAGAAATCTTGACCTTCTAGGCATACCACTCTTTTCTTAGCAACATCTTTAATTGTAATCTCTTGTTGCATTAATATATATTTTACAATATTTTTTTAAAGAGTAAAGCAAATTAGAAAATCAGCCTTATAAGCTGATTTTCTAGAAATACATTAATTAAATTAATTAATTTGATAAGTATATTTTATCTCCTTCTTGAACTCCTTCTAAAATCTCTACATATTGACCATTAATAATGCCTGTTATAATTTCTTGTAAAACAGGATTGCCTTGATCGTCTAACAGAAGAACAAACTTTTTATCTAATTTTTCTATTAAATACGCTTTTGGAGCCACAAGAGCGTTTTTCTTCTCTTGGGTTTTAAAAATAACCTTAACTGTTTGATTGTTTTCAAGATTTTGACTAACAAGAGTTTCTAGAATAACTTTGTTGTCTTTAATATCTTTCACATAAGCAGGAAATTGGTTAGCTTGGCTTTCAACTAAAACTTGGTCTCCTATACTTAAATTATTTTCAATATCTTGGTTAATAATCACTTGAATTTCAAAACTTTCTTGTTTTTTAAGACTAAAGGCAGGTTGATTAAGAGATAAATAATCACCTTGTTGCACTAAGACTTGCTCAATTACACCTTTTTGAGTACTAGTTAATTGAAAAGTATCAGGATGAGACATAGCAGTTTGATAGTTCTCTTGAGCTTTCTCTAGAGTTTTCTCTAAAGCAGTAGTATCTTGAGGAGTACTAATAGAAATAGTTTTATAAGCATTTTTATAGGCTGCTTCTAGGCTTTGTTGAGCTTGATTAATTAATTGTTGTCCTTCGAACTTAACTTGATTAAAATTATCTTGGAGTTGTTGGTATTTTGCTTGAGCAGTATTTCTTTGTTTTTCAAGTTCTTGGATTTGAACCTGATAATCCGGGACATTTTGCTGTGCTTCTTGCCAAAAGGCTTTTGCTTTGATAATAACATTCTGGCCTTTAGCAATATTTTTTCTAGCTTCATCAATAGCTTCTTTATCATTATCTGTTAAACGTGATTTATATAGAGGATCTCTAAAACCATCAATAATTTCTTCATAGGCCACTTCTAGCCTGAGTAAAGCTTCTCCAAAATGCTCTAAAGCTTCCGAAAGAGCCCAGATTTCAGGATTATCTTCTCCTTCAATTAAATTCTCCATGTACCATTTAGCTGTATAGTATTTTTCGAAAGCTAATCTCTCTTTTTCTCTAATTTTCAAACTAACCTGGTCACTAGCGCTAAAGTATTTCTTTTGAATTTGATCATGAAGCCATATCTCTTTATTAAGGTAAAAATATGCTTCATTTAGAGCTGATTTTACTTGAGCTTTAGCTTGGTTTAGATTAACCTCTGAATTTTGGTTATAGAATTCCTGTAATTGATTTTCAAGATCTCTTAAAACTTGCAATTGATTCTGAACTTGCTGATCTGCTAATGAAATATTTTGCTCAGCCTGTTGTCTTATTTGATCTAAATGAGCTTGAGCTTGATTAACAATATTTTGATCGTAGACAACCTTTTGAGTTATTTTTGGATTATTCAAAGCATTTTTTAAATCTGCTTGAGCTTGATATAGAACTCTTTTAGCGTTCTCTTTTTGATCGCTAGAAGCTTCCGAAGAGATAATCATCAAGGTTTCTCCTGGATAAATTGTATCGTTTTCTGTAACTAATATTTCTTGAATATAGCCACTTTTTTGAAAATTTAAAGTTGCGCTATCTGTTGATTTTCTTTGAACGATTCCGTTTAGAGAAGTTTTATTAGCAATATCTTGTCGTTCAACGATATAATTTTCTTCAAAATTAACATCTGCCACAGTTTTGTTTTGTGGTTGATATAAAGCATCAATCGTTAAGTATAAACCAATAATAATGGCAATACCGCTCAAGAAAGTAATAAATTTTTGAAACATGTTTTTAATATATAATTAAATCAATGTCAAATATTTTGACTAATTGTTTATATTCTAAGTTAAAATATATTTTTTGTCAAGCTTTTTTCAAAATATATTAAAAAAGAGCACATACTCTTTAAATTGTCTACTATAATTTTAATTTTGAAATAATATTTCTGAAACTAAGTAGCCTACTCCAAAAGGGGCTTCGTAAGATAAAAATCTAAAGCTCCAGTTCATACCAGCTATTATGCCTAAGAGAATAACGATAGACCTCAAACCGCATTCACCCGCTGCTTCAATTAAGGAAGGTTTAATATTAAGAATTTTATTAGTGGCTTGTTGCTTTAGTAACTTTATTAAAAGATAGTCAAATTTTTTAGCTTGAGGGTGATAACCTGCAGGAGAAGAAGATGTCAGACGATGAGACAAATCTCCAGAAGCGATAATAGCCCAATTCTTATTATCTTGCCTAAAGAATTCACCTAAAAATTTGCCGAACTTAAAATGTTCTTGCAAAGAAAGAGAACAGAAAGCCATAGGTAATAAAGGAATTTTATGTTTTCCCTCTCCCCAAAGATAGTATAAAGGTACTAAAGTGCCATGATCTAGATAGCGGATCGTTGCGTTAACAATAGAGAAAATAGGTCCTCCTAATGTTTTGATTTCTTGGCCTGTTTTTTTAGCACTTAAGAATTCAAATTTAGTTTCAGGGTCACCAAAATCAGCGAAACTCCCCTTAAGTTTTTCTTCGTAAAAGAAAGTAAAAGCGTCCCATGTGGAAGGCAGATGAGGAGAAATAAAGAAAATATTATTAATATCCTTAAGTCTGTTTAGGCTAATCTTAAGCTTTCTCATAGCTTCTATAGTAGCTTGAGCCTTAGGAGTTTCTGATTTACCTATAGAAGGAATAATAATAGGAGGATGAGGATTGATAGTAGCGAATTTGATCATTGATTTATTCTAAAATCATATTAATTTTTCTGTGACATTGAGGGCAAGACCCATTTTTATCAAAACGTCGCACAATATTTCTATTCCTTTCAACTATTAGAGTATTGCAATAAGGACAATATGTATTACTTAGAATTGGTTTATGAGGTAAATTTCCTCCGTAAACATATTTTAACCCCATCTGCCTAGCTGTTTTTATTGCTTGATCAATAATTTTCTCATCTGTTGGCTCTCTATCCCTCATTTGGTAAGCTGGAAAAAAACGAGAAACATGCCATGGAATATCTCTTCCAAGATTATCTCGAATAAAGCTAATGATTGCCTTAATATCTTTTAGTTTATCATTTTCTTGAGGAATAATTAAGGTGGTTATCTCAAGCCAGACACCAGCTTCTTTCAAAGCTATCATATTTTCTAGCACTGGCTTCAAGGAAGCTCCGCAAAGCCTGCTGTAGAAAGAGTATTGAGATGACTTAAAATCTATATTAATTGCATCTAAATAGGGTAAAATTAACTGTCGTACTTCCTTACTCATATAGCCATTAGAAATCCAGATATTTTTTAAATTAGCTTCTTTAGCGATTTTCATAGTCTCTAAGGCATATTCTAGAAATACCGTTGGTTCATTATAAGTATAAGCAATAGATCTACAATCTTGTTTTAGTGCTTCAGAAACTATTTTAGAAGGAAGCCAGTCTTTGCCTAGTCGAGTTTCATGCCAAAAAAACTCTTCTTTAGGAGCTTGGGATATTTCCCAGTTTTGACAAAAAGTACAGGAAAAATTACATCCAAAAGTTCCAATAGAAAAAGCTAAAGAACCAGGTAAAAAATGAAAGAAAGGTTTTTTCTCAATGGGATCAATATAAGCTGCAGCTGCCTTGCCATAAACTAAAGAAACTAACTTCCCATTTTCATTTTTGCGCACTCCGCATATGCCACGCTGACCGTCTTTTATAATACAATGATGATGGCAAGCATTACATTGAATTTGATTATTAGGAAGTTTTTTATATAGTAGAGCTTCCTTCATATTTACGAGTTTTAAATTTAAAAATTTGGATTTTTTCTTTTTCAGGATCAATAGAACCCTTTTTTAAGCAAATGGCAACTTGTTCTTCAGGTGTTTTGATATTTTCTAGGTTTGGCAAAAGCAAGGCAGATTTTCCAAAGTCGCTTTTAATTAAAATTCCATATTTTTGAGGATCGAGCTCTTTGATTGATTGAATTGAGACCGGCTGACTAAGAATTGACACTTCATATTTTAAAAGAGATAACTCTTGTATCTGAACGGGTGAAAAACGAGGATCTTGCGTAGCAGCGTGAACAGCGTTGTGAATAATTTCTTGAGCTATATTCTTTTGAGTAGGAGTAAATGTTCCAATACAACCTCTTAGTTGTTTATTTTTTAAAATTGTTACAAAAACTCCAGCCCTTTTTTTAGCTTCTTGAGGTATTTTTTGAGGCAATGGTAAAATATATGATTCTTTTAGGTAAACTTCAATTGCCTGCTTAGCTAAAGCACAGAAAAAATTCATTTTTTTAATTTAATTTCTCTTTTTATTGTAACCTTTTTTTATAAAATAAAGCAAATTTTTGAATTTTGAAATTTTATAATTAAATTGTTATAATATAAAATATAGCTGTAATTTTAAAAACATATGTCAAGAGAAGATGCCTTAAATCTTTTAAAAAAATATATTAAAAATGAGAATCTTATCAAACATGGTTTAGCAGTTGAAGCTGTTATGAAAAAACTTGCGCAACATTTTAAACAAGATAAAGATATTGAAAAATGGGCATTAGCTGGACTTTTGCATGATTTAGATTGGGAATTAACTCAAGATAATCCTCAAAAACATGGACAAAAGACAGCTGAAATTTTAGAAAAAGAAGATATCGAAGAAGACATTATCCGGGCCATTAAAGCCCATAATCATCTTTTAAATTTACCTTTAAATAATTTAATGGAAAAAGCTCTTTTTTGTGCCGAAGAGTTGACTGGATTGATTACTGCTACTGCCTTAGTTCATCCTGAAAAATTAGCAGGTGTTAAGACAAAATCTATTAAGAAAAAATTTAAAGATAAATCTTTTGCTCGAGGCGTTAATCGTGATATTATTAAAAAAGCCCCTGATTTAATTGGGCTATCCCTTGAAGAACTTATAGAAATTAGTTTAGAGGCTATGAAAGAGAATAAAGAAGATTTAGGTCTTTAATTATCAAAAAAGAGGTTATATATAAAAATTTAATCTCTTTTTTTTGATTTCATTAATTCACGCAATCCTCTGAATGAATAAATTAATATAATAATGATGATTGATTCAATTAAAGCATAAAGAATTACGTGAAGAATATAGGGCCAAAGAATTAAAGTTCCAATAATTGCAGATCCAATAGCCATTAAAAGAGTTGCTCCTGCTAAGATATCTTTTAAATGACCAATCTTTTGATTATATCTTTTTTCAACAAAATCAAATAAACTCTCAAAAGTTGTATTGATGATCTCTGATACCATCATTAATACTACTAACATAAGAAGAATGAGTTGTTTTATTTCGCCAACAGGCCAGTAAAAAGTCTGACTGATAACAATCACACCCCACCAAAATTGAATTCTGAAATTAAGTTGAGTAGCATAAACTTTTAAAATACCTTTAAAAGCTATTTTAAAACTTTGGATGATTTTTTTTAAGCCTTTAGACATTAAGCTTTTGTTTAAAATATTTAAAAATTAATCTATCCCATCTATTCTTTTTATGCCACCATCCTAAGAAAAAAGCAATACCTATAAAAGAATAAAAGAGATTTTTCGCTTTAAAGAGAATACTAAAAACAAATCCAACAGATTTTCCTTTGGCAATACTTGAAAAAAAACTAGATAGTCCCCATTCCGCAACTCCTAAAGCAGCTGGTAGTGGGAAAAAATTAGAAACATCAGAAATAATTTTAGCCAAAAAAGTATTAAAAAAACCAATATAATGGCCTAAAAGAAAAAGCAACAATCCAAGATTAAAAATTATAATTCCAAAGACAAGTAGAGATAATGCCATTGTTTTATAGAAAGTTTTTTTATTATGTTGAAAGAAATCAATAAAAGGTTTCTCTACCCGAGCAACCCTTTTTTGTATTTTTTTAAAATGAAGATTTTTTAAAGCTGCTGTTATAATAAATTTACCTCTTCTTAAGCGAACAAAAAGCCAAACAACCAAAAAAACAAAAAAGAAGCTCGTTATTCCTATAACCCACTCCATTTTTTGAGATATGCCAATACGGGAAATAAAAATCATTACGCTGAAAGCTGCTACTCCCATCATTGATAGTACTTCTATAAAATTATCAATAATAACTGTTAAGAGTCCTTTTTTAAAAGGAATGCCTTCTTTCTGTAAAAGATATGCTCGAAAAGGTGCTCCTCCTAATTCAGCAATAGGAGTTAAGTAAGAAAACCCAAAACCAACTAAACGATATTTAAAAAGATTTTTAAACTTTACCCTAAAACCATGTGCTTTTAAAACCAAAGACCAGCGATAAGTTGTAATTATAAGAGGCAATGAAGCAGCTGCTAAAAAGATAACAAATTTTTGCCAGCTAAAACTGAAAATAGTATGAACCATTTCTTCGTAATCGATATATAAAAAAACAGCTGCAAAAAGAATTGCACCTAAAACAAAAGAACTAATAATAAGAATAATTTTTCGGAGATGTTTTTTTAAATAATTTAAAAAAGAATTTGAGCTTTTAAACATATATTTTACTTAATTTTAATTTAGTTCTTTCTTTTTTTCAATTAAAAATTTCCCCATCAGTTTTACCTGATGGGGAAATCACTTAGGAACTTATTAATGCTGCGATAGCTCCGTTTCTAAAGCTCCCGAAACAGGACATCCGAGCTTGTTTTGTTTCTTCTACTCTGTTATTACCAAGAACTGTCACAATTCTAAAAAAACCACTTTGAGACCTTTCTTCGTTGTCTTCTCTTTTTGATATGAGAGAGAAACCTGAAGGTGTCCTCTTGACAACATAAGTTCCTCCCAAAGCTTTCATTAGTCTTCTATTGATATCAGAAAAAACTTTTCTATCTCCTTCTTCTTGCGTGCCTCGATATTTTTCCCATACTTGCACTAATCTGATTACGTCCTCGTATTTTGCTGGGGACACTTGAACCACTACACTAAAATGCTCTCTCTTGCCTCCGAATACAAGATGAAGCGTCTTATCATCATTAATGTTAACGAACTGCGGTCTGTTGTAAGACCCTTCAAACTTTGCCATTACTAGCTGTTCATTCGTTTCCATTAAGACCTCCTTAAATTATAGGATAAATCCTGTATTTATCCAACTATTTACATTATATCATATTATGTAGATAAGTCAATAGTATGCTACTTTAAAATAAAAAAAAGAAACTATAAATTTCTTTTATAAAACATCTTTAGAAAAGATGTGTCTGTTTTGCTAAATATTTTTTTAAGATTTTAATATTTCTAATACCTTGTTGTTTTAATTGAATAATGCTCTTTTTTTGTAACTGCTGAACAAAATAATCTGCTCCCTGAATGCTTATTGAAAAAGCTTTAGCAATTTCTTTTCTTGTTGGACTTTTATCATAATCTTCAAGAAATTGTCTAATAAAACAGAAAATTACATATTCTTTAAGAGTAACATCTTTCATTAAAAAGATAATTTAATCTTTAAAAAAATTTTTAAAACTATTACACTTTGGATTATATTGCTGAAAAAGATCTCGTAAGGCATCATTTCTTTTAGCTTCATCTAGCAGTGGAACAAATTTAAAACAACAAATTTTTTCTTTTAGCATTTTTTCAACGCATTCATTAGGTGGATTTTTCAAGTTATCTAACAATATTTTATGGAGATCGTTAGATTGAGCAACATAAAAAGGAATCAACCTGCCGAAGGTTTCTAATTCAGCTAATTTATATACTCCAATGAGCCGGGGCTCTTTTAAAACATAGTTTTTAACATTCTTAGGAGTGTATTCGTAGTACCCTTGCCACCGGAGATAATTTGATGGCTGGATTACCATAAAAATATTTTAATTTTTAAGGATCACTTTTAATTTTAACACTATGATTATTAAAATGTCAATTATATAATAAAAAAAAGAACCTGATTATATCAGGTTCTTACATAATATCTTTTTCTTTTGCTTTTTTGTGGCGTTCGCTAAATATAATATACAATCCTATAAAAATAGGAGCAAAGATATAGTCGATTGTAGCCGGAAAAACGTAAAAAAGGAACAAAGATATTGAAATGAGAAAATAACCATATTTTTCCCATTGAGTCATATCAATTATCAAGTGCTTAATTTCTTGCCAAGTTAGCAAAAGATTTTCCTTTCTCTCTTGAGCAAGATCTGTCGCTCTCTTACGATCAAAGACAAGGCAAGCAGCAGCTATGGATATTAAAATAATATTTAATAGCCAGAAACCTTTTAAGAAGTTTAAGGCAATTGCAATTGTAATGGCAATAAAACCTGGAACTTGAATTAAACGTTTTGCTCTTTTATAAGTATTGTTTTCAGGTAAAATAGCCATTAAGACAGTAATGATTCCGAGGGTAAAGCCTAGCCGAAAAGCCAAGAAACCTGTAATACCTAAGAAAAACAGATATCCTGCCGCGAGAGCCATGTCGAAATTAATATCATGTTTTCCAATTGAACTAGGGTCTTTTTCTATTTTCCTTGCCACAACACCATCAAGAACATCGGTAACAATACCGATTACAAAAACACCTAATGCAATAGTAAAAGCATAATTAGTTTTTCCCATGGTTGCAAGAAATAGCAAAATTATTCCTAAAATAGAACGGGAAATTGTTAAAAGATCTGGAACCTCTGAAAATCTGCTTGGTTTTTTATATTGAATCATGATGCCCTCCTTATTGTTAGGTACTAAAAAAAGCTATTTTCAATATAGCTCTTTTTAGAATAAAAGTCAATAATATATTATTTCAAATGCAACATTTTTCTTGCTTGTTTAAGATCTTTAGGGTATCCAACAGGAAACCAAAAAGATGCTTTAACAATTTTAATAGGATAATGTTCTGCTAGCTTTATAATAGTTTGAGGAAGACCAAACTCTTTTTTATCAATTGCTTCCATCTTATAATTAAAAATTTTGTTACTTAAAACAAAAACACCACAACTTACTAAATTGCTAGGAGGATTTTGAGGTTTTTCAATAATATTTTTTAAATGATGTTCTTTATCAAAAGTTAATACGCCGAATTTTTTTGGCTCAGAAACTTCTTTTGCTAAGACTGCCAAAGGATACTTAAGACATTTTTGAAGATCTTTTTTTGCATATAAATTATCGCCAAAAAGAACAAGAAATTTTTTTTCATTTTTAAGATATTCCTTGCATAAAAAAAGAGCATCTGCTGTGCCTCTTTTATCTTCTTGGGCTATGTAAGTTATCTTTTTGCCTTCATATTCATCACCTAAGTGCCATTTAACTCGCCATTTTAAATGACCAATTACCAAAACAACCTCATCAATTTCTTGAGGCAAAATATCTAACGTATAGTCTATAATTCTTTTGCTATTAATTTTTAGGAGGGGCTTGGGAGTAATATGCGTATAAGGACGTAATCTAACTCCCCTCCCAGCTGCTAAAATGACTGCTTTCATATAGAAAATTACTTAGAAATCTGAATGATTCTTTCATATTTTAATAGTCTTTCTTGAGTTTTTGGATTTGGTGCCCCTGCTTTAAGACCAAAAGCTGCGCTGGCATAAGCTAAATCTGCGATAAAATCATCCTCTGTCTCCCCTGATCTATGAGAGACAATAATTTTTAAATTACTTCTTTTAGCTAGTTTAATTGTCTCAATTGTTTCTGTCAAAGTACCAATTTGATTAGGTTTAATAATAAGACCATCAATAGCATCTTTTTGAATGATTTGCTTTAGAATATCGGGATTAGTAACCGTTAAATCATCGCCAATAACAAGGGATTTCTGCTCCAGCTCCTGTTTTAATGTCGCATAATATTGAGAACAGCTTTCTTCAAAAGGATCCTCAAGAGAAATTATAGAATAATTTTGACAAATATTTAGATAAATTTCTCTTAATTTTTCAGAAGTAATCTCAACTTCTTTTAGATTGTAGTATCGGCCTTCTTTGCTCGAAAAGTTATTAGCTGCTAAATCAAGAGCTATCTTTACTTCTCTTGAATAATTTAAATTTTCAATAACTTGATTAAGAATTTTCAAAGGTTGTTCATAATCTTTTAGATTAATATCATAACCGCCCTCATCTCCATAATCAATCTTTTGGTTCATTTTTTTAAACTTATCTTCTAAAGCATAAAAAATATCCTGTCCTATTTTTAATTGGTCTTGAGCAGTTTTTGCCTTAACAACTATCATATATTCTTGCCATTCTAAGGTATTCTTAGCGTGCTCTCCTCCATTAATAAGATTCATGTAAAAAGACGGTAAAGCCGGAGAAGTTCCTGTCAATTGAGCTAAGTATTGATAAAGAAATTGTTTTTTTTCTTGCGCTAAAACCCTTGCAAAAGCAAGTGATAAGACTAGTAAAGTGTTAGCGCCCAGATGGCTTTTTTTTAGAGTACCGTCAACTTCAATTAAAAAATTATCAAATTGAATCTGATGATTAAATATTTGATTTTTTAATAAAGGTGTAATTTTTTGTTCAATTAGTTCCTTTGCTTTTTGCGCTGGTAAGCTTATGGCTTCTTGCCTGCCCTTGCTTTTTCCTTGAGGAACTGAAGCTTGCCCCAAAAAACCTTTTTGAGTAAAAAGTTTGGCTTGAAGAGTATTTTGTGAGCGCGAATCTTTAATAATATCTATCTCAATCTTAGATATTTTCATATATTTATTCTAAGTTTTTAGCAATCAATAAGCCAAAATCTTGAGAAGCAGCTGAACCGTTGGCAGTAATAATTTTACTATCTTGAACAACCGGTTGGTCGATAAAAATAGCTTCGTGTTTTTTTAACAACTTAATAGCAGTTTTATCCGTTGCAGAACTCCAAACAGTAGCTTGTTTTTTTCTTAAAACGCCAGCTTTAGCTAAAATAACCGGAGCAATACAAATAGCTCCTAATATTTTATTAGTTTGTAAAGCTTGACGAGCTAAACGATAGCTTTGTTTATTATCAAGATGTTTTAAAGCGCCTTGCCCTCCAATGAAAGCAAGAGCATCGTATTCTTGCAATTCAACATCTTCTATCTGTAGGTCAATTTCTGCTTCGCCTCCTTCTGATCCAAAAGCAGTTTCTGCCGTATCGCTAGCAGTCTCAACAAGATATCCTTCATCTTCTAAAACTTCTTTGGTTGTAAAATACTCCTCATCTTTAAAATCTTGAGACGACACAACTAAGAGAATTTTTCTCATAAAGTTAATTTAAAAAAACACAATTAAAATTAACTTTGATTAGGATTTTGAGGCACGGGCATATCCTCTATCATTTCTTGTAATTTTTGGAGATCTTCTGATTCTTGAAATTCTTGCATTTTTTCTAAATCTTCTTCATTAAGTTGAAACTCAACATCCCAGCCCCCTGGAAGATTTCGTTGGATATTTCGTTGGATATAGTAATTTGACATAATAGGCATTGCAATCATAGCAAAAATACCCCAAATAGCTAAAAAGGTATAAAGATTTTTTCCTTTTTTAGAAGGCGTAAAAGTAATTGTTTGTTTTATGTCAACAAGTTTTTGATAAATGATATATGCATAGATAAAAGCAAAAGGTGTTAAGAAAATCATAGAGAGGAAGGAAACAATATTTTGAGTTATGCCTTGACTATGTTGAGATATTAAGTTTACTGCGATAGAGACAGGGATTAAAATCACAAAAAGAGTTAAAGCTAATAAAAGCATTTTTCCTAAAATAGCTAGGCGAAAATTCTTAGTTAAATCACTGCTTCTTAAAAGGGCGTTTAGTCCCTTTCTATCTTCTTTAGCAAAAACATACATTGTAAAAGAAAGAGCAATACCAAGAATGATTCCCGGTACAATTAAGGGGATCATTGCTCCGGCAGTAACGAGATTAGTAAGAGCAATAACCCAGAAATATGACGCTAATTTTGGAAAAGTTTCTTTTAAAGCTGTGCCAATATTTTTCTTGTCATCAGATATTAGAATAAGAGCTGCTAACATTGCCCATGATATAAGAATCATTCCTATAAAAGGACTGACAAAACCTAGGGCTAAGGCAACAATAGGAGGCAGATAAGTTAGGGCAAGCGAAAATAGGTATGCAAATAAAATAGTTACAACACCAGCCAAAAGAAAAATTGTAATTAATTGCCATATTTTTCTTTTATACATTGCCCAAGTTTCTTTTAAAAGTTTCCCAAAGGATGGCAATGTTTTAAAAGTACTGCCTTGGGAAACGGGCTGGTTTTCTTGGGGATAACTTTCATTTTTAACCCAAGAAGGTTTTTGATTTTCTTCTTTTTGAGGCATGAATTTAAATTAACAATTTAATTTAAGGGCTATAGATTTTAGAAGATAATTTAACCATAGCTGTTGCGTAAAGAATTACAAAGTAGAATATCCAGTATAATATATTTAAGATAGAACTTTGTATTATACATATTATAATAACATATATATTTTTTAAAGTTCTTTTTCCCACTTAGCTACTTTTTTAATTAAAGGAATCACAGTATCAGGATTAAGCGAAATAGATTCAATCTTGTTTTTAACTAAAAATTTAGCAAAATCGGGATAATCACTGGGCGCTTGACCGCAGATACCAGAATATTTATTTAATTCTCGAGCTACTTTAATAGCAATGCGGACCATTTCTTTAACAGATTCATTATTTTCATTGGATATATCTGATATTTTAGCATTATCTCGATCCATCCCAAGAGTTAATTGAGCTAAATCATTTGTTCCAATAGAAAAACCATCAAAGTGCTCTAAAAATTCATAAGCCTGAATGACATTAGCGGGGATTTCACACATTACATAAACCTTAAGTCGGCCTTTTTCTAAGCCGAATTTTTCCATTAATTTTAAAACTTGCCTGCCTTCTTCAGGTGTGCGACAGAAAGGTACCATGACGTCAACATTAATCAGACCAATCTCTTCACGCACTCTTTTAATAGCTTGACATTCTAATCCAAAAGCATCTTCAAAATCAGGTGTAGTATAGCGAGAAGCACCGCGCCAACCAATCATAGGATTAGCTTCGTCGGGCTCAAAAAGTTCCCCTCCCAATAAGCTACGGTATTCGTTAGTTTTAAAATCAGAGAAACGAACAATGACTTGACGAGGCCAAAAAGCTGCTCCTATTTTAGCAATACCTGCTGTTAGTTTTTCAATATAGTAATCTTCTTTATCATCATAACCTTTAGTTAATTTTTCAATTTTAGTAGATATTTTTCTAAGCGTTGCTTTCTTAACATTTTTAAAAACACCTTTCTTGATTTTATCATATTCTATCAAAGCCTTAGGGTGAATTTGAATTTCTGAGGCAATAATAAATTCTTCTCGCGCTAAACCAACTCCTTGAACTGGTAAGGAGTGGTAGACCATGGCTTGTTCAGGTGAGCCAATATTTAGCATTAATTTTGTTTTAGTCTTAGGAACTTTTTTTAATTCATAAGTTTTTTTCTTAAAATCATGCTTGCCAGCATATATTTTACCGACCTCTGAACCGGTACAATCAACTGTTACCATTTGATTATCTTTTAATTTTTCTGTGGCATTAATTGTTCCTACGATTGCAGGAATTCCTAACTCTCTTGATACAATGGCGGCGTGACTGGTCCGTCCTCCTTTATTAGTAATAATAGCACTTGCTTCTTTCATAATAGGTTCCCAGTCAGGATCAGTCATTTCAGTTACTAAGACATCACCTTCTTGAAATTGACTGATTTTTTCAACAGATTTAATAATTCTTACTTTTCCCTGGCTTATTTTATTACCCACTGCATCACCAGTAACCAATAAATCTTTTTTTAAAGGTTGTTTCTCAAAATAGTAAGTGGAAAATTTATGGGCAGCTCTTTGAGATTGAACTGTTTCCGGTCGGGCTTGGACAATATATAGTTTACCTGAAATGCCGTCTTTGGCCCATTCAATATCCATTGGTCTTATCTGGCCAGCTTTTTCAGAGAAATGCTCTTCAATTTTTAAAGACCACTTAGCTAATTGAAGAATTTCATCATCTGTTAGGGTAAATTTTTCTCTATCAGATTTTTCAACTGGTACATCTTTAGTCATTTTACTACCACTTTCGTCATAAATTAACTTTCTTTCTTTAGAACCTTGTTTTTTAGCTATAATAGCCCGATGGCCCCTTTTAAGACCTTCTTTAAAAACATAGAACTCGTCTCCCTCTATCTTGCCTTGAACAATCATTTCCCCTAAACCCCAAGCGCTGGTAAGATAAATAATATTTTCTGCGCCAGTTTCCGGATCAATTGTAAAATTAATTCCAGAAGCTCCTTTGTCTGCCCTAACCATTTTTTGAAAACCTACGCTTAAAGCCACATCTGTTTGTTTAAAGCCTTTGTCAGCTCTATATGAAATAGCGCGATTAGTAAATAAAGATGCGATACATTTTTTAGCGGAAGTGAGAACTTCTTCTGATCCTTTAACATTTAAATATGTTTCTTGTTGTCCGGCAAAAGAAGCAGTTGGTAAATCTTCAGCTGTTGCCGAGGATCTCACAGCCACATCTTGACTGCCAGTATCTTGAGTTAGCTTTTCGTAAGCTTCTCGAATAACATCTTTAAGATCATCTGGCAAAGAAGCTCTGAGGATGGTTTGTCTTGCCTTCTCTCCTTTTTTTTGTAATTCTTGAAGATTATTGTGGTCTAAGTCTTTAAAAATTTCTTCAATTTCATTTTTAATACCAGCTTTATCTAAAAAATACCAATAAGCCTTGGCAGTTAAGGCAAAACCATTAGGAATATTGATACCTAATTTTGTTAAACTACCATACATTTCTCCTAAAGCGGCATTTTTACCACCCACTAAAGGTGTATCGTCAATTGAAAGGTCTTGAAACCAAAGTAGAAATTTATCTTTTTTTTCTTCCATAATGTATTAATTTAAATTAGAAATAATGTAATTAAAATTTATTTTATATATTTATTTAGGCAATATTCCTTTATCATAAATTGCTCCACAATTACTATCATCTGCACCGTCAAAGCCATTATTACCAATACAAGGGCCCATGTAATTTTCATCATGTTGCCAATCTACTAAAGTTGTATCAAAAGATGAGTTGTAGTCCGCGTCATCTTCTAACATATTGGATATTTCGTTCTCTAAAATCGTTCCTATGTGGTAATGCTGAATCGTGCTACTTTCTTTATTAATTCCATAAGCATAATTATATGGTTTTTCTGTTTTTGGATCGGTTGGTACTTGACCCATATTAAGAAAACTTTCATCAATCAAAACTTGCATATTGGTAGGATATTCTTCGTGCGCTATGTGATATAATTCAAGCCCTAACTCAATTTGATAAATATCAGAAACTCTTCTAGCATCTCTTGCGTGAGTACGTTTAGGTCCATAAAAAATAGTATTTGAGGTGATGACAACCAATATAAATACTAGAAGTAGCATAAAAACAATATTTAAGACAAAACGAAACCATTTTCTTCTTTTTAAATTAATAATACAATTCGTTAGAAGCATTAGAAGCATTATTATCAAAAGAATAGGAATACTGGTAATAGCAATAAAGAAGAAAACGGACAATAATTCAAAGTTTTTAGTATTAATAACAACCAAAATAGCAGGAATTAGAAAGCTTGCAATAATTACTATTGATTTTTTGGATAAAATTTTTCTTAATTTTTTCATACCATGTCAATTATCTAAAAATTATTTCCTCAAATTCTTTTATTTTATATATTTATTTAGGCAATATTCCTCTATCATAAATTGCTCCACAAACACTATTATCAGAACCGTCAAAACCATTTTTACCAATGCAAGGCCCTACATAATTTTCATCAAATTGCCAATCTACTAATTCAGTATTAAAGGAAGAGTTGTAATCTATATCGTCTTTTAACATATCTGAATCCTTGTTATTTAAGATTGCCCCCAAATGGTAATATTCAATTTTATCAGTTTCTTTATTAATTCCATAAGCATAATTATATGGTTCTTTTGTTCTTGGATCTGTTGGTAAACTTGACATATTCAACCAACCTTCATTTACTAAAACTTGAATATTGGTGGGATGTTCATGATAGCTCATATAATGTAATTCAAGCCCTAATTCAATTTGTCTAATATCGGAAACTCTGCGGGGATCTGACATACGTATTTTATAACTTTCACAGCTTTTACGATCAAATAAGATACCCATTATAACTAGTAGTACTGATAATATAAGCGAAGCACCTATATAAAGGTTAGGCTTATTTTTTATTTTTTCCAAATTAAATAGTAAATTCAGAATAATAATACCAGAGATACAAAATGCTATTATTTTTCCGAGAGGTATTGGGCCTCCGCCTGCTGAGGTAAAATAAACACCTCCTAGCACAATGAATAAAAAACCTCCAGCGATTTGTGCAAGGATAGAAAAAAATATATGTTTTCTTTTTTTGGCCCAAATAATAATTACAAAAAGCAACAAAAGACAAAGCATAAAAAATAAGCTAATATATATCGTTGATTCATTAAACATTTTACTTATTGTAAATCACAATTAAATCAGCCACATTAGAACCAGTTGGTCCTGTCATAATTAAATCATCTAATTCTTTAAAGAAGCTAAAAGCATCATTATCTCTCATATACTCTGACCAAGCTAAGCCTTTTTCTTGAGCTTCTTTTAAAGAATTATCATCTCCAATGGCACCAGCCGCTTCGGTATTATCAAGACCATCAGAAGCAATAGAGATAAAAACAGTCTTCTCTAAGTATGGTAAGGCGCCTAAAACTAATTCCTGATTTCTGCCTCCCTTCCCACTACCTTCAACTTTTACAGTTGTCTCTCCGGTTGCAATTAATGCTCCCGATCCCTTAACTCTTTGTAAAATTTTTCTGCCTACAATTCTTGCTTCACCTTTTAGAGCGTATGAGTAAACCGAACAAGGAATTTTAAGCTTATGACACTCTTTTTGCATACCCTTCAGAGCAGTTTTACCTGATAATAAAAGAATATTAGAAACATTTTTAAAGTATTTGCTTTCCTTAGGAGTTTCATAAAGCTTTAAAGGAGATATATTGTACTTGTCAAGAATTTTTTGGGCTTCTTTTTTAGTAGTCTTATCTTTAACAGTTGGACCTGAAGCAATAAAAGAAATATCATCGCCAGGAACATCAGAGAAAATAAGACTAACTAATTTTGCTGGGTAAGCTAATTTTGCCAAGCCCCCGCCCTTTACTTGAGAAAGATGTTTTCTAACAGTATTGATTTTTAAAATATCAGCACCTGATTTTAATAATTCATCAGTAAGATTTTTAACTTGACTAACTGTTGCTTTTTGAGGCAAAGAAAAGAGAGCCGAACCTCCTCCGGATACTAAAAAGAGAATTAAATCTTTTTCTGTTGCTTTTTGAGCTATCGCTGATATTTTTTGAGAAGCTTGAATATTTTTTTGAGATGGTAAAGGATGAGTACCTTTAAAGACTTTAATTCTTTTTAATTTGCCTTTTTTAGTATCTATTAAAGCACCATCTCTAATTTTATCTTTCAATATTTCCTCAAGAGCCTGACACGCTCTAAAAGAAGCTTTACCTATGCCTAAAACATAAATGTTTTCAACTTCTGAAATATCAAATTTCTTTTTTTTGATAGTTAAAATATTTTTTTTCAAGTCAATATTTGATTGAATAACTTTTAGAGGATCAATAGCTTCTAAGCCCGCATTAGCTATCTTAAGCGCAATTTTTCTTTCTTGAGTTGAAGCAAGTTTTTTGAAATTTTTAATTAACATTTAAATATAAAAAACATAACGAATAAAACCTCCGCATATATATTATAACAAAGAAATGCTTTTTTAGGAAAAAAGTTTTCAACAGTTCGAGAGATAAAAAAAAGAGACGTTTTTAACGTCTCTTTGTTTCTTGAGGAAGTACATAGCAATATCGGCATCGCGCTTCGTAAGTAACTCCTTTTTGAGAAGATTTTTCTCCCTTTTTCCCTCCCACAATATCTTGTGGACTATCTAAAGTTGCCGGTTTGCCATTTGTTAATCTTTGAGTGTGGCTTGCATAATTGCTGCCGCAAACACTACATACAGCATTTAGATAAATTACTTCATCAGCATTATGAATAAGCTGAGGCATTGGTTCGTAGCCTTTGTTAGCGAAATTTTTGTCTAAACCAGCTACAATAACAATTTTACTTTCTTCATCAATAAGTCTTTGAGTTAAATCAATTAAGGAATTCTCAAAGAAATTACCTTCATCAATACCAATAACTTGAATTTCTCGAAACTCTTTTATACCAATAATATGTCTAAGAATTTCCATATTTACGTCTCGAGGAACAAAAGTTCCCTGAACAATTTTTCCAGCATGGGTTTTATTGCCTCGTGTATCCATATCTGGTCTTAAGAGTTTAACGCCAACATTACCCCAATAATAGCGATCTAATAATCTTGTTAACTCTTCAGTTTTACCTGAGAACATACAACCAGTTATAACTTTTAATCTAGGCGGATCCTGCCTTAAGATAGTGTTTTCTATCATTATTCCTCCTTATAATTTTCAATCGAAAGAACATAAAAAATTAAGCCTTAGACTTATATTTTAATTTAATCTTACTAAAAAATTTAAAAAAAACAACTGGAGATATTTATATTTTTTAAAAAAAGAATTTAATAAACTCTCTTTAATAAACTTATGTATTATTGACAAAAATAGTTTTATATTATAAGATGTGAACAGTTTCAAATCTATTCTTCTGGAGGTAGAAATGAGTAAAAAAAGGCTTAGTAATCTTAAGGTCAAAGATTTTGACCAAAAATGGATGGAAGAGAAAGCAAGAGGACTCGATATAAGTAAAGCAACATTTTTAAAAGAGATCAATCTTTTTCGAGATGTTTTAGAAAGTTGTAAAAGCTTTGAATCTATACTTGACGATATAACAGATCAAGTAGATCAACAAGAAGAAAAGCTTTGCCTTAAAGAGTTTGGCGCAAAGATTATTGAAACAGCACGTGAAATAAGGAGGGAGGGTGTCAGAGGTAATGACGATGTTCGTCTTGCAACGCTTGCAAGGCTTGCTCTTAATGTTTGGCTGGATTTTGATGCTCTCTATAAAGATGCACATGAATCATATGGTGATTTAGAGAAAGCAAAAAAAGAAAATAATTCGTTGAGAGATAAATTAAATTGCGCAGAGGAAGAGAAAGCTTCATTAGAAAGTAAGGTAGTGCGCATAGAGAAAGAAAAAGAGATTTTTTATAATCAAATTGCAAGTCTTAAGAGAGAATTGGCAGAAACTTTATCTAAAATTACGAACATTATAGAGAAAAATGAATTTCTAGAGAATGTTATTTCTGCCATAACAGATGGCCAAGTAAAAGAAAGGGAGGTATTAGTTAAAAAGATAAAAGGAGATTAGATAGAAATTGAAGCTAGAAAGAGCGGGAATAAGTCCCGCTCTCTTTTTTTATTTTAAATTTGATTAAAATGAAAAAATATTAAAATATTTAATTAAATACTTTCTCTAATTTCTTTCATTAAATTTGTCATAAAATGTAGATTATGAATTGTTGCTAATCGAGGAGCTAACATTTCTCTTGCCTGAAATAAATGTCTTAAATAGGCTCGAGAATAATTTTGACAAGTATAACATTGACATCCTTTTTCAATTGGAGCGGGGTCATTTTTAAAAGAGCTTTTTAAAATGTTAAGACGCCCTTTTTTTGTTAACAGACTACCGTTTCTGGCTTCTCTTGTAGGAGCGGCGCAATCAAAAGTATCAATACCTTGCTTGACGCTTTTTTTAATATCTTCAATTCCTCCAATACCTAAGAGATGTCTTGGTTTCTCTTCTGGGAGCAAAGGAATTGTCCAATCTAAAATTTGATGCATGTTTTTTTTAGTTTTCCCTAACGAACCGCCAATAGCTATACCAAAGAAATCCATCTTGCCAATAGTTTGAGCAGATAATTCTCTTAAATCTTTATATGCTCCTCCTTGAATAATTCCATAGAGAGCTTGTTGTGATGGTTCTCCTTTTTGAAATTCTTGCCATGATCTTTTCTCCCATAAGTGTGTTTTTGCAAGTGCTTTTTTAGTGTAACTGTAGCTATCTAAGGGCGAAGTGCATTCATCAAAAGCTAAAATTAAATCAGCCCCTAGAGCTCTTTGAATTTGGATTGATTTTTCTGGGGTGAGGAAGATTTTATCTCCGTTAATATGAGATTGAAATTCTACGCCTTTTTCTGTGATTTTAATACGACTTTTATGTATATTTTTTACTCTTTGTTTAACATTTGATATTTTGCCTGATTTCTCTTGAGGAAAGATAGAGGCAATCTTACCTACTCCTTCTTCTAATCCTTTTCCTAGAGAAAAAACTTGAAAACCACCAGAATCTGTAATCAAAGGACGATCCCAATGCATAAATTTATGTAAACCGCCTATTTTTTGAATAAGCTTCTCGCCTGGTCTTAAAAAAAGATGATAGGTGTTAGCAAAAATTATCTGAATACCCAAGGTTTTAGCTTCATCTGGCGTCAGCCCTTTTAGAGCTGCTTGCGTTCCTACAGGAATAAAAGCAGGTGTTTCAATTAAACCATGAGGTGTTTTAATAATTCCCCGGCGAGCTTTTGTACGAGGTGATTTTTTAAGAATTTTAAATTTAAAGTTTGACATATATTTTAAATTTAACACTCATTTTAAAAATGTCTAATCTTAATAACATATTTGACTTTTATTTTTTTCTAAGAGAAAATATTAAAAAAGTTCTTTTTATATAATATATTAGCATAAGGAGGGAAACAATGTCTCAATATCCTACGATTACTCAGATGTTGCAGGAAAATATTGATCGGTATGGTAAGAAAGATGCTTTTATCTTCTTTTCTGAAGAAAAGCAAATCATCACATTTAATGATTTGTGGCGTTTGTCTAAGGTATTAGCAAGAAAATTGCAAAAACAAGGACTTCAAAAAGGTCACCAGGTGATTTTATCAGGTAAACCTTCGGTTGGTTGGGCAGCTTATGCTTTAGCTTGTTTTAGATTAGGAATAGTAGTACTTCCCTTAGACATTGATCTTAATGTCATAGAGACAGGCAATATATTTAAAAGTAGCCAAGCTTCTCTTGCTGTTGTTGACGAAAAGCAACAAGAAAAATGGCAGCAAATTGGCCTTAAAACAATTCCTATGGAAGATTGGTCTCAGTTAAATTTAAAACAGGAAGAAACTTATGAAGAGGAAGCCGATATTAATCCCTTAGAAGATTTGGCGATTGTTCCTTTTACTTCTGGAACAACTGGTCAAGGAAGAGGCGTTATGCTAACGCATAGCAATTTAACTTTTGATGTTATGGGTATCTTAGATGCAATTGATATCAATGAGAAAGATAGGATCTTTACTATCGCACCCTGGTATCACATTACTGGCTTTACCTGCACATTCCTTTTGCCTTTGCGTTGCGGCGCAACTACCCTTACTACACCTAGCTTGTTAAAGTTGCGTGAAATCTTGCCTCGCGAAGAACTAACCATCATCCTTTCTCCGCCTAAGCTATACCATAAAATCTTTTATGGTCAAGTTTTAGGTTCTCTTAAGAATAAGTTGGCATATAGATTTCTTCCTTCTGTTGTTGGGAAAAAATTACTTGAAAAACTTTTAACAAAGAGTCCTAATTTTCGTTTCTTTGTCTCTGGGGGAGGAAAACTTCATCGGGAAGTAGGCGAAGGTTTTAAAAGAATGGGTCTTGAGATGATTGACGGTTATGGTTTGACTGAAACATCGCCAGTCATTAGCTTAACAAGACCGGGTTGTTATCAGGGAGATTGTATAGGTAAGCCTATAGAAAGTGTTGAAATTAAAATTGCGAATCGTGATCCGAAGTATAATATAGGAGAAATTTGCACTCGGGGGCCTCATATCATGAAGGGATATTATGAAGATCCTCAACTTACTAGCCAAAGTATTGATGAAGAAGGTTGGTTTAATACAGGTGATTTAGGATTTATTAAGGATAACAGGCTCTTTATTAAAGGAAGAAAGAAAAACGTTATCGTTACCGAAGCTGGTAAAAATGTCTATCCGGAAGAAGTTGAACCCGTCTTAAGTCGCTCTCCTTACATTAAACAGATTGTTGTTTATGGAGGGCAAGGAGAAGTCGGCAAAGGAGAGGTTATTAAAGCGGAAATTTATCCGGACTGGGAACAGCTAAAAGATAAAAACAAGAAGCAGTCTCTCGATATAATCTGGGAAAGTATTCGCAACTATCAAATTTCTTTAGATCCTTTTAAGCGTATTACTAAAAAGAGCTTTATTACATTGCGTAAAAAGCCTTTTGAAGAAACAACCAAAAAGGATCCTCGCAGAGGAAAACTTATCTAATTAGTATAGCTTCTTGCTTATGGCAAGAAGCTTTTTTTATGGAATGATTAGATAAATAATAAAAACTAATTTGCTATTTTTTAAATAAAATGTTATTGTATTTATAGGAGGTAACTATGAAAAATAAAAACTTATTTAAATGGGAAGATTGTACTATTGAGAATATTCGTGCTTCAGGACCCGGCGGACAACATAAAAATCGCCGAGAGACCGGTATTCGACTTACCCACAATCCTACGGGTCTTGTTGTAACTGCTGTTGAACAACGGGAGCGTTTTCGTAATCTAGAAAACGCTAAAAAAAGAATGCAGAAAGCTTTGGAAAGATTTTATCATCGTGATCCGAAACGTATACCAACTCATTCTCCTAATTGGGCCAATGAGCAAAGATTAGAAACTAAGCGCAAAAAATCTCAAAAGAAAAAAATTCGCAAAAAGCCTCATCTCGATAAAGGTCAAGGATTTACAAGTGATCTTTGACCTTTTTTATTTCTTCTAAGATTTTTTGAGTATCATTAGGAATATATATTTCTTTTCCTTGAGGACTAATACCTGGATATCTCCAAGCACTAATAATTTTCTTTTTTACTGTATTTTTTTGATGAATACTTTGATACATTACCCAAATTTCCTTAGGGTGTTTTAAAGAACCATATTTTTGCATTATGGCAATAGTTTGAGGAGCAATTCCCTCTTCTGTTCTACTAGGATTCCACAAAGCTCTTTTAACTCTATTAGCTGATAAGCCATAATATTTCATTTTTTCTATAGCATGCTTTGTCCAAATTGTTCTTTTATCATTTTTGGGAATTTTGAATTGCATTATTTAAAATGATAAGAATTATTTTATTTCAATATTAATTTTTTTTAGCAACTATTAAAATATTTACTTTTTTAGCATTTCTTTTTAAATAACAAGCTGTTTTAATTTTAAAACCAGCTTTTTTAAATAATTTTATTAATTCTTTTTTTGTAAAAGCATGGTAATACCTTAATTCCTTATTTTGCCAAGGAATATAGATATCTTTGAAATCAAGCTTGCTTTTTAAGAAAATCTTTCTTAAACTGTATTTGACAATCAAAAAGAAATATTTTCTTTGATAAAGATGCCAAACAGTTAAGATTAATGTACCATTTTTTTTCAATATTCTTTCAATTTCTTTAAGAAATTTTAGTCTTAATGTTTGAGAAGGAATAATATGTAAAACTGCAATTGTGTAAACTAAATCAAAAGAATTATCACCATAGGGGATTTCTAAAGCATCAGCAACTTTGAATTTATCCTTACCATAGTTTTTTTGTGCTTTTTTGATTAATTCTTTTGAATTATCAATGCCAAAATATTCAATTTTCTTTTCTTTTAAAAGTTTTAATAATCTTCCATTACCGCAGCCAACATCCAAAACTTTCATGCCTGGCTTAGCATATTTTTTTAAGCCTTTGAGCTCAGACCATATATATTGGCGCGTTACGTTAAATTCTTGAGCAATTTTATTCCAAATTTGAATATTTTGTTTTAAAATTTGTTGAGCAATTTTTTGTTTCATAAATTAATATATTTATCAATATCCTCGTGTTTTCTTATCTTATCAAACAAATTATTAAAAAGAAACCGCAGACTCCCGAAGAATTGGCAAACTTGAAGCGTCGGGCAGCGGTTAAGTTTTCTAAAAAAGGATTTCCTAAAGATTCTGAAATTTTAGATTATTATAGAAAGAATTATTCTTACAGAAATTCTCAATTAGATAAATATTTTGAACAACTTTTAAGAGCAGCTCCTATTCGAAGTTTATCTGGTATTGTTTCTGTTACTGTCTTAACGAAACCTTATCCTTGTCCTGGTCATTGTATCTATTGTCCTCAAGCAGCTAATATGCCTAAGAGTTATTTACCCAATGAACCAGCAGCAGCTCGCGCTAGTTTATTAAATTTTGATCCATATAAACAAGTTCAAAGACGATTACAAAGCTTACAAAATCAAGGTCATAAAACAGATAAAGTGGAGCTAATTATTTTAGGCGCAACATGGTCATTTTATCCTAAACAATATCAAACATGGTTTATCAAACAATGCTTTAAAGCTGCTAATGGAGATAAGTCTAGTATTAAGAAGTCTCTTGAAAAACTTCAAAAATCTAATGAAAAAGCAACTAATAGAATAGTTGGTCTTACAATTGAAACAAGACCTGACTATATTACTAAGAGAGAAATTAAGAGATTAAGATATTTAGGTGTTACTCGTCTTGAGATAGGCGTGCAATCGATATATGACGATGTTTTAAAGTTTAATCGCCGAGGTCATGGAGTAGCAGCAAGTATTGCTGCAACTAAGCTTTTAAAGGATGCTGGTTTAAAGATTAATTATCATATGATGCTTGATTTGCCAAGCAGTAATGTCAAAAAGGATAAAGAAATGTTTAAAGTTCTTTTTTCCGACAGTCGCTTTCAACCAGACTGGCTTAAAATTTATCCTACTTCTGTTTTAAAAGGTGCTCCTTTGTATCATTTATGGAAACAAGGTAAATATAAGCCGTATTCTACTAAAAAATTACTTAATTTAATTATTGAAATTAAAAAAATCATTCCTCCTTACGTAAGAATTACTCGTCTTATTAGAGATATTCCCTCAGAAGATATTATAGCTGGTTCGGAAGTCTCTAATTTAAGACAAGAAGCTCAAAGAGAAATGGAAAAGAGGCATCTTCAATGTCGTTGCATTCGATGTCGCGAAATACGCCAGTTAAACTATCAAGAGAAAATCTATCTTATTAGAAGAAATTATGATGCTTCAGAAGGTAAAGAAATATTTTTAAGCTTTGAAAGCAAAGATAGAAGAAGACTCTATGCTCTTTTAAGACTAAGAATTCCTTCACAGGTTTTTTCTCATCAAAAACACTTTATTGAAGAACTTAATGATTGCGCTTTAATTCGTGAATTGCATACTTATGGAGATATTGTTCCCTTACAGCAGCACAGTCAAAAAGCATCGCAACATAAAGGATTAGGTAAAAAATTAATTCAAGAAGCTGAAAAAATATCTCAAAAAGAATTTAAACTTAATAAAATTACTATTATTTCCGGTATAGGAGTAAGAGGATATTATAGAAAGCTTGGCTATCGTCTTAAAGGGACATATATGGTAAAAAGTGTAAAAAAATAGTTTTATAGTTTTTTCAAAAACACACAAGAAAAATTATAAAATAAAAATGCCCAGTACCTTACTGGGCATTGTTGTTCAATTATTAGATGAGTTGGTATTAATAATTTCTTCGCTAGATTTCATGAAAAACGGATTGTCTCTAGAAACATTCATTACCGCTTCTAGAAGAGCTTCCCTTAATGGTTTTGATTTCAGGGTAGAGCTATTATGTCCATCTGCATAAAATTCATCAAGTACCTCATCTATTTTTTCTCGAATTTTACCTCTAAGTTCTTCAGGAACTCTAATTATTCTTTCCATCTTTCCCTCCTTTGTTTAAACTCATACAGTAGAACAATTATTATTTTTAAAAACATCTATTACTCTTTCCGCAAGTTCTTTCTTTAAAACAGGAGACAAAAGATTAGACCTTTGACTCCCTCCTGAGTAAAACTCGCGGCATACCCTACCTAATTCTTTTTCCAGTTCATCTTTAAGATATTGAGGATTATTTATGACTATTATTGTATTTTTTCTATCAACAGCGAACATATTTTTGAATACTTCAACCGTGCTACTGATTATTATGTTACGATGCTCTTCTCTTCCTAAATCTAAATTAGGCTGCGTTGGGCTCCCTTTTCCATAATAAGTCAAGGTATTAGATATTGCCTTTTTTACCAGAGAGATAATTGCATCTTCTTTCTCTGAATTCTTTATCTCCCTTGCTTTTTTAAGAACTTCTTCTATATCCCGATCTTTCATTTCATTAATCACCTTCCCTCCTTTTTTAGGATAATAACATTTAGTACATATATGTCAAGGTTATAACAAAAGATGTTGAATTAATTAAAAAACCCTCTAAAAAAAGAAAGTTTTTAAATCAAAATGCTTTTTTTA
>CAZNYQ010000007.1:0-43595 GCA_964577395.1 uncultured Candidatus Saccharibacteria bacterium | reverse complement strand
GCAATCCGCGACACATTATCCAAAATGGAGTGAAGCGACATTTTGGATAACATCGGGGATATACGAAGTTTTTCTGGGACGAAGTGGAAGAAAAATTTGGGTGAGGGGCGAGCCGAGCCCCGAACCGCATATCCCTTGTTATACGCCCCGACGACTGAAAGGAGGAGAGCACAGCGTGGTACGTAGCGAAGCGGAGTGAGTCAGGAGGACACACTCTAATATGATTTGATCCTCTTTTTCCGTATATGACAATAGACTACTCCAAGAATAATAAACAATATTCCAATCAAAACAGCTATCCATCCGGCATATAGCAAAAAACCTTCGCTCTCAAATAATTTAATGGCTGCAATACCTAGAACAAATGCAGAAAACCCTGTTCTTATATACGCAAGTGTATTACGCTCATTGGCAAGAATAGTTCTTTCTTGAGCAAGTAGTTTGTGTGATTTAACCGATTCTTTGAAATGATTATTTTCCATAATGTTATTGTTTATTATTCTTGTTTATAAATATTTGCAAGTCAAGTGTGTCCTCCTGATTTCATATAATGTGTCGCGGATCATATGAAGTTTTGACGAAGCGTTAGCAGAGTCAAAATTTCATATATCCCGCTGTTATCCGAAGTGTCGCGAAGCAACCAAGGATAACAGCAATCCGCGACACATTATCCAAAATGGAGTGAAGCGACATTTTGGATAACATCGCGATTAAGAGAAGTTCGCGAAGCGAATTTGGGAAATTTCAGCAGGAAATTTCCTCTTAATCGCTGTTATGTGGGGAGACTGCAAGTCGACCGACCGAAGGGACAGTTTTCAAAAATCCGTCATATATCGAGAACGAAGTTCCATAAATTAAAACATTAAAGGGTGACTGCCAAATCCAAATAGCTGACGACTTTGATATTATTTTCTTCAAGAATTTTATTCAAATTTTTAATGTGTTCTACATCTCTTTCTCTATCTTTATTTAGACTTGATTTACAACTGGAATCAAATTTTCCTGGGTGAAATAAAATCTCATAAAATTTTTCATCTTCGAAGGTTTTAATCCATGCTTTGATTTTCTCAAAATCAGCGATACTTCCAAAAAATGCTTCGGTAGAAGTAGTTTTTATTCCTTCATGAAGCACACCACTATTTCTTAATGGAAGTTGATTTTTTCGACAAAATTCTGCAACATCAGAAAAAGAATCCATTAAACTGTGTGCTTTATGAATGTCAACATGAGATGGGTTAAAACCAAGAATTTCTTTAAATTTTGAATATTGAGATTTTATTTGTGAAGGATAATCAGAATCTTTAAATTCTAGATGAAGCCCGATACTTAGATTTTTATTTTTTGAAAGGGCGATTAACTCATCAAATTGTTCTTTCTGATTATCCGTAACTCTATCAATCATTACAGTTGTAGAACGAATTAAATCTTTCTTAATCAAGTCTAAAATAACTTCATTAAAAATTTGACTCATTCCAAAGTCGTCAGCGTTAATTATCAAATATTTAGTCATAATTTAGATAGAATTTGTATCTTATATAAATTTATCGAGGTAGCCACCCCCTTTTAGGATTTTTGAAAATTGCACATAACTCGCTTCTATACGAAATAAATTTATAAAACAATTATATGTATTCATAGCATTAAATTACTCTGCTTACTCATATTTTACTCTGTCAGCATAGATATGCAAGAATATTTTAATAAAACATTTCATATAATAAAAACCACCTTAGCTATTAGCTAAGGCTGGATAAAGTAAAAAATGAAGCAAAGTTTCTATTTTGATTCTTTCTTCTTTTTTTTAACGGTTTTTTTAGCCGGTTTGCTTTTAGACGCGTTTAACTTATTAACTGCTTTAGTAAGGCGGGATTTTTTACGAGAAGCGTTGCCTTTCTTGATAATGCCTTTCTTAGCAGTTTTATCAATAGCTTTATATACTTTAGGAAGCAACTTAGCAGCTTTTTCCTTTTTATTGTCCTTAATTAAATCACGCGCCTCTTTGATGAGGGCTTTCATTTTTGAAGTATAGCGCTTATTAAGATGGCGTCTTTTTTCTGCCTGTCTTAAAGCTTTCTTAGCTGATTTCGATTGAGGCATAAAATTAAATCTATCAAAAAATTACAAGATATTGAGATTGAGGATATCATAAAATATATTTTTTGCAAGCAAGAATTTAATTTTTGAGCTTTGCTTGAGACCTTTAACTATATAAACTCATGCTTGTTTAAGATAATCCTGCCAATTATTTTTATTTAATTTATGCAAAGAAATAGCTTTTTGAAGAGTTAAGTGACCAGAGCTAGTTCTGGTAAGTTGATCTACATAAGCACCACAGCCTAATTGTCTACCTAAATCTCGCGCAATTCCTCTAATATATGTTCCCTTAGAGCAAAGAATTCGTAAGGTTAAATAAGGCGGTTGATATTTTAAAAAATCTATTTTTTTAATTGTAATTTTGACAGATTTTAAAGAAACTTTTTTATGTTGCCGCACTAATTTATAGGCAGCTTGGCCATTAATTTTCTTAGCCGAGAATTGAGGAGGAGTTTGTAAAATTTCACCCTTAAATTGTTTTAAAGCTTCTTTAATCTGGTTTTCTTGAGGTAGGGAAGAGAGAGTTTCCTTTGTGATTTCACCTGTTTTATCAAAAGTGTCAGTTTCTTTACCTAAGTGAAGAACGGTCAAATATTCTTTATCCTTTTCAAGAAAATTTGCTTGCTTTTTAGTAAAAGATCTTCCAATTAAAATAATTAACAATCCTTTTGCAAAAGGATCTAGGGTGCCTGCATGGCCTACTTTTTTAACCCCCGTTATTTTTCTTATTCTATCGACAATATCATGAGACGTAAGCCCAGATGGTTTATTAATTAGCAAAAAGCCTTCTTTTATTGACATATATAAAAAATTAATTTTTCTCAAGTTTTTTATACTCATCTCTTAACTGAGCGGCTTTTTTAAAATCAAGATTTTCAGCCGCTTTTCTCATTTCTCCTTTTAAATATTCAATAACAGCTTTTTCTCCTTTTTTTACTACATCTTTAGGCGGTTTAGGCTTATTTTTTGACTGGCTACTCCCAGGAATAATATCTTCTCTAATAGCTTTTTTAATCTGTTTAGGAGTAATTTTATTCTTCTTGTTATAAGTAATCTGAATTTTACGACGACGCTCAGTTTCTTCAACTGCTCGCTTAATAGAATCTGTCTTATCATCAGCATAGAGAATAACTCTGCCTTGAGGATGGCGAGCAGCACGTCCCATAGTTTGAATTAGAGAAGTCTGATTTCTTAAGAAACCTTCCTTGTCAGCATCTAAAATAGCAACTAAGCTGACTTCGGGCAAATCCAATCCTTCGCGAAGCAAATTAATCCCCACAATAACATCAAGACTACCCTGCCTTAATTGCTTTAGAAGCTTAATTCTATCAAATGTTTTCACTTCAGAATGAAGATAGCAAACCTTAAAATCTTTTTCTTCTAAATAATTAGATATTTCTTCGGCTAATCTTTTTGTTAGAGTTACGACAAGGGCTCGTCCACCTTTTTTAATTTCTTTTTGAAGTTCTTCAATAAGGTCTTGGATTTGATTTTTGCCTTTTTGAGAATGAATGGGTTTAATTTCGATAGCCGGATCCAATAGACCAGTTGGTCTAATTAATTGCTCTGCAATACCTTCAATATTTAAATAATTATCTTTCTTTTTTTTACTATAAGTTATCTTCTGATAACTTCCGTGAGTGGCTTTTTCTATTTCATAGCTGCCAGGCGTTGCAGAAACATAGATAGCTTGATGAATTTTCTGCTCAAATTCCTTAAAGTTGAGAGGGCGATTATCAAGTGCTGAAGGAAGTCTAAAGCCGTGTTGAATTAAAATTTTCTTTCTTGCGCGATCACCAGCATACATACCCGCTAATTGCGGAATTGTCATATGAGATTCATCAATAAAAAGCAACCAGTCATTTTTATATGCATAATTAAAATAATCAATTAAAGTAGCGGGTGCTACGCCTTTTTTTCTAAAATCTAAATGGCGAGAGTAATTTTCAACCCCATGACAATAACCAGTTTCCTGAAGCATTTCTAAGTCATAATTTGTTCTCTCTTCTAAGCGTTGTACCTCTAAAAGCTTATTTTTTGCTCTTAAATATTTTAATCTTTCCGCTAATTCTGCTTTAATATTATTAATAGCTATATTTAATTTAGGTAGAGGGGTAACAAAATGCTTAGCTGGAAAAATCTCTAAATTATTTAAAGATTTATTTTTATTAACACCTTTTAAGTAGTCTGAAAATCGTTCGCCATAAAAATCATGCGGTTGTTTGCTTAAATGATTAATTTTATCACTATCCCACTCAATTTTAAAAATTTCATTAGTAGAAACTGGATAAATAGATATTGCCTCACCTCTTTTTTGAAATTTACCTCGCTCTATATTTAAATTAGTTCTTTCATATTGAAGATCTATTAAACTTTTGATAACTTCTCGCTGGCTGATTTGAGAACCCTTTTTAAGTTTTAAAGATATCTTATTGTAATTAGCTGGCGATCCTAAACCATAGATACAAGAAACCGAAGCTATGATAAGTGCATCTTGACGCAACATAACAGATTGCGTTGCAGCGTGTCTTAATTTATCAATTTCTTGATTAATTTTAGCATCTTTTTGAATGTAAGTATCAGTAGGGGGAAGATAAGCTTCTGGCTGGTAATAATCATAATATGAAACAAAATAGTGCACTGCATTAGAAGGAAAAAAGGTCCTAAATTCCTGAAATAATTGACCAGCCAGTGTCTTGTTGTGAGAAATAATAAGAGTAGGACGTTGCGAATTTTTAATAACATGCGCCATAGTAAGAGTTTTGCCTGATCCAGTTACACCTAAAAGAACTTGATCTTTTAATTTCTTTTTTAAGTTGTTGGTTAATTTTTTAACAGCTCTTGGCTGGTCTCCTTTGAGGGAATATTCAGATTTCAGGTTAAATATTGACATAAAATTCTTGGATAATTATAGTGCAAACATTACTTTTATTTTATACCTTTAATAGTATAATTAAAAGAAAGTTAGCTTATACGTTCTATTTTACTATTCTATGTCTTTTAAATTTATAAACAAGCAAGAAAAATGGAATTCCCTTATCTTAAAACAAGGCGGTAATTTTATGCAAAGCTGGGAATGGGGGAGTTTTAGGAAAAAAAATAATATTCAACCTCTAAGAATAGAAATTCAAAAAAATGCTTTTCAGGTTGAAAAAAGACCTTTAGCTTTAGGCAAGTATTATTTCTATATTGCCGGCCAAGACCCTAAAAACCTTCGATCTTTAGTTAGGTGCCTCAAAGAAAAAGCAATGCAAGAAAATGCTATTTTTTTGAAAATAGAATCCTTAAAAGAAAAAGAGGAATCAAAACAAAAAACCTTTCTAAAAAATAATTTTAAAAAAACTAAACGTATTCAACCTAAAAAAACTTTAATATTAGATATTTCTAAAGATAAAGATGTCCTATTTGAAGGTTTCCATAAAAAACACCGTTATAATATAAGACTTGCTCAAAGAAAAGGTATTAAAATTAAGATTATTTACAAACAACAAGAATTCGAAAATTTTTATTCTTTAATTAAAAAAACTGATCAAAGAAAAAGCATCAAAGATTTTCCTAAGAAATATCATAAAGAACTTTTCGACTTATCTAAAGAAAATGATAAAAATCAGTTAAAAGTTATTTTTCTGGGAGCTTATCTTAAAAAGCAAATTATTGCTGGATTAACTCTTTTAATTTGGCATCACCAGGCTACTTATTTAATAGGAGCAAGTGATTATAATTATAGAAAATATATGGCACCTCACTTATTGCAATGGCAAGCTATTCAGTTAGCTCAACAATATAATTGCAAGCAATATGATTTTTGGGGTATTATAGAAAAAAAAGATTTTGACAATGAAGCAGACTTTAAAAAACATCCCTGGGCAGGCATAACTCGCTTTAAAGAAGGCTTTAGTGGTACTATAGTGTCTTATGAAGATGCTTATATCTATGTTTTCTCTCCTTTCTGGCATAAGATATACCAATTAGCAAAAATTTTTAAAGATTAATGAAAAAAATATTAAAAAAAATTACACCTCCTTTTCTTCTAAAAATTTATCACTTTACATTAGCAATTCTAGCGGCAATAATTTATCGTTTTCCGTCTCAAAAAATGATCGTTATTGGCGTAACGGGCACAGGAGGAAAATCTACGACCGTTAAAATGATTGGCCGTATTTTAGAAGAAAACAATTATCCGGTAGGATGGTTATCTTCTTTGACAATCAAAATTTCTCGCAAAGAAATAGTTAATCCTTTCCACATGACAATGCTGGGACGCTTTCAGCTACAGAAAAGTTTAAGGCAGATGATAGAACAAAAAAAACGCTATGCTATTATTGAAGTAACCTCTGAAGGCATTAAGCAATTCCGCCATTTGGGAATCAATTTTGATGCCCTAGTTTTTACCAATCTGTCACCAGAACATATAGAAGCTCATGGAGGATTTGAAAATTACAGAGCTACTAAGCTAAAAATCTTTCAAAGGCTTGCTCGACAAAAAAAGAAAAAACTACCCTGGCTTAAAAAACCACAAGACAAAGTAATTATTGCTAATCTCGACAATAAACACGCTAGCTATTTCTTAAACAACCCAGCTGATAAAATTTACGCTTTTTCTCTTTCTAAAAATACATTAGCTAATGAAAAAATTTGCCTTGTGAAAGCTCAAGATGTTAATATAGAAAAAAATAGCTCTTCTTTTGTAGTCAATAAAGTAAAATTTAAGTTGCATCTTCTGGGACAATTTAATATCTATAATGCTTTAGCGGCTATTACAACAACATATGCTTTAGGAATTAAGTTTAATTTATCTCAAAAAGCTTTAGCAAAAATTAAAAAAATAGCTGGTCGTTTAGAAAAAATCCCGACTTCCAAAAATTTTAATATTATTATTGACTTAGCTCACACCCCTGATTCTCTACGCCAAGTATATAGAACCCTTCAAAAATCATATTTATCTTTAGATAAGTCCAAAAAAATGATTTGTGTTTTTGGCTCAGCAGGCGGAGTTAGGGATAAATGGAAGCGCCCCGTTATGGGAGAAATTGCAGCTCAATACTGCGACAAAATCTATTTAACTAATGAAGATCCTTATCAAGAAAATCCTACCAAAATTATTGCTGATATAGAACAAGGCGTTAAAAAACAACAAAAAAGAGAAAAGATAGACTATTTCAAAATCGAAGATAGGCGCCAAGCTATTCGACAAGCCCTTAAAGCAACCGATAAGGGGGATGTAATAGCATTAACTGGCAAGGGCACAGAAGCAACGATGGTTATTGGCGAGAAAAAAATACCGTGGAATGAAAAAAAAGTTGTCCAAGAAGAAGTCAAAGCTCTTTAAAGAGGAGGGAAGACGTAAAGAATGGAAATAGACATAGAAGTAGATATAAAATATACTAAAAAGGGATATAATTTAATCCAAGAGAAATCAAGATTGTTTGGTGTTGACCCAAGAGAAATGAAAGAAGCTACTGATTTTGACGTTGCTAATATGATATATAATAATGATGGTGATCCTATGAATATAAGGCAAATTTTTGGAATAATAGATAAGTGGCACGTTAAAAAAGCTGTCATCCTAAACTACGAATGGGAGGAAAACATCGAAAGTAACTAGAAAAATTAGCCCGCTTGCAAGCAAGTGGGCTTTTATTTATTAATTATTTCATCTAAAATATATTAATATGCAAAAAACTTTAATTTACAATACGCCCGCCACAATTAAACTAATTAACTTAACTCAGGATATCCAAGATTTTGTTAAAAAATCCAATCATGAGGGTTCTTTATGTCATATTTTTGTAAAAAGCACTACATCTGCTTTATTAATTATGGAAGATGAAGCAGGTATTAAAAAAGACTTATTAAAAGCCCTCGAGATAATAGCTCCCCAAGATGGAAAATACCATCATAATAGAGCATGGAAAGATGATAATGGTTTTGCTCATTTAAGAGCTGAGTTTTTAAAACAATCTCTTGTCATTCCTTTAAGCAAGGTTCAGCTTAATTTAGGGGCTTGGCAAAACATTTTTTTAATTGATTTCGACAATAAAAAAAGGCAAAGAGAAATATTAGTAACAATCATTTAATAATTTATTGATAAATTATTAAGATTAAAAAACCTTAGCGTATCTCAATAAAATGACGTTTACCTTTTTGGAGAATCAAAGGACAGTTCTCTTTGCTAATTTTTAACATTGGATCATTAATTTCTTTATTGTTTAATTTAACACCTTTTTGTTCAATAACGCGTCTTCCCGCAGTCCTAGAAGAAACTAACCCTGCCTGTATTAAGATATCTAAAATAAAAATATCTTTATCAATAGTAAAGGTTGCCATCTTCTCGGGCACCTTATTTTTTTGGAAAACCTCTTTAAAAGCTTTTTCAGCTTCTATGGCCGCTTCATTCGAGACAAGAAATGTAATAATTTCTCTTGCTAGTTTCATTTTAGCATCTCTTGGATTGTGTGATCCTGCAGTCATCCCTGTCTCAATTTTTTTTATTTCTTGTGGGTCAATATCAGTCAATAACTTAAAATAGGGAAGAATGTTGCTGTCGGGCATAGACATAATTTTTCCATAAATTTCTTTAGGATCTTCGTCAATACTAATAGCATTATTCAGGGATTGACTCATTTTATCCTTACCATCAGTCCCGGGTAGAATAGGCATAATTATAAGGGCCTGTGGTTCTTGTCCATTCTCCTTTTGCAGGTCTCGGGCCATTAATTCATTAAATTTCTGATCTGATCCAATAACAGTTAAATCAGATGACAATTCTACAGAATCTTGAGCTTGTAGGATAGGATAGAGAAACTCATGAACCCAGACAGGTTTTTTAGCTTTAATTCTTTTTTCAAACATATCTCTTTCCCATAAGCGCGCTGCGCTAATTTTTTTAGCAATCTTCATAAAATCATCTAATTTCATATTATCCCACCATTCACTGTTATATCGAATCTCTAGTTTGTCTTTTATAAGAACTTCTTTGGCTAGACGAATAATATTTTGAGCTTTTTCTCTTAAAGCTTCTTTTTTTTGACCTTGACGAGCTTCTATTTTATCTGTTGGATCTCCAATCCTGCCCGTAAAATCACCTAATAGTAAAACAACCTTATGACCTTCCTCTTGAAAACGACGCATGACACGATAGTTAACGAGGTATCCCAAATGTAGCTGTTTCGTTGTAGGATCAACACCATGCTTAATAATTAATTGTTTTCCTGCCGCAAGCTTTTTTTGAATTTCACTAGCCCCAATAATTTCATCAGCGTTCTTGGCAAATTTTTCCAACATAATAAATAAATTTAAAGATTAATTATTACTATATTACTATTTTAGTATAACGGATTAATAATGCAAAAGAAAAGAGAAGAGGTAATTAATAATAATTCTAATAAGTTTTCCACAAGGTCCGATTTTATCCCCAGCTATCCACAATTATTTAATAAGTACAAAAACAAGGTTTTGTTCGAGTATAAGAATGTGTCAAATGCTCTAAAAACAGGAGTTTAGCGCAAAGATTAAAGGTTATCCACAGTTTACTTTCGGTTTTTGTTCGGTTACAATAATTAGTGTTCGGTAATAAATAAACTGTGGCCTGTGTGCTATTATAATCTACCCCTTTCTTTAATTAAGAAAGGGGTAGAAAGAATTAAATTAATATGAAACAAACTGTCCAAAATACTCTTACAAAACGCCAAAAAGAACTCTTAGACTTCATATTATCCTTCATGGATAAGAATGGCTATGTACCTAGTTACAGAAAAATTGCTGATCAAATGGGATTGTCATCTCCCTCTTCTGTGCATGAACAGGTTAAAAAATTAATGAAGAAAGGCTATTTAGAGAAAAGAGGAAATTCAAGTAAGTTCATTCCTACGGGAAAAACATTGCGACTTACAAAAAAATTCTCCGTTCCTGTGATGGGCACTATAGCCGCTGGATCGCCTATCAGAATTTTTGAATATCAAGAAAACCTTATGATCCCTAAGAACCTAATTTCTAGACAGAGGGGAGAGCTTTTCGCCCTTGAAGTTAAGGGCTATTCTATGATTGAAGAAGGTATTATGGACGGAGATTATGTTATTTGCGAGCCATCTCAAAATGTTAAAAATGGTGATGTGGTGGTAGCCTTGGTAAACGGAGATGAAGTAACGCTTAAAAAATATTATAAAGAGAAGAATTGGATTCGCCTGATGCCCGCTAATTCAAAAATGAGGCCTATCCTATCACGTAATGTTTTAATTCAAGGTGTCGTAAAAGCAGTTTTTAGAAAATATTAAAATGGTATAATATAAATAATTTCAATAATTTTTATCTGCAATTGTATGCGAATTGGCTTTTTTACAAATAATTATCTGCCACGACCTAGTGGGGTTGCTCATGCGGTGGAAAATTTACGCATCGAGCTGGAAAGACTAGGTCATGATATCTATGTTTTTGCTCCTAAATATACTAAGAGAGACAAGGAGAATGAAAAGCTTTTTAGGTACAAATCCATTAGGCTAAGCAAGAATTTTAAGGCTTTTCATTCTAATATTCCTTTTCCTCACTCGCTTAAAATTAAAAAAAGAATTAACTCCCTAAAATTAGATATTATTCACTCTCACCATCCCTATATCCTAGGAAAAACTGCTCTTAAATATTCTCAAGAATTAAACCTACCAATTGTTTTTACAAGCCATACTCTTTACAATGAATACTTTTCAAATATTATGGGAGGACTAGGTAGCTTCATTAGCTCTCTAACATTTGAAAGCATTACTAAATATGCCAATAAATGTAATATTCTAACTGTTCCTACTCAAGGCATTAAAAAAACATATCTTGAGGCAGGCGTTATAAAAGATGTTAGAGTAGTTCCTTCTGGTATAGATATTGATAAATTTCAAGAAACGTCAGGAGCAAAAATCAGAGAAAAGTATAATATTAAAAAAAATGAATATCTACTAATGACAGTTGGACGTCTAACCTATGAAAAAAATATTAGTTTTCTAATAGAGGCTTTTCAGAAAATTTCAAAAAGCAATCAAAAAGTAAAACTCCTAATTATAGGAGAAGGATTAGACCGACGAAGCCTTATGTCTTTAGCTCAATCTTTAAATATTCAGCAAAAGGTAATTTTTGCAAAACGAATTTCTTACAAGAAACTTCCTGCTTTTTATGCTGCAGCTGATCTTTTTGTTTACGCTTCTAATGTCGACACCCAGGGATTAGCTCTCTGCGAAGCCATGGCAGCAAGCCTTCCTATTATTTCTACCAATCAAGCTCACGGACCTAAAAGCTTAGTGAAAAATAACAAAATTGGTTATTTAATAAACCCTGATACGGATGTCTTTGCTCGTAAGGTATTACAATTAATCAATGATTCAAATTTAAGACAAAGGTTTAGCCACAATGCCAAGGAAGAAGCTAAGAAATATGATAGGAGAATTACTGCTCATAACATGGAAAAAATATATATAGAACTTTTAGAAAATGGCAAAAATAACTAAACAAAAAAATCTTTTTTCTGAGAATCCTCAAACCCTCTCTGTCTCTAAATATATTGAACTTATTAATAGTAATTTAGAGATTTTGAGAGATATTTATGTTGAAGGAGAAGTTAGTGAATTTAAAATTTCTCAAGAAAAATGGGTTCGTTTTAAATTAAAAGATGAAGAGGAAGAAGCAATCGTAGATTGCTTTACGGTTGTTTTTAAATTAAATGTCCCCCTAGAAGATGGCATGAAGATACGTATCCAAGGAAGACCTAGGATCTATGCGCGTTACGGACGTTTCAGCATTACAGTTGATAATATAGAATTAGCCGGTCAGGGCTCTTTAAAAAGAGCTTTTGAAATCACTAAGGCTAAGTTAAAGGCTGAAGGATTGTTTGCCGAGGCAAGAAAGCGAGATATACCAGAATATCCTAAAAATATTGGCTTGATCACTTCTCACGAAGCAGCAGCTTATACAGACTTCTTAAAGGTTTTGCGTCATCGTTTTGGAGGTTTGAAAGTTTTCTTTCATGCTACTAAGGTTCAGGGCAAAGATGCAGAAGAAGAAATTGTTCAAGCTTTTGATTGGTTTAATAACAATTATTTAAAAAATAATATTGAACTCATTGTCTTAACGCGAGGAGGCGGCGCTCTAGAAGATTTACAGGCTTTTAATTCAGAGAAGGTGGCCCGTGCAATTTTTTCTAGTAAACTGCCTGTAGTTTGTGGAGTTGGTCATGAAAGAGATGAATCTTTAGCGGATTTCGTAGCTGATGTAAGAGCTTCAACTCCTTCCAATGCCGCTGAGTTAATTGTAAGAGACAGGAAAGAAATTATATCAGAAATTGAAAGCCTAGTATCCAGCATGGAAATGTCGCTCCAATCTCATCTTAGCTATTATGAAAATTTTCTAGAGCATTTCTTGTCTCGCAGCAATCAAACTATTAAGGAAAAAACTTATGATATAAAACAAACTCTCCTAATTTTTGCTCAACATATTAAAAGTTTAAAAAGTGTTACAAATCAAAAAAAAGCTGAAATAGACTATTTAACTAATAATTTAAGCCGCAATGTTTTTAATGCTGTAAATAGACTAAAGAGAGAAGTCTTTCAGCAAATCTCTTTACTCCGTAGCTACAACCCAAGAGCTGTTTTAAAAAGAGGCTATGGAATCATACGTAAAAATGGTAAGATTATTAAAAGGTCTCGATGTCTTGAGAAAGGAGATCGTCTAGAAACAACTCTTTATGAGGGGAAATTTAAATCACTTGTTAAATCTGTTAATTCTAAATAATTATGGCTCAAGATAATTTTAATTTTAAGGAAGCTTTGCAAGAATTAAAAAAGATTAATGAAGAATTTGATGAAGAAGATATTGATCTTGATAAAGCTCTTAAAAATTTCAAACATGGTCTTGCACTTGCAAAAAAGTGTAAAGATCGTCTTCGAGAAGTAGAAAACGAAGTTGTTAAAATAAAGGAAAAGTTTGCTACTTCTCAAACTACATCTCACCAATCAAAATAATGAAAAAATATTCTTCTCGTCAAGCTAAAAAAGGCAAAACGGCTTTCAGAACTCCCCGTTTTTTTCAGGGGCGCGATCGTCATCCTCGTATAAATTTTGCTAAGAAAATCCGCAAAATTAAAAAAGCTGATTTGCGATCTCATTTTAAGTTTATTATTCCGCGCCGTTTTCCCTCCCGTCACGAAGGCCATGGTAAAAATAATTAGAGTTTAACTCTTGACATCCTGTATTTTTTGAATAGAATTTTTAAAAGCTCTTTAGGAGGGATTATATGAAAATACGACGAAGATCTTTGCCACAAAAAACACAAAATATCCTTGGGTCAGTGTTTCTTGCTATTGGGATCAGCGTTTTCTTGCATGGAATATTTTACACCGCAAGCCACCTAGTATGGCTTGCTCTCATGGCGGGAATATTAACAATCTCGATGGGCATTATCTTTCTGAGATCTTCCAATGCCCTAAAAATAGTCTTACAAAGGGTACTCTCACGATAGAGAGTACTCTTTTTTTATTAAAAAACATTTTATGGTAAAATATGTTAATATATTTATATACTACGTAAGCTTAAATATTTAAAATATGTTTAGCATTAAAGAAAAGAGAGAATGGAGGTATCTTCCAATGGTCTACGCTGTTCTTCTAACAGTAAGTTTAGCTATAATTACTGTTATTCCATTTAACCCTCCGGTTTTAAAAATTTTGACAATCCTCTTTGCGGCTACTTTGCTTTTTTGGGTTACTTTCTATTTTAAGCCCTTTCGTCATTTAGTCTTGCGACTTATTAATCATTCCCGAGAGCAAGAGGATTAAGTTTAAGATTATGTCTAGATTTAAATTAAAAGTTTTCTTTACAGAAGCGGCCTTTTTTATTTCAACGCAATTATTAGCTCTTTTAGCTGTGTGGCAGATTAATCAATTTCCAGCCCTACAAGTCTCTTTAGAAAATCAAAGACAAGGATTAACAGCTACTGGTTTTATCCTACAATTTCTCATAGCAACTGGTGTTTTTCTTCTTCTTATTCCAGTTTTTAAAAGAAAACCGGTTTTTCTTAAATTATTAATCTACATAGCTTTTTTTGTTGGTATAGGCACATATATGGAAATTTTCTTAGGGCAACCTTGGGCTTTTTTGCTTGCTTGTCTTGCTATTATTATTTCTATCTTCTTTAATTTCTTAATAGTTCACAATTTACTATTTATCTTTTCGTTAGCCGGTATTAGCACAATTTTAGGGTTAACCTTATCTCCACTGACTATTGTCTTTGTTTTAGTGAGTTTGTCATTATATGACCTGGTAGCAGTTTATTTAACAAAACACATGATTAGAATGGCTAAAGCATCTGCTGGACAAGGTGTTTTCTTTGGTATTATTATCCCTCAAAAAACCTCTCGTCTTTTAACTCGTACTAAAGCTGTTAAAGTTGGTAAAAAATCATCGTATTATTTTCTAGGAGGAGGAGATATTGCTTTGCCCTTACTCTTGGTCGTCGCTACCGCTCAAATATCTTTATGGCGTGGTATCATCGTAAGCCTTTTTTCTCTGGCAGGACTATTGCTAATGCACTTAGTCTTTATAAGGAAGGCAAGAAAAAGAAAACCTATGCCGGGCTTACCTCCGCTTGTTTTAGGAACCTTATTAGGCTTTCTTTTAATTAGTCTTTTCTAATCGTATTGTTGCTTAAACCATAAAATGTTAAGATAGCTAAAGATCTTTAATATTTGTTTTAAATTCTAAAAATATATGGATTTATCAAAAAATAAAAAAGGAGGAGAACATTATCTTAAGTATAAAATTTGTGTTTCGGGAGCAGCAGTGACCGATCATTGTCCTCCTAATGCTCTTAAGGCAACAGAGCTTTTAGGACAAGAAATTGTCCGCCATAATGGAATTGTGGTAACAGGTGCTACAACTGGTATGCCTTACTGGGCCGCTAAGGGAGCCAAAGAAGAAGGAGGAGTTAGCATAGGCGTCTCCCCAGCTGCTAGTGAGATTGCTCATATTAAAAAATATCGTTTACCTATCGACTATTTTGATTTAATTATCTATACAGGATTTAACTACGCTGGCAGAAATTTACTTCTAACAAGATCAGCAGACGCAGTTATTATTACTTGCGGACGTATGGGAACTCTTAATGAATTTACGATTGCTTTTGAAGATAATAAACCTATTGGAATTTTAGATTTAAAGGGACATGACGGAACAGTGGAATTGATCCGAGAAATTGTGAAAACTGCCCGACGTGGTCCAGGAAAAATAGTTTATGACAGTGATCCTAAAAAATTAGTTGAAAAACTTCTGCCTCTTATTGACGCAGAAAAAGAGGTAATAATGCCCAAAAAATAATCTTTAAAAAATCAAGACCATGCTCAATGAATTTTTTGCAACTTACACATGGGGTGAACCGACTGCTCAATTATTATTAGCATTAATCTTAGGCGCTTTGCTGGGAATAGAGAGATCATATTTAGGTAAGTCAGCCGGCACAAGAACTTTTAGTCTTATTGCTGTTGGCTCAACTCTTTTTACCATTATTTCTTTGAATGCTTTTAGTAGCGAACGTTTTCTGACAACCAGTTACGACCCTAGTCGTAGAACAGCTCAAATAATTGCTGCCGTTGGTTTTATCAGTATGGCGGTTGTTATCCATAAAGGGTCAGATATCGAAGGCATTACTACGGCTGTAAGTATTTGGATCGCAGCCGGCATTGGAATGGCTGTAGGAGTAAAATTTTACGGACTCGCCTTAATAACAACTATAATTTCTCTTTTGATTATGGGGGCTGTCCGCTTACTTGACATAGAAAACAAACTGCAAAAGCTCAAGTTTAAAATTAGATACTCTAAAAAGGATGACTAATCAGCTCAAAACTTCTTTTGAGGCCGCTGCTATTATTATTGGAACAATTGTAGGCGTCGGCATCTTCGGCCTACCTTACGTTTTTGCTAAGGTGGGTTTTCTTCTTGGTATAAGCATAATGATTATTATAGGAATAGCTGCTTTAGTGCTTAATCTTCTTTATGGAGAAATTGCCCTAAGAAGTCGTCGTAAGAAAAGATTAGTCGGATATGCAAAAGATTTTTTAGGTTCTAAAGGAAAAATGATCGCTACCATTTCCGCTCTTTTTGGTCTACTTAGTTCTCAGCTAGCCTATCTCATTGTCGGCGGAGAATTTCTGTCTTTTCTATCAGAGAACTTACTGGGATGGTCGGGAAATTTAACATTTTATGTTATTATTTTTTTAATTATAGCTAGCACAGTTATTTACAAAAAAAGTTCAATGCTTGCTGCTATTGAATTTTTCATGAGCCTTTTTTTAATTGCTGTTATTGGCTTAATTTTTGTTAGTTCTTTACCTAAGATTGAGCTCCAAAAATTAATTAATTATAATCCACACTACTTATTTCAAGCTTATGGTGTTATCCTCTTTGCTATGTCGGGCTCTATTGCTATCCCTGAAGTAGTAGAATATCTTAAAAAGCAAAAAAACGCTCACTTCAAAAGAGTAATTTCTGTAGGTACTTTCCTGCCTGTTATTCTTTATGGTCTTTTTACTTTAGCGGTCGTGGGAATGCTCGGCAAGAATGTATCTCAATCAGCTATTACGAGTCTCAAGAGCGTTTTAGGAGAAAAAATTATTGTTGTGGGAGCTCTTTTTGGGATTCTAGCTGTCTTTACTTCCTTTATTATGATCGGTAAAGATCTTATGAAAGTCCTGTGGTATGATTATCGCTTCCCAAAAGTTCTTGCTTGTCTTTTGGTCAATTTGATCCCTTTTCTTTTTTTCATTATTGGTTTTCGTAACTTTGTGAATGTTATTGGTGTAGCCGGAGCCATTATGGGAGGCATTAATGGTATCCTCATCATTTTAATCTACAAAAAGGCTCGTCAAAAACGCTTTCCTAGACCAATTTATTCAGTTAAGTTACCTCGCTTAGCAGGTTGGCTATTAATAATAATGTTTTTATCAGGAATTTTTTACCAAATAGTTAATTTTTTCTAATTAATGAACAAGCTAGAAAAAACATTTTTCTATCTTTTACTAATTACAATACCATTTAATATTAAAAAATTCCTAGCTACTAGTGGGATATGCCCTGTTAATGATTTTAGCGGTTTTTTTCTCTATCTTACCGATCTCCTTCTTATCGGTCTTTTTTTATTTTGGTTTAAAAGAAGATTCTTCCCATTTAAGAGGTTAAATTTTAACAAGAAAAATTTAATTATTGGCTCTTTGGTAGTTTATTTAATGGTCTTGGGAATTACCGGTAGTTCGTTATCTTGTAATATAAGTTTCTCATTCTATCGTCTAAGTAAACTATTCTTAGGCATACTATTTTTTATTTATCTTAAGGGTAATTTTCGCTTTCTAAATTTTAAAAATTTCTTAAAGGTTCTTTTTTTCTCTGGTATCCTACAATCTCTAATTGCAATCGGGCAATACCTAAAGCAAGAAAGCTTGGGATTACAACTGTTAGGAGAAAGTTTTTTAGCTCCTCATTTGAGTGGTGTAGCTAAAATATCTACAGAGCAAGGATTGGTTATGAGAGCATACGGCACTTTTCCTCATCCCAATATATTAGCTACTTTCTTGATAATTAGCATTTTTGCCGGTATTACATTATTGCTGCTTTCAAAAAATAAAATATTACAACGAAAAACTTTCCTAGGATACTTTGTTTCCTTGAGCTTGCTTATTACAGGATTAATTCTTACTTTTTCTAGAATCGCTATCTTTTTAGGCATTACTATGGGAAGTATCTTGCTTGTTACGGCTATATTAAAAAAAGAGCGCTCTGCTCTTAAATATGCTTTAGTAAAACTTTCTCTTTTATTATTGCTTTTTCTTATAATCCTTACTATATTTTTCGCACATCTTTTACAAGAAAGATTTGAAGTTGACTTACAAGATCAGTCTTTTAGCTTAAGGTTTTTTTATCAAAAAACTGCTTTAGAAATAATACGCCAGGAACATAAAGTGGGTATAGGTTCAGGATGCTTTATCTCTTATCTTAAAAAATCTTATCCCAACTTAGCTTATTGGTCATACCAACCCGTTCACAATATTTACCTCCTCATTGCAACAGAAATGGGTCTTGTAAGCTTTCTCATCTTCATTGGAATGATTATCTTCACTCTTAAAAAAAACATTGCTCAAATCTCTTTAGAACCCTTTAAGAAAAAATTTTCCCTACTTGGGATCGTTTTACTTCTCTGTATCGGTTTCTTTGATCATTTTCTTCTAACAATCAATCAAGGCATTCTGCTATTTTGGCTTCTTATGGGTGTTGCAATATATAATAAGCAATGACTTAAAATACAGTGCTACAAAACATTAATAAAAAGCAATTCTTTAATTAAAATACCTGCCCACTTTAACTCTGATCTTTTGAACCGACTGGTCATCTAAACGTTTATTAATATATTTGCGCAATTCTCCTTGGTGCAACCTTATTTCCTGAGCCAAGTAATTATCAGTACATTGAATAATTAAGGAATAATTTTCTAAACTAAAATCAAGCTTTCTTTTTAAGCTTGATTTGTTGATTTTAAAAAGCTTGCCGATCGATTGTCTAGCAATCTCAAAGACACGTGCTTTTTTAAGCCCTTGCTTAAACTTCTTTTTCTGGCTGCTTTTTGCTAATATATCTGCTAAGATGTGGAAGCTCATAAATTACTCTGTGTCACGAACAGGCATAACAATATATAGATAACTTTTATCGTTCAATCCGCGCAACAAAAGGGGCTTTTCTTTACCATGAAGACTAATTCTTGCCTTTTTGCGATCTATATTATTTAGGCCATCAAGAACATACCTATAATTAAAGGTAAGCGATAAATCTTCTCCCTGAACATCAGCATCAAGCGAAGAATTATGAGAACCAACCTCTTGAGAACCTGAACTAATTTCAAGTTTACCCTGGGGAGAAAAATGAAAATTAATATCATTAACCTTACTGACAAAATAGCTTGCTATACGAATTGCCTCAACGAGACTATCTTTCTCAAGAGTCACTTCAGTAATAAATTCTTGAGGAATAATTCTTTCATAGTCCGGAAAGCGTCCTTCAATCAAACGAGAAACTAGACGGACGTCTCCCATATCAAAAAGAAGTTGATTATCTTTAATAATAAGTTTTACTTCTTCGCTCATATTATCAAGAATTCTAATAAGCTCAACCACCGCTTTAGTGGGAATTATAATGGCTTTTTCTTTGCCTTCTTTGGTAACTTTTTTAAGAGTTTTTTCAGCTAATCTAAAACTATCTGTAGCAACTAATCTTAGGGTGCCATTTTGACTAAGCTTGAAGAAAACACCAGCAATTTCTGGTCTTGTATCTGAAAAAGAAGCCGCCTGATAAACTTGAGTGAGAGACTTATGTAATTCTTGAGAGCTTAAAGTAAGAAAAGGATTATCTTCAATTTTAGGAATAATAGGGAAGTCATCAGGTTTAAGACCCTTAATATTAGCTTGAAAGTCTTGACATGTAACAGATAAATTATTTTTTTTAGCTTCTAAAAAAATCTTATCTTGTGGTAGAGAAGATATAAATTTACTTAAAATATTAACCGGTACAGTAGCCTTTCCTTCTTTTTCAACTTTCGCTGAGACCCAAACATTTAATCCAAGTTCTAAATCGGTAGCAGAAATTTTTAATCTTCCTTTTTCAGTTTCTAAAAGAATATTACTTAAAATAGGTAAATTAATATTTTTTCCTGTAATTCTTTCAACAATACTAATAGCTTTTTTTAATTTTTCTTGAAGGCAAATAATTTTCATAATAAATATATATTAAATTAATTAAATAAACATATTATTATTAGTAACGATTTTTCTGGGGATAAATATTTTTTGAGACGATATAATCAAACTCTGCTATATTTTTCTAACTGGAAAAAAAGTTAATAACTCGATGACTAAAAATGGGATAATTTTTTTAAAAAAAGATATTACTTTTTTAAATCACTTTTTTTGCAGTATTTGTGAAACTATTATCCTCATCTTTTCCCCTATAAATAATTGATCAAAACATTTTTTTGACAGTTAAAGCAATCTTTAAGTATTGTAAAGTCTTTCTTTAATAAGGTTAAGTTCCATTCCCAAATTCTCGTCTCCTTGCTTGTCTTTTTCAATTTTTCCGCAAGCATGGATAACAGTTGTGTGATCTCGACCACCCAGTCTTTTACCAATCGAAGGATAAGATTCCTTTAACTCATCTCTTAAAAGGTACATAGCAATTTGCCGAGGCTTGACAAATTCTTTTTTTCTACCACCATCAATTACCCTATCTAAATCTACTTCATAAAATTCAGCGACCGTTTCCATAATTTTACTTGGGGAAATACGCTTAGGAGGCCTAACTACTAAACTTTTGAGTAATTGCTTTGTCTTATTAAGATCTGGCACAATTTCGTGAGTTTTGTAATACGCAATAATTTTATTTAAAGAGCCCTCAAGTTCACGAATATTTTTTTGAATTTTGCTAGCAATAAAATTTGTAATATCTTCACTTAAGTCTAACTCCAAATTATCCAATTTAGCTTTTAAAATTGCCAAGCGGGATTCAAAATCTGGATAAGAAACATCTACCGTCATCCCTCCTTCAAAACGAGAACAAAGTCTCTCTTCTAATGTTGGAATAGCTTTTGGAGGACGGTCTGAACTTACGATAATCTGTTTATTTGCTTCATAGAGTGAATTAAAGGTGTGGAAAAATTCGATTTGGGTTTTTTCCTTACCAGCTAAAAATTGGACATCATCTATAATTAAAACATCAATCTTGCGATATTTTTTCTTAAAGTCTTCCATTGATTGAGAACGAATAGCACTAATTAATTCGCTTGTAAAAACTTCTGAAGAAACATACTTAACTTTTATCTTATCCGGGTATTTCGAAACTAAGGTATTTCCAATAGCTTGTAAAAGATGGGTTTTGCCTAATCCTACGCCACCATAGACAAAGAAAGGATTATATTCCTTTCCTAAGTTAGCTGGATCTGACAAAGACAGAGCAGCTGCATGAGCTAACTCATTAAAAGAACCAACAATGAATGAATCGAAATCATATTTAGGATTAAGATTTGTTGCTTGACTTATTCTGCTACCTAAAAAGTCTAATCTGGAATCTTCTATTTTTTTATTATCATTACTAACATCTGTATCAGATTCTTGAGGAACTGCTATTTTTCTTTCTGATACTATGTATTCTATTTTTTTAACATCTGAAGCAACATTTCTCAAAGCTCGTAGAATTAATGTATTATATTTATTCTGTAACCATTCTTTAGTAAATTGATTAGAAACCTCAAGAGTACAATGACCATCTTCTTTAGAGATAAGCTTAGCGTTTTTAATCCAAGTAACAAAATTAGCTTTAGAGACGGATAGTTCAATTTCTCCTATAGCTGCTTGCCAAAGCTCGTTAATGGTCATAATTAAAATATTAATAAATTATCATCCTTAATGATTTTAGCACATATAATTTTTTTTCAAGCAGTTATCAACAAAACTATTAGATTCTGACAATTTAGATAGGTGGCTATTTCATTTTGTGGATAAGTTGTGTAAAACTACTTAATAATTTATATTCTATAACTAAAACATCCTTCTTTGCAAGAAGGATATTTGATCGTAATCGGAATAATTTTAATCATTAAGGAATACCAAAGAGTTGTTGAGCGTTGCTTGTCGTAACGCGAGCTACTTTTTCATAGGGAATTTTTTTGATAGTTGCAATTTTCTGAGCGATGTAACCAATGTAGAGAGGGGAATTTCTTTTGCCTCGATGAGGATTAGGAGTAGCGTAAGGTGAGTCAGTCTCTATCATAATTTTCTCCAAAGGAAGTTTCTCTATTAGTCTATCGTAATCATTTGTAAATGTTATAACCCCTGTAAAGGAAACTAAGAAACCTAAATTAAATAATGTCTTAGCATTTTGGAGATTTCCTGAGAAAAAATGAGCAACACCATGCAACTTTTGCGTTTTAAGCTCTTTCAAAATTTCTATCGTATCTTGCCAAGCATTACGACAGTGAACGACAACCGGGAGATTAGTTTGTTGAGCTAACTTAAGCTGTTCTTTAAAAACATTAGCTTGGATTTTTTTATCATGAGGATTCTTGGCATAGACATAATCTAACCCTATCTCTCCTATAGCAACTACCTTATTCTGCTTTGTTAATGCAAGATATTTATCTTGAGAAAATTTTTCAGGATTGATAGAAGAATTTCCTTGCAGTTCTTCATTATTAAAAGGAGTGTCTATTGTGTGAATAGGGTGTAGCCCAATAGCAGCATAGATTCCTTCATTATATCCTTGAGCTATTTCAACAGCTCTTTGACTTGTTGCGTAGCAAGATCCGATATTAATTATCCAAGTATTTTTAGCAAGACATTGTTGAATAATTTCATCTGCATCTTTCTTAAAGGCTTTGAAGTTTAAATGGGCATGAGTATCAATAAGCATAAAGTTATTCATCAAGACGTGGAAAGAGAGGATCAAGACATTTAATTTTTTGTCCTTGTCTTAATTCCTGGAAGCTTAGCGGATCTTGAATATTAAAAACACTAAAAATCTTTAAGGCGGTTTTAGGTAAGAAAGGGTAAATTTCCTTGGCTATGTATCGTAAACTATTAAGTAATTCATAGATAACCTGATTAAGCTTAGCTTGTTTTTTATTTTTAAAAAGCTCCCAAGGCTTTTTTTCTTCAATATATTTATCAACTTCTGATAAAAATCGCCAAATAGAATTTAAGGCTTTATTAAATTGATATTCTTCCATAGCTTTCTGAATATCTTTCTGGGCTGCCTGGTAATTATAAATACCTTGATGGTTTTTCAAGAAAGAAACATTATCTTCTTGTTTTAAATGAGGAATTTTTCCTTGGCAATATTTTTCAACCATTGTCAGAATACGTGCTGTTGAATTACCCAAACCAGATGCTAAATCAGCGTTATATATTTTTTTGAATTTTTCTAGGGTAAAATCTCCATCTTCAGTCAAGGGAATTTCCTTAAGAAGATAATAACGCAAAGCATCGCTATCATATTTTTTAAGTATTTTCAAAGGATCAATTATGTTACCTAGCGACTTAGACATCTTTTGACCTTTGGATGTTATAAAACCATGTACAAGTAGTGTCTTGGGCAATTCAAGCCCGATTGCCATTAAAAGAGCGGGCCAGATTAGCGCATGAAAGCGTAGAATGTCTTTACCTATTAATTGTACTTCGGCGGGCCAATAATTCGTTAATCTATCTGTCTCTTGCGAACCATATCCTAAGGCGGAGATATAGTTTGTGAGAGCATCAATCCACACATAGATCGTCTGACTTTTATCCCCAGGCACAGGAATTCCCCAGTCTAGCGAAGTTACTGGGCGGGAAACACTAATATCTTGTAAATCATTCTTAATAAGATTGAGAATTTCTTTCTTTTTAAAAGAAGGAATAATTTTTAATTGATTTCTTTGAATCGCTTCTGCAACCTTATCGGCGTATTTAGTAATTTTAAAGAAGTAATTTTCTTCTTTAACTTTCACTGGTTTCTTGTTATGAATTAAGCAACGGCCTTCTTTATCTAAATCTCTTTTAGTTAAAAAAGCTTCGCAACCTGAACAATATAGACCTTCATAAGATTTCTTATACAAATCGCCTTGTTGTTGCAATAATTGCCAGACTTTTTGAACAGCTGGCCAGTGACGCTTACGATCAGTTGTTCTTATAAAGTCATCATTAGAAATATCCAAGCTTTTTATGAGGTTTTTGACTTGATTAGAGTTCTGGTCAACTAATACTTGAGGAGAAATGCCTAAGTCTTGGGCAGTTTTTTTATTCTTCAAACCATTTTCATCTGTTCCTGTAAGAAAGAAGACATCTTTTTCTTGAAGTCTGTGATAGCGAGCTAAAGCATCAGCTTGCACAAGCTCCAAGGCAAAGCCTATATGAGGAGGTCCATTTGTATAAATAATTGAAGTCGTTAAATAATATTTCACGGTTTTTTAACAATAATAGTAAATTCTCCTTTAATTTTATCATTTTTAAGTTTTACTAAAACATCACCTGGCGAACCTCTGTAAATATGTTCAAATTTTTTAGTCAACTCTCGGCCCATTACAATTTCTTCTATTTCTAAACCTGCAAGTTCGTTTAATAGTTTTTCTATTCTGTGGACTGATTCATAAATTACGACGGGCAAATCAGTTTCTTTTATCCTTTTTAAGAATTTCTGTCGCTTCTTCTTCTTAGGTAGAAATCCTAGGAATAAAAAACGGTTCATATTAAAACCGGAAACTGACACAAGAGATGCCAGGGCCGAAGCGCCGGGCAGAGGAATAATCTTCACTTCTCTGGGAAGATTTTCCACAACCGCTTGTACTAATTTTCCTCCGGGATCAGAAATGCCTGGAGTACCAGCTTCAGAAACAAAAGCTAATTTATTACCTTGCTTAAGAAGTTGTAAAATTTCACTTATTTTTTTAATAGAAGAATGATGATGAAAACTTTTAAGAGGTTTCTTAATATTATATTTTTGTAGAATTTTATTAGTTGTCTTAGGGTTTTCTGATAGGATTAAATCAACTTCTTTTAAAATATTAATAGCTCTTAAGGTAATATCATCTAAATTACCTATAGGGGTTGCAACAAGATAGAGGAAAGAAGTCATTATTTCTGTTTTGTAAACTTTTCAAAACTGCTACTCTCGAAGATGTCCTGCCAGAATTCATGAATTAACATAGTAATTGGTATAGCAATAATCATTCCCAATAAGCCGCCAAACTTTGCGCCAATTAAGAGTACTAAAATGGTGATAACAGGATTTAGACCAACCGTTTTCTTCATGATGGTTGGTACTAATAAATTATTCTCAAGTTGTTGTACTACTATATAAAGTACTAAGGCAGCCAAAGCCATGAGAGGAGATTGAATAAAAGCAATTAAAATAGCTGGAATAGCTGATAAAATTGGTCCTACGGTAGGAATAAGCTCAAATAAGCCTGCTAACATTGCTAATCCTAATGCGTAAGGAATGCCAATAATTGTTAATCCCACAAAAGTTAGGAGTCCCACTACAAAACCTAACAATAATTCAGCACTCAACCAACGGCTTAAACGGCGTTGGCCTCTTTCCCAAACTGATATAGCATAATCTTCCTTATCTTTCGGCGTAACAGCTCGAATAAATTTTCTAACACCTTCTTCTTCAATAGCAAGATAAAAAGAGAGAATGAAGACGATAAAGAAAGCGGCTATACGTCCCATTACATTACCTGTTAGGGAAAAGAAGTTAATTTTTAACTGATTAAGTCTTTGGCTTAAGGTAAGAAAAAATTCTTGCAATTCACCTTGTTCTTCTACGAGACTCTCAAAAAAACTCATTCCTGAACTTAATTGAGAAGTTAAGCGTGGTATAAAGTTAGAGAATTGTTTTAACTCCGTTGAGAGAGGAGAGACAATTAAAGCAACTAATAAGCCCAAGCAAACAAGTGAAAAGATATATGTAAGGATCACTCCCAGAGCTCTTGGGATGTGATATTTCTTTAGCCATTTGACAGGTACATTAATAGTTGAAGCAATAATTAATGCAAAGAAAAGAATTGCCAGAATATCTCGAATAAAAAAAGCGACTACAATAAGAAAAATTACTAAAAGGATCTTTAAAATAGTGCCAAAAGATACCTCGATAGTTTGTTTATTTTTAGCCATGTTTTTAATTAAAAGTTAATAAATTTTGAAGTTTTTGATTAGTATATTTCAAAGAGGAAATAATACTTAAATTTAAATTATCAACTGTAAAGATTTGTTGAGCTAACTTTTGAATCTCTTGAGGAGAAATTTTAGATATTTTCTGAAACATTTCTATCGGTTTTTCAATATCTTTTTTCAAGATATATTGCCTGCCGACAAAAGAAGCAACACTTTGAGAAGTTTCAAGTGACATTAAAGTAGTGCCTTTAAGATATTCCTTAGCTTTATTAAGCTCAGCTTCAGTAGGCGGTATATCCTTTAGCACTTTAAACTCTCTTAGGATCAGCTGAACAGTTTTTTCTAAATTTTCATGTTTTATACCAGCAAGAACAGATAGGTATCCTGTATCTGTGTAAGCTTCGGGATTACTCTTGATGTAATAAGCGAGGCCTTCTTTTTCACGAATATTTGTAAAGAGACGCGAACTCATTCCTCCTCCAAGTAAAATACTTAAGAGACTAAGAGCATACTTTCTTTTATCGAACATATCAAAAGTTCTTACTCCTAAGCATAAATGAGTTTGATCAGTTTTTTTATATAAAGATAAAGCTACTGGCTTGTTTTGTTCTTCTAAAACCTTTTTTTTCTTTCCAAAATTTCTTTTAGGGAAGTGTCCAAAATATTGATCTACCTTTTTGAGAGAATTATTGTTTAAATTACCGGCTATTATGACACAAGAATTTAGGCTACTATAATGATTTTTAAAATATTTTTTTAATTGTTCTGAAGAGAAACTTTTAACATTATCAACTGTTCCAATAATCTTCCTACCTGCTGGCGTATTGCCATAAAGTAACTCTTCAAAAAGCTCATCAATATATGCAGTCGGTGTATCTTTATATAAATTAATTTCTTCTAAAATTACCCCCCTTTCTCTTTCAAGTGCTTGAGCATCAAAAAGAGAATTTTGTAGAATGTCAGCTAAAACATCTAGGGCTAGTTCAAAGTGCTGATGGGCAAGTTTAGCATAAAAACCGGTAAACTCCTTTCCGGTAAAGGCATTATAAACACCGCCGACCTTATCAAGCGCTTCTGAAATTTTAAGTGTATTAGGTCTTTTAGGGGTACCTTTAAAAAACATATGTTCTAAAAAATGAGAAATGCCATTTTGTTTTTTTGTTTCATACTTTGATCCTGCTGCTACTAGAAAAAGTACCGTAACAGTTTGAGTTCCTTTTAAGGGAGCAAGAATAACCGGTAAGCCGTTTTGTAATTTTTGAAGAGAATAATTCATTTTGAATTGTTTAGTTAAGGTTGCTTAAATTGCATTTTATAATAAATTTTTCTTGTTAGCTCAACATCTTTTTTGCAATACTTATATATTCTAGCAGCTTCGCCCTTGAGATAAGTTTCATAAACTTGAGAGCCATTGATATCATCTTTAGAAGTAGGTAAATTGAGGATCTTTGCTAAAGTATCTAAGCTAGTGTGAGATCTTAAAGACCAATTTTCCCACTCTCTAAGAGTATCATATATTGGCTCTGATCTATAACGAGCAAAATTTAATCGACGGGTTGGTTTTACGCCGTGGATAATAGACCTCTTATAAATAAAAGGAAGATCAAAATCAATAATATTATGACCAATAAATAGATCTACATTACGAGCAATTTTCCAAAATTTTTCCAGAATATTTTTTTCCCTACCTTTAATGATAGAAGCTCTATTAATTTTAGGTGGTTCTTTTATGTACCCAATACAAAAAATCCTTCCAAAATTTCCATCTAAAGCAGTCTTTTTAAACCAATCTTCTTTTTTCTTTTTAACTACTCCTTGAGCAATAGCTTTCTTTTTTTCTCCTACAGGTAAAGTTTCAATGTCGATAGTAAGTTTAATCATATTTTTTGTATCTTATACTTACATATTTTAGCAAAAAAAGACAATAAGGCAACGTGCTTTGTTAAATTTAGGTATTAATTTTTAAGTGAAAAATTGACCAAGAAAATCATCTTTTTTAAACGTTTGAATATTTTTCTTTACTTGTTTGTAAAAGGCAGGGTAATGAATTCTATTGATTACACGACCGTTCCAATACTGACGGTAAGGAGGCTTTTGCCAATGAGCAAGCTCGTGAGCAATAATTCTTAGAATAACGCTTGGTTTTTTAGGCTGGCGTAGGCGAGGTGTGTAAACATCAATAACTACTTTTTTAGTTTTTAAATTAATATATGAAATACGATAAGAGCCTTTAAGATTTTTAATTGGTTTTGTGCGTTTCATTACCTGAAATTTAAAACCTGTAAGTTTTAATAACTTACAGGCGCGTCCGAATAGAGAGTTAACTAATTCTTCTTGCTTCATATAAATACAATTAAGATAATTTATCTTTCAGATAATTTTTTAATTGATTAATTTCAATTCTTTCCTGACGCATTGAATCGCGCTCTCTAATTGTTATTTGTTTATCTTCTAGGCTTTTGAAATCAACGGTAACGCAGAAAGGTGTTCCTATTTCATCTTGGCGACGATAACGCTTACCAATGCTTTGAGTCTCATCATATTCGCAAACAAAGGAATCTTTGAGATCGTCAAAAATCTTTCGAGCCGGTTCGCTTAATTCTTTTTTCTTTGATAAAGGTAAAATAGCTACTTTAATGGGGCTTAGCCATAGAGGTAATTTCATAACAATTCTTTGAGCATCTTTACCGTCAGCTGTTGGTGCTTTTTCTCGATGGTAATGTTCGCACAAAATAGCTAAAATGCTTCTGTCAACTCCTAAGCTTGGTTCTATAACATGGGGGATAAATCTTTTATGTGTTTGGTGGTCAATGTATGATAGATCAGCAGAACTATGCTCAAGGTGATTTTTTAAATCATAATCTGTTCTATATGCTAGGCCGTAAAGCTCTTCTGAGCCAAAAGGAAAATCATATTCAAAATCGATAGTTTTTTTAGAATAATGAGCCAATTCTTTATCTTCGATTTCATGTTGTTTAATTTTCTTAGCATCAAGACCAAGTAAATTAATCCATTTTTCCATTTCTTTTTGCCAATCCTTAAAACTTTTTTGCCAATTTTTTTCTTGTACAAAATATTCAATCTCCATTTGCTCAAATTCCCTTGTTCTGAAGATAAAGTTACCAGGCGTAATCTCATTCCGGAAAGCTTTACCTATTTGCGCAACACCAAAAGGAAGTCGCGCACGAGTTGTATCGATAATATTTTTAAAATTTGTGAAAATTCCTTGCGCGGTTTCGGGACGCAGATAAGCAATATTATTCTCTTTTTCTCCCAAGGGACCAATAAAAGTTTTAAACATTAAATTAAACTTTGTTGGTTTGGTAAAATCTCTATTTTGGCAATGAGGGCAGTATAGGCCGTTATTATCTTGGGGCAGTTGATCTTTACGGAATCTATGATGACATTTTTTACACTCAACAAGTTCATCGGCAAAACCAGCTCCCAAGTGACCTGAGACTTCCCAGATCTTTGGGTTGGTAATTAAAGCACTATCAAGCCCATAAACATCAGAACGATTTTGAACGAATTCTTTCCACCATCTTTGCTTAATATTATTTTTTATCTCTACTCCTAAAGGACCGTAATCCCAAGTATTTGCCATCCCGCCGTAAATTTCTGAATTAGGGAAAATAAAACCACGTCTTTTAGCAAGAGATATAATATTTTTCATAGATGTTTCCATAAGTATTTAAGGTAAAACCTTAGCTGTTTCTAATTGACGAGTCGTATCACTTAAATTTTGATTTGTAAAACTATCTTTTCCTCTTGCAGTGGTTTCGCCCACTAAAGTAATCTTACCTCCTCTTTGGCTGGGCGAGGGAATGGTGCTTATCTTGAAAACGACTTGCTTAACAGGGCTTATGAAACCAGCCCCTGCCCTAAGTTCATCTAATTGCCAGAGAATTCGGCCAGTTAAAGGATCAAAGGTGATATTGTTATCTTCAGGCCACCATGCTTCTTCCCAATAAACACCCTGCGGTAAGTAACTTTCAATAGTAACATTACTTAAATCATTGTAATAATTAAGGAGCTGCCAGGCAATTAAATATTCGGTTTTTTTACCCACCTGGGGAGGGCGTGGACCTGTGGCGCTAAGAGAAGATTGGCTAAAGGAATTTAAAATTCTTGTTCTTAGGTCTAAAACAGAATTAACTTTGACAGAAGCTTCAGCAGTATCAACAAGCTGAATACCAGATAATTCAGGAGGAATATTATTGACCTTGACGCGTGCCGTGACAGAGCCAGTAAAGTTTTTATCATCATAGCTTGCTAAAGGCAAGATTGACTTAACTTGAATGCCTACTTGAGCACTGCTAGCTTCAAAAGGATTTAGAATTGCTAGCTTAGGAATACGTCGACTGTCCCAGAGAACTTGACGATTTTCTTTTTGGTAAATGCCTATGTCTGAAGGTGAAACACTATTGAAGTCAAAGATTTCTCCATGAGGCTCAAAAGTTAAAACAATATCTCTTAAAATTGAGTCAGTGGTATTTTGAAAATTAATAATAAAGTTTATATTACTTCCCACATTTACAATATCGGGGATAGATAGGTTAGTTGGTTGGATATCAATTTTAATAGGTGCTGGCGTAAGAGAAACAGCTGAATAAGCTGTGCTATAAGTTTGATAACCGCCCTGATCATTTTGTAGCTGGGCAGCAATTTCAAAATTTATGATTTCGAGTTCTTGAGACAATTTTCCGGTAATTTGAAATTCTTTTTGATCGCGCGGGGCTAAAGTAGGAATTTCCCAAGCATGGTTTTCAATATCTGGATGACGAGGAGAAAATTTTGTTATAGAAAAACCGGTTGGATACTGGACATTAAGACGAATATTTTTAAAACTATCTAAAGAATCATTTGTTAAGTGAATTGTGTAAACAAGATCTTTGCCTAAGGTAATAATTTTAGGTTCATCAATGACAAGTTTAAGAGGAGAGGCAATAATATCAACAGCGAAGTCCCCTTTTTTGTCTAAACTGCTATTAAGACTGGATGGTAGATAGCTCAATTTATAGCTTACAACGTATTTTTCATCTTCAGGCCCAAAAACTTTTACATAGGAAGAAACTGTTTTTTCTTCACCCCCCTTTAAGCGGCCAATATTAATTTCATCCTGAGATTCAGCAATATCAGGATTTTGAAGACGTGATCCTTCAGGGTAATCTATGATTAATTTAGCGTGTTCTAGAGCTAGAGGATTATCATTTTTAATAGTAAAATCATATTTCAAAAATTCACCCGATTCAATTTTTTGAGATCCGTCAAACTTAATATAAACCTTTGCTTGGTCGAAGGATGTGTTGCGGGTTAGGAAAATGATTCCTGCACCTATTAAAATAGTAGCTCCTCCAGCTATTAAGCTGTACTTAAGCCATTTTTTAATTTGAGGTGTTAAAAGTGGTTTTTTAAGCTTTTTAGGTTCTTGCTCAGGGTTAAATTTATATTCTAAACGTTTATGGAATTCTTTATCACCTTCTGGCTGATAAAGTTTCTTTTTAAGGTTGTCTAAAGAAGGCATGTTTAAAAAAGATAAATAATTTTTTTGAGAAAAGCGGTGCTCTGTATTTTTATATCTAATACATACATTAGATATGAATTAGCAAAAGCACTTAGTTTTTGAAGTTTTGAATTAGAAAGACGAGTGTTTTTTATAAAATTGAAATTTTTCTTATCAATAAGTTTTAAAAAATTTCTTTCTTGCTGATTAAGCAAAATAGCTTTTCCATCTTCTCGTTGACAACTTTGGCACAACAAACCTCCCGCAACATAGCTAAGATAAATTTTATCATGATTTCTTATTTTTTTAGAACAGTTTGTGCAATGATTAAGGTTGGGGAAATAACCTAGATATTTGCTTAGCTTTAAAACGAAATAGATAGTTAACAAGTAAAACATTCTTTTACTATTGCAGGATCGGGTTTTCAAAAAGTTAAGACTAGCGACCACTAAAGACAAGATACGTTTATCACTTAGACCTTCTTCAGAAGATTTATCGATCATCTCTATAATACAGAAAGCTAGAATTTGACGAGCAATAGACTGTTGCGGATAAAGATCTTTTATCAATTCAGCTCGTGTAATAACAGGATTGCCCTGTGAGGTGACGGTGATAATCTCACTGTACGCAAAAGGCAATAAAGCATTTTGGAGCTTAGCTTCGTTCTTATTTAACCCCCTTGCTAGATAAGTAATTTTACCGGCATTATCTGTATAGGCTGTAACATAGGTATTTTTTTTATTAAGACTCTGTCTTTTTAAAATAAGCGCTCGCGTTTTATGATACATTGTATGCTTTAATTATAATACCTTAAGTGAAATTTTTATAGAGCCAGCTGGAAGATTAATTTCAGCTAGGTGTTGTTTTTCTTTGATGTTAGCCACTTTCCGCAGTTCTTTTATGCCAGATGTTTTTTCTAGATAATCCTTATTGTTTTGTATAATATCTATTAATTGATTATCGGTGCCTTGATAAGTTAGCAATATTTTATCTTCGGGTTTTAAATCAGCTTTTTTTCTAAGTCTTTGAATATGGCGAACAATTTCTCTCAATAGACCTTCTTTCTTTAAATTATCTGAAATATCAGTTTTTAATAGAACTTTAAGATTGTTTTCTTGATCTAATAACCATCCTTCTTTCTTTTTTATGTTCTTGTTAAAGATTACTTTTTTAACATTAATTTTTTGCTGGATAATTTTAGTTAGCTCAGGATCAAAAGAAGCTAAATTAACTTGTATTACTTCAAGAGGTTGCCTGACTTTAATGTTAGCTTCTTTGCGAGCTCTTAAACTTAAGGCTATAATATCTTGCAAGGTAGCAATTTTAGAAAAGATAGCTTGCTCTTTTTGAGTAATTTTTGCTTCCTTAGGCCAATTTTCCAGATGGACGCTTGCTTTAAAATGTTTACTATCTGAAAAAAGATTTTTCTTAAGAGTTTGATAAATGTCTTCTGATAGAAAAGGCACAAAAGGAGCTAAAAGTTTTGAAAGACCAAGAAAAACCCTAAGAAGTGTTTTTATTGGTTCGTTGTTATTATCCTTGAAACGGTCTCGTGACCATTGAATATAATTATATGAAATATCATCAATTAAGTTTTGCAAGAGGCGAGATGCCTTGACAACCTCGTAATTATTTAGCTGATCGGTTACAGCACTAGAGATCTGTTCGTATCTAGCAAGAAGCCACTGATCTAATATGTGGCTGGGCTTGAAATCAAGATCTCGCAGGGTAAAAACTTTATTATGATAAAATTGTAAAAAGTTAAAGCTATTTTTTAATACCAGTAATTTCCTAAAACTTTTTTTGACATCTTCTTTATCGAATTGCTTGGAATCATTTGGTTGATTAATGGTAAAGAAATACCAGCGCAACGCATCTGTTCCATACTGGTCCAGTATTTTGATTGGATCAACAATATTACCTTTTGACTTAGACATCTTCTCACCTTTTTTATCTTTTACATGTCCAAGGCATAAAACATTCTTATATGGAGTTTTATATCCCAGCAGAACAGAAACGGCCAAGAGAGTGTAGAACCAACCTCTTGTTTGATCAATTGCCTCCGATATGTAATCAGCCGGAAAAGGTAATTTATTAATGTCTTCCTTTTGGTCAAAGGGGAAATGATATTGAGCAAAGGGCATTGAACCAGAATCAAACCAAACATCAGCTACATAAGGTTCTCGCTTCATGGTTCCTCCGCACTTGCTGCATTTGAAAGTGATTTCATCAACCATGGGTCGATGAGGATCAGTAATTTTTTGACCGCTTAATTTTTCTAATTCCTCAAAAGAGCCAATTATATGAGTATTATTACAATCTTTCGACTGACACTTCCAGACGGGTAGAGGAGTACCCCAGTAACGTTCACGAGAAATAGCCCAGTCTTTTACTTCCTTAAGCCATTCTCCAAAGCGACCTTCTTTTAGGTGAGCTGGCATCCAATTAATTTTTGCATTTTCTTGCAAAAGCTCTTTTTGCAAAGCTGTCATTTTAATAAACCAAGACTTTTTTGCATAATAGATGAGAGGTTTTTTACAGCGCCAACAGAAAGGATAATCATGGGTAATTTTCTCTTCTTTTAAAAGGATATTGTTCTTTATTAAATATTTTTTGAGCTTCTTTTCTGTTTCTTCGTTTTTAATATCAAGATTTTCAAAATCTTTAACTAAAGTGTTAAACTTGCCTTGCTCTGTAACTGTATGTATTTGAGGCAAGTCATATTTTTTGCCCAATTCAAAATCATCTGCTCCGTACATTACAGCAGTATGAACTATGCCTGTGCCTTCTTCTTGAGTAACAAAATCTGCTTCATAAACCTTATATGAAGATTTTTTTTGTAATTCTTTGATATTAAAAATAGGTTCATAAGATAATTCTTTTAACTCTTTGCCTTGGAATTCTTTAAGGATTTCATATGGAGTATCTAAAACTTCTAACCTGTTTTTAGCTAAGATAAATTTTTCTTTATCTACCTTTATCAAACAGTAAGTAAAGGCTGGATTAACAGCTAAAGCAACATTGCCGGGAAGAGTCCATGGGGTAGTAGTCCAAGAGAGAAGATAAGTATTTTGATCAAGGGCAGTATTCTTAATTTTTTGAGCTTTTTTTAATTTAAGTTTGATATAAACAGAAGTTTCGGTTACCTTTTGATATCCTTGAGCAAGTTCATGGCTTGACAAAACAGTCCCGCAGCGACTGCACCAAGGAACAACTTTAAAATCTTCGTAAAGCAGTTTTTTGTTCCAAATTTGCTTAAAAATCCACCAAAGCGTTTCTATATATTCAGATTTATAAGTAATATAGGGATTATCCATGTCTATCCAATAAGCAATTCTATCAGTTAAATTCTTAAATATTGGTAATAAATCATTAACGATTTTTTTACATTCTTGATTAAATTTTGCAATCCCAAAATTTTCAATATCCTTTTTCGCCTTAAAACCTAATTTTTGTTCTGCCATCAACTCTACAGGTAAGCCGTGAGTATCCCAGCCACTTTTTCTCTTAACATAAAATCCCTGCATGGTTTTAAAGCGGGGAATAATATCTTTATATATCCTTGCTTCAACATGATGAATACCGGGTTGAGCATTAACAGTAATAGGACCATCGTAAAAAATATATGGCTCACCCTTCTTAGTTTTCTCTAAAGTCTTTTGAAAAATTTTTTCTTTTTTCCAAAATTCTAAAATTTCTTTCTCTTTATCTATAGAATTCATAAAGTAAAACAAAAAACAATTATTGGTTAAAATTTAATCAATTAATATATATAATAGCATAAAGAAAGGAATTTTAAAGTCAAAAAAGAACTGATGATTTAATCAGTCCTTTTTATGTTTTAAAAGGTGCTATTCTATTTTCAGTCCTTTTCCATTGCTTCCTCCTTTAATAATAAAAAACATAGAAGTCAAAACCTTGATTTTTGTTCAATTTTAGGTATCATTTAAAGTTAATGATTGATAGTTGACAAATTGAGTAGACACTTGAATATTTATTAGAAATTAATTTTGCCCCTGTCGTCTAGTGGCCTAGGACATCAGGTTTTCATCCTGAAAACCGGGGTTCGATTCCCCGTGGGGGCATAGTTGAAAAATAAAAAATTAAGGTTAAAATGGAAAAACCTTAAAAAAACAATAAAAACGCCGCGGTAGCTCAGGGGTAGAGCGAGGGCTTGAATTACTTCGAGCCCCATTCTAGTAATAGAATGAAAAAAACTGGGTGAATTCGGGGAACATTCTTTTCCAAGAACAATCCCGAGCCAAGCTTTAATGGGTTAAAGTGTTAAAGAAGGTGTAGAGACTAGCGGGTGAGTCCCAACAATAATCCTGCATTCAGCGCCCAGCTCCTGTAAAATTACAGGATGAAGATATAGTCCAACTCTTAATTAAAGAGATTATGGAAGAGCCTTGCGTCGGGGGTTCGATTCCCTCCCGCGGCACCAATATCAAACTTTCCGATTTTTGGCCGATGTCGCCAACAACACGCTTATCAAAATGGAGTCGGGAGAAAATATAAATCCAACGCTTTGAAACCTTGAAAAAAGTGGCGAAAGCCCTTGAGGTTAGCGTTGATGAATTAATAAGCTAAAATAATAACTATGGACACAATATTTTTACTTTTGTTTTTCGCTTCGTTCGCCGCTTTGGTTGTCGGCTTAGTTAAGCCAACCGCATTTTCTCGTTTTATTACGGGCGAAATAACGAGAAAAAAGATTGCGACAATTTTTGGTATTGCAACGGTTGCCTCTTTCGTTTTATTCGGAATTACAACTGACACTTCAAAAAATAACCAACCGACGCAACAGCCAGCAACAGAGAACACGGAAATTACCACAGAAAACGAAAATCCTGCTCCTGTTGTTGAAAAAACTGAAACTACTCCCGCGCCTGCGAAGATAGAAACAAAAACTATCCCTGCACCAACGCCAACTCCGACACCCGCGCCGACATCAAACGAGACGGTTAGTCAAAAAAATGCGGTTGCCAAAGCAAAGTCCTATTTAAACTACGCAGCATTTTCTCACGATGGATTAGTTGATCAATTAGAGTACGACCAATTTTCATACGCTGATGCGGTTTATGGCGCAGATAATTCCGGTGCTAACTGGGATGAACAAGCGGCGAAAAAGGCAAAATCATATATGGAATATTCAGCTTTTTCGCGCGGTAGTTTAATTGACCAGTTGAAATACGATAAATTCACGCAAGTGCAAGCAGAGCATGGTGCCGACTCGGTTGGTTTGTAATAACGCAAGTAATTATGGGGATACTCGATCTTTTTCGCTCACAACCAAAAACCCCAAACCAACAACGCAAGCAAAAAGACGAGCGCAAGGCCGAGTGCCCGAATTGCCGCAAAACTCTTTCTAAAGTTCCGGGCGCGAAAACCAAATGCCCGCATTGTGGAGAGTTTATGTTTGTCCGCACTCGGCCAAAAGATAATGCTCGCGTTGTTGTAACAAAAGCGGAAGCCGACAAAATTGACGAGGAGTGGTCAATCGTTACTGGAACGCATGATATTTTTGTTGCCGAAAAAGAAGAGTTTGCAAAAGAAAAAGAAATTTTGCGAAAAAGATTTGGCGGCAAAGAACCGTCAGATAATGATGTTCGTTGGGGTTTGCTGAATAAGCAACTGATAGAGCATGCCAAAAACAGCGATTGGGGTTTGTATCGCAATGCGCGTTTCCAAATGGCGGAAATTCTGCGAGGTGAAATGAAATTGAAAGACGCCTTGCAAGCATATCTCGAAGTTTGTTATCTCGATTTGAATGGACCAAGCAACATTGGCGGAATGCGCGACCCGGAATTGTTAAAAGAATTTTCGCCATTTGACCCCAATCGCGATTCGTTTTTGGCTCCGGGCGTTATAGATTTAATCAGACGAATTGTGCTAAAGTTGAAATTAAGCGAAGACGAAGTTAAGCAGATTTTTCTTGAGCACAATTCGCGTATTAGACAATCTTTGAAATTGCCTTTGCCACCAGATAAATCCTGGTCTTCGTTAGATAAGGAATTGTGATTGGCGGCGAAAAAATTTTGGCCTCCCGCGAGGGCGCGGCGGAAGGGGGTTCAAGAGGGGAATTCCGCCGCACCCGAGCGTTCCGCCGGAGCGAAACGGAAGCGGTCAGTTCCGTTCAAAAAAGTTCGAGCAGAGTTATATAATTCCACATTTGCGGCAGTAGTTCAGCTGGCTAGAACGTCTCCTTGCCAAGGAGAAGGTCGGCGGTTCGAATCCGCTCTGCCGCTCCATTAAAGACTCTTGTTTTTTACAAGAGTTTTTATTTGCTTTTTATAGCATTTCTGCTTAAAATTTATTAAATCACTATGAAAATATTAGGTATCGAAACTTCATGTGACGAAACAGCTATTTCTTTAGTTGATATTAAAAAAAAGCAAGGATTGTTGCCTGAAATTAAAATTTTATCTGACAAAGTTGCTTCTCAAGTTAAATTACATGCTCCTTATGGAGGCGTTGTGCCTGCTTTGGCTGCTCGCGAACATGTTAAAAATATTGACATTCTTTTCAAGGAAGTTGAAAAAGAAGTTTTAAATTTAAGAGATAAAATTGATAAGGTAGCGGTAACTGTAGGACCAGGCCTTATGCCTGCTCTTTTGGTCGGAACTAATTTTGCCAAAGCCTTAGCCTATAAGTTTAAAAAACCGCTTATTGCTGTTAATCACTTAGAAGGACATCTTTTTTCTTCTTTGCTTAATAATCAAGATTCAGCAAAGAAAAAGTTAATATTTCCTGCTTTAGGGCTCATAGTATCTGGCGGACACACAGAATTAGTTTTAGTAAAAGATTTTGGAGTCTATGAGATTATAGGGGAGACACTTGACGATGCAGCAGGTGAGGCTTTTGATAAAGTTGCTCGTCTATTAGAATTAGGATATCCCGGAGGTCCGCTTATTCAAAAGCTTGCTGCAAAAAGTAAACAGCGATTAATTGATTTACCTCGTCCTATGGCAAATGCTGATAATTATAATTTCTCTTTTGCTGGTCTTAAAACAGCTGTATTATATAAATTAGCTGATTTAAAGAAAGCAGAAAATTTGAATCAAATTAATCAAGAAATTAAAATTAAGATGGCAGCTTCTTTTCAGCAAGCTGTTATAGATACGCTTATTATTAAAACGAATAAAGCCCTAAAAGAGTTTAAAATAAAAACGCTTGTAACAGGAGGAGGTGTTTTGGCAAATCAGGTTTTACGCGATAGCTTAGAAAAGTTAGCGTGCCAAGAAGAAATTTCTCTTTTTATGCCAAAGAAGATATTTTGCGGAGATAATGCCAGTATGATAGCTTTGGCGGGTTTTTTAGGCAACAAAAAAACAACTTCTTGGCAAACATTAATAGCTTGCGCAAATTTAAATTTAGGAAAATAATATGGCAGAAAAACTATCTAAAAAATATATTTCTCAGCAAATAGAAAAAGAAGTCTATGCAAAATGGGAAGCATCAGGCTATTTTAATCCTGATAACCTTAAAAATTGTTCTAAAGAAAAAACTTTTTCTGTTCCTATGGCACCTGTCAATATTACTGGTAATCTTCACATTGGGCATGCTTTAGAAAATTCTTTAGTCGATGTTTTAGTAAGAAGAAAAAGGATGCAAGGCTTTAAGACTTTATGGGTACCGGGAACTGATCACGCCGGTATTGCTACTCAAGTTAAAGTTGAACAGAAGCTTCTAAAAGAAGGTCAGTCGCGCCATGAATTGGGAAAGGAAAAATTCATTGAAAAAGTATGGGATTGGAAAAAACAATACGGCAGAATTATTTTAGAGCAATTCAAGCGTTTAGGCATATCTTGCGATTGGTCACGAGAGAGATTTACCCTTGATAAAGGTTACGATCAAGCTATTAAAACAGCCTTCAAACACTATTATGATAAAGGATGGATTTATAAAGGAGATCGTCTAATTAATTGGTGTCCTAGGTGTGAAACAGCGCTATCGGACTTAGAGCTGGAATATAAAGAGTTTAAAGGGAAACTTTGGTATATTAAATATCCCTTAAAAGATAGTTATGATTTTATTACTATTGCAACAACAAGACCGGAAACTATGTTAGGGGATACGGCTGTAGCAGTTCATCCTTCAGACAAAAGATATAAAAAAATGGTTGGTAAAAAAGTAAAGCTTCCTCTAACTCAAAGAGAAATTCCGATTATAGCTGATTATAGAGTTGATCAAGAATTTGGCACAGGTGCTTTAAAAATTACACCTGCTCATGATAAAAATGATTGGGAAATTGGCCAAGAACACAAGCTTAAAATTATTCAAGTTATCGCCGCTCAAGGCCTTATGACTCAAGAGGCAGGTATATATCAGGGGTTGACAACTCAAGAAGCACGCCAAAGAATTATCCAAGAGTTAAGAGAACAAAAACTTTTAGAAAAAGAAGAAGATTATCCTGTTAAAAGAGCGCTTTGTTATCGTTGCAATGCTTCTATTGAACCTCTTATTTCCCAGCAATGGTTCCTTAAGATGGATAAATTAGCTCAAAAAGCTAAAAAAGCGGTGACGGAAGGAAAAGTCAAAATTGTTCCTCAAAGATGGGAAAAACCATATTTAGAATGGCTTGATAATATTAATGATTGGTGCATATCTCGCCAAATTTGGTGGGGACATAAAATTCCGCTTCAAGGAGAAAAAGATGTTTTAGACACTTGGTTCTCTTCAGCTTTGTGGCCCTTCGCTTCTTTAGGCTGGCCTGAGAACTGTCAAAAATTGGAGCAAGGTGTTTGTCAATCTCCGCAAAAAGATTTAGCCCAATATTATCCAGCAGATCTCATTACTTCAGCTAAAGGTATTTTATACCTTTGGCAGGTAAGGATGATTTTTTCAAGCATGGAATTTATGGAAAAACCTCCTTTTAAGACAATCTATATACATCCAATGGTTCTTACTAAAGGAGGTAAGAGAATGTCTAAATCTTTGGGCACAGGCATTGATCCTCTGAATTTAATTGATAAATACGGGGCTGACGCGACACGCTTTGGATTATTATGGCAAACTGGCACTAATCAATCATTACGCTTTAGTGAAGATAATGTTATAATGGGACAAAAGTTTGCTAACAAACTTTGGAATGCAACAAGATTTATTTTAATGAAAGAATTGCCCAATATAAGTGCTGCCAGCATAGAAAAAGCTTTCTTAAAAAAAGATAATTTATTAGAAGAAGAAAAAGTAACTGTTGGTAAAGTTCAGCATCTTATTAAAATAGTTAATCAGAATCTCGAACAGTTTCGTTTTGATAAAGCCAGCGAAGCTCTCTATGAATTCTTTTGGCATCATTTCTGTGATGTTTGTCTTGAAAAAAATAAAAAGAAGATTTTTCAAGAAGAAGATTTAGAGAGAAGAGAAAGAGCTCAACGTCTTTTGATTTACATTTTATTAATCTCCCTTAAATTACTTCATCCTTTTATGCCTTTTATTACTGAGGAAATCTATCAAAAACTACCCCTAAAAGATAAAAAAGATTTTCTTATGATAGAAAATTGGCCCTTGAGTAAATAAATTTAATTTTTATGATATTTTACGCAATTGCTCTGCCATTAGCTTTTGTTCCAAGCATTATCTGGCTACTTTTTTATTTAAGAAGAGACGTTCATCCCGAACCGAATCGTCTTGTTATTAAAACTTTTCTTTTAAGCATGGCGATTACAATAGCCATGGCTTTTTGTCTTATCGGTCTTGGAGCAGGAAACAAAGTATTTTTAGAAAAAGGTATAGATTTAAGTGCTTATTTACCGATTTTATTAGTTTCGCCCTTGGGCGTTATTTTTTTTAATGCTTTCTGGGAGGAGGTCCTTAAATATACTATTGTGCGTTTTTCTATTATTAGGAGACCGGAGTTTGATGAACCAGTTGATGCTATGGAGTATATGATTATTTCCGCTTTAGGCTTTGCAGCTATTGAAAATATTTTGGTGGTGCTTAATAACGATAATTTAGAAAAAGTTATTGGAATTTTATTTGCTCGTTTCTTGGGAGCTACTTTTATTCATGCTTTGGCTTCGGCTGTGGTTGGCTTTTTCTTAGCGCGAGCAATTTTTCATAAGAAAAACAGACGACGCTTTCCATTAAGAATTGGCTATGTTTTGATGGGGCTGTTGATAGCTTCCCTGTTGCATGGAGCTTTTAATTTTCTTATAATAAAAAGTGAAGATTTAAGTCAGAAAGTTATCTTATATTGTTTAGCAGTTTTTTTGGCGGTATTAGCTTGGTTTGTTATTCGTGCTCTCCGGATTCTCAATAAACAATCTCTCAAAAACAATTAATTTTAATTTTTAAAAATATATATAATTATGGCTAATAAAAAACGTAAAAGCTTTTTAGACTTGCTTAATATTAAAAGCAAGAGAAAAGTGGAGGTTCCTGAGCCTAAAAAAGTTAATTTTCAAGAGAACGATAATAATTATAAAGAGAGGCTTGACAATGAGCACTTACAAAAAATGGAGGCAAAAGAACCTCTTGAAAGTAGTGAATGGCTAGCCAAAGCGGCAGAAGATGGCCAGTTAACCTTAGATGTATACCAAACTGATAAAGATATTATTATTAAATCCACCATAGCTGGTGTTAAGCCGGAAGATTTAGATATTTCATATAATAATGGTATGGTTACCATTAAAGGAGAGCGTAAAGGAGAAGAAAAAATTGACCAGCAAAACTATTTTTACCAGGAACTTTACTGGGGAGGTTTTTCTCGTAGCGTTATTCTTCCCACAGACATAGACGAAGATAATATTCAAGCAGAGCTTAAGAATGGTATCTTAACAGTTAAATTACCCAAGAAAGAGGAAAAACACAAGAAAAAAATTGAAGTTAAAACTACTTAAGACATATGAAGAAGCAAGCGTTCTTTCGTAATAAAGTATTTGTTGTTTTTGTATGTTTTCTCTTGGTAAGCGGTGTTTTAATAAACACCCTTTTTTTATTCAATAAAGGTGTTATTGTACGAGGAGTTAAAGTAGCTGGTATATCGATTGGCGGTCTAAGCACTCAAAAAGCTTGTGAACGTCTTGAAAAACTGTTACAAAAATGGCAAGGTAGTTCTCTTGAAATATCTTTAAAAGGAAAGACAATAGAGACAAACTGGCAAGCCATTGGTTTTAATTTTAATATTGAAAAGACTGTTGAAAAAGCTTTTAAAATTGGCAGAGTGCGTCATATTTTCATTGATTTAGAAGATCAAATTTTAGCTTTATTAGGTAAGGAAAATCTTACCTTAGAAACAGAATGGGAAAATGAAGCTCTTGAAATTTTTAATCAACTTCATTTTTCAAATTATCTTAAAGCTAGTAAAAATGCTACCCTACAATATAAAAACGGTGAATTAGAACTAATTTCTTCTTCTTCAGGATTAGCGCCCAATTGGGAAGATTTTCAAATTTTTGTTCAAAAAAGAGTTAGTAAATTACAACCAGTCAAATCTTATCAACTTAAGCTAGAGCATATTTACCCTGTTGTCAAAAATGATGAGACTCATCAAGCAAAAGAAAAAGCACTAGATTTATTAAACGCAACGCCCTTTAGGATTGTTTTTCAAGATAAGGGCTGGAATATTCAAAAAGGAGAATTAGCTAATTGGTTTATTTTCAAACCTGTCTTTGAAAAAGATTCAAATAATCAAATTTTAGGGTTAGACCTTGATAAAAAACTCATTGAAAATTTTCTTTTAAAGATTGTTCCTCAAGCAAATAAATCTTTCAAAAATGCTCGCCTAGAGTTTGAAGATAATAAAATTATCATTAAAGAAAGTGCCAAAGTCGGCACAGAGGTTCTTTTAGAAGAAAGTGTGCAAGAGATATATGAAGGCATTCTTAACGAGCAATCTAAACTTGACCTTATTGTTCAAGAAATACCAGCTATGATTAGCAAAGATACGCTTTCTGAATTAAAGATTGATACTCTATTAGCTGAAGGAGAGTCTGATTACACAGGTTCTTCTTTGAGCAGAGTTAATAATATCAAAGTAGGCTCTTCTAAATTTGATGGTCACTTAATTAAACCCAATGAGGAGTTTTCTTTTAATGAAACCTTGGGAGAGATATCTGGTCAAGAAGGTTATCTCCCCGGATTGGTCATTAAAGAAGATAAATTGATCCCTGAATACGGAGGAGGCATTTGTCAAGTATCAACGACAATGTTTAGAGCAGCAGCTCGGAGTGGTTTAAAAATTACCGAGCGTTATCCTCATTCTTTTCCAGTTAGCTATTATAATCCTCAAGGATTTGACGCAACAGTTTATCCGCCCCATTCTGATTTGAGATTTAAAAATAATACTTC
>CAZNYQ010000006.1:0-83345 GCA_964577395.1 uncultured Candidatus Saccharibacteria bacterium | reverse complement strand
AAAAGAGCCTGTTGAAGCTGTATTGTAGTAAACTGTTGTGCCATTAACGTAAGCATAATTAGAACTTTCTGAGATAGAAGAAACAGAACAGGTATCAGGAGCAGATAAATCAACTCCGAAAGCAGTATTACCTGAATTAAATTGAGAAAAACTACTAGTGGAGAAATCATCATCAATTGCTCGTGCTTGCCACTTATATTGAGAACCATCTGATAGTCCTGAAACGGTAATTGAAGGAGTGGTAGTTGCCGCAGACCATGGTGTTGAAGAGGCATCAATAACATTATCAAAGGCTCCCGTTCCATAATCTACTTGCAGCTTAACATTGTCTGCCCCATCAGGATCAGTAATTTGACCCTTAAAACAAAAAGTGCTAGTAGCAATCCAACTTCCTGTCCCGACAGGAGTTAGGCAATCTGCTTCATATTGGGCTAAAGAAGTAGGCACATCAGGAGATTGGTCAGAAGTATACCCTACTTGAATTTCATCTAAAACAGGTGTAGCATTTTTTGCTTCATTAGATAAAAATCTCATTTTATAATAAAAATTAGGTCCTGACCAACCTAATCCTGATAAGTCTATTGTATCTCCGCCAGTTGAAGTGGCTTGCTCCCAAGTATCTAACGATCCTGCTGAATCATACCAAGGACCTGAATCTGAAGAAGTAGCAAACTGAACCTGTAAATTAGTACCAGCTGGAACTGACGTAGCATTATAGTAAAAAGAGTCAATGCTTAAAACTGTTTTGCCAGATAGTAAATTAGTAGAAACTACAGTACCTGTAGCATAATAACCAGCTTCAGCATCCTTAGCCGCACCTAAGAAAACTAAACACAAAAAAACAAAAAACAAAGATATTAAAAAACTCTTTTTTATGTTAAGCATAAAATATTATCTAAAAATATTCTTTTAAACATCTACTTTTAGTCTCTTAATTAGTAACTAATCTATTATAACAATTATTTTTCTTATTTTTTATATTTTATCTTATTTAAACGAAAATTTCAATAATAGAGAAAAATGACTTTATCCACAAATTCTAAATAATAGATAATAGATTAAATTTTTAATATGCACATATAAAAGTCTGCCAAATTAATGGCAGACTTGATAAAATCCCTGATATATATTTTTAAGCGCTTAGCTAAGCTTAATTTAGTGAGTTGTGCTTAGTTAAACTAAGCACATTTAATTTAGCGAGTGACTGAAATTGTTTGATCTAATTCAGCTGAAGGAGCAGTAACAGTAACACGATTCTCGGCTGTTTTAACAATTGTGTAGCCGCTATCGTAAGTGGTGCAATCAGTGTAGGAACCATCAGATGGATCAAAAGGCATCTCAGCAACATAGGTAGGCACGAGACAGGAGCAAATATCATAGTCGCCTGTGCCGCTTCCCATATTAGTAGCAGTTGTGGTAGAAATTGCGCCAGCTGTGCAGACAAAGCTACCATTTTCAGCAATATTTTGCGTTACAGCATTTAAGATGGTATTAACATTAGCGCTCCTGGTAGCATTTCTTGCTTGCGCTAATTGTCGAGCTGGGTTAACAGCTACAATAACAATTGCTGCTAAAATAGCAATAATACCAATGACTATCAGCAATTCAATTAAAGTAAAACCTTGATGATTGTTTCTGAACATATTAATTTTTCAGGCCAGGTTACGAATATCTTTAAGACAAACTATTTAAAAGAATATCAGGGAAATATCTTAAAAATATTCTTCCCCTCCCGGAAACATATCCCTAAAACAAAATATATTTGATAAATATATTTTAAGGATTATTACGATTAACAATTAAAATTAACGACCTTTGTATTTCAATAAATTAAGATCAGCCTGATAGGGTTTTAACTGAAGACCCCTTAACGCTAGACCGATAACAGTAGCATAGAGAAGAGGATCTTCCTTTTCTAAGTATATTTTACCATTTTCTGAAGTGATTGCAATTTGATGCTTTTTCCATGGGTTTATTCTCTCAACTTTCAACTCTAATTTTTCTTGAAGACGATTATCTACACCAGTCATTAAGCTAGAACCGCCGCAAACAATAACTCTATCAATTTTTCTATTAGTTTGCTTAAAGTAAAAAGTAATTTGTTCTTGAATTTCTTGAATAACAGGATCGCAAAAATCTTCCAAAATTTTGCTTATTTTATCTTGCTTGCTTTCTTTTCGTACCCCTCTCGATATCTTTAATCTATCAGCTTCTTCAAAGGAAAGTTTCATTTCATCAGCTATTTTCTTAGTTAATTGATTGCCTCCCTTAAGAATAACAGAACTTAAATAAATATCATTTTGATAAGCAATACTTAAATTAATAGTACGCGCGCCCATATCAAGCAAAAGAACACTTTCTTTATCATCTTGGTATCCCACTAAAGACCTCTTTAAAGATAGTGACTCTCCCTCAACGGCTAAAATTTCCAAGCCGGCCTGCTGACAAACCTTAAGGTACTTATCCACAGTTTCTTTGGGAGAAGCAATGTATAAGAATAATTTTTTATTATTCTTTTTATCAAAACCGACTTCCTTATAATCGAAATATGTATTTTCTGGTTCAAAGGGAATATTTTTTCCAGCTAATTCAATAAGCTTATTCTTTAAAGCTACTCCTTTAAGAGAACTATCAATAGAATAAAGATCTAAAAAAGCTTTTGATTCTGGAAGAGCTAAAATAGCTCGATAATTACTTAAAGAAATTTCTTTAAAAGCATCTTTTAGAATATTCGTTAGTTTCTTTTCATCTAAAATGTTACCATTATCAACAGTGCCTTCTTCAAGGGTTAAATAAGTAAAAGTGCGCGTCGAAAGCTGTTCTTTTTTGTCTTTCTGTAAGCTTAAAAGCTTCGCTGAATTATCAGAAATATCAAGACCAATGATTGATTGCTCTTTTTTAAAAAAATTAAAAAATTTTAACATATGTATATTATACAACAACCTAAAAACTTGTTAAAGATCTCCAAGAACTAATAGATATATAAGGAGAAAGAGATGAGGCAATAACTTCAAGCCGATACATTGTTTCACTGGCATTACCATAGGTTTGGATTATAAAATCCCCTGTTGTTGTACTGATAGGCAAAATACCACAAAGACCATCTTCAAATTCAATAATCTCGTTACCTAAATATTGACTATCCTGCCATAAATTTCCCAAAGCTTCCTCAGCGCAAGCAGTTGCCAAAGAAGAGCTTTTAAAGCTTAATGTTTTTTCATTGACAATTTTAGTGCCTGTACTAATGCCTAAGCTTAAAGCTATAAGGGCAAGCAAAATAGCCGACCCAATTAAAATAACTCCAATTAAAGCAATGTAGCCTGATTGATTAGATAATTTCATCGTCTTAAAGTTACAGCTGTCTCAAAGGGAAAACTCACAGCTCCTTCTAGAGCAGAAGCTGTAAAACTAATTTTAATGCTTATACCGTCATTAAAATTAGTAATCTTTTTAAAAACTAAATCTTGAATTTGAACTTGATTAGTTGTTAAGGCAACGCCACCAGCAACTCCTTGGGCTATAAAAAGAGTTGCTCCTTCCAAATAAAATCTTGTTGGATTAATATCCGTGTCTGTCATCTCTAAAATTAATTCATTACCGGACACTACTGGCTCATTAATTGCCTCGCAATTCTGAATATAGAAAGATGTTTTATCTAAAACAATATTTATATTCTCCAAGATCTCTTCCTGGGCTAGAATCCTTTGTTTGTTATTTAAAAGATTAAAACCAAGGCTTGTTACAATTAAAAGAAGCAAGCTACTAATTGTAGTATATACTAGAGCTTCAATTAATGTAAATCCTTTATTAGAATAGCAAAATTTCATAAATGCTTATTCAACACTTAAAGTTCCCATGCAAAGTTCATTGTTTGTCTTCTCGAGCTCACAATGAAAATCCAAATCAACTGTTTCAGCAGGCGCTCTAAAGGATATTGTCATGGTCTGATTATAGCTAACTCGCTCAGCAATGCCTAATCTTGTAATAACAAATATACAATCCTCTTTTTTATTAACAAGTTTTATAATAACTGCTGATGCCTGTTGAACTTTTAAATTCTGGGGCGTAAAACTACCATCGCTGTTGAGCACTAAGTCTAAAACATCTTGTTCTTGAGGAGGCAAAGCTGCTTCATCAGGAACTTTAAGCGCTCCTCCCGATAAAGGTGCTTCAGCTTCTTGCAAACTATCATCTCTTACGGGAATATCAAAATCTTCTTCGGTTGCTTCTCTTTGAGGAGTTTCTGGTTCATCTTCTTGTCGAATAATTTTTCCAGGTAGTTGTGTTTCTTCGTAATCAGGCAGAGTTTCTTGAGGAACTTGTTCTTGATTATTTGGTTGAGAAACAAAATACATAATACCCAGAATAAGCCCTAATAAAACTACAAGTCCTAAAAAAGGCCAAAATAATTTATATAAATTTACTTTCATAGATTAAATAAAAATGAAATAAATTAATTAGCGGGAACTACTCGCAAACCGTTATCAGTATTTTCTACAGCCATATAAACATAACCGTCTTTATAAAAAACACCATTACCTTCGCCTCCCACATCTACCGCTTCGATTAAACTCGGCTGACCTGCCGAGCTAACATCTATTTTAACCAATCCTCCGTCTACTTTTTGGGCTGCTACATAAGCAATATTGTTATGTAAAAATACATTACTAGCAGGACTGCCAATATCCATAGCAGAGACAAGATCGATTACAGACCCCCATAAATAATCAATCTCAAAACCCGCATCATCTAAATCAACAGCTACATAAGCGTAAGCATAATAGCCTTCATCGCTCACATCAAAACCTCTACCAGCGTTAACAGCAACATACACCCAACCATTAACAATCTTAACATCATAGACTTCATGCCCTTCAATATTGTAAGAATTATAAAAATAGGGTAGTTCTGGATTAGCAACATTATAAATAACTAAACCTTCATTTTTCTTATCTTGACCGATATAAGCATAGCCATTTTGGACTAAAATAGAAGTCGGATGAGAGGATAAATTAATTGAAGCTACTTGTTGGGGAGATTGAGGGTTAGCAATATCTAAGATAGTAACTTTATTAGTATCTAGAACAATATAAGCATAGTCATTATCAATATAGACATCAATGCCTTTACCATTTAAGTCCTTCGTTGCAACCACTTGACCATTTAAGGGATCGGTTGTGTCAACAACCACCAAGCTCTTATGCTGATCATCGACAGCTAAATAAGTATAATTACCCGCTACGTAAAGGTCGCGCGCGCTATCGCCTAAATCGACCCCACCACCACTGCCTGTTTGTTCTCTTTGCCAATTTGTAAGACAAGACACTAATTTTTTTTCTTTAACTACACCGGATCGATTAATCCAGTTTACTTTGCTAATAACTTGAAACTTACTTTCGTTAACAGGAATTAAGCTAACGGTTCTTCTGTAGGTATCTTCAGTAATATCACTTGTACCGGTAAATTCCCAAGTATCGCCATTAAGTAATAAGCCATGATCGCCCTCTATAAGATCACTCCAATTACCATCTCTAATAGCTCTTGTTGCTTCTAAGCCTTCTTGAGCTAAGATAAGGGCTCTCATAGCATGCGTATTAGTTTGAGCAGCATCTTCTCCAGAAAATACCAAAACAGCTGTTGAAGTAATAAAAAAAGAAAAAACTGCCATAGCTATTAAGAGTTCTACAATTGAAAAACCATAAGAAAATTTTTTAAGCATTAAGGTGATGCTAAGGAAACATTTAAACTAAGCGAAACCATACCCTGGTTATTAACTTGGATAATATTTGCCCTTGAACCGCTTGTCATAATAATCTCGCCGGGTTCTTGAGGCAGACCAGTCATTTGATCAAAAACAACTTCTGTCATACCTTCTATTGTTACATGCGTGGAATATTGATATGTTAAGTCATAATCAACATTGCGACTCGCATAACTATTACCCTGAAATAAAGTAAAACCATTTTGACCAATATAGACACCAAAACTGCTGTCTAGCTTCTGATGTGCTGCTTGAGCTTGAGCTAATCTTAAAACTTCCAATAACTCTCGAGAGGTGCTATCTAAACGTTCGATAGTAAAAAAACGCAGCCCATAAGGAACTGCAATACTTAACATAATAACAAGAAGGCTCACCACTAAAACTACCTCTAGAAGAGAAAATCCTTGAGAATTATAAAAAAACTTCATATATATATTAAAAACTACCCCCTTGAATCTCACTCGTAAATTGGTAAATGGGCATTAAAATTGAAATAGCTACTACTCCTACGACTAATCCAACACCAATTAATAGAATAGGTTCTAAAATATTAGCCAAATTCTTAGTAGCTGAATCAACATCTTTTTCGTAAAAATCAGCTATGTAAAAAAGAGTTTGCTCAAGTTGACCGCTTTTCTCTCCTATTTCAATTACTTTGCTTACCATACCGGGAATTAAATGAGAAGTTTCTTTTAAGAAATTGCTCAGTCCTTGGCCTTTTCTTACTTTGCCTGATGCCTGCTCAAGAGTGTCTCTGTATGCACTATTACTTAAAGTAGCCGCACTAATTTCAAGCGCTTCTACAATAGTTACACCACTTTTTAAAAGAGTGGCTAAAGTTCTTGAAAAATATGCTAAATTTAGCTTTTTAATAAGTTTGCCAAAGATTGGCATTTCTAAAAAAATTCTGTGAAAAACTAACTTAAATTTTTTCAATCGTAGTAAGAAACGAAAGATAATAATAAAAAGAATCATTCCTCCAATATAGTAAACGCCAAATTTCTCTAAATGACCAATAACTGCTAAAAGAATCCGCGTTATGAGGGGCAATTTAACATTTAAGCTTTTAAAAAAAGTTAAAAGCTTAGGCAAAACAAAGATAGCTAAGCCAAAACCAACCATCATAGTTGCTCCAAAAACTAATACAGGATACATCATGGCGCCTTTAACTTTCTTTTTTAAGGCATAACTTGCTTCTAATTGATCTGCTAAATGATTCAAGCTTGTTTCTAAAGTGCCGGACTCTTCTCCTACTTTGATCATATTAATAAATAAAGAACCAAACTCATTTTTATATTCCTTTAACATATTAGAAATTGATTGACCTCTCTGAACGCCTTTCTCAAGGTCTCTTAAGACTTTTTGCAAGTATTTAGAATCAGCTTGTTCACTTAATTCATGAATGCTCTGTCTTAAAGGAACACCAGCTGATAACATCAATGATAAGTGTTTTGCTAACAGAACTTTATCAATTGTTTTTAATCTTTTAAACATATTTTATTGAATAACACGCATAATTTCATCAATTGTGGTAATGCCTTTAATCACTTTTCTAATACCATCTTGCACCATAGTAGTCATGCCATTTTGCAGCGCTTGTTTTTCAATATCTTCTGCATTAGCTTCCTGCATAATTAATTGGCGAATATTTTCTTGAACTTCTAAGACTTCAAAAATGCCTTGACGCCCTTTATACCCTGTAAAGCCGCATTCTTTACAACCCTTGCCTCTATAAAAACGAATCTTGTTTCCCACACCTCTTTCTTTCTTTAAAAAATTAATGATAGACTCTGGTAATGTTTTTCTTAATTTATTAATATCAACTGTATAGCTTTCCCGACATTTAGTGCAAACTTTTCTTACCAAGCGCTGTGCTACAATAACATTAATTGAAGAAGCAATTAAGAAGGGTTTAATGCCCATATCAATTAAGCGAGGAAAAGCTGTAGCCGCATTATTTGTATGGACAGTTGATAAAACAGCGTGGCCTGTCATAGCAGAATTAACTGCAATGCCAGCTGTTTCTTGATCACGAATTTCTCCTACCATAATGATATCAGGATCTTGCCTTACAATAGCTCTTAATCCTTTTGCAAAAGTTAGATCAGTTTTTTTATGCACTTGGATTTGATTGACTCTGTCAATAGCATATTCAACTGGATCTTCAATGGTTGAGATGTTGACTTCTGGAGTATTTAATACTTGTAAAATAGCGTAAAGAGATGTAGTTTTTCCACAGCCTGTTGGACCAGCTGATAAAATCATCCCATAAGATTTCTTGACAGTTTTTCTCATTACTGCTAAATCATTAGGACTTAACCCCAAATCTTCTAATTGAAGTGCTCTTGACTTTCCTGATAAAATACGCATGACAACCTTTTCCCCTTCTACAACAGGAACAACGGAAGCACGGATATCAAAAGTTTCGTCTCCCAATTTCTTTCTAAATTTACCGTCTTGAGCTGCTCTATGTTCATCTGTCTTCATCTTAGCTAAAACTTTGATTCTCATCGTAACCAACTCTTTAAGATTAACAGGAAGATAAATCACGTCATGCAAGATACCGTCAATTCTATAACGAACAACAACTTTTTCTTGCCGTGGTTCAATATGAATATCTGAAGCACGATTTTCGTAAGCATAATCAATGATGCTGTCAACTATTCTAATAATAGGAGCGTCCTTAGGATCAACAGCTTGATTTGCTTTATTTAATTGACCTTTAATTAATTTTTCAAAATGTTCTTTAAACCCAGCTCGGTAGCGTGATAGAGCAATTTTAATATCGCCAGGCGTTGCATAATAGGTAATAATTTTTTGGCCAGTTTTTTTCTGTAACCAGCGAATCATTTCTTTATTGTCAGGATCAGTCATAGCAACATGCAACCCTTCTTTGTCTTGTTCAAAGGCAATCACTTGTTGATTTTGAGCAACCAGCTTAGGAATAATTCTTAAAATTTCATCAGGAATAACTGTTTTTTTAAGGTTAACAAAAAGAACATCCAAATCTTCTGCAATAAGTTGACCTAAATGTTCTTCAGAAATAAAATTATTATCTACTAAAATTTTAGCAAGCGATATATTATCTTCTTCAGACTTTTTTAAGGCACTTTCAAACTGCTTTTTATTTAAAATACCGCTATCAACTAAAAGATTTTTTAATTTTTTTTCACCAATGTTCATAAAAAATTAAATATCTAAAGCTTTACGTACTTTTTGAGCAATTTGTTTAACTGTGTAGTCAGTTTTAATAAAATAATCAATTGCTCCTAAATCTAAACCTCTTTTGATATCAGAATCTTGCCCTAAATTAGACAGAATAATAACTGGAATATTTTTAGTTTGAGTATTTGCCTTAAGCTTCTCTAGACAACTAAAACCATCCATCTTGGGTAAGATTAGGTCAAGTAAAATTAAATCAGGTTTCACCTCTTGAGCTTTCTTAAGACCAGCTTTACCATCTTCGGCAGTTGCAATCTTAAAACCTTCTTTTTCTAGACCTGACTCATACATTTTAACTAAAAACTCGTCATCCTCCACAATTAAAAGATGAATTGTATTGTCTGTCATAATTAAAATTTAATTACAAATCCAAAACTACCTCTTAAAAAGGGTTATAAGTATTATAACAAAAAAAAGCTGTCTTGACATGGGGATAAATAGTTCTCTTGAGAATAAAAGAAGCATGTCTCAAATACATGCTTCATTTTATTTTTCAATAAACCTTAGATACTTCTCAATGCTCCAAATGCGCAGTCCGCTAATAATTAATAATGCAATTTTAGCAAAATACACAAAGGCCTCCCAATGCCCTTCTTCTGAATTAAAAACAAGCATAGCAAGAATTAAAATCGATAGGCCAATATAAGATATTTTGCCTTGCCAATTAGGCCAGTTGGGAAGAAAGGCTCTAACTTTGCCTGTGCAAAAAATCTCTACCGAGATAATGATTGTTAAGAATTCTAAGGAAAGGTAAAAAAAGAGCTGCCAACTAACTAGATGCTGTATGAGCAGATAAATAATAGGTAAAAGCATTAATTTATCTGTTGCGTGATCTAAGATATTGCCAATTTTACTCTCTACTTGCCACCGGCGAGCTAAGAAGCCATCCAAAATATCTGTTACAAGTCCTGTAAGATAAGTCAAGGCTATCAATTGATAATTATTAATGACTGTCTTGAAAATAATCAATTCTATATCCGGTTTAGTTAAAAGCCAAATAATTATCCCTAAAATGAAAAACCGCGACAAGCTTAATAAGTTAGGAATACGTTTTTTCAAGGAACTCACCCCCAATTAAATTGAACTGTTTATTTTAGCTTTTGTGTTCAAAATACTTTAATGCCAGTAATCATAAAATATTTTACTATCTTTTTTAGAATTTTTACTATTTATACGATTTAAGTATTTTTAGTTTTTATATATTTTTATACCAAAACTATAAAGTATTTCAAGCTTTAAAGAGATATTTTCTCTACTTCAACAGTTTCTTTGGTTCTGCTAACTATTTTTGTTAAAAGAAACAGTTTAAGCCATAGCCAACTACTTAAACGAATGAATAAATAATAAACAATTGTAAAGATTTTCAAAAAGAGAAAGAGCGCAATAGCGGTAGCCCCTGAGAAAAGCTGCTGATATTTAGCTAAAGTATTAATAACATAATCTTTAACTAAGACCTTAACGAAATAATCAGTTGATTGACCTGTCAAATCTTGATTTATTTTGCTACTAAGATCATCCCTTATAGCATTAACTACACGAGGATTAGCTAAATCTATACTATTTCCATTTGATAAAAACTGCTGCCAAAATTTATTTTGCAAAATTAATTTTAAGGTATTATCAATGGGTTGATTTTCATTATAACCAGGTAGCAATACCTTAAAAGACTGATGAGTTAAAGTTACCGTATATCTTTCAAGTCTTTCTAGAAAAAAACTTGCCTGCCCTTGATAGGCAATATGAATATATAAAGAAAAAGCAATCACTAGCAAGAAGATTGTAATAGCGTTTCTTAAACCAATGCGTCCACTTAAAAGAGGGTTAAAGGGAGCATGTAAGTTATCGTAATGATCCATTCGTCTCGCCCAGATGTAAAAACCTAAGAGTAAAATAGCATAACCCATAAAAGAAAACCAACTTAACCCGAAGATAAAGAAATACGGTAAATTGATAAGGAAAATTAAACCAGTTACAAGGTATATTTTTCTAAATAAATAGGCAATATTAGAAAAAAGTCCAAAGAAAAGCGCAAAAAACAGAAGAGAAAATAAACTTAAAAATAAACTTTGCAATCCTTCAGTTGTTAAAAATATAAAATCAAAATTAGCTTTCATTAAAAACCAAAAAATAAAGGAAAGAAAGAAACTTAAAATATATAGCAAAGTAATTTTAAACTTACGTTGTTGCCTTAAAACTCTAATTGTGTCAAGTGGTCTTGCCATAAAATTAACTGAGTTTGAATTTATCGTCTCTCAAGGGAGCAACTGCTTCAATGCCTAGGTTGTCTTGAATATTATTAACTAAAGCAAGAGCAGCATCTTCTTCACCTTGGATAACAAAAACTTTCTTAATTTTTCTATAATTAAAACCTTTTATCCATTTCATAAGACCTTTTTTATCAGGATGAGCTGAATAACCTCCAATTGCCCTTACCTTGCATCTAACTCGCACAGGTTTCCTAAAAATATAGACTTGCTTCTCTCCGTTAAGAACCCTTCTTCCTAAAGAACCGGCTGGCTGCCAAGCAATAATCAAAAGCATGCTTTTTTTATCCGGTAAATAGCGCCTTTCATGATGTAAAATACGCCCTCCGTTTGACATTCCCGAGCCAGCAATAACAATTTTAGGAGATGCTACGCTATTAATAGTTTTAGACTCAGTAACAGTTTTGGTAAGTTGTAATCCAGGAAAATCAAAAATCTCACTATCTTGATTCATAAAATACTTAGCTTTTTTATTAAAATAATCTGGATATTTTTTATAGATATCGGTTAATTTAATAGCTAGAGGACTGTCAATGAAGATAGGTGCTTTGGGGATGCGATTATGTTCTATTAATTCATTAAGTTCATAAAGAAGCTCTTGAGTTCTTTCAAGAGCAAAGGAGGGAATCATTAAGGTGCCGCCTGATGAAACTGTATCTTCAATAGCATCTTCTAGGAGATTTTTCCTTAAAGATTTATCTTCATGCAAACGATTTCCATAAGTTGATTCTATAAAAACATAATCTGCGTCTTTAATAGCTTCAGTGGAACATAAAAAAGGAGTAGGTGGATTACCTAAGTCGCCTGAAAAAACTAATTTAGTAGTTTTACCATCTTCTTTAATCCATAATTCAACAATAGCGGATCCTAGAATATGACCAGCGTCTCTAAATCTAACCGTAACATCTTCAGCAACATCATGTTTTTCTCGATAAGGAAAACCTTGCAAAAGCTGAAGCGATTGATTCAAATCTTCTTCTTCATAAAGCAAAGGTTTTTTTTCATCTTGACATTCATATCGTAAAATTTTAAAAGCATCTTTTAGCATGGGCGTTGCTAAAGAAACTGTCGGATCTGTAGCATAAATTTTACCTCGAAATCCCTCTTTATATAATTTAGGAATTAAACCAATGTGATCAATATGAGCATGGGTTATAAAAACAGCTTCAATATCTTTAGGGTCGTAAGAAAAAGGCTGATAATTATGCTGTTCGGCAAAATCTCCTCCTTGAGTTAAGCCACACTCAACTAAATATTTTTTATCATTAAACTCTAAAAGATAATTTGCGCCAGTAACTGTTCTGGCGCCACCACAAAATGTTACTTGCATAAAAATATATTACAAATTTACTTTTTAATAAATTCTTTAAGTTCTTTAATTCTCTTTTTTAAATCTTCCTGCTTCTTTACTTCAAGATTAAGTCTTAGAAGAGGCTCTGTATTAGAGGGACGAACATTAAACCACCAGTCTTTAAATTCAATCGTCAAACCATCTATATGATAAATTTTAACATTATCTCGAACGTATTTCTTCTCTAGATTTTTAATTTTTGCTTGCTTGTCTTGAGCTTCAAAATTAATCTCACCTGAATGATAATATTTTTTATAGGGTTGAATCAGTTCTTTAAGCCGTTTTTTCTTTTTACTTAAAATTTTCAAAACTTTAATCATAGTAAGAATAGCTGATTCACAACCAAAAAAATCTCTAAAAAAATAGTGGCCCGACATTTCACCAGCAAAAAGAGCTTTTTCTTCTCGCATTTCTTGTTTGATAAAAGCATGCCCTACTTTTGACATAATTGCTTCTCCGCCTGCTTTCTCAATCACTTCTCTGGGCATCCAAAGGGATCTCAAGTCATAAATAACTTTACCTTTCCCAGTTTTTTCAAGCATATCTTGCGCTAAAAAAGCTGTAATAAAATCACCTCTTACGATATTGCAATCTTCATCAAGAAAAACGATGCGATCTCCGTCTCCATCAAAAGCAATTCCAAGCGTAGCTTTTTCTTCTTTCATTTTCTTTTGAAGGTCAACTAAATTTTCTGGTTTAAAAGGGTTCGCTTCGTGATGAGGAAAAGTTCCGTCAAGTTTAAAATATAAGGGAATATAATTGACTTTTAAAACTTCCAGTACCCTTGGTAAAACAATGGCAGTCATAGCGTTCGAAGCATCAATAACTATTTTTTCTTGAATATCAATTTCAGTATTTTTAGTTAAAAAGGGAACATAATAAGATAAAACTGGCTTTCTCATAATGATTTCTTTCGTTTCGCCTGTCTTATAATTTTCTTGCAAAACTTTTTGCTTAATTTCCTCTAGTCCTTCTTGGCCACTTAAAGCAATAGCCTGAGATCTTGTTAATTTAAAACCATTATATTGAGCCGGATTATGTGAAGCAGTAATAATAGCACCACCTTGCGCTGTTAAAAAATTTACAGCCCAATAAAGCATTGGGGTAGTGCTTAAACCTATGTCAAAAACATCACCTCCTTGCTTAATAACTCCTTGAGAAAAATTTCTAAAAATCTCATTAGAAGAAGTACGCATATCCCGCCCAATAACAATTTGAGGTTCATCAACTTGTTCTGCTTCACGAATATAGTCTAGGTAAGCTCTGCCTATATTATAGGCATCTTGTCCATTAAACTCCTGAGAAAAAATTCCTCGAATATCGTAAGCTTTAAAAATATCATTTTTCATAAAATTTAAGATAACTTTTTCTTATGATATCATTCATTAATTTACCTGACAACTTCAAGATAAAATTAATTTCAAGCTTGACGACTTAAAAGTTCTCTGCTAACATATGATATACGTAATTTCTTGCATTCTTAATCAATATGAATTTTTATGAATTATCATTTCATTTGTCAGGCAAGCTAGAAAAACAAGAAGCTGATAAATTGTGGCAAAAGATTCAAAAGGACTTAGCCACAAAAAAGGCTACTGTTGTTAAAGCTGAAGAGCCTCGCAGTCTTGAGTTAGCTTATCCTATAGAAAAACAACTTACTAGCTATTTTGCACGTATCTTTTTTGAAGCTTCTCCTCAAGATTTAATAAATATTAGAGAAGACTTAAAACATCTTCAAAAAATATTACGCTTCACAATCATCAAGAATAAATTAAGCAGTCAAGAATTTAAAGAGAAAGAAACATATAGAAAAACGATGTTTCAAAAAAAGAAAAAAGATATTAAAAAAACCAGCAAAGTTAAAAAGGAAAGCGATAATAAAATTACTTCTCCTAAGAAAGATAAAACAAAGATCAAGCTTGATGATATTGACAAATCTTTAGAAAAAATATTAGAAAAAGAAATTTAATTAAATTTTAATCTTAGCTTTATGAATCTTAATAAAGCCATTGTCCTCGGTCGTTTAACAGCTGACCCTGAATCACGTAGTTTACCATCAGGTCAATCAGTCGCAAATTTTAGTCTTGCAACTAATCGTGTCTGGAGTGATAAAGATGGTAATCGCCAAGAAGCAACTGAATTTCATAATATCGTTCTTTTTGGCAAAATAGCAGATGTAGCTAATCAATATCTTGCTAAAGGCCAGCTTTGTCTAATTGTTGGAAGAATTCAAACACGTTCTTGGGAAGGCAAAGATGGACAGAAACGTTACCAAACAGAAATTATCGGTCGAGAACTTCAATTAGGTCCAAAATCAGCAGGAACTTCTTCGCCTAGCTCTCCCCGATCAAAACCACAACAAAAAAAGCAGGAAGAAGAGAATGAAGTGGATGTGGAAGATATTCCTTTTTAACCTATTAAGTTTATAAATATATTACTATGCGTCATTGTTTTTTTTGCCAAAAAAATATTAAAGAAATAGATTATACTAATATAGAGCTTTTGAAAAAGTACTTAACCCCTTTGGGTAAAATTAACTCATCGCGTTATACTGGTACTTGTGCTAAACATCAAAGACAATTAGCCAAGGCTATTAAAAGAGCGCGCAATATGGGTCTTTTGCCTTTTTCTAGAAGATAAAAGATATTAAAAAAAAGAACTTAATTTTCATATATATATTTAAGCTCTTTTTTTGATCCAAAACTATTTATTGTTCCGCTTGAATAATCTTATAAATCTCAGTTTCAATCTTACGAGCAACTTTAGAATTTTCCTTAAGATACTGACGAGTAGTTTCAACCCCTTGCCCTAAATTATCGCCATGAAACTTAATCCAAGCACCCGCTTTTTCTAAAACATCATACTTAACGCCTGTGTAAATTAAATCACCCATATGAGAAATCCCTTCGTTATATAATATATCAAATTCAGCTTTCTTAAAAGGCGGAGCTACTTTATTCTTAACAACTTTAGCTTTAACACGAATACCAATAACATCATCTTCTTTTTTCAGCTGAGCAGCTTTACGAACTTCGATTCTAACTGACGAGTAAAACTTCAAAGCTTTCCCTCCAGGAGTTGTCTCGGGATTTCCGAACATAATGCCGACTTTCATCCTAATTTGATTAATAAATAGAACCGTTGTCCCACTTTTAGAAGCAATACCAGTTAGTTTTCTCAAGGCACGTGACATTAATCTAGCCTGCAAACCAATTTGCTGGTCCTCCATTCTACCTTCAATTTCTGCTTGAGGCGTTAGAGCAGCTACCGAGTCAACAATAATGAGATCAACAGCGCCCGAGCGCACCATTGTCTCAACAATATTAAGAGCCTGCTCACCTGTATCAGGTTGAGATATTAAAATATCATTAACCTGAACCCCTATTTTTTTAGCATATTGAGGATCTAAGCCATGTTCAGCATCAACAAAAGCAACAATACCTTTTTTCTTTTGGCATTCTGCGGCAATATGAAGCCCTAAGGTAGTTTTCCCAGATGATTCTGGCCCATAAAGCTCTACTATCCTACCCTTAGGAACACCACCAATCCCTAAAGCAATATCTAAAGAAATTGATCCCGTCGGAATACTATCAACATCAACCTTCTTAGCTTCGCCCAATTTCATGATAGAACCCTCGCCATACTTGCCTCTAATCTCGTCTATAATACTCTGAACTGAATCTGTATTAATATGAGATATGTTTTTTTCCTTTTTTAAAGAAGAATTTTTTTTAGGTGACATAAAAATGGAAGTAAAATTAATTATGTAATATTTTTAATTGATATTGACTAATTTTTCCAAATCTCGTTTCTGCTTTTATATTAATCATATTTAGTCCTTCTTGCAAGTTAATAACATCCTCAAAATTACCCTGATTATCAACAGGTATTAATTCCTGATTGATTCTTAAAAAGTATGCTCGCTTAGCTTGTCCTCGAATCAAAAGTTCTTCTTGAGAAGTTGTTATTTCTTTCTGGGCCGGTTGAGTAATATATATATCGGGCGCTAAAACTACACTTAGAAAATGCCATCCAAGGAAAATCATAATTAAGAGAGCGCCTCCGGCAGCTAAAAAGTACCTAAGAAAAAAACGTTTAGATAACTTCATGTTTATCTTGCTCAGCTAAAACTTGGCGAGCTTTAGAGCCGCGAGAAGGACCAACAATGCCATCTTCTTCTAACATATCTAATAAACGTGCCGCTCGAGTATAGCCAATTCTAAGACGACGCTCTAATAGAGAAGCGGATCCTTTACGAGCCTCAATAACTATTTTTTTAGCATCCGGATAAAGTTCATCTTCCATGTCACGTTTATGAAATGTTGCTACATTAATGCTTTTTTCTTGCGAAACATCGCCTAAATCAACACTATCACTATCTTCATAATCTTGTCTTCTTAAAAACTTAACTACTCTTTTGACTTCCCTATCTGCTAGAAAAGCGCCTTGAATACGGTGTGGCTTTGAGCTATCACCAGTTTGATAAAGCATATCTCCGTTACCAAGTAATTTTTCCGCCCCTGCTGCATCAATAATCGTTCGGGAGTCAATTTGAGAAGCAACCTGAAAAGCAATCCGAAAAGTAATATTAGCTTTAATCAAACCGGTGATAACTTCAACAGAAGGTCTTTGAGTTGAAAGAATTAAATGAATGCCAACTGCTCTTGCCATCTGAGCTAATCTTACAATAGCCGCCTCAGTTTCACGACTGTAATGAAGCATAATGTCAGCTAATTCATCTATAACAATAACTATGTATGGTAAAAATTTGTGCTCTTCTCCATTAAGAGATTTTTGTTTCTTTTTTTCTATCTGTTTGTTATATGAAGAAATATTTCTCGCCTCCATTTGAGATAATAATTCATATCTTCTTTCCATTTCCGAGATAGCCCATTTTAGAGAATTAATCGCTTTTTGAGCATCTTGAATTACCGGTGTTAATAAATGAGGAATATTATTATAAAGTGTTAATTCAACCCTCTTAGGGTCAACTAAAATTAATCTTAGACTACGCGGACTATTCTGATAAAGGAGAGCAGTTAAAATATTATGAATAGCAACACTCTTACCCGTTCCCGTTGAACCAGCTATCAAAAGATGAGGCATGCGGGCTAAATTATCATAAAAAGGTTCACCGGAAACATCTTTCCCTAGAGGAAGAGTTAAGTAAGCTTTTTTTTCTTTGTAGGCCGGTGCTTCTAAAAGATCTCTTAACTTAACCCAATGAGAATTTCTATTAGGCACTTCAATACCTACCAAGGATTTTCCGGGAATGGGCGCTTCAATTCTTAAAGGATGAGCCGCTAAAGCTAATGCTAAATCATTATGACGCGCTACTATCTTAGACAACCTAACGCCTTGTGCCGGTTTTAAGGTATATTGAGTAACTGTTGGTCCTACGCTTACATCACCCATTGTTACTTCAATACCAAAATTCCGAAGAGTTTCTTGAATAATTTCCATATTTTCATTAATCTCTGATTTTTTGACACCTTCCTTATCAGATAACTCTGCTGTCAGAAGCTCTAAGCTTGGAAATTCATAACCTTCAATCTTTTCCTTATGAATAGTCTGGTCTTCATCCCTTGATGCTTTCTTTCCTTTAGAATACTGCTCTGTAACATTATCCTCTTCTAGTTTCTTAAGCTTAAAAATGGGACGATGCAAAATCTTAGTCTCTTTGTTTGATAATCGTCTAAGGAGAGAAGGTTTTTCTTCTTGTAGATTAAGACTAGTTTGAACTTTCTCTTGTTTCTCTTCAATTTTTTCCGTTTCTTTATCTTTAGCTTGCTTTTTAAACAGAAAACCTAATGACAAATTAAAAACTAAAACTAGAGAAATAAGAGTCAATGCTCCTATCACAATAAAAGCACCTGGCTTGTCTAAATAACGAATAAAAAAGCTCCCCACGATTTGACCGATAAAACCACCGCCTTTTTCTTGAGAAATAACATTTAAAAAACTAACCGAAGATAATGTTAACAGTAATGTGCCGCATAAAGTTAGCCATAAAGGTTTTTTTAATCTCGCAAGAATTGCCAAGGCTGCTGTAATAAAAAAGAGAGGTACTAAAAATTTTCCTCCTCCGAGTAGCCAAGTTGATCCTTGTAAAAAATATTTTCCTAAAATTCCGGCTTTATTAAAAAAAGCTGCAATATTTAAAAAAGATATTGCAAAGAGAATGATAACAATAATAGTATTTTTAGCTCTTCTGCCTAAAGTTTTTTTATGAGATTCTTCTGCTTTTTTCTTCTTCTTTTTTGCCATATATATATTAAAATTTTATTAAAAGCAAAATATTATCAATTTAGCTTGATAGTTTTATTATATCATATTTTATCAAAACAAAAAATATAAATATAAATACGACGATAGAAATTAGTAAATGCCTTTTCTAATTTTATATATATATCTAAAAAAGCTCGCGCATTATGCGCGAGCTATACTCTATTGTTTTTGCTGTTCAAGGTATTGTAAAAGTGCTTCAATTACGATATAGCTAAAAGATCTATCTCTCTTTTGAGCAATTCTCTGTAACCGAGGCACAATTTTCTTTTCCATTTTCTTTTTAGGAATTTGAAAGGAAATATGGTTTTCAGTTACTTTTCTTGCCATAACTCACCTCCTTTAATATTTATTATCCTAATATAAAAATAGTATTAAGTCAATGCTTAATATGAATTAAATTAAAAAAAGAACTTGTAAAACAAGTTCTTTCTTAAAATATTTTTACTTCTTGCTTGTCTTTTTTTTAGCAGTTTTTTTAACTTTATTTAACTTTTTCTTGTTAGCTTCGGTTGTCTTTCGAGGCTTTTTACGAACAACTGTCTTTTTCTTAGCTTTTTGCCTTTCTTTCTTAGGTAAGGTTGATCTTTTCTTTTCCTGGATAATAATATTACCTTTGGCTTTTTCAATTTTAGCCCGCGCAGATGACGAAAAAGCAAACCTACCTTTAAAATTTAATTTTTTAGCTAATTCCCCTTGTCCTAAAATTTTAACTTGGCGAGTTTGTTTCTTGACAAGCCCCTTTTTAATTAAAGTTTTTAAATCAATAATATCACCATCAGAAAATTTCTCATTTAATGTTCCAAGATTTAAAATTGCTGGTTTTTTCTTTAAAGTATTAAAGGTATAACCACGCTTTTTGGGAAATTTCTTAATAATATCCCGTAAAGCAGGTCTAGGTGTTGAACCAGCGCGCGCTTTTTGTCCTTTAACGCCGCGTCCTGAAAAAGTTCCTTTCTTACCTCCTCGACCAATTCTTTTCTTTCTTTTTCTTTTATGATTAATTTTTAATTCGTGAATTTGCATAAATATTTTTTATTTACTGCTTTTAGAACTTTCTTTTTTAGCAGTTTGCTTATTACCTGTTGGGTTTTCTTTAATTTGATCTTTTTTCTTAATATTTGCCAGTCTTAATTTAAATTGATTAATTTTCTGAAAAGCATTTAGGGTAGCTCGGGCAATATTTAATTTATTATTACCACGGCTCAAAACTTTAGCAGAAATATTTTCAATCCCTGCTAAGTTACATAGAGCCCTAACAGCTCCTCCAGCAATCAAACCTCTACCTCGACGAGCAGGCTTTAAGAGAACACGTGTACTTTTAAATTTACCAATAATATCAACTGGAATAGTACCATTCTCCCTATCAACATTAACCATATCTTTTTGAGCTTTCTTAAAAGCTTTATTAATTGATTGAGCCACATCTTTTCCCTTACCGACTCCTACTCCAATCAAACCATTTTTATTACCTGCCGCTACAGTAGCTCTAAAACTAAAACGACGGCCTCCGGCAACAATCCTTGTTACACGCGCGATATCTAAAATTTCCTTATCATACTCTGATTCTTGTTGGAAATTCTTTTTTGAATTAAAACTTTTTTGAGATTTATTTATCATAGACAATATTTACTTTTTTTTATTTATATTTAACTTCTTATTTTGAAAGCCTGTGCCAGCAGGAATCAATTTACCAATAATGACATTTTCTTTCAAGCCTTTCAGTTCATCTACCCTACCACTAGAAGCAGCATTTATCAAGACCTTAGCTGTCTCTTGGAAAGAAGCAGCTGAAAGAAAACTCTCGCTTGATAGGGATACTTTGGTAATCCCCATCAGCAATTCTTTTCCTTTAGCTTGGTCTTTGGCAGGAAAATGAGAATTGGCTTCATCAAAAACAGTTCTTGCAACAACATCGCCCACTAAAAGATCTGTTTTACCGCTGTCTAAAACACGAATGCGAGAAAACATTTTACGCGCCACTACTTCAATATATCTTTCATCAATCGCAGCCCCTTGAAAGAAATAGATATCTTGAATTTCACGAATGATATAGCGCTGAACATCCTTTTTATTTCTAAGACGATAAAGCGTTTTAAGGTCTAAGTGTCCATCTGTTAATTGCTGTCCTTTGCTAATTAATTCACCTTCTTTAACTAAAATTCTTTTATTGATAGGTAAGGTATAAGTCCTTCTATTTTTCTCTTTTTTAGTTTTGAGTGATTTTTTAGCAATTTTTTTGTCATCAAGTAATTCTTCACTTTTATCAATCACAAGTTCTTGCTTATCACCAATCTTTTTAACTTTGACTACTTTACCATCAACATCTGCAATAAGAGCTTGCTCATGAGGAGAACGGATTTCCAAAATTTCTTCAACACGAGGCAATCCCTGCGTAATATCTCCTTCACCGGCAACACCACCAGCATGAAAAGTTCTCATTGTCAACTGAGTTCCCGGCTCACCAATAGATTGAGCAGTAATAATACCAACGGCAGTTCCAATCTCAGCCAATTTATTTTTTCCTAGGTCGTACCCAAAACATTTCTGACATAAACCATGTTTAGCTTTGCAAGTTAATGGTGAACGAACTTGAATTTTTTTAATGCCTGTGGCAGCAATCTTTTCAGCTGTTCTTTTGTCAACTAATTCATTCTTTTTAGCGATAATTTTACCATTCTGTTTTATATCTTCTAAGATAACACGCCCTACTAAGCGACTATCAAAACCTAATCCAATATCTTCACTATCTTTAAGATACATTGTAATACCTTCATTATCTCCACAGTCATGCTCTTGAATAATAATATCTTGACAAACATCAATCAAACGACGCGTTAAATATCCAGCTGCCGCTGTCTTAAGTGCTGTATCTGTTGTTCCTTTTCGAGCTCCATGAGTGGAAATAAAGTATTCTAAAGCATTAAAACCTTCTTTAAAATTAGAAATAACTGGCAATTCAATAATTTCCGAAGCTGGATTAATAACTAATCCCTTAATACCTGACATCTGGGTTGTTTGTCCCCAAGAACCACGTGAACCTGAAGCAAAAATATGATAAATAGATCCTTCTTTAGGTAAAGCCTTAGGAACAAGACTAGATATTTTATCAATTGCCTCAAACCATGTGTCAATAACTTTAGTTTTTCTTTCCTCGTCCGTTAATAATCCTTCACGGTAATGAAGGTTAAATTCATCCACTTTCTTTTGAGCTGCCACTAGAATAGCTGGTTTTTCTGGAGGAGTAATAAGGTCTTTATAGCCCCAGCTAATGCCTGATTTTGTTGAATAATGAAAACCCAATCTTTTAATATCATCAAGCAACTCTGCTACTTTGGTATTATCATATTTATCAATAATATCAGCAAAGATCTTTTTTAAAGCCTTTTTGTCTAAAGTTTTATTGTAAAAAGGAAAAGTAGCTGGCATCTTTTCGTTAAAAATTACTCTGCCTAGGGTTGTCTCGATAATCTGACCATCTTTCTTAGCACAAGGTATTTTAATCTTAGTTCTTAATTTAATCTTACCTTGCTTATAGGCAAAACGTGCTTCCTCAGGTGAACTAAAGATAGTACCTTCTCCAGGAGCACCTTGTTCAATTTCTGTCATCCAATAAATTCCTAAAACAATATCTTGCGTAGCACTTACAATAGGTTGGCCAGTTGCTGGTTTTAAAAGATTAGCTGATGCACTCATCAAATTACGTGCTTCTTGTTGAGCTGCTTCTGATAAAGGTAAATGAAGTGCCATTTGATCGCCATCAAAATCAGCGTTAAAAGCCTGACAAACTAAAGGATGTAGTTTAATTGCACTACCTTCAATCAAAATAATCTTAAAAGCTTGAATACTTAAACGATGAAGGGTAGGCGCACGATTAAGTAAAATGTACTTACCTTGAATAACTTCTTCTAGGGTATCCCAAACTTCTTCTGACTCTTCTTCAACAAAACGACTAGCTGCTTTAATATTAGCAACAAGTTCTTTCTCGTAAATTAATTTATTAATAACAAAAGGTTTAAAAATTTCTAAAGCCATTTTCTTAGGTACGCCGCATTCATCTAGGCTAAGCTCAGGACCAACTATAATAACTGACCGGCCGGAATAATCAACTCGTTTACCTAAAAGATTCTGGCGAAAACGTCCCTGCTTACCCTTAAGCATATCTGCTAAAGATTTAAGAACACGACTTTGAGCACCTGATGTTCTTACTTCTTTGCCTTTACGCGCTGAATTATCAATTAAAGCATCCACAGCTTCTTGCAACATTCTTTTTTCATTACGTAAAATTACCTCAGGCGCTTTAAGATCTTTTAATCTCTTTAAGCGGTTATTGCGATTGATAACCCGGCGATATAGATCATTGACATCCGAGGTTGCAAAACGTCCTCCATCTAACTGGACCATAGGCCTTAAATCAGGCGGAATTACAGGAATAACTGTTAACAGCATCCATTCAGGCCGCATCTCATTTCTTAAAAAACTTTCCACTAATTGAGATTTGTGCAATAATCTTTTTCTCTGATTTTTGGTTGCCTTTTCTAGTTGGCTCTGCAATATTTTTTGGCGTTCCTCAAGATTAATATTTTCCATCATCTTTCTTAAAGCTTCTGCCCCAATACCTGCTTCAAAAATCTCGCCGTATTTACGGCTTAAATGATAATAATCTGCTTCTGAAAGAATCTGGCCTTTTTGGAGACTATTTACCTCATCACGGGCTTTTTTGTAATCAATCTCAAGATCTGCTAAAGCTTTTTTAAGTTGTTTATCGCTTAAATCTTTAGAATTTTTCAACTCTTTTCTCTTCTTTTTAAATTCAGAGCTGACGTTCTTTAAGGCTTCCGCCTTTGCTTCATCATCAACGCTGATAATGACATAACTTGTAAAATAGATAACACGTTCTAATTTTTTAATAGAAATATCTAAAAAGAGACTCATTTTGGAAGGAATGCCCCTTAAAAACCAAATATGGGAAACAGGCACAGCTAAGCTAATATGACCCATTCTTTCTCGCCTAACTGATGAAGAAGTCACTTCAACTCCACATTTATCACACACTACTCCTTTATAGCGGATCTTTTTATACTTGCCACAGTAACATTCATAATCTTTTTCCGGCCCAAAAATACGTTCACAAAAAAGGCCATCACGTTCAGCTCTGTGAGTTCTATAATTAATTGTCTCTGGCTTAGTTACCTCTCCATGAGACCATGCTAATATCTCTTCCGGAGAAGCAATTTTAAGCTTCAGAGCATCAAAATCATGAATTGATTCTTCTATCATAAATTTATTAAAATATTATTTAATTGCCTTTTTTAGCGACTTTTTTACCAAGTAAGTCAACTGAAAAACCAAGCCCTTTAATTTCATTTAATAAAACATTGAAGGAGGCTGGAATATTGGGATTTTTAATATCCTGACCTCGAATAATAGATTCGTAAGCAGCTGCTCTTCCTAAAACATCATCAGATTTAATGGTTAGCATTTCTTGTAAAGCATGAGCTGTACCATGTCCTTCTAAAGCCCAAACTTCCATTTCTCCAAAACGCTGTCCGCCAAACTGAGATTTGCCTCCTAAGGGCTGTTGTGTAATTAAAGAATAAGGACCAATAGATCTCATATGAATCTTATCGCTTACTAAGTGATTCAGTTTCATTATGTAGATATAGCCAACCGTAACAGGCTGATGAAACATTGATCCCGTTCTTCCGTCATAAAGATTAAATTTACCAGTTTGATCATAGCCAGCTTTTGTCATCTCTTGAGCAATTTCATCTTCCTTAACACCAGCTAGAACAGGCGTTAAAGCGCGATAACCTAATTTTTGAGCTACCATACCTAAATGTGTTTCTAAAATCTGACCAATATTCATTCGAGAAGCTACGCCTAAAGGATTTAAAATAATATCAACTGGTGTGCCATCAGCTAAATGAGGCATATCTTCCTCTGATAAGATTTTAGAAATGACTCCCTTATTACCATGACGTCCTGCTAATTTATCGCCCACTTGAATTTTTTTAAGCTGCGCTACTTCAACTTGAACACTTTTAATCACTCCAGAAGGCAGTTTATCTCCATTTTCTTGGGAGAAGGTTCTTACGCCAATTACTCTACCTTGCTTACCATGAGGTAATGTAAGAGAGCTATCCTTAACATCACGTGCTTTCTCTCCAAAAATGGAACGTAAAAGTCTTTCCTCTGAGGTGAGATCTGTCTCTCCTTTAGGAGAAATTTTGCCTACTAAGATGTCGCCCTGCTTTACCTCAGCTCCTACTCGAATAACTCCTTCTTCATCAAGGTCTTTCAAGCGCTCCTCTCCAACATTAGGAATATCAGGTGTGGTCATTTCAGGTCCAAGACGAGTATCTCGTACATCAATAATGAAATCCTCTATATGGATTGAACTGAAACGATCTTCTTTAACAACTTTCTCAGAAATAATGACAGCATCTTCAAAATTAAAACCTTCCCAAGACATAAAAGCAACTAATAAATTTTGACCTAAAGCTAGCACATCACCATCAATCGCGGGACCCTCTGCTAGAACCTGGCCTTTTTTAATACGATCACCTTTAGTAACTAAACTACATTGATGAATACAGCTATATTGATTAGATCTTCTAAAATTAGCTAAAAGATAAGTTTTATCTTTTTTAGTGCGGGTATTGCGTACAATAATTTGATGAGCATCAGCTTTTTGAACTACGCCTGCTTCTTGAGCAATTACAATCATTCCTGAATCAATAGCTGTTCTATGCTCCATGCCTGTACCTACTAGAGGAGCTTCTGGATTAATACAAGAAACTGCTTGGCGTTGCATGTTTGATCCCATTAAGGCTCTGTTGGCATCATCGTGCTCAAGAAAGGGAATTAAAGAAGTTGCTACAGAAATAGCTTGATTAGGCGCAACATCCATATATTCCACTCTAGAATTCTTAATTAAACGAGGATTACCTTTTACGCGTGCCTCGATTTTTTTGTTTTTAAAATGACCCTGACTGTCTAATGGTTCACTTGCGTGCGAAATAACGCTCTTTTCTTCTTTGCCAGCTGTTAAATATTCAATTTTATTTGTCACACGACCGTTATTAACTTTCCAATAAGGAGTAATTAAAAAACCATATTTATTTAAAGAAGCATAAGTTGAGATATGATTCACTAATCCAATGTTAGGACCTTCGGGTGTTTGAATAGGACAAAGACGGCCATAATGAGATGGATGAACATCGCGTACTGCAAAGCCAGCTCTCTCTTTTGTTAAACCACCTGGACCCATAGCTGAAATACGTCTCTTATGCTCTAACTCTGCTAAAGGATTAATCTGGTCCATAAATTGAGATAGACGAGAAGAAATAAAAAACTCTCTTACAACACTAGTTAACGGTCTTACGTTAACTAACTGAGCAGGTGTTAAGGTATAAATATCTAAAGTACTCATTCTATCTTTAATAATTCTAATAGCACGGGCAAGACCAACTTGAACGCGATTTTGAAGTAATTCTCCTACACATTTAACACGACGATTACTTAAATGATCGATATCATCAGGCTCTGCTCCAGGGGTATTATTTAAACGAATAATTTCTTTAATAATTGAAACAATATCTTTGGTAGAAAGCACTCTATCATTAACTTTAATCTGCTGATTTTTAGAATCTCCACCTAGACGTTGGCGAGTTTTCCAACGACCTACCTCTGATAAATCATATCTTTCAAAACTAAACATTGCCTTTAAGAGAGATTTTGCATTATCAACTGTAGCTAGTTCGCCTGGTCTGACCCTCTTATATACCTCAATAAGACCTTCCTTTTGATCAGAGGTATTGTCTTTTTCAAGCGTATTTTCAATATAGTTAATCTCATCGGTTTTAGTTGACCCTCGAAAGATTTCTTTAATATGTTTACCTGAATTAATGAGGGGTTTTTCTCCATCACAAATAGCTGAAAAAGCTTTCAGAAAAGCAGTGACTGGAATTTTTCTCTTACGATCAACCTTAACAGTTAAAACATGGCGATTACTTGTTTCAAATTCTAGCCAAGCTCCTCTATTAGGGATAACTTTAGCTCCAAAATAATGTCTTCCGTTTTCATAACGAGAATTAAAAAACACGCCCGGTGAACGTGTTAATTGAGAAACAATAACTCTTTCTACTCCATTAAGAATGAAAGTACCTCTGTCTGTCATTAAAGGAAAGTCTCCCATAAAGACATCTTGTTCTTTAATCTCGCCTGTTTTTTTATTCTTTAGGCTAAGCCTTACTCTTAAGGGCGCTTCATAAGAAGCATTATGATTACGCGCTTCAATCTCATCGTACTTAGGCTTACCTAAATGATAGTTAAGAAAAGATAACTCAAGCTCTTTGCCTGAGTAATCAGTAATAGGGGAAATCTCTTGAAATAAATCTCGAAGTCCTTTCTCAAAAAACCATTTATATGAATCTAATTGAATTTCAATTAGATTAGGAAGCGGGAGTCTTTTTTTTGGAAAACTAGAAAACTTTTTCTCTTTAACCATATTAATATAATAAACAAAAGGCCCTCGTTCGAATTAAACGATTAGGCTTTTACTATAAAGACAATTGAGAAAGCTCAGTTTTAATCATTAGTAAGCTTTATTCCTAAAGCTCTAGATATATAAAAAGAAGATGATGAGCTTTGAGGTAAAAATACATGGATAAAAACCAAAAACGGCAAGATTAAGGTATCCAAACTTAACCTCCGCTTGGGATTGTATATATTTTCTTTACTTTTTACATTTTAACGCACAAGATTTGTTTGTCAACCCCCTATAAAAAATATGTGAATTTAAACTAATTTTTCAATATTAATTTTCTTTAAATTCCATTTCTAAATTAGCAATAATCTCCCGTAAAGCATCGTGAAAAAAAGTTTCTTTAAGGACAGTTCCTCTAAGCCAAGCTGACGTAATTATTGGATCTTTTGGAAGGGTCCCTAAAATTTTTAAATTTTTCAATGCATCTTTTAAATATTTTTCTGTGTTTTGGTTATCTATTTTATTAAGAATAACAAAACTATCTTTTATCTTTGCCTTTCGAAACATTTCCCGGGCAACATTAACTAAAGCAATATCTTTTAAATGATCTGTAGATGGAGGAACACCTTCCTTAATCTGATTAATAGTTACCTGAATATCTTTTGCTATCTGAATAGCAGCATTCGTAGGATCAACAACTGTAATAATGCCATCTAAGCTAGTAATAACACCCCTTGCAGAATCTTCGAGACCAGCCTTAAGATCTATAAGAGTAATAACATTATCACCGGCATCAGATATTGTTAAATCTCTAGTAATCTTTGAGATAGGTCCATCACATCCAGATCCTGGACCCTTATCGCCTATCTTACCTAAAACAAATAACAAGATTCCTTGCTGGTTTTTTACATAATAGGCACAAGAAATTTTCTCAAGAGATATTTTTGCTTTAGGTAAGAAAGTAGGGTCATCAACCGGACATGTTACTAAACCGCCGCCAAAAGTAGTGCCACCAAAATATTCCATCATTGAACGAGGCGCTTTTTTAAATCCTAATGCTTTATAGAGACCTATATTAGTTGAATCAGCGTCTAAAACAACAACAGTATAACCTTGTTTTGCAAATATTTTAGATAGCAAAACAGTTATTGTACTCTTACCGCTACCACCTTTACCTAATATACCGATTCTTTTTTTATGAAGTGATTTCATAAATCTATTGTTCTAATCCTTTAATAGTTGCTTTGGCAACATTACAAGAGATCGCACTTGCATTTTGACTACAACTTACCTTAAACGTTGGTAATTCTTGTAGCTTTGTTTCTTTAATTATTTTATCTATAGTATATAGAAAATTCTCTGAAAAAGTTTTATCAGAAGCAATTTGACGTTTAATAATTACTTGATGATTTTTCAAAGTTAACAGTGCTTTATCTGATAAAATTTTAATTAAGAAAGTTTTTTTCACAAATTTTAATAATTTATTAACAACTTATCCACAATTTATCCTATTTTAAAGGTATTTTATCCTCAAATGTTTATAATATAAAATTTTTTTTATTCCATGTCAAAAAAAATATCTTTATTCCTTTTAAAATCAATTAAAAATATAAAAAGTTTTTTTTATTAAAAGCTTTCTGCTAAACTAAAACTAATGAACAAAAAAGCTAACAAAAATAATAATATCAATGTTAACCTTCAAGCTTTAAATAGTCAAACAATAGATAACCACCTTCCTCCTCAAAATATTGAAGCTGAACAATCTGTCCTAGGAGCTTTAATGATAGATAAAAATGCTATCATTAGAATAGGAGATTTTTTAAAATCAGAAAGTTTTTATAAAAGAAATCATCAATTAATTTATACTGCTATTTTAGAACTTTTTAATCAACAGGAATCAATTGATCTTCTTAGCGTCTCAGCTAAATTAGAGGAAAAAGGACAATTAGAGAGTATTGGAGGAAGAACATATTTAGCTGGATTAGTCAATGCAGTTCCTACTTCAAGCCATGTATATAGCTATGCTAAGATAGTTTCTAAAAAGAAAGTTCTACGCGATATTATTGACGCTTCTTTCTATTTAGCTCAATTAGGATATAACGAAGACGCTGAAATTGAACAGATTTTAGACGCGGCAGAGAAAAAAGTTTTTTCAATAGCTCAACAATCATTTACTCAAGAATTTGCCTCTATTAAAGAACCTTTAACTGAGGCTTTTGCTCGTTTTGATAGATTACATCAAACAAAAGATAAAAAACTTCGTGGTGTAGCCACTGGTTTTCAAGATCTTGACAGTAGATATTTATCAGGCTTGCAAAAAACTGATTTAATTACCTTAGCATCAAGACCTCGTATCGGTAAAACATCTCTTGCTCTTGATATTGCTCAAAATGTTGCCTCTCAAGAAAAAAAAGCAGTTGGTATCTTCAGTCTAGAAATGTCAACAGATCAATTAGTTGATCGTCTTATCGCTAAGAGGGGCCGCATTGATCTTTGGAAACTGCGCACTGGTAACTTAGCCGATCATGATTTTGATGCAATCCAACAAAGTTTAGATCAACTCTCGCGCGCTCCCATATACATAGACGACGGTATGTCAAGCAATGTCTTGCAGATGAGGGCAATGGCAAGAAGACTTCAAGCCCAAACAGATCTTGGCCTCATAATTGTCGATTATCTGCAGCTTATGGAGCCAGCCACTAAAACAGATAGCAGAACTCAAGAAATTTCTCAAATTTCACGATCTCTTAAGGCTCTAGCAAGAGAGCTTGATGTTCCTGTGTTAGCTTTATCTCAACTTTCCCGTGCTGTTGAACATCGATCTTATTCTATCCCTAAATTGTCTGACTTACGTGAAAGCGGTTCAATTGAACAGGATTCAGACGTAGTTATGTTTATCTACAGAGAAGAAAAAGCTCCGCCAGAAGTTGGTTTAAGTCCCGAAGGTCAAGTTATCGTTGCTAAAAATAGAAATGGTCCTACTGGAAATGTTCCTGTTGTTTTCAAAGAAAAATGGGCTTCCTATGAATCTATGGCTAAGCGGCCCGGTGAGGCAGAAGAGATTGAGTTTCCTTCAGATGAAATACAGCCACCAATGTAAAGCTTAATTGCAAACAGTAATATTAAGAAGTAACATATAAATGAAAATTAACTAATTTTGATGTATCCTCAACTTATTAAAAATCTTATTAAATCATTCAGTAGCTTACCAGGTGTTGGAGAAAGAGCAGCAACCCGATATGTTTTTCACTTTCTAAAACAACCAAAAACTGATATAGATAGGCTGGCTAAGAATTTAAGCCATCTCAAAAAAGATATTACTCTATGCTCGCAATGTTATAACATTGCCCAAAAATCTTCTTCTCGCAAGCCTTCCCTGTGTAAAATCTGCCAAGATCCTAAAAGAGATCAATCAAAAATTCTTCTTGTCGAAAAAATTTCTGATATCGAAAAAATTGAAAACATGCACTTCTATAACGGTGTCTATCATGTATTAGGAGGTCTTATTAATCCTCCCAAAGATAAAAGCATGCAAAAACTGACTTTTAAAAGATTGTTTTACCGCCTTCAACAGTTAGAAAAAAATAAGCAAAAACCTGAACTTATTCTAGCGATTAATCCTACCCGAGAAGGTGATTTAACGGTTAATTACTTAAAAGAAAAATTAAAGAAATCACAGATGCACTTAAGTCGTTTAGCGCGAGGTATTCCTACGGGAGGAGAACTTCAGTACGCAGACAAAGACACTCTTAAGGAAGCTTTTCTACAAAGAAGGAAATATTAAAAAAATATGTATTAAAAAATATATTCGCGTAAGAATATATTTTTTAAATACATCAAAGACTAAGCTTTTCCAGAAGAAAGTTTTTTCTTAGCTTGGCTATTTTTTTTACTCTTAGTAGAAGAAGATTGAGATACTTTAGTAATTTCAACTAAAGTATAGGGTTGCCGATGACCTTTCTTAACTTTATATCTCTTTTTAGGCTTATACTTAAAAATTGTTACTTTCTTATCCTTGCTATGTTCTAATATTTTACCCGTCACTTGAGCTTTAAGAATTGGCTTGCCAATCTTAAAAAAATCCTCTTTTTCGTCAAAAAGTAGAAAGATATTATCAAAATTAATCGAAGTACCAACTTTTTGATCAACCTTCTGAATTTTAATTTTTTGGCCTTTTTTAACTAAATATTGTCTTCCGCCAGTTTTAATAACAGCTTGCATATTTTTTCTTAATTTAAAAGTTAACAATCATTGTAAATGATAAAAAAAACAATGTCAATTTTTATCTCTTTCTGCAAGAATATCTTTTAGGGTATTCCTCAATGCCTGCCGGTTTTTTTCTTCTTCTTTTTGAGAGACTGTTCTTCTCTCTTGATGAGATGATTTTTTAGCTTCTTTATTTTGTATTATTTGATTAGAATTTTCTTTTTTTAATTCTTCTTGAGAATTTTTTTTCTCAATCGGTTTCTTTTTCATATCATCAATTGTCTTTAAAGGTTGAATTTCACCGGCTTGAATTTTTGTTAGACACTCATCACAATAAATAGGTCTAGTATTATCAGGTTTAAAAGGAACTTTGGCTTTTTTGCCACAATACGAACAAGTTGCTTCATAAAGTTTCTTTTTGTTCTTTTTCTTCTCTAGTTCAAGAGCCTTTTTTCCAACACCACTCCACTTAGATATTTTTTCTTCCACCTCTTCTCTTCGAGATGTGTATCTTTCTCGACTTACTCTAATAACTTTGTCGCGACAATTTTTATCAGGATATGGATAAGGTGGTAAGGTGGTTGCTGAAAAAGGCCGCGAAGCAATACCGTCAATCATAAGTTTCAAATAAATATCAAACTTGGTTAAATTAACAAGATCACTTGCATTAAATTCAGGTTGTAATTCTTTTTCAAGAAACTCGGCATCTTCGGCTCCCACACGAAAAGATATTAAAGTACCCACATTACCAAATACAGCATCTCTAACCGGCTCTTCTAATTGATTAATGTATTGATGAGCTAAAATTAAATTAAGACGGTATTTACGAGCTTCTGAAAGAATATTTGCAAAAGATTCAGTGGCAAAGTTTTGAAATTCATCAACGTAAAGATAAAAATCACGCCTTTTTTCCATAGGGATCTCAATACGGCTCATTGCAGCTAACTGTAATCTTGTAATCATCATTGCGCCTAAAAGAGCTGAATTGTCCTCTCCAACCCGACCTTTAGATAAATTCATAATCAATATCTTACCTTCATCCATTACTTCCCGGATATTAATAGTAGATTTTGTCTGGCCAACAATATTTCTAATCAAGGGACTAGTTAAAAACTGACCAACCTTATTCTGAATAGGAGAAACAGCTTCTGCTAAAAATCTATCGGGGTACTTTTGAAATTCTTCTAGCCAAAAACTTTTAACAACCGGGTCTTCTACTTTCTCAATAATTTTACTTCTGTATTCTTTATCAACCAAAACACGCATAATACCTAATAAAGTGCTATTTGGATATTCTAATAACGAAAGAATAGTATTTCTTAAAAGATATTCTAATCTAGGTCCCCAAGAATCAGCCCAGATCTTTTTAAAAACACCTACTAAACCAGAAGCAACTAAGTGTCGTTGTTCTAAGGGAACTCTTTCAATAACATTTAAAGCAATCGGATAATGAAGATCACCAGGATTAAAATATATTACATCATTAACACGAGATTTAGGAACAAAATCTATCATTTTATCGGCAAATTCTCCGTGAGGATCAACGATAGCAACGCCATTGCCATTTCTAATATCTGAAATAGCCATATTTTCTAATAAGGTTGTTTTACCGACACCTGTCTTACCAACCATATACATATGACGGCGACGATCGTCAGTTTTAATACCAAACTTACGACGTCTATTTCTAAAATTTGTTTCTGCAAATGATGTAATTTGATCTTTCATAAATTTAGAAGAGATCTGATATTATTCTTCAGAAGGTAAACGAGCAGGAGGTCCCCCTCTTTTAGCTTCTACTTTAGGCAATTCTGGCGTTAGAACTGATCTCATAGGAAAGTGAAAAATTGTTGCTAATTCTTCTGTATTTAAAAGCATACCTTTATGACCTCTGTCTGGTTTTCCAAAACCACGATTCTGAAAGTATTTATATATCTCTAGCATACGAATTGATTGTAAAATTTCAGGTTTCCAAGGAATTTTTTTATGTTTCCAGAAAAGATAATAATTAACCTTAAGATATTTCATAAAATAACTCCAGAAATATGGTTTCTTAACCGTATAGCCAAGGTTGCTATTGGTGGTAAAACTATTAAGATATCTATCATTAAATTGATAAAAAGCTCCAATAAGAGTGCTTGCTTTGCTGGCAGAAAAAATATCTCGGGGAGCAAAATATGCAAAGCGAATCATGGTGTAAAAACCAAACTTGGAAATATTTTTTTCAATTGCCTCTACTAGCTCTCTTTCTCCGGGAGATAATTTCCATAAACCCATTTCCATTTCAGATTTCTTCTCAGATTCTTTTAAAGATGTTCCTTCAGGTATCTTATATTGTCCTCCTATTGCTAGATGTTCTAAACGACTTGAAAAATGAGGAGTAAAGCCCAAAATCTCATGAATAAGTTTTCTAATAATACCCAAACCGCCTTTGTCCTGATTTCTCCCCATTAACTTATTTACTAAAACCTCTCCTTCTTTGCGCCAATCTGATAACATGGGAATACCCATAACATAGTGAAGCCACATTTCTTCTCCTTCTTCTAGACTGTTCATTGCTTCCATAATACCTGCAAAAGGATCAATAACATATTCTGCCTCTTTACCAGCCCTAAATTCAAACTTTTCATAACTTTTAATAGGATAAGGATCTGGTTTTTCTAAAATAAGCTCTCCAGCTGCTAATTTAATATCTTTGTTAGGCAAGACTTCAGGAGCGTTTTGGACATAATCTTCAACTTCTTGAATTTCTACCTCGGGAAACTGAGCATAAATTAATGCTTCTACAGTTGTTCTATATTCTCTCTCTGTTCTGATATAGAAATGGATCTTGCCTTCAAAACTAGCAATTTCAAGGCTATACGATCTTTCAAGGTAACCCTTAACTTCAACTTCAAATTTAGTCACTCCTCTAGCTGTTCCATGCAACCCTGCAAAGACTTGCTCCATTCCTAAAGGAGTTTTTTCTAGAGCCTGAGGAATTTTAATTTCTAATAAACAATATTCTAGCTTTGAGAGGAAAAGATCTTCCCAAAAATCATGAAAACGCTTACGCATTTTCTTGTGAATACCAAAAAGTTTAAAAAACAAAAACAGCCCAATAGCAAGATAAACCCATCCCCAATAAGGCTGCATAAAGGCCTGTAAACTGTTTAATTTATCTGAAAGATTCATGTAACTTAAACTGCTTTTCCCACAATTAAAATAGAGACAAAGGCCTTATGTTTAATTATATATTATTTTAATAACAAAGTATAGTGCTTAGTTTGAACTTCTTTAAATTCCTTATTGCTCTTAAGGTTAAAGCGGATAGTGCTTTCTTTAACAAAACGTTCTTGGATTACTAAAGCAATGAGCTTTTCTTCTGGCAAAACATTTTCTTTTTGTTCTCGAAAAATATTAATTAAAATATCTTTAACTGTACCTGATCTATAGCCCCATTGCGTTAAAGCATATAATCCCCTACCTACTAAAACAAATCTACTGTCTTTAATAAGCTCATTATGAACTGTTTGAGGATTAGCGATTCTTTTAGAAAAGTTAGCCTTATTTATTGCCTCACTAATTTCTCTAAAATGAAGGGGTTTGTGTGTTTTCTGGACTACTAGATAAGCTTTATCCTTAATTCCTTTAGGATTAATTTCAGACCACTTGCTTAGCCCTAAATCATTAAAGATATTACGATCAATTGTTTTAGAAGCATTAATATATGAGACAATAGCCTGACGGGAGAAGAAAGGAAAATTCTTTTTTAAGCGTGCAATTAAGTCCGCTTCCCTAAGTGGAGCTTTCTCTCTTTTAAATATCTTGACAAGTTCGGTAATCAAAGAACTTGCCTCATTCAAGGCCTTTTTTTTAGTATACCATAAGCTGTGGAATTTTGCATTTTCCCGAGCATATTTAAAATCCTTGCTTAAATTTAATAAAAGCAAAATAAAGCCTCTGAATTTTATTTTATCGACAGAAGGATCAATATAAATAACAAAATCTTCTAAAAGATCTTTTTCTTTGACTAAACCACCATGCTCTGAAATAAAAATTTCAAGATCATCCAATAAATTTTGGATAAGTGTTAAGCTATCTTTTTTTCGCAATATTTTAAGAGCTTCGTTTTCAATCTGTCTAACTCTCTCACGAGTAATACCGTAAGTATGGCCAATAGATTCAAGAGTTTCTTTTCTTTTTCTATTAATTCCAAAACGACGAGTTATAACATCACGCGAACGTTTTGGCAAAACTTTAAGTAGCTTAGCTTTAGCCTCCTTAAGCTTCGGATTACTGTTTGACATAAATTAATTATCTGATGAATTTTACAAATTATTAAAAAATAAGTCTTAAGACTATCAGTATCCTATCACACACTTAGTAACTTGTCAACATTTTTCAAGATAAATAAAAGAACCAGTTTTTACTGGTTCTTTTAAAGATTCATTTCCTATTTATTCTTCTTCTGGTTTGACTGGTTCTTCTGTTTCTGGCTTTGTATCAACGACAGGTTCACTTGTTTTTTTATGGCCCTTTTTGCCCTTACTTAAGAAAAACAAGAAGAAAATAAAAAATAGAAAGAAAAGATAATAAAAATTAGAAGCACTAAGTCCTATAAGGCCTAGTAATCCTAAAAATCCTAAATAACCAAGTTTTTTCATAAATTTTAATATATCTTTAAAAGTGTCTTAAAATTTCGACCTTTTATCTTATTATAACTTAAAAAAAATAAAAAGAAATATGCCTTTAACGATTATCCCCATCACCATGGACTGTTCCTTTCTGAAGTCGCTGAGCAAGTTTTTCAAGATTTTTATGGGCAATATTATTTAAAGATAAATCTAATTCTGTTGATAAGTTAGCCAAATACCACAGAACATCCCCTAATTCTTTTTCTAACATTACTTTTCTTTCTTGGTTAATCTTCCCATGATTATCTCGAATAATTTTCTTGATTTTCTCAGCTACTTCACCAGCTTCTCCACATAAGCCCAAAGTGGGATAAATAAAATTATTACCCAAATTAGGATACAGAGCTGTCTCTCTTGATTTTTTTTGATATTCTTCAAAATTCATAAAAATATTTTTAATTTAATAAATTACCAACTACCACCGCCTCCTCCCCCAAAACCACCGCCTGAAAAACCACCACCGCCAAAACCGCTATGCCCACCAGCTGCTCCTCGAGAGGAGCTAAAAAGATTTTCATTAGTATTTTTAGAAAAATCATGCATGCTACTTATGAGATATAAAGGAGCAAAACTATTAAATGTTGTGTCTTCGTACCAAGAAGGACTGCCTTTATAAATTCCCTCGAACTGCCTTGCCCATTCTTTTTCTACTTCAAGAACCATAGCATAAGGTAAAAGTTTCTCAAATAATTGGGGATCCTTCTTAGGAGCATTATGAAACTTTATTCTAGCTTTTTCAGCAACTTCCAAATATTCTTTCAAGCCTAATATTTTCTCTTTCGTAAGAACACCTTTCTTGGTTTTTTTAGGCATTATTAAACCGAAAAGAAAGAAAGCGATAGAGCAAATTGCCATACTAATTTCTCCTATTAAGCCAGTTGAGGATAAAATAGATAATAAGAAAGGACGTCCTATAAAAACAATAAGAATACTTATAGTTATAAAAGTTCCCTTCACCTTACGAGGGTTTTTAACAAAATAGCCTTGTTGCACAACTCTATTGTAGATAAGTCTTATTAGTTTTTGACTGTCTGCATAAAACTTATTCTTAAGCTCTGAAAGTTTTATTTCTCTAATAATTCCTTTTTCTTTTGATTGCTTCCCTTTTTTAAAAATATCTTCCAAAAGTTCCCTTTGAAAACCCTTTGTTAAAGTATCACCTATTTTAAGTTGTTTAAGCAAATAATCATTTCCCCAGCTAAAAATTAAAGTTTTTTTCTGAAGACGCTTTATCCTAATATATCCATTAACTGCTAAATGTATTATTTCAGCTGAAAGATCCCTCCTGTCAACTCTTTCATCCACAATCGTTCCTAATTCAATAGGACTTAGGTCATCGGGCGCTTCATAATGAGCAATAATAGTACCTCTTCCTTTAGGATCACGCCCTTTTTTATACCAAAAACAGAAAAGAAAAAGAATGGTTATCAAAGGTAAGAAAACAATTTTATTATCCCAAACTATGCTTAAAAAATTCTCAAAAAAACTAGGCTCTTTTAAGATACCTTTAGGTAATCCAACAACTATCGTTAGTCCCTCTTGTCTAGATAATCCTGGATCATTGAAAGATGAGCTAAATTGAGAAAAAATAATTTCTTTAATCTGATTTTTTTGACTGCCTGTTGGAGTAATCATACTACATTCTTCTTTGCTTCCTTGCCTGCCTTGAAAACAAACCAATTGAAGATTATTTCTTTGAATACTTTCAGGTAAGATTATTTTAGCAAAAGCTCGATTAATAGGAACATCCCAATCATTACCTGTTATATTCCAATAAAATTCATCGTAATCATCAAAATAATTGATAGCTCGCTTAACAACATACTTAATTCTGTAATACTTTTCTCCTAAAACGTATTTATTAGGATCACCAATTCTAATTTTTAAATTTTTACCTTCTGAACTAATTTTAGAGGGAAGTTCATTATCATTTTTGTCAGTTACCAAAACTTGAGAGATTGATATACTGCGTCTTCCCTTACTAGTTTGATAAGAAACGGGAATTTCTCTATATATCCCGTGGTGCCGAGAAGCACCAAAATCATACTGAATAACTTCTTCTATAGCAACAGAGCTATCATGTTTAAGTTCAACCGTTACATAAAAATTAGTAATTTTCTCTTGAGCTAAAGAAAAATTAGTCAAACAAAAACTTGCTAATAATAAAAAAACAAACAAAAATATTTTTCTCATATAAGCTATTATAGTAAATCTTCTTTTTCCTCTATCTCAAGAGCTTGCTGGGGAGTTAATAAATTTTTACATTCTTTGCTTAACTCATTGGTAATGTTTAAATATTCCTTCAAGTTAGCCGGAACATCATCTCCTTCATCATATTCGCCTCCTGTTACAAGAGAAAGATTATTAAAATCAATTTCCTGCGCAAGAGTTTCCCATTTATGATAAATTTCCTGACAATATTGCTTTTGATCTTTTGTCATATATTTTAACGATAAAAACCAATTAATTGAGCTTCTTCAAGAACATGTCCCTGTAAAGCTTTTTCTAGAACTTGTTTTTTTGCTCCTTCTTTTAAATCAAACTGGTCGTTAAGAGCATATAGTTTAAAGATGTAGCGATGGCTCCCTGATGGAGGACAAGGACCGCTGTAGCCAATCTTGCCTGATGTATTCTCACCTTCAACCGCACCTTGAGGCAAACTATTTTCCTGAATCCCAGTTGTTCCTGGCTGAATTTGCCAAATTAACCAATGATTCCAAATGCCAGCAGGTGCATCTGGATCATCCATAATTAAAGCAAAGCTTTTAGCTTGACTAGGAAGATCCAAAAATTCCAATGGCGGACTAATATTCTCACCATCACAAGTATATTGAGCGGGAATTTTCCCTTTGTTTTTAAAAACAGAGCTGGTAATTTTCATAGATATTTTATAACAATTCTAAACATATTTTAACATAAAAATCTATCTTTTAAAAAAAGAAAAAGCTTTTTACATCTTTTAAATCTTCAATATTAATACTTAACCTCTGTGTTTCCAGCTCTCCCACATAACTAGGAGAGGGCTTGCTACAAAGAGAGAAGAATATGTCCCTAGAAAAATACCAGCTATTAAGGCAAGAATGAAATCACGAATAGTTGCACCTCCAAAGAAAAAAATACATGCTAAAACAATTATGGTAGTTAAAGAAGTATTCAAAGAACGAATGTAGCTTTCTCGCACGCTTTTATTAATAATATCTTCAAATTTTTCTTTATAGCTTTTTAAAAGATTCTCTCTGATTCTATCAAAAATAACAATTGTATCGTTAACAGAATAACCTAAAATAGTCATCAGGGCTGCTACAAAAGGTACTCCAACTTCGATGTTAGCAAATCTTCCTAAAATAGAGAAAATCCCTAAAACTATAATCAAATCATGAAAAAGCGTTAAAATAGCTATCAAGCCATATTTCCAAGAAGCAATGGGCCAAGAAACTTTCTTAAAAGCCCAAGCAATGTATGAAATAATCCCTATTAAACTTAGAATAATCGCCCAGAAAGTTCTTCTTTTTAATTCCTCTCCTATAACAGGCCCAATAGCATCATATCTTTTCTCTTCTAAATCTTGCTGTTCTTCTTGAGCCAACTCTTGCAAAGCACCTATAACATTTTGATGAGTTTCTTCTTGAATCTCTTGAAAACGTAAGATAACGGTTGATTGAGCTGTCGGTTGGACAACTAAGCTTTCTAACGATTCTTTTTCTAAAGCTTTACGTATAACTCCTACCTCAGGCACCTTTTTGCTAAAAGAAACTTCTAAAAGACTGCCTCCGGTAAACTCAATCCCAAAGTTAAGCTGCCATAAAGCTAAACTAATAATACTAATCACCAATAAGACAATAGAAAAGGAAAAATAAATTTTACGATATTTAAGCATAAAATACTATTAATACTTTGTTTTCATCCATAACCAATTAAATTTTTTAATCTTAGTTTGGACTAATAATAATAAAAGCTGGCGTGTGAAAACAACAGCTGTCAACATAGACATTAAAACACCAATACTCAAAGTAAGCGCAAAACCTCTTACAAAGCTTACTCCAACACCATATAAAATAGCAGCTGTAATTAAAGTAGAAAAATTACCGTCCCGAATAGAGCTCCAAGCTCTCTTAAATCCCTCTTCGATAGATTGTTTTAAATTATCACGCTCCTTAATTTCTTCCTTCATTCTCTCAAAAATTAGGACATTGGCATCAACTGCCATGCCAATCGTTAAAATGAAGCCAGCAATACCTGCTAATGTTAAAGTCACCGGAACAAGCTTGAAAATAGCTAAGACAAAGACTCCATATATTAAAAGAGATATAACAGCCAAAACACCCGGTAGACGATAATAGAAAAGCATAAAAAGTGCTATTAAAATAAAGCCTAAAATACCAGCTTTTAAGCTCTTATCAAGGGATTCTTGGCCTAAGCTAGCCCCAACAGTCTTTTGACTAATAATTGTAATCGGAACTGGTAAAGCACCTGCATTTAAGCTACGTACCAATTCTCTGGCTTCCACAATAGTAAAATCTCCCGTAATACGAGCTTCGCCATTTTTAATGGCTTCATTGACAACTGGAATGCTAATAGGGGTACCATCTAGGTAAATAGCAACTCTCTTGCCGATATTTCTTTGGGTAATCTGACCAAATAATTCTGCTCCTTCATCGTTTAATTTAAAAATAATCTCAGGCTGACCAGTATTTTGATTAAAAGAAACTTTGGCTTCTTTAAGCATGCGACCATCTAAACCTGTGCTTTTAAAGTAAGGATCTTCTAATTGAATTTCTGCTTCACCTGCATCATTAATTTGAACTTGTTGCTTGCCCTGTTCTTCTTCAGATTTTTCTTCTTTAAATTCTAGGTAAGGCGTCTGCCCAATCATCTCAATAGCTTTTTTAACATCTTTAACTCCCGCTAACTCAACAATTAAGCGATAATGATTAGACGATACATCAGCTTGAACAACTGGTTCAGATACGCCGAACATATTTACTCTTCTTTCAATGACATCTCTTACCCCCGCTAAAGCATCTTCTCTTTCTTTCTCCTCAATCTGAGACATATCTGCTGTATAAACTAAATGGGTGCCACCTTGCAAATCAAGCCCTAGTTTAAAATCTTTTTCATTAATTAAACGCATTTCTCTGCCTGCTATTCCTTCAGGAAATTTATTATTTAATTTCTCTGCGAAACCATTCCAAAGTTGAGGAAAATCTAAATTAACAGCTAAGAAAGCTATTAAAAAAATACCGATAACTGCCATTCTAATTTTTGATTGTTGGGAAAAAGAATTAAGCATTTTTAATTTTTAAAATATTTAATTAATATATCATTTTAAAAAAAATTTTCAAATTTCTTGGCGAGCTTTTTTTAAGTTTAATTGACGAGCCAATCTTTCAATAGCTTTAATACGAGCTGCTTCTTTAAGAGATACTCGTCTTTCAAGAGCAATGTTTTTAACGCTTTCATAGGCATCTAAAAGCATCCTTTCGGTTCTTTCTAAAACTTGCTCTTCGGGCCAATAAGATTCTTCAATGTTTTGAAACCACTCTAAATAACTTGCGATTACCCCACCAGCACCAGCTAAAATATCAGGCACTATTAAAATATCGCGTTGGGCTAAAATATTTTCACCCTCATAATTAATAGCTCCATTAGCTATTTCTAAAACAATTTTTGCTTGAATATGTTCAGCGTTATCTTTATGAATTTGCTCTTCAACAGCTGCTAAAATCAAAATATCTACTTCAGTTTTTAATAAATCTTCATTATTAATTTGCTGATTCTTGCTTGCTTTAAAACATCGTTCATTATGGCAATAACAATCAATTAAAGAATTTTTTTCTTTAATGCATTGAATAATTTTATCAATATCTAATTTTTTTCCTTGAAAATCTCTAATACCGCCTGTTTTATCAGCTAGGGCAACAATATTAAATCCAGCTCCTTGCAATATTCTTGCTAAATTCTTACCTATTTTACCAAATCCTTGCAAAGCAACGGTAGGAGAATTATTAAGTTGATTTGGAAAAAAATCTTTTATAATTTCTTTTAGAATAATAGCTCCTCCGTACGCAGCCGCTACATCCCGCCCTTTAGAACCTGATATATTAAGAGGCTTACCGGTAAAAGCAGCCGGTACAAATTCCCCTTTTAAAAGAGAAAATTCATCAATCATCCAAGCAATTATTTGAGGATTAGTATTAATATCAGGCGCAGGAATATCTACTTGAGGTCCTAAAAAATTAAAAATTCCCTTAATATATCCCCGAGAAAGTTCTTCCAATTCTTGACGCGAAAGTCTTTCAGGATCTACTCGAATACCTCCCTTAGCTCCTCCAAAAGGCAATCCAACTAAAGATGTCTTCCATGTCATAATTTCAGCTAACGCCTTGATTTGTCCAACATTTACTTCAGGAGAAAAAAGAATTCCTCCTTTATAGGGACCTAATAAATTAGAATGTTGAATTCTAAAAGCAGGAAAAGCTTCCATTTGCCCATTGGCTCTCTTAATTGGAATGGAAAATTGAAGAATTCTATTAGGCTGTTGGATATTTTTTAAAACTTCAGGAGAAATTTTTAAAATATTTGCTGTTTTCTGAAGTTGCCACTGAACATTTTCTAAAAAATTAATCATCTAAATCTTAAAATTGAATAAAGAGTAATTCCTATTGTAAATAAAAATTCCGTACCTTTTATTCTAATCATAAAAAGAAGCAAAATCAATATGAAAGGATTAATGCAAGTTGTGCTGTAATATAAAATTGAAAAGGGGCCGTTCTTTCTTAAACGACCCCTTTGTGTGCTTGCTTCCTGTTTTTTGCTCACTGAAGATTTTTTATATTTTGTAGTGTTCTACTTTTTTAGTGTTCCACTTTTTTTTCGATTCATTTCAGCAAGCACACATCTTCTGTAATAAGTATAACGAATATATTTATTATGTCAAGGGTTTTTTATAATTCTTAACTTTTCTTCTTTCAATTTTTTAAGGTCTTGATCATCTTCAGGCTTAAATCTTACATAATCATCATTATTATGGGGTAGATTTGTAATTGCTAAAACCTTTACTTCTTTATCTGTTAAAGGGTAAAAAACGTGATAAACTTCTGTTGGAACAAGTATTTGAGCCATTGTTCCGGGTAATAAGTATTCATCAATATAGTCTACATTTAAATTTTCATCTTTTTCTCCTAAAATTATTGCATACGTCTTCTTGTAAGTCGCACTTTCTTTTCTAAAATCCTTAAACAGCCATAAAGTTGTCCCTGAAATAGTATAAAAATTCTCAATTAAATCATGATGATAATGTCCCCCGCGAGGAACACCTTTTTCTGTGCCAGTAGCTAAATAGACATTACCAATTTTACCTTGAATAAAATCATTATTTACTCCACTGGGAGCAATTTCAGCTAAGTAACCTCTTGTGTCTCCAATAATTTTATTAAATTTTATTTTTAATCCTTCAATAGGAGTCTCTATAATTTCCATAAGCTATTTTTTAATATGAATGTTAAAAGCTCCGCCTCTTTTTTGAATATTGCGAATCCACCATTGATTATTTAAATACCAATCAACAACATTAGGGAGAGTCTTTTCAAATATTTTAGTCGGTTCCCAATTAAGTTCTTTTTTAATCTTAGTAGCATCAATAGAGTAACGTCTGTCATGGCCAGGACGATCATCTACAAAAGTGATTAAATTATCACTTCTCCCTAAAATCTTTAAAATGGCTCGCGCAACTGTTAAATTATCTCTCTCTTGATCAGCTCCAATATTATATACTTCGCCCGGCTTGCCTTTATGCAGAATATCATCAATAGCTTGGCAATGATCTAAAACATATATCCAATCCCTCACATTTTTACCATCTCCGTAAATGGGTAATTTTTCTTTATGAAGAGCTTTAAAAAGTATAAAAGGAATTAATTTTTCCGGATATTGATAAGGACCATAATTATTAGAACAGTGAGTTACAATAACAGGAACATTATGAGTTTTATTATAAGCGCGGCACATTAAATCTCCCCCTGCTTTTGCTGCAGCATAAGGAACATTGGGGGCAAAAGGAGTATCTTCAGTAAATTTCCTGTTATCATCTAAAGCAACCGTGCCATAAGTTTCATCAGTTGAAATCTGGATATATTTCTCTGTCTTATGATGCCTTACAGCTTCAAGGAGAGTATGAACTCCTAAAACATTAGCCTCTAAAAATTCTCGTGCACCATCATGAATGCTTCTGTCAACGTGCGTATTATGAGCAACAATATTACCTACTCCACATACAAAATTATGAGTATCAGCAACTTCAATATCATAAACATATCCCTTGTAAGGAATTGTTTTTTTCTTCTTATTAAGGGAGGAAATTTTATAGTCATTACCAAATGATAAGGTATAAGCATTAAATCTTTCATCTTTGTGAACTCTAAGATTCTCTTTTAATAAAGTTAATAATAAAGAAAGTCCTGTTGCTAATTTTTTAGAATTAGTAGTATAACGATAACTGTTATAATTTTTATTTCTGATTGTTTCACCATCACCTTGAATAAGATTTTCTAAAAACAATCTTTGCAATGCAGGTTTCAACTGAAATACAAAAGGAGGAATAAATTTATGTTTTGAATAAACACCACAAGTTTCTCTTAGAAAGTTGTAAAAATACTTGTTAACAATTGTTAGCTGATACCAGCCTTCTTTTCTTTTTAAACAACCTGGTTTATAACCTAATTTTTTAAAATCTTTTATTAAAAGATCAATCCATTGTTTGTCTTGATTGGCTATACTAACAATATGACCTCCGTTAGCTTTATTGAAAGTTGCATTACCTTCAGTAATATAAGCTGCCATTATTCTCAATAAACTTTCAAGCTTCTTGCCTTTAAAATTTTGATAAAAATTCTTTTTACAGATGTAATTAATATTTCGAAGAGAAAGTAATGTAGGATTTTTTTGAGGCGTTGTTAATTTACCTTGAATATCATAGATAGAATGATTATTAGTAGCTACTATTTCTCCCCATTTTTGATTAAGACAAATTAAATTTCCTTCAAAATAATGACGAGAAATTTGTCTAATGGGTTGCCAATAACCAATACCCCCATAATTTGATAATGCTTTATAAGCTTTTCCTTCCTTAATATCTATAACCTCAACACCATTTTTACTCTTTTTTACTTTGTTTTGACTATATTTAGCAATTCTTTTAAAAAGTTCTTCAAAGGTTTCTATCATAATTTTACCACCTCTGTATATGGGTAAATAAGTATCGCCACTAATACTTTCTGCGCTAAAATTGACAATCATATCTGGTTTTTCTTTCTTAAAAGTTTCTTCAACTTTTTTTGCGTCAGCAATGTCTCCCTTAATAAATTTATAGTGAGGATTATTTTCAATATCCTTTAAATTATCAAGATTACCCGCGTAAGTTAATTTATCATAATTAATAATTTCATAGCCGGGATACTTTCTTAAAAGATGATGGATAAAATTACTTCCAATAAAGCCAGCACCGCCACAAATTAGAATTTTCTTTTTTGCCTTACCAGATTTATGAAAATAGTCCAACAATTTATCTTTATCAAGTTCTGTCACAACAGATAACTCATTCAAGCTCATTTTACCATCTTGATACATCTTCAAAAGCTTCTTAAGTTTTTTTAAGTAAGCTTGAGAAGCATTTTTTAATTTTAAATCTTTTTTTAACTGATCCATAAATTTAAGCTTTTTGCAAACGCCATTTAATTAAATATTTAAAATAGCTTAAGATATGTATTCTTGTTAATTTATTGGTAAAGATGTCAATAATACCTTTTTTTGAATCAGATTCTTTAATATGAAAATGACGAATTTTAGCATTAGGTAAGTAATATACTTGATAGCCTGCTTCTCTAAAGCGACGGCACCAATCAACATCTTCAAAATACATAAAATATCTTGTATCAAGTTTTCCTATCTCATTAACCAATTCTTTCGTCGTCATCATAGCCGAACCCATAACCCAATCAACTTTAAAAGGTTTATCTTTTTTCTTTTTTTGAATCTCAAATTTTTCTAAAGCTCTCTTACCCCAATGAGTTTTTTTCCATAAAGTTCTCCGAGCTAAAACAGCATTCAGGGTATATTCTTTAAAAAATGATTTCTGTAAAGTTCCATCAATATTAATCAATTTAGGGCCTACAACACCAACTTGTTTATTATTCTCTAAGAAATCCATCATTTTTTTAATAGCATTTTCATCTTCGATAACGGTATCTGCGTTTAAAATTAGAATAAAACGACCTTGAGCATTATCAAGGCCTTTATTAACAAGCCTTGCGTAACCAACATTTCTTTTAAAAGCTAAATGCTTTACTTTGGGATGATGATATTGAATTAAAAAAGCAGTACCTGCATTAGCTTCAGAGTCAGAAACAAAAACCTCATACTTAATATTATTTAAGTTTTCTTCAATTGCCTTAAGACAACTCAATAAAAGATGAGGAGTTTTATAGTGAGTGATAATAATAGATAATTGAGGATTTGCCATATTTAATAAGCTAATCTTAAAATTTACTTTACCACATAAATTTTAAAAAAGAAAGGGGATATAAAACTATTGAAATATAATAATACCACCTCCTCCAAGGTGGTATCATTGATTTGATTTTAAATAATATTTATTCCTCTTCGGATTCTTCTGATTCTTCTTCTTCCTCTTCTTCAGTCAATTCTTCTCCTGGTAAGACTTCCTCTTCTTCGGTCATTTCTTCTTCCTCTTCCTCGCCTTCTTCTTCGGGAACAACTTCTTCTTCAGGTAATTCTTCTTCCTCTTCTTCTTCAGGAACTAATTCCTCTTCAGGGATGATTTCCTCTTCTTCTTCAGGAAGCGTTGATTCTTCTCCCTCTTCTGTTACAGGAGTCTTATTTTGGGTTGCCACTAGAACAATTAAGACAACAATGATAATAGCAATAAGAACCCAAATCCATAAATTTTTGTTTTTTAAATCCATTATTCACTCCTTTCAAAAATTTAGATATATATAACACCAAAAATAGTCGACCTTTAATATCTATTTATTAGTTTAACTCTTTCGTCTTAAAATGTAAAGACATAATCTTTTATTTTAAAAACCATTTTTCTAAATCCTTTATGGGCACCTTTTTTCTCTTATTAATAACTTTTCTTTGCTTTAAGGCTTTAGGAAGTTGTCTGAATAGAGTAGGAAGGATTTTTAAGATAGCAGGTTCAAAGATTAAAACATATCCCCAAGCTCTTATCCCTTTCCAAAGAATCCATGGTAAATGTTTTAAATAAAGCCCAAGAATTTCGTTTTTCACTTGCATTAAGCGTTGATTTTTAAAAGAAAGGGTTTTGGAAAACAAAGAAATATTTCTTCTTTCTTTAATAATATCAAAAGCTTTGCGAGAAGCGCTTTCACCAGCCCCTCTTTCATGATAAGCAACTACTTGCGGAGCATAGACAGCTTTCCATCCATAGAGCCTTAAACGCCAAGCTAAATCTACATCCTCTTTATAAGCAAAAAAGTTTTCATCAAAAATTTCATTTTTGAAATGATTCTTTTTTTGAAAACTTGGCAAAGAAACATCTTCTAAAGCTTTTCTTCTATAAATTGGTACTGCTCCATCAGCTCCAAAAATTTCTTCCTTTTTATTGTATTGATTGTTCTTTTGCTGTCCTTGTCCTCGATTAATAATTCTTCTATTTCTTAACATGACAAGACCCGTAGTATCAAAAATGTTTTTAGGCTTATTTTTATTAAAATCATATTTTAAAACCTGAGGTTGTAAAGCTGCTATTTGAGAATCTTTTTCCATAATTTGCACAGCTTGACTAAGAAAACTCTTTGTCAAAATAGCATCTTGATTCAAAAGCATAACATACTTGCCATCAGTTTCTTGAATACCTCTGTTATGGCCAGCCGCAAAACCAACGTTGCGGTTATTTTTTAAGAAACGAATTTTTTTAGAATTTTTCTGAAGATATTTCTTCAAAATCTTAACAGTATTGTCCTGAGAATTATTATCTATGATAAGAATTTCAAAATTTTCATAATCTTGATTCAAGGCTGCATCTAGACAAGGCTTCAAATATTTAGCTGCATTCCAAGTTAAGATGTTAATTGTAATTTTAGGTAATGTTGATTTTTTCATCTAAATATTTCTTAGAGAGAACATTTAAAGCTGCGATGAGGGTTACAAAAATTATCATAACGCGAGCATCAAAAATAGCAATGTCAAATAAGGAATAAACTGCTATCCAAAGGAAATAAAAACCTAAAAGAATTGGTAAGTAATAAAAATGATTTTTTGCGCGAACTTTAATAAAAAGATAGCCCTTTTTAAAAATATGATAAAAAACCATTCCTAACGCTAAAATACCAAAAATACCCATTTCAACACCAGCATTTAAATAAATATTATGAGCCGTTGAACCAGCTTCTTGCAATAAAACATCCTGTTCTAAAATGACAGGAAAATTACCAATTCCTACGCCTAAAAGAGGATTTTTGGCTATTGATTTTAAGCTTTCTTGCCAAATGAAGAGACGTCCTTGATTAGAAATTTCATTAAAATCGATGATGCTTTGGAAACGTCTCATTGTTAAAGCTCCGCCACTTCTACTTGAGGGCATAGAAAATTGAGGAATTGATAAAAGAAATGATGATAAAGGAAGTAAAATAATAAACACACCTAAAGCACCCAAAATATATCTTACTAAAAAGGGCTTTAATCTTTTTAAAAGAAAATATAAGGCAACTCCCAAAGCACTAATAACGCTAATCCAAATTCCTCTTGTGCCTGATAAAACAACTAGAAATTGCATTAAAATAAAAGCAATGCTTAAAAGAAAACTTCTTAAACTAATTTTTCGTTTTTCTAAGTAATCTTTTAATCCTAGCCATAACAGAAGAGGACTTGCCAATAATAAATAGAGGGCAAAGGAATGAGAATCTGTAAAAGTTCCAAAAGATCTCAGGCGAGGAAAAGATCCTCCGTAATAGGAAAACCAAGTATTAGCACGAGAGACAATATTAGCTAAATTTTTACCATATAATGTAACTTCTACTCGCCAAGCCCACCATCCCCAAAAATAATCTAAGCTCGTTACATAACTAAAAGCTAATTGAGCTAATCCAATAATTAAAACTAATAAACTAGAAATTAAAATAAATTTAACTGCTTTTTTTAGGTCTTTTTCTTTTTTAAGTAAGCCTCTAGCTAAAGGATAAACTGATATCATTTGCGCTATATAAATTAATCTTTTTAAAGCAGCTATTTTATCTTGGGCTTTTAAAATAGATAACAAGCTAATTGCAAGATAAACCACTGTCCAAAATTCTATTTTATTTCTTCTTAATCTTTGCCAAATTCTTTTAGGTAAGGTTTTTAGAAAATCACCATGCAACCATATTTTCAAAGGAAACCTTTGAAAAATAAATCTTCCTAAAAGCACTAAAATAGCAAGACGCCAAATATTTAAAGAATCAAAAATATTAGTAATTGGTAACGCTACAAAGAAAGGAACAGAGGCCAAAAAGAAAAAAAGGGCATCTTTTAATTTTGTTAAGCTTAAAAAAAGTAAAATTAGAAAAGCTAAACTTAAAATGATTTCTCGAGGTAAGGTATGAAAAATAACCCCACCAATGATAATCAGCTGAAATATATATAAAAGATATAGAGGATGGCAATAAATTTTCTTCCTTAAAAAAGACATAAATTATTTAAGGCATTCTTTAATTAATGTTAATGTTTTTTGAGCAGTTAATCGCCAAGAAAATTCTTGAGCTTTTAAAAAACCTTCTTTCTGATTTTTCTTATACTTAGCAGATTTTTGAATAGATTGCTGCATCATGCGACTAATTTGTTTAATGTTTTTAGGATTTTTAACCCAAAAACAATGACTTTGCACTATTTCAGCTAAAGCTTGCGCATTACCACAGATAACTGGTGTGGCCGATGCCATAGCTTCAATGACAGGCAATCCAAAACCCTCGTAAAGAGATAGGTAAATAACAGCGTGAGCAGTTTTATATAGAGAAGCCAATTCTTTAACATCTATAAAATGATCTATATATATAAAAGCATCTCTTTTAAGCTGTTTATTTAAATTATTAGTTAATTGTCGAACATTACCTAAATTAGTAAAATCTTTCCCTATAATTAAATATTGATAATCAGAAAATTCTTGTGCTATTTCTTTAAAAGCAAAGATACTTTCATGAAGGCAACGTCTTTGAAATAAGGCAGCAGAAAAAATAAAAAATTTTTCTTTTAAATTATATTTTTTATATAAAATTTTTTTCTTTTGAGCATTTAAAAATATTTTATCAGCTGCCAATGGAACAACTTTAATTTTAGAAGCATCAATATTATAAAACTTTTGAATTTCTTTTTTAGTAAATTGGGAAGGTACTAGAATAAGATCAGTTTTTTGAGCCGAAATTTTCCCCATTTTTTTAATTAAAATTTTATCTCTAAAACTTCTAAAATTAAACCATGCTGGATGCGCTTCATAAATTATATCATGAATAGTTAAAGCTGTTTTTCCAATATAAAAAAAGGGCAAAAGATAAGAAGGAGAAAAAAATATATCTAAGTGATCTTGCTGTGCAGCTCGCGGAAGAGTGAAATGTTGAAAAAGAGCTGTGCTGGAAATATTAAAAGGATTTTTAAGCTCTCGAATAAAAAAGTTATCCGACTGAGGTATTCTTTTAACTGATTGATCGCCTTTTTGAAAATATAAAATAAAATTAATCTTTTTTTCTTTTTTCCAAAAAGTCAATAAATTAAAAAGGTATCTTTCAATGCCTTTTTGATCTTTAAAATGATGACAGTCAATTCCTATTTTCATGATAACTTACCTTTCTTGCCTCTCCAGAAATCCCAAGTTGCTTTTAAAATAGGTTTAATCCATTTTCTTTTAGATAGGTAAATAAACCATTTAAGAGGTTGTTTTAAAAATTTACAAATCGACAAAAAGATAACAAAAATTTTATGTGCCAATTTACCATTATTCCAAGCTAAATAATATCCATTACGTGTTAAATAATATATATATTGGAATGATAAATGTTTTGTCGAGTGATATCCTTTATGGTAAATAACAGCATTGGGAACAAGAAGGTGAAAATATCCTTTTTGGGAAGCTTTAACCGCCCAATCGGAGTCCTCGTAATAGAGAAAATAGTTTTCTTGCATTAATCCTATATCTTTTAAAATTTCTTGACTAAAAAAAAGTGCCGTGCCTGTAATATAGTCTGTTATAAAAGGATCTTGTTGTTTTATTAATTGGTGCCGTTTTCTCCCATGATCCTTAAGAATAGCTTGGGTAAGCGTTTTATTAATAATTCCCCCATTAGAATAAACTGTTTTTTTATCGGTATAGAAAATTCTAGGCCCTAAAAATCCAACTCTTTTACCTTCGTCAAAATATTTCTTCAGGTGAGGAAATCTATTAGGTTTTTGCGCTACATCAACTAAAATATTTAAAAAATTAGGCGTAACTCTTGTATCAGGATTTAAAAGAAGAAAATATTGGCTTTCCCATGCTTGAGCTTTTTTGATGCCTAAATTATTTCCTCCTGCAAAGCCAAGGTTTTTATGAGACGCTATCAAGTCAACTTTAAAGCGAGGATGAGTTATAAAAAACTTTTTTAAAAAACTATTAATTTTTTTAAAAGAACCATTAGGAGAATGATTATCAACCACAAAAACCTTAAAATTATCATAATTCAATTTTTCTAAGCTTTTAAGACATTCAACAGTCTCTTGCCAGCCTTGATAATTAACAATAATAATAGATACTTTAGGTAATTTTGTCATATTGAATAAAAATTTTCTCTATACTTTTATAATAACGAATGATAGATTTAAAAACAAGCATCTAAAAATGCTTTAAAAAAATCTAAATATTTTTAATTTATATCTTAAAAGTACTTCTCATAAATTTTTTATTGATAATTTTTAACATTACAATAACTTCATGAATAAAAAAGAGAGCGTCTTTACGCTCTCTTAAAGAACTTCAACTGTACACCTTGCTATTCCCATGTTTATTATCCCAAGTCTTAAAGAATATAAAGACTGCACCAATTATCAATAATCCTATTACAAAACCTTTTTCCATCACATCTCCTTCGTAAACTAGAATACTTATATTATAACATAAATAGTTTAATAAAGCAATAGAAAACCTCCTTTTAAAATTTCGGGTATTGCAAATAAAAAAATATATTATATAATATATTTATAGATTAATGCATTAAAGGAGGTGTGTTATTAATAATTCAAGAATTCGATCTTCTCCTTTCTTTTTTTGTTAAAGTATAACAAAACAAAAAAAGGAGTGTGAAAAAGTGAAAGTACACATTCATACTAAGGCTAAGAGGGGACCAATATTTATAGGGAGCTGTCAAGATGCCCAAAGTTTTATTCAAGAATTAGAAAAAAAGTTTGGAATCAATCCTCATCATTGTGAAGTAAAGAAAAAAAAGATTTACTTAAATATTAATGGAGAAAAAACTGAGGCACATTATATTAAATTAGGAAAAAGACAAGGCAGCTGTTTTTATCTTAGCATTCCGACAAGCAGTGAAAAACTGCGACAGTTCCTAGAAAAAAACTTAATGAACATCAGCGATATAAAATTCGTTGAAGAATCTGATCCAAAACCTACATTCTCTCGAGAAGTCCCGGCTCACAAATAAATGCATTACCCCGTATAAAGCTATACGGGGTATTTTAATTTAAATAATTTTCAAATAAATCCAACCAATCATTCATTAAACGAGTAATAAGAAAATTATTAATAACATGTTTACGGCCATTTTTTCCTAATTTTTGACGTAGCTTTTTATCTTTTAAAATTTTAATGACACTTTCGGAAAATCCTTCGACATCATCAGGTTCATGCAAATATCCATTGAAATCATTAACAACTTGCAAAGGAATACCACCTACTCTTGAAGCAACAACTGGTGTTCCTTTATATAAAGCTTCGGTAACTGTTAGGCCAAAACCTTCTTTGCGAGATTTTTGAATAATAACATCTGAAAAACGCTGTAGACAATTTACTAAAATATCATTATCAACTAAAAGAAGATAAATATCTGATTTATATTTGCTTTGCGAAACTTTTGCTTCAATTCGTTTGTATGTTGCTTGTCCTTCAGGATCATCAGGTGCTAAAGATCCTAAAAGTGCTAAGCGACAATCAACTTTTTTTCTAACTTTTTCAAAAATTTCTAAGACTCCTTCAGGATCTTTCCATGCATCAAAACGAGATACTTGAGCAATTAATGGTTTATCTTGTTTAATACCAAATTTATCTAAATAATTCTCTATTTTATCTTGAGATAATGCTTCGTTCTTGGGAGATAAAGGATCCGTAGCCGGACGAATAATAGTTTGTTGAATAGGTAATTTTTGACGGTACTCATCACGTGATACGACAAAATGATCATATTTTTCAATAAATCCTTTAAGATAATTCCATGCTTTTTTATTAGGTTTTGAAAGATCAACATGACATCTAAAAATCCATGGCTGTTTTTTATTAGGATAAAAATCTATTAGAGGAAGTGGCTGAGGATCATGGACGATCACTAAGTCATGATGCAGATGAGTAAAAAGAGAAAAGCGCCGATTAGTTTCTTGATAAATTTTCTTTTTCATCTCTGTTAAGTGAATTTCTTCTCCTTGTAAGGCATTATGAAATTTCTTAGTGATACTAAAAAAATCAGTTGTTCCATGTAAAATGCGCCAGCCAAAATCGATACCTATTTCGTTAAATAAAAAAACAATGCTATTCATTATTTCAGCTACTCCACCTCCTTGATAAGTAGAAGAAATAGCAACAATATGTTTATCTGCAATTCGCCTAGCCTTAGTATAAATTTCTTCAATAATTTCATCTCCTACTATTTGACGATAATCTTTCAAATTTTTTTTAGGACCCATAAAAATATATTAATTACAAAATAAATAAAAAAATGATGTTAAAATATTAATAATTTTTTAATGAGACGTATAACCGCCATCAATAACTAATTCTGTTCCTGTCACAAACTTTGCCTCATCAGACGCTAAATAGAGAGCTCCAAAAGCAATATCATTAGGTTCTCCCATATGTCCAAGAGGATGTAGAGATGCAACAGCTTCCTTGGCTTTTACAGGATCCGGGCTACTCTTAAGATGATTTTCAACCATAGGAGTTAGAATATATCCCGGATGAATTGAGTTAACTCGAATACCTTTTTTTGCATAAATATTAGCATCAGTTTTAGCTAACAATCTCACTGCTCCTTTAGAGGCATGATAGGGAGGCACATCAGGTCCTCCTACTATACCATAAATAGAAGAGTTGATAATAATACTACCCCTTTGCTTCGTTTGAGGATCTGGTTCATTAGCGAGCATATGTTTTAAAGCCTCTTTCTCACAATAGAAAACACCATTTAAATTAATATCAAGAACTTTTAACCAATCTTGAGCTTCAATTTCATGGGTTGGTTTATTGACACCAGAAATACCTGCATTGTTAAATAAGATATCAATCTTACCAAATTTATCTTTAATTTCTTGAAAAACTCGCGCTACTTCACCTGCTTGAGAAACATCAAGATGCCAATAAGCGGCTTGTTCGTCATTTTGATTAATTACCTTAACACAATTTTGACCATCTTCGTCATTAATATCGCAAATTGCCACTTTTGCTCCTTCTAGAGCAAAGAGCTTAGCGGTAGCTTGACCAATGCCAGTGCTACCCCCTGTAATAATAGCTACTTTGTTTTTTAAACGCATATTTTTAAAACATATTTTAAATTTGTTTAAGAACGATTTGACTTAAGACATCAAATCTTCTCGGCAAAGTTTTAGAAAAAAATTCTTGTCTTCGCACTCCTTTTAAGTTTACTCCTTCTTGCCAAAGCGCTCTCCCTGCCAAAAACCCAGCAGCCCCTTGTTTAATAGCTTCTTCTAACTCACTCCGGAAAGTTTTAAATTTTTTACCGCGAGTTAATAAAATCCAAGGAATTGGATCAATGATTCTTTTAATCTTACGACAAGCAAAAGCATTGCCAGGATACTCTAACTTAAAAACAGCCGGATGAATATTCTCTTTTAAAAATATTTTTAAAATATCTAAAATGCTCTCTTTTTTAACTTTTAGTGGAATAATAATTTCTAAAAAAAGCGGCAAATTAACTTTTTGAGATTCTTGGAAAGCTTTTTTGGCAATTTTAAGCTGATGTGCTAAAGAAGGTTTAGGAATATCAATAGGTAATAATAATTTAATACCGCTAGCGCCTAATTTTTTAAGTTCCTCTCCTGTAAAAGCAAGTTCTGTTTGAGGGCCTGTCTTATTATTTTGATAACCTGATTTTTCAATACTTAGAAGATAAGGTTTTTCCACTCCTTTTGACACTTGCTGATAAGCTTTTAATCCAAATGTCGGATCTAATAAAATACCGCTAAATTGATTTGCTAAACTTTCAATAACTTCTTTTTTAAAATTTACTATTGCTGCTTGAGAAACTTCTTCAGGTTTCTTAGCATTAAGCATATGATGCAAACTATTTCTATGATCTAAAGCCAACATTAAAAAGGCTTGATGATTCTTAAAAATTTCCGTTGTCATAAATTTAAATTAATATATTTACATTTTAACAAAAAAAACTCTCTTTGATAAGAGAGTTTTTAAATGTCAAGGAATATTTTAAATTGACAATGTATATGTTTGTCCTTGAGCTAAGGATTGATAATAAAAAATATCAGAATTTCTTGGAACGCTTTGTAAATAACCTGCATCAACTAAGTCTAAAATCATTTCTGAACTTGAATCAGTAATAGGATAATAATGATTATCTAAATAATATATTTCTAAAGCATTTCTTAACTGATGAAGATTTGTTTCGTTAACAACTACTTTCGTTTTAGCTAAAATATCTTCAGGGTTTAAATTAATTCCATTAACTATGATACTTGTTCCGATTAAAGCCGTAATTAATAAATTTAAAAAATTATACATAAATAAATAAACAGCAAATTTTACTAAAACATAACAAAATTATATTAATATGTCAATAGTAATTAAATACATGCCTTATTAAAAAAGTCTGTCTAAATTTAAGACAGACTTTATGCAATTTTCTATATGTTGCTTGAGGACGGGAAAAGACACAATCCTCCAGCAAAAGCAAAGATAACAACTCCAACAAGAATAGAAATAATTGTGTTTTTACTTATAGCAAAGCAACAAGATCCTGCCACAAAACTCATAGATCCAAACCACAAAAATAGATAAAGAAACTTTAACACTTTTTTTGCATTCACAAAGATCTCCTCCTTATGTTATGTGCTCTTTATATTATAATTTTCTCTTAAATCAAATTCAGGGGCGACAGGACTCGAACCTGTAACCGCTGGTTTTGGAGACCAGTGCTCTAGCCAAATTGAGCTACGCCCCTATATATATAATTACTTTCCTGAACATGATGCATAAGCAAAATTAAGAAAATATTTATAAAATCTTTAAGAAAGGTATATAATATGTTCCTTCTAAAACTGCTCCCCAAAATCTTTCTTCGTCTTTATACTACCATTTACTAGCCCGACCAACTTCACTGCCAATATTAGCTAATTGCTCAATAAGAGATAATTTAGACCACCTCTCTTAAAAATTTCCTTGATGTAAAAGTTTTTTTATTTTGTTACTTCTTCGTTTCAACGTGTTTAGTATGTTTTTTACACCACTTACAATATTTATTTAATTCTATTTTCTTTTGAATAGTTTTTTTATTTTTCCGAGTATGGTAATTCACCCTTCCACACTCGCTGCATTTTAATTTTATTAAATTTTTCTGTGCCATAAATTTTTAAATATATTTAACTAATTATTCTCCTATAACTCCATGTAAAACCCAGTTGCCTTCCTCTCTTCTTTCATAAATAATCACATCATTACCCATATAAGGATCATTACCTGAAATAAGTTTCCACATATCTTTGCCTGGCTCGAAATATGCCAAGCGTTGCCAGTCTTGCTCAGTTTTTTCAAGCAACATTCTCCTTACAATATGACCATCTTCGTAAACAATATAGACATGTTTTTCATCAATAACTGCTACTTGACTAATGAACCAATTTCCTCCCAAAACAGCATCTTCAGGAGATAAATCGTCTAATTGTTCGCTTATAACACTAATTTCTTCTGTATCAAAGGGAGTTGTTTCTTCTTTCCCGTCTGGGAAAATATTAAGTTCTTGAGGAAATTTCTTGCACTTACTAAGACTAAAGACTGCTATACCTATAACTATAAGGATGATAATTAAGATGATAGTATTTCTTTTATGCATAGATGAAGTTTTAAATAACAAATCTAACAGCCTTAGGTAAGCCCACGGTCGGATTCGAACCGACGACCTACTGTTTACAAAACAGTTGCTCTAGCCAGCTGAGCTACATGGGCTCATATGGGTAGGGAGGGATTCGAACCCCCGAAGGCCAGAGCCAACAGATTTACAGTCTGTCCCCGTTGACCGCTTGGGTACCTACCCTTTTTTTCGCAAGCCCACGGTCGGAGTCGAACCGACGACCTCTTCATTACCAGAGAAGTGCTCTAACCGTCTGAGCTACGTGGGCTTAATAATTACTTTTCCAATTTCAACTCACATTCCTTAAGCAATTCTTTAATTTTATTATCACCTGATCCCAATTTAAGTGCAGCTTCAAAAGTTTCTTTTGCATAATCAAATTGCTCTTGATTATAATACAGTTTTCCTAGCTTTTTATATGCTTCAATATTTTTAGGATCTGCTAAAATTTGTTTAACTAAATCTTGTTCAATTTTGTTTAAAGTAGCTTGAGAAACTTGTTCTGAAGAAATTTCTTTTTTTTGAGAAGCTACTTGATCCTTTAATTGGTTTATTTTATCTAATCCTTCTTGAAGTGTTTTGGGGCGATAACTTTTTTGTTCTAGCATTTCTTTTTCTAAAACATTTTCGTGAATTATAGACTCTTCTTTTGGCTTTTTAATCTTTTCCTCTGATAATTTTTCTGTTTTCTTCTCTGGCAATGTTTTCTTTAAAAGATCTCCTAAATAAGCTTCTTTCTGAGTTTTTTGTTTTATTTCGCTTGCTTGAAAACGTTCCTTGGCTTTCTCATCTTCTTGAGAAATAAAATGAAGTTTAATCTTTTTTTGAAACGTTTTAAAGAAAATTAATATTTTTTTAATAGAAACTTTTTCAAATATTTTTTTAAAGAAAGCAAGAATATTTTTTTGCGCTTTTTCGGTTCTAGCTTTCTGTTGGCGAAATACTTTTTTAAAATTTGATAAAACTTTCTTTTTTAAATTAACTCTACTGGTTTTAGCTTTTTTATTATTAAGAGATTTTATTTCAAACTTTATCTTATCTTTTTTAGGCAATTTAATACTTAATAAAAATTGCTTAATTTTTTTAAAAATTCTTTTAAAGAATTGTAAGATACAAGTAACAATATTTAAAATTTTATTTTTTAATTTAGAAATATATTTATTAAAATCTTTTAAGTTTATCTTTCGAATTTTTTTCAAATTTGAAGTTTTAAAAACATTCAAGAAGTTATTTTTAAAAACAGCGATTCTGTCAAGCAACTTCTTGATACTTGAGAGTTTAAACCGTGGCTTAGGATATTTTTCAAGCTGAGACCACTTTATATAAATTAAATAAATAAAATATCCCACTCCCACCCCTAATAAGATATAAAGAATGATATTAATGATCATAGACAAGCTTTAAAAATTAAGCTATGAAAATTTTTCTTTCTAAATCTGATAACGAGTAAATCTTTGGACTTGAATATTCTCTCCTAACTTAGCAATTGCTTCTTGAATAATATCATTAACTGTCTTTTTGTCATTTCTAAAATATGGCTGAGAAAGCAAAGACCTTTCTTCTTTAAATTTATTCAATTTTGATACCAAGGCTTTTTTAAGAATAGCTTCTTTAAGACCTTGGGCAATAAGTTCTTCCTTAAAAACTTTTTCTTTTTCTTTAAGGTCTTCTTCAGGAATATAGTCAGGTGAAACATAAAGGGGATCATACCCCACTACTTGTAAGGCTATTTCTCCGCAAAGTTTTTTAAAATCTTTATTCTTGGCTACGAAATCAGTTTCACAATGAACTTCAACTAAAGCGCCTATTTTCCCATTATTATGAATATAGGAAGTTATATTACCCTGATTAGTTGTCCTGATCAATTTTTTTTCAGCCACTTTTTGACCTTTTTTTCTAAGCAAATGCTTAGCTTTAGCCTGATCTCCTTCTGCTTCAGCAAGGGCTTTTTTGCAAGCCATCATAGAAACACCTGTTGCTTCTCTCAATTGTTTAACTTGTTGGGCAGATATTTTCATATAAATATTAAGAAATAAAAATTACTTATCTTTTTTAGGTTGATTTTTCTTTAGAGTATCAATAACTCTTTGTAAAATATATTTAATTGTTAACAAAGAATCGTCATTGGCAGGAATAGGATAGTCAACATCTCTAATATTGGCATCTGTATCAGCAATAGCAACTATTTTAACGCCTGCCTTTTTTGCTTCTCGAATCGCTAAATAATTATTGGGAACATCAAGCAAGAATAAAACAGCCGGAATACCTTTTAAGTTTTTAATGCCACCCCAAAGCTTTTCTAAGCGTTCTTGTTCTTTACGATAATCTCGCTGTTCTTTTTTAGTTAATTCTTGCCACTCTTGAGATTTCATTTTTTCTTCTATCTCTTTGTATCTTTTTAAACGTTCTTTAACTGTATCAAAATTAGTTAAAGTACCGCCAATCCATCTTTCAGTAATAAAAAACAATTTATTATCTTGGGCAAATTTTTTTAAGAAATTTTTAATATTAGGTTTATTACCTAAAAAAACAATTTGCTTACCAGACTGCGCAATTTCTTTTAAAAAATCAAGAGCTTCATCAATTTTCTGCTTACTTTTTTCAACATCAATAATATATCTGTTATTATGCATACCGTAAATAAATTTTTTCATACTTGGATGACGACGCGCTTTTTGATGCCCAAATTGGATACCTAGCTTAAAAAGAGAAGTATCTTTTGTAATGTTTTGTTCCTTATCGCTTGAAATTTTTGTTTTTTTCATTTTCAAATATTTTTAAATATTTAGTAAAAAAAGAATTCAATTAATCACTAATTAATCTAAGTAAGAGTATAACAAACTCTTAGATAATTGCAAGCATTACAAAAACCTTGTAAAATAGAAAAGCTTATGTTATTTTATACTTAACTCTAAAAAATTTTTAAAAAAATATGAAAAAGAAAACTCATCCTCAATATTATCAAGAAACAGAAGTAACTTGCGACTGCGGTGCTAAATTCACTGTCGCTTCAACTACTAAAAAAATCCATACAGAAATCTGCTATCAATGCAATCCTCTCTATACAGGAGAGAAAAAGATTGTTGATACTGCAGGACGAGTTGAGAAATTTAAGATACGCGCTGCTAAAACTTCTCAACTAAAAAAAGTTAAATCTTTTAAAAAAAAGAAAAAAAATGGGAGTAAGAAATGATACTTTATTAATGGAAATTAGGCCTGGTACTGGCGGAGATGAAGCTACTCTTTTTGCGGCTGATCTTTTAAGGATGTACCAAAAGTTTGCTGAAAAAAAGAAATGGCTTTTCAAAATTCAAGAAAGCGATAAAACAACTTTAGGTGGTGTCAAACATGCAATTATAAAAATTACTGGAGAAGATGTTGGCTTATTGCAGCATGAAGGCGGAGTTCATCGAGTCCAACGTGTACCAGAAACTGAGAAAAGTGGCCGGATTCACACCTCAACTGCCACGGTTGCGATCCTGCCTCAAGTTAAAGAATTACAAGAAATCCAACTTAACCCAGCTGATTTAAAAATTGATACATATAGAGCATCAGGCGCTGGCGGTCAGCATGTTAATGTTACGGATTCAGCTATTAGGATAACTCATCTTCCTACTGGCGCTGTGGTAACTTGTCAAGATGAACGTTCTCAACATAAAAACCGCCAAAAAGCCATCCAACAACTTAAAGCTAAGCTAATTCAGTTTAAAAAAGCACAAGGCGTCCAAAAGGTAAGTGACTTAAGAAAGTCTCAGGTTAAGGATGCTGAAAGATCAGACAAAATTAGAACATATAATTTTCCTCAAAACAGAGTAACTGATCATAGAATTAATAAAAGCTGGCAAAATCTTGATAAGATCATAGAGGGAAATTTAAAAAAAATGACACAAACTTTAAATAAAAAAATGGTTCAAAACAATTCTTAATTAGTGTAAAAGGAGGGAGCCTAATGAAAGGGGGTGAACTTAATGGCCAAAAAAAAGAAAGGCTCTCAGTCAAAAAAACAAGAAGAAAAAGAATTTGAGCTTCCTGAAGGATTAGAATTACTAGAAGGCAACGGTTGGGGATCTAGAATAATAAACTGGCTCAAAAACAATTTCTCTGCAATTATTTTACCAATAATTGCTCTTATCATCCTTGGCGGGGGCATCTACCTTTATTCACAACAACAAGATAATAACTTAGATATTCAACAAGAAGATTTAGAAAGTGGTATTACAATTGACCTAGAAGAAGATGAAGAAGCAATCGAAGAAGAAATAACAGAAGAAGATGTGACTGAAGAAGAAACGGAAGAAGAGACAACTGAAATTGCCGTAAACGACGAAGAAACTACTTCAAATGAAATTATAGAAGATCAATCACATGTAACAATCACTGAAGAAACTAGTCAAGGTGGTCCAATCAGCCAACAAGGAAAGGAATTTAAAGAAACTGCTAAAGATGGTGAAGGTATTACCCATCTAGCAAGAAAGGCATTGTCAGACTATCTGAAAGATAAAGATCTGAAATTAAGTGCTGAACACAAAATATATATCGAAGATTATCTTCAAAACAGAACTGGCACACATGGACTTACTCTAGGCGAGGAAGTAAGTTTTGGTGAAGACTTGATTCAAGAAGCAGTCAGTGCCTCGCAAAAATTAACCGATCAACAATTAGAAAACTTAAAACAATATTCTAACTTAGTTCCTTCTCTCTCTTAAAAAATTAAACCGTTTTTTAACGGACTGAAAAAAGTTCTTTTAAATACATTTGTTAAGTTCTTTCAATAATATATTTACCAGGCTGGAATAATAAATTTACTCCTTGTCTGATACCTTAAAACCCTCCTAAAAGGAGGGTTTTAAGGTTTAAATATTTAAAATATTTACTTAGGATTCACCTTTCTCTAAAATATCAATTTGTTGTTGGAATTGACCAGCTAATTCTAAAACTGAATCGCCATAGAAATAGTAACGAGGATTATTCCAACGTTGCCCCGCAAAATATATTTGAGCTGCTTTCCATTCAGCATCATAGTTTTGAGCAGCAGCTCCTGCTTTTTTTAGTTTAATACCACAAGCCGTAAAAGCATCGTCAATATGCCAGGGATTCGGCGGATTATGACCCGTAACTTGTGCTACTTCCTTTTCATAAGCTAACCAGGTATTGGGTAGAAACTGTGCTGGTCCCATAGCACCACCCCAGCCATAAGAAGGTTTACGCGATACAGGTGTTGTATTAGGGTCTAGTCCAAGCTTTTCACAAATTGCCAAGAAAGCATCGTGATCACGCGAATGCATATCTTCCCGCCATGTTCCTGTACCAACGTTAGTACCCCACTCTGATTCTTTCTTAAGCATGGCTAAGAGCAGAGCTGCTCTAACGCCAGTCCTAACTGTTGCCTGTTGAGCATATTTAAGTGCTTCTCCAAATTTTAAAGACACTCCCAATCCTTCTAATTGATAAAGTTGTTCTCGAATAGATGCAATGGTTGCTTGAGAAACTTCCACTTTACCTATTAATTCATGCTTTTGACTTTCTGTTTGTTGTAAAACTTGTCTTTTAGCTAATTTAGTTTGTCTTAAGCTGGCTGTTTGAATATCCTGCATTTTCTTAAGCTCAGCTAATTCATTCTCCCTTTTTGTTAAAATTTCCTTCTCTTCAGCTAGCCGTTCTTTTAATCTTCTAATTTCTTTTAAAGATGTTATGAGAGATCCTTGAATTCTTTCAATTGCCTTAAAATCAGCTAACATATCAGATAATTTTTCTTCTCTAAAAAAAAGTTCTACGAAATTAAAACTATCATTTTCATAAACCACTCGAATAGTTTTCGCTAAGATTTCTTTTTCTTTAATGATATTTCTATTAATCTCATCTGTTGTTTGATGAATAATAGTCATTCTTCCTTTAACATCACCAATAGCAAGGCTTAAACTTTCAATTTCTAAATTAAGCTTACTAATTTTATTTTCAAGATTCGTAATTTGACCCTTAAGAGTCTGCTCTTGATCGCCTGCTTCTTTAATTTTATTGCGATAACTATCAATTTGAGCTTGTAATTTTTCAATTTCTTGACGCAGCTCTTCTTTTTTTTCTTCGTTAGTCTGAGCAAAAAGAAAAAGTGGATTTATAAAATTCAATACTAATCCAATTAATAAAAATCCACTTAGAAAAGAGAAAAGTTTTTGTTTTTTTCTGTTTGTAAATATCCTCCTTGTCATATAAATCTTAAATTAAGATTTTGCTTCTTGAGATTGATCTTTTTTAGAAACTTCGTCTGTACTAGATGCTTGTTTTTCTTCTTTGCCGGCTGCCTCTCCTTGGACAGTCTCACTATCTTCTTCTTTGCTAATACCCTCAACTTTTTCAAGATCTTCGGTAACTTCTTCCTCTAGTTTTTCTAACTCTTCATCGGTTCGAGGAGGGCTTACTAAAGCTATAACATCATCTTGTTCAGCTAAAATTTCCACTCCTTCAGGAGCACTTAAATTACTTACTTTAATTTGATCTTCAAATGTCTCTAATAAAGAAATATCAACCTTTATATCATGAGGAAAATTCTTAGGCAAAGCACTAATTTTAATATCTCTGTAATTTGTTATTAGAGTACCGCCTAAATCTTCTACAGCAGGCGCTTCTCCTTCAAAAACAAGAGGAATATCAGCTGTCATTTTTTCTCCTGCCTTAATTCTATAAAAATCAATATGTAAAATATCATCTGTTACAGGGTCACGAGCCAAATCATGAATTAAAACAGGTTCAACACCGTGTTTTTCGATATCTAAATCAATAATAGTACTTTCTCCAGCTTGTTTAAGGACTTGAGAAAAATCATGTCGATTAACCTTTAAAAGAAGATTATCAAAACCATGCCCATAAATAATAGCAGGGATCATATCTTTTTTTCTTAATTTTTTAACTTCCTTGCCAGCAATTTCTCGGGAAGTAGCTTTAAGTTTGATATCCATATAATTTTTAAATATTTTACAATAAAAGAAAGATAAAATTACCTTAGCATCTATTTATTTTTTGTCAACTCGCTTAAGCTTAATATACCCCTTATCAAAATTATCTAACACTATTTCTTCAAGTTTTTCATCTCCCCCAACATAACCTTCAAAAATCCTATTCCAAAGAGCTTCTTGTTGATGATAAAGATATTTAATTAATTCTTTCTCTTGCACAAGACTCATAATATTATCGACTAAATCGAAGCTAACTAAAATCTCACCCTCTTTCTCGCTGGGATAAAATGAGCCTATCCAATCGAAATCTTGCCAAAAGAGATCTTCCCAAAAATCTATCTCTATTTCTGGCAATTCTTTGCCAAATTTAGTTAATAATCTTTCTGCTTTTTTCCAATGAATTACTTCAGGATTTACATGAGGAGATAAAAGGCGAGGATCTTGTTTGTCAATTTTAGCAAGATATCTTTGCACTAAAAGCCAATCAGTTTTTCTTAGACCAGTTCGATTATCTAAAATCTCACCTCGCAAAAGAGAAATTAACCGATCGCCAAAATCTTTCTTTTGAGAAGCTCTTTTCATAAGTTTGCTGTAAAAAGCAAGCTCAAAAAGGTAATGAAGACTTAATGAAAAAAGCCTAAAATTCTCTCCATCAGCATGATCAGTCATTGGCAGAATAAAAACAACTCCCATTTCTTTAAGATGGCTTAAATTATGATATTTCTTGCTAACAAACTTACGAGCCATTTCAAGCCATTTACGATCTAAGATTAAAAATTTAGCTTCTCGTCTTTCAAAGTCTTCTGCTTTTAAATCTTTATATTGAGGTAAAAATTTATCATTCATCCATTCACTACTTTCTAAAAATCTCAAATTAGCATAAATTTCATATAAATCTTCTTTTTCCAATAAATCATCAACATTGCGATATTCGCCTGACTTAAGAAGATTAACAGGCGGTGTGTTGCGCAGTAAATCTTGCGCTACTTTTTCTTTTAAGAAAAAGCCTTTTTTTCTACCTGTTAAATCAAGAGCTTTCTCTACCATGGGGCGAAAGCTTTCCGGCTTAATAAAGTTTGGCTTGTTAAAATAGTTAGATAAACTGCTATCAGCTTTACGCAAACAGTTAATTAAAGCAAAAAATACTTCTTCGCTATTTTTATTGCGAACTTTTAATTTTTTAAGAGTTAAGTCTGTAATTCTCTGATTTGTCTCATAAATATCCTCTAAAACATTTTTTTTGCCTGTTTTTTTAGAGGTAACTTCATCAAGTTCCTCAATAAGAGTCGGTTCAACTCTTAAAACTTTAGATATGTATTCAATTGATTTTTTCATAAATATAAATAAGTCAGTATTAAAACTGTTAAATTATTATAACAAATTAATTAGAAAGAATAAATATAACAAAGTATTTTACAACATTTCCTTAATTTTTTCTACAATCATTTCACGATCTATACCATACTTTTTCCACAGTTCTTTAAAATTGCCTGATTCTCCAAAGCTATCTTTTATACCTAAACATTTCAGGGGAACATGAATATTTGCTTCAGCTAGAACTTCAGCGATAGCAGAACCTAATCCGCCTGTAATTTGATGATCTTCTAAGGTTAAAATTAAACGAGCTTGCCGAGAGAAATCAAGAACAGTTTTTTTATCTAATGGCTTAATTGTAGACACATTTAAAACAGCAATATCTTTATCTATTGACTTTGCAGCTTCAAGAGCTTCTGTAATAATGGGACCCGTGGCAAAGATAACAATATCTTTGCCTTTTTTTAAGGGAAAGATTTCCGAGGACCACTTAAAAGAATCTTCAAATATTAAAGGAGTCGCAGGACGTGCTAATCTTAGATAAACAGGTCCTTTAATTTTACTCGCAGCTAGAGTTGCTTGATAAGCCTCATAAGCATCGCAAGGAGAAAAAACAGTCATATGAGGTAAAACTCTTGTTAAGGCAATATCTTCTAGTATTTGGTGGCTAGCGCCATCTTCGCCCGTTGCAAGACCAGCATGTGACCCAACTAGTTTGACATTGGCATTGTTATAACAAACATCTAAACGAATTTGTTCCCAGGCTCTGCCAACCAAAAATTCCGCAAAACTGCAAGCAAAAGGAATTTTCCCGCTTAAAGCTAATCCTGTTGCTACACTAACTAGATTTTGTTCTGCAACACCACATTCAATGAATTGCTCAGGTACAATTTTACGAATTTCCTCTATTCTCAAGGAAGGACTTAGATCGGCTGATACAGCAAAAATATTGCGATTATTTTTAACTAATTGAAACAATGCTTTTCCAAAACCATCCCGTGTAGCTTGTAATTGAGAATTAGAACTCATGAATTTTCAAAATTACTTTTAAGTTCTCGAAGTGCTTCATTGGTTTGCTCAGCACTCAAGGCTCTACCATGCCATTGCCACTTTCCTTCCATAAAAGATACTCCTTTGCCAGGTACAGTTTTTACTAAAACAACGCAAGGGCCGTTATCGTATTGCTGTGCTCTTAAAAAAACCTTTTTTAAATCATCTAAGTCATGACCATCAGTTTTAAAAACTTGCCATCCAAAACTTACATATTTTTTTTCTAAAGGTTCAATAGGCATAATGCCTGTAGTGTCCCCACTAAGCTGAATATTATTATAGTCTATGATAGCTTTTAAATTACCTAATTTATATTTATCTGCTAACATAGCAGCTTCCCAAACAGCACCTTCTTGTTGTTCGGCATCTGACATTAAAACCCACACATCATAATCTTTTTTATCTATTTGAGCTACTAAGCTCATACCACATGCTATTGATAGACCATGCCCGAGAGATCCAGTTGAAGCTTCTATAAAAGCTGTCTTTGTAAGAGCTGGGTGACCCTGTAAAAAACTACCTAATTCTCTTAAAGTTGCTAATTTCTCAACATCAAAATAGCCATGCCTAGCTAAAACAGAGTAAAGAGCTGGGCATAAATGACCAGCTGATAGAATAAAACGATCCCTGCCAAACCAGTTTGGTTTTTGAGGCCTGTGTTCTAAAATTTGTCCATACAGAACAACTAAAATCTCTACAATGCCCAAAGAACCAGCCGGATGTCCTGAACCAGCCTTAGTAATCATTTTAATAATATCTTGTCTAACAATGTAAGAAAGTTTTTTTAATTCTTGATTAGTCATAAATATTTCTTATCTTTTAAAAACTGGATAGTTTTTTTAAAATCTTTCCATAAAAAACTCCCAATATATATTCTATCTACTTGAGTTTGAACAATTTTTTGAATATTTTTATCATTAACACCTCCGTCAATACCAATATAAAGATTATTTTGAAGATTTTTTAAAAATTGAACTTTTCGTAAGACAACTTCTTGAAATTTTTGCCCTTGCTTACCAGGTGTTACTCCTAAAATTAAGACTTCATCAATCTTACCGAGAAAATCATGTATAAAAGAAGGATTAGTTAAAGGATTAAGGGCTATAGCGACCTGATAATTATTCTTTTTAAGACTGTTAATTAAATTATTAATAGCAAAAGTACGATTCTTTTTAGGAACGCTAAAAAAACTTTCGTAATGAAAACTAACTTTTCTTAATTGAGATTTTTTAAGTTGCTCTATAATTTTCCAGGGCTGAGCTACCATTAAATGAAATTCTAATTCCATCTCTGTCTTAAGTTGCGTAATTTTATTAAGACAACCAAACTTATCAGGCACAAAAATACCATCGCCAACATCAATCTGGGCTCTTTTAAAATGGGATTCAGCTTTTTTAATCTTTGATTGCAATTCTTTAAAATCTGTCTCTAAAATTGCGGGAATAATTTCCATGTTTTATTAATCTTTTAATTTAAAGTAAGTCAACTTAAGAAAATAATAAAATTTTTATATATAACCTTATCATTACTTCTTATTTCTATTGCCAATTTATTGAATAACTCAATAATTAGAATAAATTAAAATACTTTCAATATATTTTCTTCTAATTGTTTACCAAAACAATATTTCTCTTTCTAATACTTATAAAAATTTGACAAAATATTTTTATGCGCTAAAATATAATTAAATAGCAATCGAATACTGACCGTATGGCAGGTGCTTGCTCTTTAGCAAGATAGATTGTTCCCCCTAACCATGGGGGTTTTCTTTTTATCAAACTTTCTTGATAAAATTTTTATCTAAAAATCTTTTATAAATATCTGTAGTATAAGATTGCTTCTCTATAGCATCCCTAATAAAGCCAGCCATGCTATCTGCTAATCTTATTAATACATCGCTTTCATCTTTAATGCCACGAACTTTTTTTATTTTGATATCAAATTTATATAATATTCTAGAAAATTGTCTCACCTCTTTTCTTTTAAGGCCATCTACTAAGACTGTTACTTTATAATCTTTTTTTGCTTTTTTAAGAACTGCTTTAGCTGTTGTAAACGCAGTAAGGTACATATAATCCTCCGTGTTCTTATAATTTGAGAAATATATTTTACAATGAACAGAAGGAATTGTTAATAATAAATGTAGGTATTTTCTTTTTCTTTTTAGGTCTGTTTTATTCCATTTAAGTTTTCTTCTTTTGCTGGTATTTTCTATTCCTAAAAGCTGTTCCCTTACTTTTATCTTCTCTTCATCAGTAAGAACTACGGCTACTAAAAATAGTTCTCCGGCTGTATCCTGACCTGTCTCATCTACATAACAATAAAACTTTTCCATAAAATTAAACTTCCTCTATCTTTTCAAGACGCCTTATTCTTTTAGGTGCTTTGTCAAAATCTGCTTCAAGCCAAGCCAATAATATATTCTTAGCTTGTTCTTCTGTTAAAAAGTCAGCTGCTAAGCTTAAGATATTTGTATTATCTTCTTTTTTAGAAGCTTGAGCATGTTCAGGACTAAAAGCCAAAACAGATCTCACACCAGTCTGCCTATTAGCTACAATATCCATTCCCACTCCCGAACCACATATTAAAACTCCCATATTTTTATCAGGCACTTCGGCTATTTTACGAGCAACACTTTTACCAAAATCTGGAAAATCATCTTCTTGATTATACTGCTGATTTCCCATATCTATATAGTCAAATTCAAGCTCCTTTAAATATTTTTTTAAAGCTTCTTTAAGATGAAATCCTTTATGATCTGCCCCTAAATAAATCATGAAACTTTACAAACACGTAAAATATGTTCAAGTAAGGTATTACAATATCCCCATTCATTATCATACCAAGCTAAAATCTTTACTAAGTCACCATCAATTACTTTAGTCATATTAAGATCAACAATAGAAGCATATTTACTCTGAATAATATCCGAAGAAACTAATTCTTCTTGAGTAGTTTTAAGAATTCCTTGCCAGCGTTCTTCTTTCTCTGCTTTCTGAAAAATAACTGATATTTCTTCAATACTGGTCGGTTTCGCTGCAATAAAGGTAATATCTGCAATAGAACCGCATATAGTAGGAACCCTTAAGGCAATGCCGTCAAATTTATTCATTAAGTTAGGCACAACTTTTGTGGTAACAATTGCAGCGCCTGTAGTTGTTGGGACAACATTATGAGCAGCAGCTCTACCGCGACGTAACTTTTTATGAGGTCCATCAACAAGAGATTGGGTAGAAGTATATGAATGAATTGTATTAAGAACTGCTTTTTTTACTCCAATAGTTTCAGATAAAATTGACATAACCGGAGCAACAGCATTTGTCGTACAAGAACCATTAGATGTAATTTTAGCTAAATTGTCTTGTTGAAATTCCTTATCACTGCTACCTAAAAGTAAATGCTTAATTTCTCCTTTCGCAGGAGCTGTAATAACCACCCTCTTAGCACCAGCTTTCAAATGTTGCGAAGCACCTTCATTATCTATAAAAAAGCCTGTTGCTTCTATAACAACATCAATATTTAATTTCTCCCACGGTAATTGAGCAGGATTTTTCTCGGTTAAACTAAGAATTTTTTGAGAACCAATTTTTAAATATTTTTGGCCATTTTCGTCTAAAGGCGTCACTTCTTTATCATAATTTCCATAAACTGTATCGTGTTTTAAAAGATAAGCAAGGTTCTTTTCATCTGTTAAATCATTAATTGCTACAATCTCAACTTCATCTGCTTTTTCTAAAGCAATTTTTAAAAAAGCACGACCAATTCTACCAAAGCCATTGATAGCTAATTTAATCATAATTTTAATATATATTACAAAACTTAAGAGATATCTCCCTCCTAATTATTTATTATATCGTATATAAAATTAATATTAAGTGGATAAAAAAATGTAATAACTAAATTACCACATTTTTAGTAACTATTTAATTACTATGCTAACTAATCAATTGCTTCTCCTTCCTGATAATTATTGAATTCTACTTCGTTCACCGGAGCAACTTTTGACCAGCTATAGCTTAGTCTGTTAAAAACATCTGCTGTTTTAATCCATCGTTTTATATCGCCTTCTAATTTATAAACTTGATAGCTGTTTTCAGGTTTAATCAAATTACAAACTTCATAAGATTCAATAATATCCTGTTCAACTTCAAGAACGTCTTCCCATTTATTGCCATAAGAATTAAAGACTTCGTCGTTAGGAATTTGGCGTCTCAATCCTGATTCAGTAATATAATAAATATCTTCTTTGTTTTTACTCTTTAAAAGCTTAGCACGAGGATATTGATTGATTTCTACCGTAGATTTATCTTCAACATCTTCCCATTTTAATCCTTGAGCGTTAAAGGCAGCAATAGTGGGAATAAAAAGTTTTTTACCGTTAACAATGCGATAAACTTTATTTTGACCAATTGCTTTTAATAATTCGGCTTGAGTTTCTAAATAATTAGAGTAGGCATTGACAACATCAGAAGGTTTTTCTTGTACATCCTCCCATTTATATCCTCTTTGTTTAAACTCTTCCTGAGTTCTTATCCATTTTTTCTGACAGTTCTGAATTACATAAATCTTGGGATCATTGGGAAGTTTTATCAGGGTACCATCGGGAAGACAGGCTGAAGGTTCTTTAATACATGCCCCATCTTCACAGCCATAGACGCAAAAATACTTTTCTCGATTTTGACTAACATCTTTCGAATCGCCACAAAATCTTTCAAGTAGATAATTTTCATTTAAACAAGTATCCTGTTCTTCTGTTATCCTATTGGGGTTATTTTCGTAGCTCAATTTCCCCTTAGTATAATAATCTTTTCCCCCGTCTGAATCTACGCAGGTAGAAATTGTGCTTTTTTCCTCTTCTTTAAGACATCGTCCATCCGCACAACCATAAGGACATTCATATTGAATTTGGGCAACAGGACTATCAGTATCTTCAGTAGAATAATATTCTATTAGAACATTACTATCTTTTGCGCTTTTTCTTATTGTGCATAAGCACTCGTCTATCATTACCTCTGCGTCTACGCTAATATATCCTTGATTATAGTAATCTTTCCCCTGATCTGATTCATAAACAATTTCCCCTGGCTCAATACTAAAAATAATCGAATCTGTCCATCCGTCACAATTAGAAAAACTATCACTGTTACATTCTCTAATAGCAGTGGTATAAGTTTGATTCCACTTAAATTGTCCAACTGGACCTTCCTGACTTGTGTTCACTTCCCATTCTTCTTGAATAGCGTTAATCCATGTAAGTAATTGCTCTTCAGGTAAAATTTGTTCTCCTTGCCATATGCCCAATTGGTAATATTTACCCGCCTTAACATTTTCCGTGATAAATTGGGGGTTGAGAGTATGAAGAATGGCACCATCGTGAGGATAATAAAATTCAGGAGGCGCGCTTTTACAAGTAACACAATAACTCAACGGCCAATCTGTTCCTTTGCAAACTTTATTACCTTGCTCTAAAGAAATTGTGTTGCCTTCTCCTTGACATTCATTCTGCCAATCTTCGTAGCTACCACACCAATACTCTTCACCATATTCTTTAGCGCAATCAACCACTTCTTGTCCTGCCTCAATCACTTCTACTTTAACAGACTTGGGGTTAGTCCTGATTTGGTCTCTGCTTCCATTAGGCCGCGTACCGATAACATCTCCATCATAATAGTAAATTCCTGGTTCAGATTCAGAAAAAACAAAATCAGCTTCGGAATTTGTAGCGCCATCAGCTGAACGAGATATCCATCCGGCATTAGGACGACCCACGAGTAATCTATCTAGCCCTTCACTATCAGATCCTTTAACAGTAACAGTAAATTGCTCACCTGTCTTTACTTTATTTGACGAAACAGAGATAGTACCACATGCAGGTTGATTTAGAGGAACTTCATAAGAAATCGTATCAACAGTTAACTCTTTAACAGCATTGCCACAGAAAATCTTTATTGTCAGCGGTGTAACATAACCACTGGTTTTTACTCGAGCATATAAAGTCTTAGTGCCTGAATTTGGCAGCACAGTTAAATCAGGCCAATTTTCTATCACATAGTCATCAATCATTCCAGTGTCTTCTTCAGACAAAGGGAGAGCATCTCCGCCAGCATCACAATAACTTGCCCCCGGGGCATTCCATCTAACTGTGAATAAAGCATTATAAGGAATAATATCTGGAACAACTTCAAATCCTTCCACCTGGACTACCTCAAAATCAATATCTATTATATCATTAGTATCCCTGATAATAGTAAAATATTCATCACTATAATCATAAAGACTCTCGCTTGGCCAATAGCCACCCAAACAGGTACTATCTTTAATGTAAATCTTATATTCCCCTTCATAAGATGTGTTAACCTTCCAAGAATATTTACCTGAGGAGGCAGGCACATCATATGCTATGTCTATGGTTTGAATGGAATCATCTTTCGCAACAAGCGAAATATAGATATTGTCCACGCCCTGAGAATTCCATGTAATATCATAAGTTTCCCCATTATTTAGTCTTTCTCCTCCATTTGGAGAAGTAATAGTAACAAATTTTTCCTTTTTTACACAGGCGCCTTTTGTACACCCGTCTGGACAAGGATAAGCTTTTGTCTTTAATTGATTGTCTTCGCAATAATTTTCATAAAGAAAGTATTCGTCATTATCAGAATTATAAGCGCACAAATCCCATTCTTTGTTATATCCGTCATCAACTGAAACATATCCTTGGCTATAATAATCCTTACCCCCATCTGAATCAGCGCAGGTTAAGTTTGTTGCGCTCACATCATTCTTATCAAAAATCAAAAAACCTACTATCGTTAAAGATAAAATTAAAATAAGAGAAATAATAAAATGATTTTTTGCTTGATGAAACATATTAAAAAAAACAAACTACTAAACATATTATTATATCGTATAAAAAATTAATATTAAGTGGATAAATATAAAAAAAACAGTCTTATAAAAATAGACTGTTTTAATTATATATATCTAAAATTAGTCTAATTGATCACAGTAAATAATTACATGAAATCAATAAGGGCTAATTAATGATACTTATCCCAACAACATTTTTACTCTTCCGTCAAAAAATGTTCGTATTAGTGATACTTATCCCAACAACATTTTTTATATTTCTTACCTGAACCACAAGGACAAGGATCATTTCTGCCTGCATGCCTAAATTTATCAGGAATATTAGGCGCAATTCTAGCACCTTGTTTTTTTAATTCATCTGCCTGACGATTACTTTGCTGAGCTGGTTGATGAGCTGGCGTTTTCTGGGAAGAAAAAACATCTTGTTGTTTTTTATCTTGAGTTTTAGCAGCACCTTTAAGGATAAAATTTTGAGGTTGTTTTTGAAAAATTGTTTGAGGATTTTGCGGACGTATCTCAATTCTAAAAATTCTCTTGAGTACTTCGTTCCTAATGTCGCCAAGCAACTCTTTGAATCTTTGATAACCTTCATTTTTATACTCCACTAAAGGATCCCTTTGTCCATAAGCTCTTAATCTAACACTATCTCTTAAATGACTCATACCATCTAAATGTTCCATCCAGTAAAAATCAATCGTGCTTAAAAACAATGCTTTATTAAAATCATTAAAATTACTTTCTCCCATTTCTTGTCTTATGGTTTTAATCTTTGCCACGCTTGATTTAAAAATTAAAGCGCGCATTTCCTCTTTTTGTTTTTCAGGCGGAAGATTTTCCTTGCTTAAATTAATAAAATCTTTATGAAGATTTTTATCTAAATTAAATAAAGTTTGAACTTCTTCAGATAATTCCTCTATCTGCCATTGAGCCGACTGCTTGCCTTGTAAAAGTGCATTAATCAATTCATCAATTTCTTTATTTAAATACTCTTTCAATATTTTAAATAAATTATCGCTTTTTAAAATATTTTTCCTTTTCTTATAGATTGTTGTGCGATGAGCATTCATTACATTATCATATTCCAAGACATGCTTACGAGCATCAAAGTGAAACCCTTCAATTTTTGCTTGAGCTGACTCAATAGCGCGAGAAACCATAGCATTTTCAATAGGTTGGTCTTCGGGTACCCCAAACTTACCCATTAAATTTTTAATTCTATCGGACCCAAAAATTCTCATTAAATCATCTTCTAGGGAAACAAAGAATTGGCTTTCTCCAGGATCACCCTGCCTCCCTGAACGACCTCTTAATTGATTATCAATCCGGCGAGCTTCATGCCTTTCTGTCCCTATAACACACAAACCACCTGCTTCTTTTACTTTGTCAGCTGCTTCTTTAGTCGGCGGATTACCGCCTAAAACAATATCAACACCCCGACCTGCCATATTAGTAGCAACAGTTACATTGCCAGGTTGACCTGCTTGAGCAATAATTTCTCCTTCTTGTTCATGATGTTTAGCATTTAAAAGGTTATGTTTAACGCCTTCTTTTTTAAAAAGAGCTGATAAATATTCATTTTTTTCAATTGAAATTGTTCCAATTAAAACCGGCTGATTTTTAGCAACACTTTCCTTAACTTTTTTAATAATAGCTTTGTATTTACCTTGCTCAGTTTGATAAATACTATCTGCTTTATCTTTTCTAATCAAAGGTTTATGAGTTGGAATAATAGTTACATCTAAATCATATACTTTATGAAATTCTTCAGCGCTGCTGGTAGCTGTGCCTGTCATTCCAGCTAATTTATCATATAGCTTAAAATAGTTCTGAAAAGTAATGGTTGCCAATGTTCTAGATTCTCTTTTAATCTCAACGCCTTCTTTAGCTTCAATCGCTTGATGTAACCCTTCTGAATAACGCCTGCCCGGCATCAAGCGACCCGTAAAATCATCAACAATAACAACTTGACCATCTTTAATAACATAATCTTTGTCTTTTTTAAAAAGAATATTTGCTTTTAAAGCTTGCTCAAGATGATGCAAAATATCTATGTTATTACCGCTATAAATATCTTTCATCCCTAAAAACTGTTCAACATGATTAATACCTTCCTCCGTTAGACTAACAGCGCGCATTTTTTCATCAACATTGTAGTCAGTATTCTCAGATAAGCGAGGAATTAAACCACTAACTTTTTTATATAATTCACTTGATTGCTCATCGGGTCGAGAAATGATCAAAGGAGTTCTTGCCTCATCAATCAAAATTGAATCTACTTCATCAATGATGGCATAGACATGTTCTCTTTGAGCACGTCTATCTAAGTCAAAAACCATATTATCTCTTAAATAATCAAAACCAAATTCATTATTAGTTCCATAGGTAATATCAGATTGATAAGCTTGTTTTCTAGGGCAAGGCTTTAAAAACTCTTGCACGATATGAAAAGAACCAGTTTCATCTCGCTTTTCATCTAACTCTGTTTGCTCTTGCGCACCTTGCCAAGCTGGATCGTACTCAAAAGATTGTTGCTGTTGCTGAATACAAGCAACAGATAAGCCAAGAAAATGATAAATCTGTCCCATCCAAACAGCATCACGACGAGCTAGATAATCATTAACAGTTACAACATGCACGCCTTCTCCTCGCAAAGCATTGAAGTAAACAGCTAAAGTAGCTGCTAATGTTTTTCCTTCACCAGTCTTCATTTCAATAACCTGACCGCGATGCAAAGCAATCCCACACATAAGTTGCTCATCATAATGTCTTTGCCCTAAGGTTCTTTTAGCGGCTTCTCTAACTAAAGCAAAGGCTTGAGGTAAAAATTCTTCAATCTGATGAGGATTTTTTTGAACTTTTTCTTTTAAATCTTGAGATGCTTGTTTGATTTTTTTATCAGAAAACTTCTCAAATTTTCCTTCGAGATCATTAACCTTCTGAATTATAGGAGCCATTTTCTTAAGATACTTATCATTAGCATCACCAAATATTTTACTTAAAAAACTCATATAAATTAAAATTTAAAAAAATAACATATATATATTGTATCTTAAATTAATTTTTTTTAAAGAAAAAACCGCTTCTAAAATAAAGAAACGGTTCTCTTATTTAATCAAAGCTTCTTTAAAAACCACAAACATATTATTGTTTCTTATAACAAGACAATTAATATAAGTCAAGTTATATTCCTTCTTCTTTATCTCTTTTACCTTTCATATCTCTTCTTGCTAAAGGAGAGAGGCGCAAGAATCTTTTCCAAATTCTAGCTTGTTTTCTTTCTTTTGTAATATATTTATCTTTGTAATGTTTTAATTCACGATTTATGTCAGCCTCCATTTTATCAATAGCTTCATAAATACTCTCGCCTCTTTCTTGAGCATGAATAGTTCTGTTTTTCATTTCAATATCAATCTTTGCTTGGAAATAGCTACCTTTTTTATGATGTTTAGTGGTCTTAGAAAGTTCAATCCAAATTTCATGTTTGCCACGAGCTCTCTTAGTAAATTTGCGAATATTTTTGAGCTTTTTATTCAAGTAATTTTCAATGGCTTGAGTAAGATCAAATCCTTTAACTTCTAAATGAAGATTCATAAAAAAATATTGTTACAATTTAAAGATGAGAGACGCTCTCTCCTGTTTTGTAAAAAGAAGCTTCTTGCTGATTAATAACATAGACACTTGACCAATCATTACCAGCATTGACAAATTCATAGCCTGAAACATTATACCAATGTTTTAAGTTTTGTTCATCAAGCATATATACTTTATCTTTATTGGCTGTTCTAATTAATTTACTCTCTATATACAAGCTTAATTCGTAAGGAGATATTTCTTGAACATTTTCCCAATTTAAATGTTTGTAAAAATTAAAAATTTGGGCTGATTGAATATGGCGCTTATAATTACCTTGAATAATATATACTTTAAAATCTCCTTGGGCTCTCACAAGGTCACCATCTTTGAGATCAGAAAAACGAGTTACTTGGGGATCTAATAAATTTACTTCTCCTTCATCGTCAATTTGATTGTTATCTTCTTTTGTGGCTTTAAAGGTAAAATCAAAATTAACATAATTTAAATTACCATTTGTGTAATTTCCGATATTAACTAAATAGGGCATGAGAACTATTTTTTGTAATCCTTGACCAAGATGTTCAATGGTTAACTTACTTTCTTGATTGCCAATATCCCAATCAGAAATAATCCGATCTCCACGAGAATCTATTTTAAGAACCTTGGCTTTGAAAAAGCCTCGTGGCGTATCTCCTTTAAAAGAAATCGTGACTTTATTATCATCATTTCCTTGAGTATTAATCTCATACCAAAAAGGTGTCCATTCTTTCATTAAACCGCTTCTTGTTAGGGTCGCATTGCCTAAAACATTATATTTAGCTGTCGGTGTTACTTTTAATGTTTTTAAAAGTGGATTTACATAACCATAATGAATATCTTCTGTTGTGTCATTTAAATAAAGCGCTACTAACCAATTACCAAAAGCATTGCTAAAAGTTTGATTAATCTTTAATTGCTTAAAGGCATCATTAATGCTAGCAATACCTGTTTTATCGCTAGCAATCATATGTCTGAAAAAATTATCTCCATAGTGATCAGCTAAGTACTGGGCAAATAAATTAATGCTGGGATAGTCATAAATTCTGCTTTGCCATTCTGTTAAGGAATCAGATGGATATTGTAAAAATTTGTCAACTCTTCTTTTAAGATTAGATGCTTGGTAATTTTCTTTATCATACCCTAAATAGGTAGCAATATATTCACTTCTTAATTCATTCAACCAAACATCTTCTTCTTTTTCTTGAATTCTTTCTTTTTGATTATATGTAATTAAATGTTGTAATTCATGAGCTAGGTAACCTTTTAGACGATGATCTTGCAAATAGCTAACATTTAAATAAATCATTTCTCTTTCGTTAGAAAGACTATTATTCTCAAGACCGGCTTCATCTTCTGATCTAAAATATCCTCCTGCCTGTTCTATCATAGTTGTAAAAAGAATAGTTATTTTAGGGTCTTTATCAATGCCAGGATTCCAAACATCTCCAAAGAGAGCCGTTGTTTTAGGATAAATTTCATTATCAAATATTTCGCTCAAAGAACTAAAAATATCTTTTACTGTTTGCTGGTCCCTTGTATCTAAATCATTAAAATACGCTTCCTCAATATAAAAATACGCTCTATCACTTTCTAAAAGAAGTTTGGCTTCTATCTCTTGGCGATTTTTCACATCATAAGCAGAAGCAACAAAAAAGCTTTCACCAGCATAGGCAGTTAATATATTAAAATTTGTTAGAAGACAAATTAAAAGAAAGATTTTTAAGAATTTTTTAAACATATCTTTTGAAAAATATATTGACCCAAATACCTAAAATCAAACCAGATAAAATAAAACTAGTAAAAAGAATAAATTCAGGTTTTTGAATAATTCTACTTAAGAAAAAAGTTTTTTCTTGTTTTGACATATCTGCTTTTAAATTTTCTGATACTTGAATATTTTCTAATGAATCCTCTATAGTATTTTGAGCCAAAACTTGATTAATTTTTAAAATATTATCTAAATCTTTTAAGGTGGGTATTTTTGCTTTAAAAACATGCTTTTGATCTGTATTATTTTTTAAAATATTGTCTTCTAAAGCAACTTTCTTAAGATCACTTTTTAAAGAAACATCTTGCGAAGAGCTCGCTTGAGGTTGTTGAATTTCTTCCTGTAATTCCTGCAATAATTCTTCTTTTAAATAAATAATATTATCTATGCCGGGCGTGGGAATACTAGTCCAAAAAAACTGTTCAGCTTTCCTTGCTATGGATTGACCTTCTTGATTATTGTTATAAATTACCTGATCAGCTATTTCTCCCGATGGATAAATTAGTCTAATTTCATCATTTGTGTTATTAAGAGATATACCGGTAACCTCTCTTTTAAAAACAAGATATGAATGAGGGAGAATTAAACTATGCTCAGGTAAGGTAAAAGGCGAAGAACCTCCTTCTTCATCATCAAGTTGCCAGTTTGAGATATTAATTGCTTGATCAGACTTATTGTAAAGTTCAATCCATTCTGCTTCTTTATCATTACCTTCTGGATTTGGCAAAGCTTCTGACAAGACAAGACCATCTGCTAAAACTGTCACCAACAGACTATCCCGTGATTGTAATTTGCCATCACTAACTTGCAAGCTAACTAAATATTTACCAGGATAATAGTAAGCATAAGAAAAACTTTCTTCTTCAGAAACTTCCCCATTACCTAAGTTCCAATAATATGTTAAATCATCGTTATCGGGATCTGATGAGGCTGATGCATCAAAATTAATTATGCTTCCTACATTAGTAAGAACATTTTCTCCAGCTTCTGCTTGAGGTCCAAAATTCAGATGACCTCCTTCAGACAAGTTTTCATTTTCTTCTTGATTCTCTTGTTCTCCTAGTTCATTACCCTCTTGATCTTCCTGCTGATTTGTATTCTCTTGCTCTTCTTCTTGCTCATTTTCATCTTCCTGCTTTTCTGTTTCTTCTTGATCGCCTTCTTGATCATCTGTTTCCTCATCTATAGCATCAATACAAGCAATGCCCTCTTCTTGAATCTTCGCTAAAGTAACTTCTCCTATACCTTTAACTTGCAACAAATTATCAAGTGTCTCAAAAGGACGATTTTGGATAATTCTTGCTGCATAAGTTGGACCAATGCCTATAATACCTTGTAATTCTTCACTTGAAGCATTATTAATATTAATTTGCTCTCCTGAACAATCAGCTAAAACAGTTTGAAAATTCAAAAAACATATTAAAAAAAGAAAATTAAACAAAAGACAGCTAACACAAAACGTTAGTTTTTTAAAAAACGATAAATTGTGATAAAGATTTCTTATATTCAGCTAAAAAATTAAAAAATTACTTTTTTTTATTTTTTTCTTGGCTTTGTTTAACAGTTGCTATTAACTGTTTTAAATCCTCCTTATTGTCAGATAAAACACGTTTTATTTCATCTTTATGCCTTAATAAATCAGGCAAACTATCCAATTTAAGATTTTTTAATCTAGGATGTTTAGAAATAAAAGCCTTGAATTGTTGTTCCATTTTTTTCATATCTTCAGCAGAGATACCTGAAACATCCACATTAACTTCGGCATCATCAAGTCCCCATTTTTTCAGTTCTTTTTTCATTTTATGCTGAGCGAATTTGTCAACGAGTTTCATATTAATAATATATTTACAAATCAATATTAAGGTCTTTTTCTAAGTTATTTTCTATTTCTGGTTTAATTTCAACTGCTTTTCTTAAATGTTCAAAAAACTTTTCATTATTACTAATATTACCATAAAAAGCAGCTAAGTATAAATGAGGATCAGGTGAATCAGGCTCAATTTTACGTAAACGTTTAAAAACCTCTATAAACCATTCATTATCTTCCTTCCTAAGAAAACTACTTCCTAAAACTTGTTGCCATTTAGCTCCTTTATTAATAGCATTGCCAAAAAGAAGTCTCGCTTGTCCATAATCACCTCCTAAGAAAAATATCTCAGCAGCTTCCCAATAATTTTTATAATAATCAGGATTAAGTTCAAAAGCTTTATGAAGATATTTATCCATTGTTTTAAAATCTCCCTCGCGGAATGCTAAGTGAGCCAAATTATATAAAGCTTCAAATTTTTGAGGAGCTTCTTTATAAAAATTCAAATAAATTTCTTGAGCTTTATCAATATATTTTTTGTCAAAATTACTACTAATTTGGTAAAGATTAGCTAAAGTTAAATAATTTTTAATATCATGAGGCTTCTCTGCGTAAAACTTTTCTTCCTCTTCTCTAATAAACTCTAAATAAGGTAAAAGTTTTTCTTTCCCGCCTTGTTTATATATACCCATAAAAGGCTTACTGGCTTGAGTTAAAATTTCTTGCCTACCAAAAGTATTCATATCTAAAGCTTCTCTATACATCTGATTGACTTTTTCAGCTGACCCTCCTTGATATTCTAAGGTCAAAGCCTGGATACCTTTTTTGGCTGCCATAAAAGGCATAATTGATCCTTTGAAAAATGCAAATCCTGTTATAGCAATGAGGATTAAAGCAATACTTAGAAATACACTATTTTGAGAAGAAGCTTGTTTATGATTTTTTTTCTCATCTTCTAAGCTTAAAAAGTTAATAAACCCTAAAACAGAAAACCACCAAAGATAAGAAGACTGATGGTCAAATAAAAATAAATTCTGAATAAAATATACTACTACAAGCGCTATTAAGGCAAAGCTTATTTCAGCATAAGCATGTCTCTTTTTCCATAAAATATAAATTGCTCCGCCAAAAATAGTTAAATAACTTAAAACTCCTAAAATTCCTGAATCTACACCTACTTCTAATATTTTATTATGCGGTTTGTCAAACCACACTTCGCTTTTTTCTGCAATTTCAGGATTATAAAACTTAGGAAAGACAAAAGCATTAGAACTCCTACCCCAACCTAAAAGAGGTTTCTCTTTCCAAGCTGTTGCGGTAATTTGCCATGAATGAGGACGCGCTCCATAACGCAACCCACTTTCTAAAACATTAAACCTATCAGGTATTTTTTCTCCCAGCCATGAATTAGGAAAACTTAGTCCTAAAATAATAATACCTGATAATAAAATAAGACTGCTTAATAAACCTAAGGATAATAATCTTTTTTTCTTATTTTCAAGAAATAGAGAAGTCAGTAATAAAAATATTATTAAACCAAGATATCCTCCCAATAAAGCCCCTCTAGTTTGACTAATCATAACAGCAACAATTGCTAAAAAGGCATTAATTCCATAAAAAACTCTCCAAAAAATATTTCTATCAGCTAAAAATAAGAAGAGCGCAATAAATCCTTGGAAAACTGCTAAAGTTCCTAAATAAGTAGCATTTCCAAGAGTCGAAAAAGCGCGCTCTCCTGCAAATTGAGATAAAGAAGACAGGCCCATTTTTTGCAAAAATCCTATAATGTCAATCATGACTAAGCTAACCAGTAAAATTCTGAAAAAAGTTAACCAATCTTCTCTTTTCTTAAAGACAGCTGATAGAATTAAGAAATAAACACCGAAATGGTAAAGATTAAATAAACCATCCATTCTTTCATAATTAGTCCAAAAACTAAAGTAAGAATCAATTCCAAAAAGACTAGCAAGAGTAACAATAATAAAATATGCCAAAACTGACCAGGTAATCAAAGAACGTTTTGGTCTATATTTAGGATTTAAATAGGCTAAGATAAGATATATTATAAAAAGAATTTCAACCAAAATTTGGAAAAAAACCGCTTTACCAACTACAAAAGGAAAATATGTTGTCGATGATAGAATAAAGGGCATTGCCAGGCATAAGACAAGACCTATTTTTAAAATCCAAAGTAAAAATTTTTTTAAATTATTTTTTTTCATTATTTTATTTCTAACGGATAAGCTTTTTTATAATATTGTTCTGCCTTGTCTTGATTTCCTAAAATTTCTTCTGTTTTTCCTAATTCTCTATAAAATTCTGGTCTATTAGGATAAATTTTTAAAGCTTGAAATATAAG
>CAZNYQ010000005.1:0-17238 GCA_964577395.1 uncultured Candidatus Saccharibacteria bacterium | reverse complement strand
TCCACCCATATGGGTAGCGGCGATACCGGTAGAGGCAGTAATCGCTACATTTTTATTATTAGCTTTTAAATAGGCAATATATTTATTTAATAAAAAAGTCTTCCCGGTTCCGGGTGCTCCTGTTAAAAATACATTATATCCAAGTTTTAATATATCTAATGCTTGTTTTTGGGTCATACGAATTCTTTAAGTTTTACTTTAATTAAATTAACTCTATTTTACTAATATTATTTTTATATCTTATTGCTCTAAAATTTTTATAATTTTAATAATATAAGTATTTATATTATTATTTTATTAGAATTTTGGAAATATGCCAAATTATATATTTAATTTTAATCTTTACAAAAATTTAAATTAAAAAAATGCCCATTGGTAAAATTAATTTACCAATGAGCGTTTTGTTTACCATCTATATGGCCAAAATCCACGATCACCCCTATCCCTATAACCAAATCCTTCCTCTTCAAAATCACCGTAGTGAGTTGTCCAATACTTTTGCGTAATCTTTCTAAAAAGCTTAACTAAGAAAGGTATAGCTATAGTGGCAACAAGCAACGTCAATAGAACAGGCAAGGTAACTAATGATACAAGAAACCAAAGAAATGGCCAAGGTGATCCTATACTAATAGATAAATAAATCACCACCAAAAAACAGAGATAGAAAAATATAGATCTAGGGTAAGTCCTAAAAATAAGATTGAAAACTGACCATATGTGCCAAATATTTTTTTTAATGTTCATTTTTCCTCCTTTTATAAGGTTGTCCTCCAATATTATTATTATACAAATATGATAAAAGTCAAGTTTAGAAACTTCATCAATAATACAAAAAATCGCCTAAAGGCGATTTTTTGTACTCGCATCCAAAATCTTACTTTCTTAAAAAAATATATATTTAAAGCAAAGATAGTTGACCATTGTGAATAATGTTAGAACCGTATTTCAGAAGTCAAATGAGTATATTCATATGCCAGATTTAACCTCTAATTAAAGTAATTGAAAAATCGTAATGCCTGTTTCTTTCAATAATCCAAATGCAATTCCACTAATAATATAAGAAATAATAATTCCAGTAACAGCTATTATAAAATATTTTCTACGAAACCATTGAGAGATTTGTTCTTTTGGTTGTTTAATAAATTGTTCTCTACCTATAATCAATAAAAATAGAGAAGCAAGTTCTATAATACCAACGATTAAAGAAAATGAGGATTCAATATAAAAAAACTTTATAATGCTTTGCAAGAGGTAAATGCTAAAAATAATAAAGCTAATATAAAAAGACCATTTTTCTCTTTTGGATAAACCCCTAGAAAGTGATAAAAACACGATTCCCCCAACTATCATTTGAAAATTTGAAAGGATTAACAATAAAGGCTCAGTAGCATTTCCTAATAATTGCAAAGATAACAAAAGTCCAATGAGTATACTTAGCCAACCAAAAAATTTTAAGATAGAGGATAAAATATTTATAGTATCCATTTTTTTATTTTACTACAAGGTTGTAAAAAGTTCTAACCATTCACGACGGGTAGTGAAATTTGAGTTCAAAATTAACTGTTGCCGGGCTAGGGCTCGAACCTAGATTTTTAGGACCAAAACCTAACGTCCTACCATTAGACGACCCGGCATCATTTCTGACAGCTTTCTACGACAGCAATTTCAAGAGCCATTTGTTCAGAAGGATATTTTCCAATATCTCTTTGAGCGCGAGAAAACTTATCAATTAATGTTAAAAGTTTTTTTTCTGATGCTTTCTTACATAATTTAACGATACCTATCATTTCTTCTTCATCTAAATTATGATGTTTAAGAAGCTCTTTGTCAATCCTTGCTAAAATAATCTTTCTTAAATAATCAACAATTTGTAAACTTAATTGGGAAAAATCCTTGCCTTTTTCATAAAATTCATTAATTAGCTTAAGAGAATTTTTAGCATTTTCATTAATTAATTCCTGAATAAAGCTTTCTAACACTTCAAAACTTACAATGCCTAATATTTCTTCTAAATCTTGCCATTTAATCTTTTTGGCAGATTGAGAAATAATCTGTTCAAGTAAACTTTCTGTGTCACGCAAAGAACCTCTCCCGCTTCTAACAATAAATGAAAGGGCTTTCTTGTCTATTTCAATCTTTTCCTCTTTCAAAATTCGTTTGACTTTGCTTTGAATTTGCTGAGAAGTTAAACGTTTTAATTCAAAATATTGACAGCGAGAAATAATTGTTTCAGGAACTTTTTGAGGTTCAGTCGTCGCTAAGATAAAAATAACATATTCTGGCGGTTCTTCAAGCGTTTTTAATAAAGAATTAAAAGCTTCTTTAGTTAACATATGCACCTCATCAATAATAAAAACCTTATACTTCATTTCGCTGGGAGGGTATTTCACAGACTCAATCAAAGATTTAGCTTCTTCAATACCTCGATGTGAGGCAGCGTCTAATTCTATTAAATCAACAGCTGTACCCCTCTCTATTGCCATGCAATGATTGCATTTATTGCAAGGTTCATGTTTTGTTTTATCATCCTGACAATTAACTGCTCTGGCAATTAAACGAGCTAAGCTTGTTTTACCAACCCCACGAGTTCCTGAAAAAAGATAAGCGTGAGCTGGTTTTTTATGTCCAATAGCATAAGTTAAAGTTTTGACAACATGCTCTTGGCCAATAACATCGCTAAATTGTCGCGGTCGATATTTTCTATAAATTGCCAAATTTTTCATAGCTAATTATTTAAAAATTATCATACCAATAATAGGGAGTAAGAGCCAGACAATCTTGCTAAGACTAGAAAGGAAAAAGGCGCTTCCTAAAAGAGACAATTGAGATATTTCCATCAAGGCAAGACTAAAACTAATAAACAAACCGCCTGTAAAAAAACCGTAAAGACTACCCTTTAACCTTAAAAACTGCGCTTTAGTTTTCTTCTTCGCAGAAGCTGTTTTAAATGAAATACCACCTAAGACTAAAATAAGAAAAATACCAAGAAAAAGCAACCAAAAAAAGAAAGCTTCTCCTGTTACAGCCCCTTTTTCCATCTTTTTAAAAATATCAGGTGTTTTTAAGAGAAAGGCTAACAAGCGCGCTAAATAAAGCGACAAAGCAATTGTTAAAATTCTTTTCTTGCGCCAAGCAAAGCCTAATAAAGTAAAAAGAACAATAACAACAATAATCATTAAAAAATCCCAAGAAATAAAATGAGGGAGATTATTTAAAGAAGCTAAGTTCATAAAAATATGAATAGAAATTATATCTCTCTTCGCAATTCTGCAAGAATTTTTTTAGCCTTGCGAGATAATTTTTTAGGAATCTTAACGTTAATTTTAACTAAAAGATCGCCTCGAGAGTTTTCCCTGCCTAAGTGAGGTAACCCTTTATTTTCTACTTTAATTATCTGGCCTGATTGGGTACCTGATGGTATTTTAAGCTCTCCTTTACCTTCTAAGGTAGGAATATCTATTGTATCACCTAAGATAGCTTGAATAAAATTAATATCTTGTTCTAAAATTAAGTTAACACCATCTCTTCTAAGATGAGAATGATTTTGTATATGTACCCTAACGTAAAGATCACCAGCCGGACCCTGTTTTCTGCCAACTTCTCCTTGACCAGCGTATTTAATTGTCTGGCCATCTTGAACACCAGCTGGAATTTCAACTGTTACATTTTGAATATCTCGAATTCTCCCCTCACCTCTACAATTAGGACAACGCTTCTCAGGAATCTTACCAGTTCCTTCGCAATCTGGACAAACTTTTCTTTGGCGAATATTACCTAAAATAGTTCGACTGATACTCTCTATTGTACCCTTACCATGACACTTTGTGCAAGTTTTCATGTTGCTTCCTGGAGCAACGCCAGTACCATTACATTCAGGGCAAGTAATAAATTTTTTAAGCTGAAATTCTTTTGAAATCGGCGCTAAAATATCTTTTAAATCTAAAGTTATATCAACGGCAATATCATTACCTCTGTTACGAGTCTGGCTTGTATTTTGCCTACCGCCACCAAAAAATTCAGAGAAAATATCTCCCATATCAAAACCCTGCCAATTACCTTGAAATTGACTTTCTTGTTGATCTGCGCCACTAAACCACTGCGAAAAGTTGCTAAAATCAAAACCACCCTGACCGTAAGCATTACCAGCATCCTCAAAGGTCTTTCCAAATTGATCATATTGAGATCTTTTCTTGTCATCTGACAATACTTGATAAGCTTCGTTAATTTTTTTAAATTCAGCTTCGTCCCCTCCTTTATCAGGGTGGTGTTTGTGAGCTAAACGGCGATATGCTTTTTTAATCTCATCCTTAGAAGCTTTGCGATTTACTCCCAAGACATCATAATAATCATCAGCCATTTAAATGTTTTAATAAGTTTTATTTTTCTTTATTATCTTTATTATCTTTCTCGTCCTTTTTATCCTGATATTCTCCCTTAATAGGCTCATCTTTGTCTTTCTTAGTTTGATCTTGTTGAGCTTGTTGTTGAGCTTGCGCTTGTTTATACATCTCAGTACCAACTTTTTGAATAGCTTGAGATAATTCTTCGGTTAATTTTTTAATTTGTTCAACGTCATCTTTATCTTTAACTTCCTTTAATTGTTTTAATTTTTCTTCGATATCTTTTTTATCTTTATCATTAACCTTATCACCAGCATCTTTTAAAGTCTTTTCAACAGTATAAATTAAAGTTTCCGCTTGATTACGTGCTTCAATCATCTTTTGTTTCTTCTTATCTTCTTCGCTATGAGTTTGCGCTTCTTTTTTCATTCTCTCAATCTCCTCTTCACTTAAGCCTGACGAAGCTTCGATGCGGATAGATTGCTCCTTACCGCTTGCTTTATCTTTAGCAGAAACATTTAAAATACCATTAGCATCAATATCAAATTTTACTTCAATTTGAGGCACGCCGCGAGGAGCTGGAGGAATACCATCTAAGATAAATCTGCCTAGTGTTTTATTGTCACCTGCCATAGGCCGTTCTCCTTGCAAAATATGAATTTCAACAGAAGGTTGATTATCGGCAGCTGTTGAAAAAGTCTTGTTTTTAGAAGCAGGGATAGTGGTATTTTTATCAATAATTTTTGTAAAAACACCGCCCATAGTTTCAATTCCTAAAGAAAGTGGTGTTACGTCAAGCAATAAAACATCCTTAACATCACCCTGAAAGATACCAGCTTGAATAGCAGCTCCGATAGCAACAACTTCATCCGGGTTAATGCCTTTATGAGGCTCTCTGTTAAAAAGATCTTTAACAGCTGCTTGAATAGCTGGCATACGCGTCTGACCTCCCACTAAAACTACTTCATCAATATCTTTTACCTCAAAACCAGCATCTTTAATAACTTCCTTCGTTTTCTCAATTGACTTATCAACATATTGTTTAGTTAATTCTTCCAGTTTAGCACGGGTGAGTTTCAACTCCAAATGTTTAGGTCCTTCTTTGTCAGTTGTTACAAAAGGAATGTTAATATCTGTTTCAACAGTTGAGGAAAGTTCGTGCTTAGCTTTTTCAGCAGCTTCTTTAAGTCTTTGAAGGGCTAATTTGTCTTTAGAGAGATCTATGCCTTGATCTTTTTTATACTCATCAATAATCCATTGAATAATATCTTGATTAAAATCATCGCCACCAAGGTGAGTATCTCCCCCAGTTGATTTTACTTCTACTGTGTCTTCAGAAACTTCTAAAACAGAAACATCAAAAGTACCACCTCCAAAGTCATAGACAACTATTTGCTCATCTTTCTTTTTGTTTAAGCCGTAAGCTAAAGCTGCTGCTGTTGGTTCATTAATAATACGCTTTACTTTAAAACCAGCTATTTCACCAGCATCTTTAGTAGCTTTACGTTGTGAATCATCAAAGTAAGCAGGCACTGTAATAACAGCTTCTTCAATTTTTTCACCTAAACGATCTTCTGCATCAGCTTTTAATTTCTGCAAAATCATTGCTGAAATTTCAGCCGGTCGATACCATTTATCATTCATTTCAACCTCTACGCCACCTTTAGAATCTTTGCGCATATCATATGAAAAAGATTTTTGGTCTTTTTGAACCTCTGCGTCATCAAAACGACGACCAATAAGACGCTTTGTTGAAAAAATAGTATTTTTAGGATTAGTGACTGCTTGCCTTTTAGCTAATAAACCGACTAATCTATCGCCTTTTTTAGAATAGGCAACCATTGAAGGAGTCGTACGATTACCTTCTTTGTTTTCTAAGATTTTAGGTTCACCACCTTCAATATAAGCCATTGCAGAGTTGGTTGTTCCTAAATCAATTCCTAATATTTTTGCCATAATTTTAATTTAATAAATTACAAATAATAAATAATTGACATTTTAATATATAAGTATTAGTATAAAAATAATTAAAAGATATAAGGAGGAGAAAATGGGAGCAAATGACGGAGAAGGCAGAAGGGTTGATGGCGTAATATACTATGTTAGAACAACATTTCTTTCTAACTTCCCTGGCTCACCTAAGATTATCCGTATCGGTCCTGAAACAAAATTAAGAGAAGATCTTGGTTTTGACGAAAAACAAATCCGTAAAATAGCTAACACGTTAGAAGAAGCATTCCATGCCAAGATTCCAGATGAGAAGCTCAAAAATATTACAACTGTCCAAGAGCTTTCCGATCTAACTGAGCTTTTTGAGGTAATTTAAGAATACGGTGATCATTATATAAAAAGAGCTTGGTTAAAAGAAATATGCGAAGCTGCATCTAAGAGATGTGGCTTCTTTATTTCCCCACATATACCTTCGCTGGGCGAATTACATCATCTCCCATTTTGTATCCCTTTTGAAGAACTTTAATAACTTTATCACGATGCTTAGCTTCACTTTTAGCTTCACCAACTGCTTCATGAAAATTAGGATCAAAATCCTTCCCTTTAGCAGCTATTTCTTCTACATTATCATCTTTTAAAATTTTCTCTAATTGCTCTTTAATTTTTAAAATACCTTGCAACCAGTCAGCTTTTTTATCTTGATCGGAAAGATGCTTAAAGGCTTCTTCAAAATTATCTATGACCGGTAAAAGCTGTAAAATAAAATCAGCTTTTAAACGTTGCGTTAATTCTTGAAAACGACGATCTTCTTCTTTTTTGTAATTTTCAAAATCAGCCTTAGCTCTTTGCCAACCTTCTAAATATTCTTGAGCTTGAAGCTTTTTTTTATCAGGTGTTTTCTTCTTTTTCTTAAGATTCTTTTTGTCACTCATAAGTATATATATAAATTACAGAATTAATCTAAAATTTGATCAATATATCTTAATAAAGATAGATTTTTTTCATAATCCATACGACTAGGACCCGCCAAAGCTAAAGCTCCTTCTTCTTTATCTTTCTTAAAACGGCTCGCTATAATACCGCAATGGGAAGTTCTTAGCATAGGATGATCGGTTCCTATAAATATCTTAGGCTTCCCTTCGCTAATTTCAAAAAAAACATCGAAGTCTCTTTCAGCAATTTCAAGAAAACTTAATAAATCAACTAAAACTTCGCTTTCAAGAGAAGGAATTAAGCTTGTTAAACCAGCAAAATAGAACTGATGATCTTTAGGTTCGCTTACAATCACTAGACTTTGGCTTAAGTCAGCTAAAATATTAGCTAATTCACAGGCAAAAATCTGTTCTTTGGTAATTTTTTGAATTCTCTTCTCTAATGTTTTTTTAAGACTATTCTGCAAAAATCGTTGATTCATCAATTCTCTAACATAAAAGCGATACCCTTTATCAGTAGGAACCCGACCAGCTGAAGTATGAGGTTTATGCAAAAATTCTGTCTGTTCCAAAGCATACATCTCAGCTCTAATGGTAGCTGGAGAATAGCTAAAATTATAATTATCTAATAAGTCTTTAGAAGCTACTGGCTTGCCTTTTTTAGAATATTCTTGAATAACAGCAACAAGAATTTCTTGCTGACGCATTGTAATATTCATGAATTTAAATAACGGTTTTACCTATGTTAACCGATTAGCACTCTTGTGTCAAGAGTGCTAAAAATACTTTTTAATTTAAAATTAAGATATGATATAATGATATATTTATGAAGAAAAAAATCATTATTATAATAAAAAAATCTTTTTTTAAATCTTTTAAAAATATCGTTAATTTCTTACCTATGATGATTAGCGTCGTTTTATTGCTGGCTTTAGCTAAAAGTCTGGTTCCTAAATCTTTTTACCTAAAAATATTCAGTCAGCAAAATTGGAAAGATTCGGTTATTGGAGCTTTATTGGGCAGTATTATGGCTGGTAATCCTTCTACCAGCTATATTATGGGAGGAGAATTTTTAAAAGAAGGTGTTAGCTTGATTGCTGTAACATCTTTTATCCTAACCTGGGTAACAGTTGGCTTATTCCATTTACCAGCTGAAATATCGCAATTAGGTAAAAAATTTGCTCTAGTCCGTCTTAGTTTATCTTTCGCTTCAGCTATTTTAATTGCTTTCATAACAGTCTATATTTATCAAACACTTTAATTGATGAAAATAAAATTTCTTATTCTTGTTGAAATATTTTATTTAGCCCTAGCTTTTATGTTTCCCCAGAAAATAATGCAAGCTCTTTTTTTTGCTTCTGAAATTTTAAAAAAAATCTTACCTATTTTAATCTTCGTTTTACTTTTAATGACCGTAATTAATATATTTTTTAAGCCAAAAAATGTTAAAAAAATTCTAGGCAAAGGAGTTGGTTTTCAAAAATGGCTAATTGCTATCGGCGCTGGTATTTTCTCTTTCGGTCCTATGTATCTTTGGTATCCCATGCTGAAATCTCTAAAAGAAAAGGGGGCTAGCAATAGTTTTTTAGCAGCTTTTCTCTACAATAGATCTATTAAACCAACCCTTCTTCCTTTAATGGCTGCATATTTTGATCTTAAATATGTCCTTATTCTAACTTTCCTTATGATCGTTGTCTCTATTATGCAAGGATTAATTTTTGAATTAATAAAAAGTAAAAGTTAAATATTAGTTATTAAATAAAAAAGAGCGAGATTAATCTCGCTCAAAGCTCTTCAATAATTTTGACAGGAACATCATACTTACCGTCAAATTTTTTATCAAACCTTGTACGATGTGCTGTAATAGTATTTATAAGAATTGGTGCTCCATAAGGAATACTTTCAGGTTTAATTTCCTCTATTTTATCAACTGTAATTGGTAAATCATTCTTATCTATAAAATTATTTATAGACTTAACAGCCAATTCATGATTTATAGATTTTACATAAAAAGGATTAAGTTGTTTTTCCTCTTGCTGCCAAAAAAAATCTTCTGTTAAACTCACTTTAAAGAACCTTGCTAAAGTTGCCGTTGTTATAAAAGCATTTTCTCCTTCGCCAATTTGGACTTTTACCTGTTTAACATCTGAGTTAGACATAACTTCCCTCCTTTTGCAGTATCGTTGTCCTGTTCTTTTTTTAGTATAGACTATTTTTATATCGTGTCAAATAAGTTAAGAAATTTTTGTCTTAATTTTTTTATATTTCCTGCCTACTTTAATACGTGCCATCTCTTTTTCTAAAACAGCTTGTAATCTCGCATAATCAACCTCTCTAGCATGACTTTTTTCTTCTAAAAGTTTTTGCACTCTTTGACGCGCTTCTTCGGCTTTCTCAATATTAATATGTTCAGCCCTCTCAGCAGTATCAGCTAAAATCACTATCTGTGAATTAGGTCTTACTTCTAAAATACCCGAAGAAACAGATAAATTAGTTAGGCGGCCTGAAGCTGTCTCAAGCTTAATCTCGCCAGCTTTAATTAAACTTACTAAAGGAATATGGTTTGCTAAAATACTAATCTCTCCATTCAAAGTTGGAAAAGTTGCTTTAATATAATCATCTGAAATAACAACTTCTTCAGGCGTTACAATTTTAACTGATAAATTTTTACTCATATATTAATTTAAAGAAGTTTAATTTATTAAGCTTCTTTTTTAACTTCATCAATTGTTCCTTTCATATAAAAAGAGGTCTCTGGCTTATCATCATACCGGCCCTCAACAATTTCTTTAAAACCTTGAACTGTTTCTTTAATAGAAACATACTTGCCTTCATGACCAGTAAATTGTTCAGCGACAAAGAAAGGTTGCGATAAGAACCTTTGTAATTTGCGAGCTCTTGTGACAATTAATTTATCTTTATCAGACAATTCTTCCATTCCTAAAATGGCAATAATATCCTGCAGGTCTTTATATCTTTGCAGGGTCTTTTGAACTTCCCGCGCTACATCATAATGCTCTTGACCAACAATTTTAGGATCAAGGACAGTTGAGCTAGAATCAAGCGGATCAACTGCAGGATAAATAGCAAGCTCTGCTAGAGAACGTGCTAAAACAACCTTTGAATCAAGATGAGCAAAAGTTGTTGCAGGAGCAGGATCAGTTAAATCATCCGCTGGCACATAGACTGCTTGTACAGATGTAATAGATCCTTTTTTAGTAGAAGTAATTCTTTCTTGAAGCTGACCCATCTCAGTTGCCAAGGTAGGTTGATAACCAACAGCTGATGGCATTCTTCCTAAGAGAGCAGAAACTTCTGAACCTGCTTGAGTAAAGCGAAAAATATTATCAATGAAAAATAGTAAATCTTTGCCTTCTTCGTTTCTAAAATATTCTGCCATCGCAAGAGCTGTTAGCGCAACTCGTGCTCTTGCTCCGGGAGATTCGTTCATTTGTCCAAAAACAAGAGCTGTCTTATCAAGCACTCCTGCTTCTTTCATTTCTCTATATAAGTCATTTCCCTCTCTACTTCTCTCTCCCACTCCAGCGAACATGGAATAACCGCCATGCTCTTGAGCCACATTTCTAATTAATTCTTGAATAATAACAGTTTTACCAACGCCCGCGCCTCCAAAAAGACCAGTTTTACCACCTTTAAGAAAAGGACAAATTAAATCAATAACTTTAATACCAGTTTCTAAAACCTCTGATGCAGTTGATTGCTCAACAAATTTAGGCGCTTGCCGATGAATAGAATAACGTTTCTTCGTTTTTAAAGCTGGTAGATCGTCAATTAAATCTCCGGTTACATTGAACATTCTTCCTAGCGTTTCCTTGCCCACAGGCGTTGTAATAGGCTGGCCCTGAGAGATGACTGCCTGACCTCTCATTAAGCCATCTGTCGAATTCATTGCCACTGTTCTAACCTGATTTAAGCCTAAATGTTGCTCTACTTCTAAAATTACTTTAGAGCCATCGTCTTTTTTAACTTCTAAAGCTTCATTAATTTGAGGTAATGTATTTTTAAAATTAACATCAACAACAACACCAATGATTTGAGATATTTTTCCTTCTAAAGATTTAACTGACATATTTTTAATATATATATAGACAAATTATTTTGTTAAGGCAGCCGCGCCTGAAGAAATTTCAGCAATCTCTTGAGTAATACTAGCCTGTCTGGCTTGATTAAAAGATAAAGTTAACTCATCAATCATGTCAGAAGCACTACTTGAAGCATTTTTCATGGCCATCATACGAGCAGAATGCTCGCTTGCATTAGCTTCAAGCAAGCTTTGAAAAAGCTGCATCTCTGTTAATCGAGGTAAGACTTTCTCTAAAACCTCTTTAGAGCTAGGCTCAAAAAGATAAAGAGCTGAACTATCTTTTGAAGCTTTGACATCTTGCGATTCTTTACCAAGATTAGCTAGCATTTTACGAAGCGTCTTTTGAGAAATAGGTAGAAGAGGTCTTTGGCACGGTACTTGCTTAATAGCTGATACAAAATCAGTATAAATAACTAAAACTTCATCATATTTTTTCTCTTTAAAACTTTGAATAGTTAAATTACTAATAGGCAAAATTTCTTCAAAAGAAGGTTTGTCGGAAATATCAATAAAGCTAGCCAATAGTTTTTTATCAAGTTTTTTAGCTAATTTTTCTGCTTTTTTTCCTATTGTAATAAATTCAATATTACAATCAGCATAACTATCAATTGCTTTACGAACTTCTTTAAAGATATTGTTGTTATAGCTTCCGCATAAACCTTTATTAGATGTTATGACAACAGCAAGAATATTCTTAAGCTCTCTTTGTTCTAATAAGGGATGTTCAAGATTGGCTTGATAGCTAAGATTAACTAAAAATTCTAAGCTAACTTCAGCGTAAGCTCTGGTATCAAGAGCTTGTTCAACAGCTCGCTTCATTTTAGAAGCAGCGACCATTTCCATCGCTCGGGTAATTTTCTTAATATTTTTAACTGAATTTATTCTTTTTTTAATTGCTTTTGTTTGAACTGCCATAATGTAAATTATATATTTATCTATTACGCTTATACTTTCACAAATTCTTCAAGCGCTTGTTTTAATTCTTTCTCAATTTCTTCATTCCAATCTTCAGATAATTTATTTAATAATTTCTTTTTACTAGCTTCTAAAAATTTAAATAGCTTCTCTTGCTGATTTTTAATTTCTTCAACTTTAAAATTATCAAAATATCCATTGTTAATAGCATAAATTAAAGCAATTTGATGACTTGCTTTAATTGGTGAATACTCGAGCTGTTTTAAGGCTTCAATAATTCTAGCGCCTCTATCAAGTTGTTGTTTAGTTTGGGTATCTAAATCGCTCGAGAATTGAGCAAAAGCTTCTAATTCTCTGTACTGCGCCATGGCTAATTTCATCTTTCCAGCAACTTTTTTCATCGCTTTGAGCTGCGCATTGCCGCCTACTCTGGAAACAGATAAACCTACATTTAAAGCAGGGCGGATACCTTTGTAGAAAAGATCACTTTCTAAATAAATCTGTCCGTCTGTGATTGAAATAACATTAGTAGGAATGTAAGCTGAAACATCACCAGCTTGAGTTTCAATAATTGGCAAGGCAGTAATAGAACCGCCGCCCGCTTCTTTATTCCTGCGACAAGCTCTTTCTAAAAGACGAGAGTGAAGATAAAAAACATCACCCGGATACGCTTCTCTTCCCGGTGGTCTTTTTAACAAAAGTGAAATTTCACGGTAAGCTTGAGCATGTTTTGACAAATCATCGTAAACTACTAAAACATCCTTTCCTTGATCCATAAAATATTCTCCTAAAGCTGCCCCTGTATAGGGAGCAATATATAGCAATGAAGCTGGATCACTGGCGCTAGCACTAATAACTGTTGTATAATCAAGCGCTCCATGCTCTTCTAATTCTTTAACAATTCTGGCAATACGCGCTTGTTTTTGCCCGATAGCTACATAAATACAAATCATATCTTGTCCTTTTTGATTAACAATTGTATCTAGAGCAATAGCGGTTTTACCTGTTTGGCGATCCCCAATAATTAATTCACGTTGCCCTCTTCCAATCGGCACCATGGCATCAATTGCCATAATACCTGTCTGAACAGGCTTGCTGACTGGTTGTCTTTTCATAACCCCGGGAGCAATTTTTTCGATTAAATAATGTTTCTGAGTTTTAATTTTTTGCTTTTTATCATCTAAAGGTTCTCCTAAAGGATTAATCACTCTGCCAATAATATCATCGCTGACCGGCAAAGACAGAACTTTCTTAGTTCTTTTAACGGTATCTCCTTCTTTAATATGATCATAATTACCTAAAAGAATTGCGCCGATTGTTTCCTCTTCTAAATTAAGTGCTATTCCTATAACACCTTGAGGAAATTCTAACATTTCTAAAGCATAACAATGGCTTAGTCCACTAAGGCGAGCAATGCCATCGCCAATCTCAATCACCGTTCCAATTTCATTAATATCAACTTTAGGTTGAAAATTTTGAATTTCTTTTTTTAAATTTTGAATTAAATTATCAATTGGCATAAATTTAAATAATTAAACTGTTTTTTAGCTCATTAATTTGATGCTGAAGACTTCCTTCATATATTTTACCCTGGAAATTAATAACAAAACCACCTTTTAAATTTTTATTAAGGATAATTTCAAGCTTTGCTTTTTGAGGCAATTTAAATTGACTTAAAATTTCTTGAATAGTTTTATCATCTATTTTTTTACCTACTTTTAAGAAAAGAGTTTTATTCTCTTCTTCTTGTTTCTTTAAACTTTCTAAGGATCTTAAAATACTCGATGTTTTATACATTAAATTTCTTTGAGAAAGAAATTTTAAAAAAACTTGGTTAACTTTTTTAGCTTCTTTAGGAAAGTCTTTATGAAGTTGTAATAAAGTTTGGGTTAATTCTTGAGTTGTCAGCATTAATTTTTAGCATTAATTATCTCTTCAATAAATTGACGGTTATCTTTATCCGTCAATTTATTTTGAAGAAGCTTTTCTGTCGCTAACATAGATAAATCAACAGCTTCTCTTTTTACTTCATCAAGCATTTGCTGTCTATCTTGCTCAATTTTTTTATGAGCTTTGGTAAGAATCTTATCAGCATCAGCCTGAGATACTTTATTAGCTTGAGCAATGATTGATTTTTTTTGCTGTTCAGCTTCCGCTATAATTTCATTAGCTTTAAGACGCGCCTTTTGTATTTCCTGGTCATATTTCATTTGAGCCATGTCTAAATTAGTCTTTGCCTTATCTGCATTTTCTAAACCTTGTTTAATTTTTTGCTCTCTTTTTAAAAGCATTTTTTGAAGAGGCAAAAAGGCAAACTTTTTTAATACAAAAAAAACAATTCCAAAGTTAATAAGTTGAAATAAAAATATTTTCCAATCAATTCCTAAACTATCTATAATCGGCTGTAGAATATCCATAAAATATTACTATTGCTTCAAATAATTAACGCGATGACAAGAGCGTAAATAGCAGAAGTTTCTGCTAAAGCCGCTCCTAAGATCATCATAGGAAAGATACGACCTGAAGCTTCAGGATTTCTGCCAATTGCTTCAAGAGCTTTTCCTATAAGAAAACCTTCGCCTAGAGCTGAACCAACCATTGAAAAAGTAGCAAAACTTTTTGCAATAGCACGAGCTGATTCTAAATCTAAATTATCCATAATTTTAATTAGATAACACAAATAATTAAATACTATTTATCAGTATTTTTAAAAGAAAGATTGAGATAAACTGCGCTTAAAACTGAAAAAACCATTGCTTGCAAAGCTCCTATTAATAAAGTTTGAGCTATTAGTAAAGAAGGCGCTGCGAAAGCCAAAAAGCTCATAATGACAACTAATAAAACCTCACCGGCAAACATATTACCGAATAAGCGCAATGAAAGAGAAATGACTTTAGCAATTTCACTGACAATATCAAGCAATCCCATGGCAAAATATATGATAGAGGTTATGCCCTTGCCAAATCCTTCTTTAAAACTCTGCCAAATATTTTTAAATTGAAAATATTCTCCTAAATAACCAAAAATGCCTTTGGTCTTAATGCTAACTGTTTGAGCTAGAAAAATAATTAAAATTGCTAAAGCTAAAGTCGTATTAAAATCAGTTGTTGGTGTTCTAAAGATACTCATTTCTTTAAAAGTAATAGCAGTTATACCGGGAATTAAAGAAATAACATTCGTTAATAGAAAAAAGATAAAAATACTCCCTATGATAGGGAGAATTTGATAGGAGCGTTTCCTTGAACCAGTAATTTGATCAAGCATATTAAGCATACTCTCTAGAATAACCTCGCATATGAGTTGAATTTTTTTAAAAGATCGCAGTTTAAGATTTTTTCTTAAATAAAAACTAAAAAGTACAATTATAAGAACTGTCAGCCATGTTAATAAAATAGAATTAGTGATAGGAAAATCTCCTATTCTAAAAATAGTTTCAGCTTGTAATTGAGGAGTTGATTGATGAATTTGTAAAAAATTCATTTTATTTCTTTAAAGATTTAATGGCTTGATTATTATCTTTTAATGCCCGATTAATCTTAAAAAATTTAATTAAAATGATGGCCCAAGAAAGAAAAACCGCTAAAATAATCAAAATAATCATGGGTTGAGGATGATTGCCTTTTTCAATACCAATCTTTTTTCCGAAATAAGCTGCTAAAAAAGCAGGTATTCCAATGATAAAGACCATTTGCAACATAAATTCAAAAGATTTTCTTTGTAGTCTATCTCTCGTCTCGTGAGCTTTATTAATTTGTTTTTCTTGTTTTGAAGTATCCATATTAAAAAAGATAATTTTTTGATTAGCATATTTTAATAGATAAAATTTATAAGTCAACCCTTGGATAGTGCATTTAAAAAAAATAGCAATAATTCTATTGCTAAAAATTTTTACTATTTTTAAATATTTTCAATCAATAAATTTAATCAAGATTTTACAAAAACTTTGCCTTGAATAATTTTATAAGCTGGTTTGCCGTGAATCATGGCTTCTCTTGCAAAAACTGTTCCACATTTAGGACAGCTTAAATCACCAGCAGTATAATCTTTTATAATCCGACTTCTATAACATTTAATTAGATGACCTGGTCCTTCTTTGTGGTATTTATAAAGCAAAGTATTGCATTTTTGACAATAAATTTTAATTGTTCGCATAAATTGTTTGACAAGTTTGTTATAATTATAATATAAACTTAATTAATGAATATGACAACAAATAACAGTTTTATTTGGATAGCAAGTTTTGCTATTGCAGCTGCTTTAGTAAATACTTTAGGTATTTTAGCTATTTTTAAATATAGAAAATGGGCTCAAAGGATTAAAGTGTATTTAATGTGTTTTGCAGCCGGTGTTTTAGTTTCAACACCTCTTATGTTAGCCCTACCTCAAGCAATTCAAAAAACCCCTTGGGCAGGTTTTGTAGCTTTAGGAGGTTTTTTATTTATGTTCTTCTCTAATGAATTAATTAAAAGTTATACAAAGCAAAAAACCCTAGCTTTTGGTATAACAGCTGCTGAAGGTATCGGAATTCATTCTTTAATCGATGGTATTATCTATGCAGTTACTTTCAGCGTTAGTATTTTAACAGGTATCTTAGCTGGAGTAGGTCTTGTAATTCATGAATTTGCTGAAGGAGTCATTACCTATTTAGTTTTAATGAAAGGAGGAATGAGCGAAAAAAAAGCAATGGTTTATGCTTTTTTTATCGCCTCTCTGACAACACCTATCGGAGCTTTTTTAGCTTATCCTTTTATAAGCAAACTTGAAGACAACGCTTTGGGAATTATGTTAGGATTTGTATCAGGAGTTCTTCTCTATATTTCTGCTTCTCATCTTCTTCCAGAAGCAAGAGAATATGAAAAAAAACATTCTGCACTTGCTTTTCTTGTAGGCGTAGGGTTAGCTTTGTTTATAGTCTTATCAAAATAGTTATGTGGGGGTAGCCAAGCGGCTAAGGCAGAGACTTGCAAAGTCTTTATCGAAGGTTCGAATCCTTCCT
>CAZNYQ010000004.1:0-59450 GCA_964577395.1 uncultured Candidatus Saccharibacteria bacterium | reverse complement strand
GCGGACGGAAATACGAAACATTAAATGAATGGAAAGAAAGAAGTCTTCAAAATACTAATTAGATACATAGAAAAGTCCTAGCATTGTCGCATAAACGACACTTTTTTCTAAACCTCTATTTACGAGGTTTTTGTTATACCTCTTTCGTGGTAGCTCGAAACTGCTTGATAGAGTATAGAAAATGATATATGATATTGATAGTTCTAGGCAAAGGGGGTAGATATGAGCGAATACACATTGCTATGTATATGGATTGGTTTTTTGGTCATTGGATTTTTTTGTGTTGCTATAGGAGGACTGCCCGAAGAAGAAAATAAAGTAGATAAGGGAGATAGAAAGGGATGACCACGCGAAACTTTATCGAAGAAGCAAGGGGTCTAATTCTCTATTTTGGTGCCCTATTTCTAGCGGTCGCTGTTAGTCTTTCGATAGTTTGTAATCCTTGGTTTTCTTTTCTAGCTATTCCTGGAATTATTTGCTGTATCTATGGTGAAATAGATCAGAGGATTGATTTAAGTCAATCCTCTTTTTTTGTATTATTGAGATTATTTTACTTTTAAAATCTAAAACTCCACGGGTATTCAGAAAAGCTTTGTATAATCAATCTGTTCAAACAGGTTCTCTCTCGCTAAAGTTAGAGATGGACAAGTAGGGCCGTTCGCACTTGCGGGTTCTATGATAGAATTGTTTAAAATACTTTTTCAACGATGGTTTTATGATAAAATAAGCTAATATGCTTAAAGAACTTATAAAAGGCAGGGTTTATGTTTTTATTGATGCGGCGAATCTTTTTTATTCTCAAAGAAACTTAGGCTGGAGAATTTCTTATGAAAAATTAATTAAATATTTTAGAAAAGAATGTGGTACGAATGTTAAATGCTTCGTTTATATTGCTTACAATGAAGACAGGAAGCGAGAAAGAAAATTTTTGGATATGCTTGATATCAATGGCTATATCTTAAGAACAAAAGCAATTAAGAAAATTCGTGTATCTAAACATTTACAAAAATATAAGGGAAACCTAGATATGGAATTAGCACTTGAGATGGTTGAATTATCTAATAAGTATACTACAGCTGTACTAATGTCAGGCGATAGTGATTTTTCTGCTCCAATAGATAGAATTAAGGATAAGAAAAAAAGAATTATTGTTATGTCTACACGAGGAAGAATTGCTAAAGAACTATTAGAAAGAGCTAAATATATAGATATTCGTAAGCTGAAGAAACAAATTTCTCAATAAAAAAAATCTGGAGCTGTCCGAAGACACCCCAGAGTGCTATCACATTATCTATTCTAACAAATAATAAATTCCTGTCAACCCCTAATTTGGGGATATTTTATTTTATTGAAATAACCATGCTAAAAATTTTTATGCAAAACTTTTTTGCAATTCGTTGATTTCCTTTAAACCATTGATTAGCTTGCTAAACTCATCATATTTCTCTAGTAAAGTTATAATAATATTATGCTCCTAACCCTTTTCTTAAAACCTGCTTTTATTAACGAGTTTTTAAAAGAACTGTTAAAAAGCTTACAATATTTATTGGCGATTAAAAGAAATAAAAAAGTCCTATCTGTTTAGATAGGCCTTTTTTAATTTATCGTTGCTTAATTTTATTGCCCTTTTTTATTAGAAGGAGTTGGCAAGTCAGAAGGCTTGCCTATTTGTCTTTGCGCTTGCAATAATCCCTGTTCACAAGCTTGCTGAGCTATCTGATTCATGTTTTGATAAGCATTTTGAATTGCTTCTCGAGCTTGTTCTGGGCCAATAACTTTATCTTCAGATGCTTGTTCCGGAAGAGTCTTTGCCCACTCATTAATAATAGCTGCTGATTGATCAATGTAATCTTTATATATCTGTTGATTTTCTTCACTAATTTCTCCAGGTTCTCTTTGAGCTTCTTCTAAGGATTTCATAGACTTATATAGAGCATTGTATTTTGTTTGTTCCTGAGATTGTTGCATTTGTTGGACAACAAAACTAAATTGATGTCCAATATAATCTTCAGCGTCGGTGTCCATATCGCGATGGAAAATAGCTTGATAAAGATTTTCAACATTTTCTTGTGTCATTTGACAGTCGGACTGCTGTGCTGTGGTTAAATTAGGAACAAAAGATAGAGCTATCCCTGTAGCGATAAAAAAACCTAGAAGAAAAAAACTTAATGGTTTAATATTATTTTTGATGATTTTCAAAGTATTCACCCCCCTTCATTATTCATAATTTAGGATTATAATATTTTACCATAGCAAGCTTTAACCTACAATGAGTAATTAGTTTTTTTGGTAACTTTTATTTATGAAAGTAATTGGTTAAAAAAATGAACATAAAGTATATTTTTTAATATGGTGGCTATAGCTCAAGGGCAGAGCACTAGGTTGTGGTCCTAGCGATACGGGTTCGAGTCCCGTTAGCACCCTTTTTTCTAAGCCTTTATTCATGAGGCTTTTGTTATATCTCTTTTTGTGTTAGCTTGAACTTGCTTGACATAATATAGAAGATAATATATTATATAAGTAATTCTAAAGGAGGTAGATAAGATGAAAGGATTAATGGGCATTGATGAATATGGAAAAGTTGTCCCAGAAGAAGAACTACTAAGTCATGATTACGAAATCTTGCTAATTGCTGAAGGAAGAAACGCATTGGGTAAAGAAGTTCGTCTCAGGGGAGAAAAAGAGTTAATGTTCTTTTATCCTGCCGAGCTTAGTTCAAGTCGTAGTAAATTCAATGTTGTAGTTGGAGCTTTTGATCACGGTCGTTTACTTTACGATGTAAGAGTTTCCCAAAGGGGACTTCTTGGGGATTTAGTTGCGCCAGAAATCGTGAAGACATGTCTAGGGCACTGGGGCTGGAATTTTAGTAAAGATGATTATCTTGTCCTGAAAAACAATGAAGGAGATTGCGTATATGTCAGGGGAGAAGATGTTGTGCCCCTTTCACGCTTACAAGGTTTACTCATCGAATCGCCTAAATAATGGTTTATTGCCCGGGTTACGATAGTCACTCGGGTTTTTCTTTTATAATTTATGAAGAATATAAATAACTCATCGTCTACTCACAATCCTAAAACCTAAGAACCTCACTTTATTTCTAAATAAATTTTTTCTAATTAGCCTCATCAAACAGGTTCGAACCCGCTCCCGTTAACATCCTTTTCCCTAAACCTCTATTTATGAGGTTTTTGTTATACCTCTTTTATGGTGGGTCAAACTTACTTGACAAAATATGAAAGATAATATAGTATGTAGATAATTCTAAAGGAGGAAAAATGAACGAGATAACTAAAAATCGTGGTTTTTATCGTATAGCAGCAAATGCTCTGGATAGCGATGAACGTAGAAAAATTTTATCTGTTATGCTTGAAAACCAAGATAAAGCAATGTCGTTTAGCGAACTTCTGAAGCTTCTTGATAGCTGGGACGTTGAGAAGCTATCTAAACATTTGAAGATACTTTGCGAGGTTGGCTTAGTTTGTAGAATCACGGACTTAGCTCCCCAGGATGACCCGCATGAAACCAGTACTTTTCGGGCACAGTACAAAACTTCTAGTATTCTTGAAATGTCTATAATAGAATTCTTGAAGGGCACCTAAATTTACAACTTAGGGTATGAGTAATACTTATTTCATCTATATTCAAAATAACGGTTCTTACAAACAATAAGAAAAGAATAAGAGCATAGCCCACAATAAACTTGTGGGCTATTTTTTTATTAAAGAAAGAAATAAGATTTAACAGCTTTATTCTCTAATGATTAGAATAAAGACTTAGTCAAAAAGTATTAGTTCTTAATTAATTTAAGTCTTTATTTTAAGAAGTATCAAATATTAAGACTAAAAGGAGGAAAGATGAAAGATCATGTATTAGCCTAAAAAGAAAGAATATTCTATAATTTACTAAAGAAGAAAACAAGTTAGCGTTAAGTATATATCCTAGCCTGTTAATGAATTGTGTTATATAGATCAATGTTTAAGCAAGAACTTGGACATTTTCTTAGCATAAAAAATTATTTTTCAGCTTTCATTAATAATTTTTCTCATGTAAATTTTTAGTTGTGGATTATATAGTATTTGATAAACAATAACTAATAATATAGAATAAAAGATGAAAATTTACTAAAGGAGGAAAGGCATGGAGAACTTAATAGGAGTTGATGTCCACGGTATACCTATTAGTGAGAATAATTTATTGAAACATGATTGTGAAATTGCCTTTATTGCTGAAGGGAAACAAATACCAGGTAAAGAAATTTGTCTAAGTTTAAAACAAGAACTGGTTAGTTTACCTTATGTTAAATTGAGTCCTAGCAAACGCAGATTTAACGCTGTTATAAAGTACCTTGATAATGGTCGCCTTGTCAGAGGGGCGATAATTTCCCAAGTGGGATTGCTTGATAGTATAACAATACCTGAAGTTGCTAAGAACTGTCTAAAAAAATGGAGCTGGAATCCCGAGGAGGAAGAATACCTTACTCTTGAAAACAGCGGAGAGAATAAGATATATGTTAGGAAAACGGATGTTATACCTCTTTCACGTATAAGTCGCTATATTTTAGGATAAATTAATATTAAGAAGGAAGTAATAAGATTATTGCTTCCTTCGCTGCTTTTTCTATAAGATTAGTTTTTAAATTAGCGTTCTTTAAGTGTCCACTAATTTAATATTAGTATTGACATATAGGTATATATTTGCTATTTTTTAAATAAGGCTTAATACATAAAGGAGGTCAAAGTGAATAGAAAAACCATGGCATTGGTTTTGGCTATAGAAAAACATGAACAACGGCAACTTTGTTGTAATGGAGAGCCCTATATTCTTCATCCTATTAGAGTGGCTAGTGAATTTCAAGATGATGACCTTCAGACGATAGCTCTTCTCCACGACATAATAGAAGATACGGATGTTACATTTAATGATATTAAAAATTCATTTGGTTATGTTATAGCAAATGCTGTTGATTCATTGACTCGTAAGGATAACGAAAGATATGAGCGATATATAGGACGTCTTTCTTGTAATCAGTTGGCTACTCAAGTTAAAATTGCAGATATTAAAGATAATTTAAGAAACATTGCTAGGAGTAATAACGAAGAATGCAAGAAGCTGTCAGGAAGAAAAGGTCTCTATATAAAAGCCTTGCAGTACCTTGAGAGAAAAATATTTTAAAAAAGGAGATGTTAAGATGTCTAAAGTTGGAGTGCAGTATTATCCTATTAAGCTTAGGTATGATGAACAGGGGATGCCTCAAGCTGCAGAATGGATTTCCTCTTCAGGCTGGATACTTCTTCGTGAAAAAGATGGCACTCTATGGTATGATATACATTTTATTAGACAAGACTGCATAGATATTTTAAAACACTTTGGTTTAGAGAATTTTGAAGATGAGTTTAACAATGAAAGAATTCTCTCTATGAGTCCCGCTCAATTGGTAAGAGAGAGAAGAAAGAAAGAAGAAGAACATAGTCTTCCTCACATTACAGGTATTATAAAAGACCGTTTTGCCGAGGAGTTTGATTGGCAATAGGCACAAGAGAATCCTCAGGTCTAGAGACTTGAGGATTTTTTATTAAAAATTACTTAATAATGTAGATTTTATGCTTATAATCCTTTTATTTTTCGTGATTTTTAGTATAATTAAAAAAACTTTATTTTAAATTTTATAATTAAATTTATTTTATGAAGAAAAAAGTTATTATTATAAGCAGTATTGTTTTTATCTTTTTGGTTTTAATTCTTTTTCAAGTTTTTAATAAGCAAGAACCTGAAATATCCTTAGCTGAAGTAGTTAAAGAAGATATTACGGAAAAGATTAGTGTTACTGGTAGCTTAATTCCTTTAAAAAGGATTGATTTAGAGGTTGATAGGCAAGGCAAGATAGAAGAAGTTGTGGTTGAAGTTGGAGATGTGGTTGAAGCAGAAACCCCTTTAATTTATTTGGATAATGAAGAAGAAAGCATTAATCTTCAAAAAGCCCAAGCTAATTTAACTAAAGCTCAATATCAAATTAACCTTTCAGAAATTCAGTTAACTAATGCAATAAAAAATCTTGAAAAAGTTAAGGCACGCACTCAACAAAGCATTCAAAAAGCAGAGAGCGACTTAATAACAGCTGAAACTAATTTAACTGCTAAGAAACAGAATTTGGAAGATGTCCAGAGAGAGACTCATAACGATCTTAAAGAATCTTATGAAGATGCTCGCAGTGATTTAGCTTCTAATTTTTTAGTGGGCGATGAAGCTCTTTTAAAGATTGATAATATTAGAAATAGCTATTTTTCTAGCGTAAATCAAATAGGAGCTAAAATTAAAAGTAAGCGTGATATAGCTTATACAGATCTTAATAATACAAATACTCTTATCACCGAAGCTCAATTAACAGAAGACCCCGAGAAAACTTTAACAGCTTTAATTTCTTTAAGAGATTCTTTAGGACTTATTAAGGAAACTTTAAGCTATATTCGTCAAGAAGGTTTTGAGACTCCTCCATATAAATCAACCGTGAGCGATACTGACAGAACAGCTATTGATACTCAGAAGACTAACGTCGAAGCTGCTATAAATGATTTGATTACCGCCGAACAGGCAATTGAATCTCAAAAAATTACTAATACTTCTAGCCTTAACACAGCTCAATCACAATTAGATAGTGCTCAAGCTTCTGTTGATGCTGCTCAAAGTAATTTAGAATATGTTGAAGCTCAAAGAGAAGAAACTATTTCTCAAACAGAAGCCACCATAGACCAGACCCAGAAAGAACTTGCCCTTAATCAAGCTCAAGCTAGTTCATTCTCTGCTGATGTTGCTCAAGCAAGAATGTTACTTAAGAGAATGACCTTAAAGGCTCCCTTGGCAGGTACTATTACGAAAGTAGAATTAGAAGAGGGAGAAACAGCTAAACCAGGTCAAGTAGCTGTTACAATGATGCCTAATGATAATTTTAAAATAGAAGCGGACGTTTCTGAAGTTGACATAGGCAAAATTAAAATTAAAGATAAGATTGAAGTTGATTTTGATGCTTACCCAGGAGAACAATATTTAGCTAAAGTTTCTAAAATTTATCCTGCAGAAATTGTCAAAGAAGGTGTTATATATTATAGAATTGAGGTTTTGCTTGATAGTTATCCTCAAAAATTAAAATCAGGCCTAACAGCTAATTTAGATATTATTACAGGACAAGCAAAAGGTGTTTTAACGGTTCCTTATGTAGCTATTAAACAAGAAGAAGATAAGAATTATGTTCGAGTTATGAAAGCAAATAACAAAATTGAAAAAAGAGAAGTTTCTCTAGGACTTGAAGGAGAAACAAGGGTAGAAATTAAAAAAGGCCTTCAAGAAAATGAACAAGTTATTACTTTTATAGAAGATTAATTAATGATTGAAGCGCAAGGAATTTTTAAAGAATATCACACAGATTCAGTTGTAACTCCCGTTCTTAAAGGAGTTAATTTTTGTATTAAAGATGGTGAGTATGTTGCCATTGAAGGAGCCTCAGGCTCAGGTAAATCAACCCTTTTAAATATTATAGGATTACTTGATCAACCAACTAAAGGAGAATATTCAATTGAAAAAAAGGCAACTAGTCAACTTTCAAAAGATGAATTAGCTAATTTAAGAAATAATAAAATTGGTTTTGTTTTTCAAAGATACAATCTCTTACCACGAACATCAGTTTTAGAAAACGTACTTTTACCAACAATATATAATAAAGAAATAACACGTTCAGAAGCCTTAGAAAGAGCTCATGAATTAATTGACAAAGTCGGTTTATCGCACCGTCTTAAGAATCATCCTAGTCAATTATCAGGCGGAGAATCGCAACGCGTTGCTATTGCAAGAGCTTTGATTAACCAACCAACCCTCATTCTAGCTGATGAGCCAACAGGTAATTTAGGATATAAGCACACAGAACCAGTGATGAAGATTTTTAACAGTTTAAATAAAGAAGGCAATACTATTATTTTAGTTACTCATTCTAAGGATATTGCTCATCATGCTCAACGTCGCCTTCATTTAAAAAAAGGCATTATTGAAGAAAATATTTAAATTGTATGAATCTTTTAGTTACAATTTTAAAAAGTTCTCTTAAGGATATTTTTGCCAACAAAACACGTTCTTTTTTAACAATGCTAGGTATTATTATCGGCATTGCCTCGGTCATTTTAGTAACTGCTATTGGAACGGGAGCACAGCAGTTAATTATTTCGCAAGTTACTAAAGTAGGCACTAATTTAATTGGTATTTTACCCGGCAAATCAGAAGAAGAAGGGCCTCCGATTGCTCTGATGGGAGTTAATATTACCACTCTAACAAATGAAGATGCCCAAGCTATTAGAAAACTTCCCTACATTGAAGCAGTTAGTTCATATGTTTCGGGTAATTATCCAGTAACATTCAGCAATCAGAGCCAAAATTTTGATATTGCCGGTGTTTCAGCTGACTATATTAACGTAGAGGATACAAGTCTTGAACAGGGCTATTTTTTTTCTCAAAATCAGATTAATCGCTATGCTAAAGTAGCCGTTTTAGGCCATGAAGTAGCACAAGAGTTATTTAATGGTGCAAATCCTCTTGGTAAAAGAATTAGAATTAAAAATGTTAATTTTGAAGTAATTGGTCTTTTTAAAAAGAGAGGTTCGTATTTATTTGGTAACTTTGATAGCCAAGTTTTTGTTCCTGTGACAACAGCTCAAAAAAGTCTTGTTGGGATTAATCATGTTGCTTTTATTCGAGCTCGTATGCAAAGCGGTGCTAATGAAAAATTAGTTGAAAAAGAAATAGAAACTTTACTCCGTTTTCGTCACCGTATTACCGATCCTGATAAAGATGATTTTAGTGTTAGGACAATGGCACAACTTTTATCTATTTTAAAACAAGTTACAGGGGCGATTCAGTCTTTTTTAATTTTAGTTGTAGCTATTTCTCTTATAGTGGGCGGTATCGGAATTATGAATATTATGTTAGTGTCTTTATCGGAGAGAATTCGTGAGGTAGGTCTTCGCAAAGCCTTAGGAGCAACAGATAATAATATTTTAATCCAATTTTTAGCAGAAAGTACTCTTATTGCTTTATTAGCTGGCTTAATAGGAGTAGCAAGTGGTCTTTTATTAGGATGGGGTATTTCCTATGCCATTCGTTTATTTACTAATCTTGAATGGTATTTTATCATTTCTTTTTCTCAAATTATTTTAGCAGCTGGGGTTGCTATGATGATAGGAATGATTTTTGGACTCTACCCAGCTCGTAAGGCAGCTCACTTAGATCCTATTGAAGCCTTAAGATACGAATAATAAAAAAATGTCACTTCGTGCAGCCATTCATATAGCTTTATCCAATTTCAAGCGTCATAAAATGAGGACAGTTTTGTCGTCCTTGGGGATTATTATTGGCATTTTATCGGTTAGCTTGATTATTACTTTCGGTAAGGGAGTTAAAAGTTTTGTTTTATCTCAAGTAACTTCTTTTGGGACAGATATTATTGATATAACAACTAAAATTCCTGGTAAGGGAACATTTGGTACAGCTGCTTCTATGGTACAAGGCGTTAAAGTGACAACTCTTAAAACAGCAGATTTAGAAGCTGCTGAAGATTTTAGTTTTGTAACTGGTCAAGCTGGTTTTGCATCTGGACAAGCTTGGGCAACTTATCAAGGCGAAGAAACAAGCGCTTTTCTTTTTGCTTCTGGCTATCAATATATTGATATTGATCAACAAAGCAAACTTAAAAAAGGCAGATTTTTTAATTATAGTGAGCAAAAAGGTGTTGCAAAAGTCTTAGTTTTAGGTAGTGAAATTAAGGAAAATCTTTTTGGTGACCAAGAAGCTCTTGGGAAAAAAGTTAAGATACAAGATCATAGCTTTAAAGTTATTGGTGTTTTAGCTTCAAGAGGTCAGGTTTCAGGCTTTAATTTAGATACCATGGTAATGTTGCCTGTTACAACAGGCCAAAAACTTCTTTTAGGGATTGATTATATTAATGAAGGCATAATACAAGTTAAACCAGGCACAAATATGGAATTAGCAGTTTCTCGGCTTGAAGCTCTCTTAAGAAGACGTCATCGCATTAATGATCCTACCAAAGATGATTTTTTAATTATGTCACTTGACGAAGCTTTGGAAATTGCCCAAGATGTTACTGAAGCCCTAAACTTTCTCTTAATTTTTTTAGCTAGCATTTCTTTATTAGTTGGTGGTATTGGCATTATGAATATTATGCTAGTATCTTTATCAGAGAGAATTCGCGAGGTAGGCCTTCGCAAAGCTATTGGAGCAAATGATAATGACATTTTAAGACAATTTTTAGTTGAATCTACTTTATTAACAAGTTTTGGGGGATTATTAGGTATTTTTTTAGCCTTCTCTTTAACTTTAATAGTAAAAGTAGGTGCTCAGACAGTAGGATTAGAATGGCCTTTAAGCTTTCCCATCGGCGGTTTTTTTATTGCCTTTTTTATTTCTATTTTAGTTGGTGTGCTTTTTGGAATTTATCCAGCTCGTAAGGCAGCTCGCTTAGATCCCATTGAAGCTATTAGGCATGAATAATTTTTCTTTTCTTAATTATTGATATATAATAAATATATTAGTTTTAAAATATTTTTAAAATGATTGGTTATTTAGCTTTACTTTTCTTAATTATTATTCTTGTTATTTATTTTGCTGTTACGGTAGCAGTTGTTTATCATTTTAAGCACTATAACTTAAGTGGTAAGTTTACAAAAAAAGCGATGACTATCTTTTTAACAGTCTCGCTTGTCTTTTTTATTTTAAATATTGTTTCTTTTGCTTGGATTCCTTGGAAAGAAATTTCACAAAATATTTCAGAAAGTTTTCAATCTCACTCTTTTCTTCGCTAAACTATGTTAAGACTTAATTACAATGAAAATGTTTTAGCAGTCTATCGTCGCCATTGGCTTGTCTTATTGCGTGATGTTTTTGTGTTATCTTTTATAGGAATCTTTCTTTTAGGAGCTGGCATTGCTTTAAAAAACCTTGTACCTGATTTTTTTGCTAGTTATGGCAATAAAATTCTTTTTTGGTTGGCTATCTTGTTTTTTCAAGGTCTTTGGCTAGCTCTTTTTGTAAGATTCTCAGATTATTGGCTGGATGCTTGGATTATAACAAGTGAAAGGATTATTGATATTGAACAAAAAGGGCTTTTTAAAAGGGAAATTTCTGAATTTAAGCTTGATAGAGTTCAAGATGTATCTGTTGATATTAGCGGAATAATACAAACTTTTTTTAATTTTGGTAATGTTCATGTTGAAACAGCTGGCTCAACTCGTAATTTTCTTTTCAAAACAGTTTCTAATCCTCAAAAAATCAAAAGCAAGATTCTCTATGCTCATGATAACTATATACAGCTTCAAGGAATTGATTAAAATATTTTTTAATTAATATTTTTCTTTTCTTGAGAGGCTCTTTTTTTATTACTTAATATTTTTGGAGGAGCAGGGGATTCTATTTCTTCTAATTTATCACTAAACTTCTCTAATTTTTTTTGAGATTTTTCATAAACATTATTAGCGTATGATAAATGTTTTCCTAAAACTCCAAAGTCTTCTCCAAATTGATTAAAATCAAGCTTTAATTTACCTAAATTAGCTAAAATTCCTTGAGCTCCTTTTTCAATTTGAAGTCCTTTTAAGCCGATTAAAATAGCTTGCAGATAAGCATAGAAGCTATTAGGAGAAACAGGAATTACCTTACGGGCAAGGGCGAAATTAGTAATGTTTTTATCGCCTTTTTCTTTTAAAATGATTTCATAGTAAATATTTTCTGCTGGGACATACATTAAAGCAAAATCTGATGTTCCCTCATCAGGACGGATATATTTATTTGAAATTGCCTCAATATGTTTTTTGACATCTCGCAAAAATTGTTTATGCGCTTTTTTTTGAATTTTTTCATTAGTTGTTTTAATAATTTTTTCAAAATTCTCAAGTGGAAACTTTGCATCAATTGGGATAAGCATATTTTTAAGCTTAATGATTGCATCTACTTTTTCATGATTTCTAAACTCGTATTGGAGAGCATAATTATCTTGAGGTAAGATTTGTTTTAAGATATCTGCTAAGACATATTCGCCTAAACCGCCTCTTAATTTAGGAGCTTTTAGAATATCTTGAAGAGACGTAATATCCTTACCAACTTCAAAGATTCTTTTGGAAGATTCTTCTAAGGTAGCTAATTTATTAGTGACTGAATTAACTATTTTTTGAGTATTATCTAAGCGAGAATTTAAATCTTGCCTTTGCTGTTGCAGAGAAGCTGTGTTTTCTCTTAATCTATCATTAACTTGGCGCGTTATTTCATTTAGTTGAGAAAACATGCGGTCGCTTAATTTTTCAATATTTTGATGAGAAGTTTGGCTGAAATATTTTTTTGTTAAATAAAAAGTTATTAGCCCGAAAGCTACTAATCCAACAATAATTAAAACAGCTAAAAATATTTCATTCATACTTATATTTTACCATAGTTAACTTTTTAAACCAAAAAACTTGTTTTTTTCGCTTAAATATGATAGAACAAGGTTAATTATGACAAAGGAGAAATACATATGATAACGATTCGTTTAGAAGATTAAACGAAGTTACAAAATCAGAGAAAGAATTATATGACAAGATAAAGATATTTCTTGTCTTGGTTAAGATTAATAATAAAGATCTAGAGACCTTGGTGTTAGCAACTATTTTGGCTGTTTATGAAAGTCTTGAACCTTAGAAATATAGGGTAAGGAGGGCCGATGTCTTCAAAAGAACCAACAGGAAAATTGAAAAAATCTTTAGAAGTTCTTTCTATAGATCAAAATGATATAGACTATTTTGATAAGGTGATGAGCGATAAAGCTTCTCTCCTCATTTTTATTGATAATTTTAAGGAAGCTTTTCCTAGGATATATGAAGATTTTGTGCGTAAAAACCTTAAGGTTTATCTTTATGTTTCAGACATTGAGAGAATTATGGTATCGGTAAAACTTTCGATAGTTTTTAACCTTCTCTTCTTTGCTATTGCGCCTTTTTACCATGCAGCTTTTTATAAATGGCCTTTTAGCGAAGAAAGCATTATTCAAAACATGGAAGAACATAAGGATATGGATATTATAGAATTAAAGGTAGCGGTTATTAAAGAGATTATTTCAAAAATAGGACAAGAAAATGCTGCTGGAATGTTAAACTCTTTAGCAACCTTAAGAACGAATGATTTAAATAAAGAAGCCTTAAGAATTATATTGGCTTTTTATAGAGAAGCCAATGCAGAATTTAACATATAAAGAAATAAGCGCAGATAACAGAATATCTGCGCTTTTTTTATTTAAATAATAATTAATAATTTCTATTCTTCTGTCTCTTCCCAAAGACAACCTAATTTATTATTTTTAGCATATTGTTCGGCAACTACTAAATCTGCTCTATAAATTGTTACTTCTGGCATTAGAAGAAGCGAAACCATCCCTTGCTTTGCTAAAGCAATATTAATATTCTTACCGTCAATTTGTAAATAACGCAATAACCTACCGTACTGATCCTTATCATTAGCGTCAGAGATTAAAGTTACTTCTTTTTTTAAAACAAGGTCTTCTAAATAATCTTTAGCTTCTTGATAGCAAGTTTCTCCTTTTTCAGCAGCATCAACTCCTAATAATCTTACTTGTTTGCCTCCTTCTATAATAACAGTATCTCCATCAACTATTTTTGTAACGTAAGCTGAATGAGTATCTTCGGGTGTTTTCTCTGAAATAATAGCTCGCAATCTCATAATTTCTTGCCAAGGATTGTCTTTAAGGTTATCCCATTGAATATCTCTCCAAGACAAGCTAGAGACTATAAAAACACCTATTAAAAATCCAATAATTAGAAAAAAGATATTTTTTAACATAATTTTTTTAAATTAATTTAATATATCATTATACTTTATTTTATCTTAAAAAACAAAAAAGGTCTTTCCTACCAATTAATAGTTGACAATTTATTGTTTAAATGATAATATGAGAATAATCAAGATTGCTTAAAAGGAGGAAAAATGTCAGAAAATAGTACTAAGGTTGAAGGGTTAAGAGTTTTAATTTCTAGCGAACAAAAAGCTAAGATAGATCGCCTAGCTTTTATCTTGGAAATACCTACTAAAGAAGTAGTGAAAATAGCTCTTGATTGTTTTTTTTCTCCTATGGGATATTATCATGACAAAGAATTGCTTAAAAAACTTCAGCAGTTTATCTCACAAAAGGATAAGGAGGAACTTTTCAACGTAAAATCATAGTTTAAGCCGCAGTATTTCTGCGGCTTTTTATTGACAAATAGGGTAAAATTTATTAAAATTTTGAATATGAATAAAACATATTTAATAACTTTAATCATTATTTTAGGCCTTATAATTATAGGAGTTGGTTTTTTAATATTTCAAAGAAATTATCAAGGGAAAGAGCTTAAAATTAAATATTTAGAAAATCAAAATTCAGAGAAAACCTTAGAAGATAATGACCAGATAAACAACGAAGTTAATTTATTAAATTTAGCAAGAAAGATAGCTGGCTTTGATAAAGAAATGAGCTATTTAGTGCTTTTTCAAAATAATTTAGAATTAAGACCGACTGGGGGATTTATTTCAAGTTTTGCCACTGTCAAAGTTACTAAAGCCCAATTAGAAGAATTTGAATTCTATGACACAGCTTTCTTTGACCTTGAATTGTCTCAACCTACAAATATAGCCCCTCCTATGCCTATTAATAAATACCTTTGGGTTGAAAACTGGCAATTTAGAGACGGAAATTGGTCGCCTGATTTTCCAACATCAGCCAATAAAATGATTGAATTATATAATTTGCAGGGAGGTCAAGAAACCTTTGATGGTGTTATTGCCATTACACCGGCAGTTTTAGAATCACTTTTAGAAATTTATGGTCCTTTGGATTTACCTGAATATGATTTAGTAATCCATAAAGATAATTTTCTTTTAACATTAGAACAACATATTGAAATTGATTATCGCAAGCAAGGCATTCAACGTTTTGATAGAAAGAATATCTTAAAAGATATTGCACAAATTTTAATTGAAAAAGTTATTCAAGAAAATCCTTTTCAATTATTTGGTATGCTTGATTTAGCACAAGAACATCTTAATCAAAAGGATATTCTATTGTATTTTAAAGACAATGGACTTCAAAAGAATATTCAAAAAATGAATTGGGATGGTAGGATAAGGAATTTTGAACAAGACTGCTTTATGGTTGTTGACTCAAACGTTAATTCTTTTAAAGCTGATTATTTTATTAGACGTAATTTAAATTATTTCATTGATTTTTCTCAAGAAATGCCTACGGCTAAATTAATTATTAATTATCACCATACTGCTCAAGAGAAAAGCTGGTTAACGCGAGATTATAATGACTGGTTACGAGTTTATGTTCCGCAAGGTAGTTGGTTTAATAATATTAAAGGATTAAGCACTGAACCGCAATACGGAGAAGAATTTAATAAAACTATTATGGCTGGTTTAGTAAAGGTTCCAGTTGGTAACCACCATCAAGTAGTTTTAGACTACACCCTACCTCAACATATAGAAAAGAAGCCTTATAAACTTCTTATCCAGAGGCAAGCTGGTATTGGTGCCTTGCCCGTTAAAATAGAGTTCATTGGAGAAAATGGATTAAAAGAAAATATTAATGAAACTATTTTAACTGATAAGATTTTTGAATTTTAATTTGACAAGTACCTATTTCTGTTTATAATAAGTATACTTAGCTTAAAAATATCTATTTTTACTATAGAAATTACTAAAAAAGATATAAAAGAATATTTAAATATTTTAACAGAATATTTTGATAAAAAAGTGGATATTATTGATAAGTAATATGGTAGTTTAGCTAAGAACATTAAAGAATTAAAAAAGTAAATAACTAAAATTATATATATTTCCAAAGACCGTTTGGGGCTTAAAGCTTAAATATCCAACGCAGGAAAAAGATGTTTCTTTCTTCTTTTGGCGGTCTTTGGACCGCATTTTAAATTTAATTTAAATTTATGAAATTAAAAAAAGAAGATAAAATACAGCTTACTAAAGAATTAGCTACTAGAATGAAAGAAAAACCTACTTTTTTGGTGACTAATTTTAAAGGATTGAAATCAAAAGAAGATAATGAATTAAGGATGGCTTTAGTTGAACAAAAGATGGAGCATAAAGCTGTTAAAAAACGCCTTATAGATAAAGCTCTTCATACAGCTAACCTAGAAGGAGCTGATATTAAAAACACAGAAGGTCAATTAGCTTTATCTTGGGGTGATGATGGCATAGCGCTTGCTAAAAGTGTTCATAAATTTGCTCAAGATCATGATAAAGAGAATCTTATTCTTGGTGGTTTTCTAGAGGGCAAGTTTTTTTCTAAAGATAAAATTATTGAATTAGCTAATTTACCAAGCATAGAAATGTTAAGAGCCCGATTGGTCGGCGCGTTACAGGGCAGCTTAACTGGTTTAGTGAATGTTTTATCTGGCAATCAACGTAAATTAGTAATGACTCTTAACGCAATTAAACAATCAAAAGAATAATTTATTAATTTGTTAAAATATATTTAAAACATGGCTGACAAAAAAGATACTTCTAAAAAAGAAGCTCCTCAAGCAGAAGATAAGAAAGAAGAAAAAAAAGTAACAGTTCCCAGTAAATTTAAGGAACTTGTTGAGCAAATTGAAAAAATGAGTGTTTTAGAGCTCTCTGAATTAGTTAAGGTTTTAGAGGATAAATTTGGAGTTTCTGGAGCTATGGCAGTAGCACCCGCTGCTGGCGTAGGCGCTCAAAATGGCAATGGTCAGGCAGAAGAAAAGTCCACTGTTGATCTAGTACTGGAGAGTGCTGGTGCTTCTAAAATACAGGTTATTAAAGCTATTAAAGAAATTACAGGCAAAGGTCTTAAAGAAGCAAAAGAATTAGTTGATGGAGCTCCTCAGACCGTTAAAGATAGCCTTAATCCTGAAGAAGCGGAAGAAATCAAGAAGAAGCTTGAAGAAGCTGGTGCAACGGTTAAAATGAAATAAAATTAAGGAAAATATTAAAAAAGGACGGTTATATTTTCTACCGTCCTTTTTTAGTAAATATTTTTAAATTAAGGTATTTTTATTTTATATGTTTTAGAATCAGCTAAGAGATAAATATTTTTTTCGTCTTTATCTATATATATATTAGTCATATTCTGCCATTCTGGGTTCGTTAGTGATTTTATAAGAATTTGGGTTTCTCTATTAAAAATATGTATTTTATTTTGAAAACTTGCCATAATATATATATTTTTAAAATCTGGTGAAGTAATAATTTTATCGCTTTGTTTTATCTCTCCCTTAATCGTAATTAGAAAATCCTCTACCTGTTCTCCTCGCATATATTTATATATTAAACCTCCTTTTTCAAGGATATATATAGAACCATCAATTGCAAAAGAAATAAATTGTTCGCCAAAATCTTCATGTTTCTCAAGCCAAGTTATGGCTTGAGAAAAGTTTAAGTTAGCATATTTAAAAATTTTACCGCTTTTACAAAGTAAATATATATTATTACCATAAGTAGCTAAGTCTAAAATCTTTTCTTCTTCTATGCCAGTGAGCTTTTCTAGATTAAATGTTTCTTCAACCGGGTCAAAAATAGCGATTCTTTGATTAGAAGATATATAAACAAAATTATCTTCTAAAGCTGCTTGATAAAGAAGTTTTTCGTCTTTTTCAAGCGGAGGAAAGATAAAAGTGCCTGTTTTTTGTGCTAAATTAAACTTGAATAAAGAAGTTTCATCAAAAAATATTAAATTACCTTCTTGAGCAAACATATTTTTTCCGTTAAAGGAAAGGGTTCTTTTCTTGAGGTCAACTAACTGAAGTGGTTCTTTAACAATTTGATCTGTTGTTGAAAAAGTTTCGGGTATTTCTTCAATTGATTTTTGATCCCAAGATAGAAGAAAGGTTAGCAATAAGGCTAATAAAAGAATGCCTACAAGGATATATAGATATTTTTTAGGAATTTTTTTAAATATTCTTTTAATTTTTACTAAAAGATCTTTTCTATTAATTTTTTTATCTTTGTTTTTAAGATTTTTTAAAGCAAGTAATTTTTCTTTATTAATTTTATCAAATGATTGTTTCGAGATTTGGAAAGTTGCTAGACTTACTTTACGTAAGACTTTAAAAATCTTAAGAGAAATGTTTTTAATTTTTAATACATATTGATTTAATTGAAGATTTTTCTTGCTTTTTTCTTTAATTGAAATTTCATTAATTGGTTGAGAAGTTTTTTCATCTTCAGGTTTTGTTTTTTCTCTAGGGTCGGCTTTAGTCGGTTGAGAAGAAGTTGTTAAAAAAACTAAAGCCAAATCATTGTCTTCTTTAATATTTAAAATATTTTTAAAAGCTGAATTAGGTTGATATTGTGATTTATCAAGAGCGTTTTTAATTTTTTGTAAGCTAAGCATATCTGATAAAGGAGGAGCGCTTACTAAAAGACGGTCTTGAGGATTCATCCTTCCATTAGCTACATTTTCGAACAGCTTAGCTTGTTCTGTTTGAGAAAATTCAGATGTAAAATCTTTTCCAATATCCACTAATTTTCCTTTTCTCCAAAGAAGAAGTTCTATTTTTCCAGTAGAGGAGAAAGATAATAGCTGATTTTTAGGATTAAAAAGTAGGACAGTTAAATTAATATCTTTTAGCCAGCTTAATTTGTTATCTTGCGCTGATTTATTAATAATCTGATTAATGTGAGTCAAGGTATTTTCTAAAGCTTCTTTAGGAGATTTTTTTATTTTTTTAAAGAAATTACGGGAAGTTTCGGTTGCGATTAAATTTAAAAGATAAGCAGCTTGAGATCTATTCTGTTGATAAGTAATAACTTGACCAACAATATATAGATATCCTAAATTTTCCTCTTCTATATTACTCGGTTCATAGACAAAAGATTCACAGAAGCTAAGAGGGTTAGTGGGATTGTTGAAAATAATTTCAGATGTTTGGGGGAATAATTTACTCATACATAATTATTATATCACAGGTTTTTAAAAAGTATAAAAAATATCTATTTTTTTTGACAAAGATTTTTTAAAGGTGTAGAATTGTTTAAAGTTAAAAATTAACTTTAAAATATTTAAATTAAAAATATGAATGATAGTATCTTAGAAGGTCTTTTTGACTCTAAAATTAAAGTTAAGCTTTTAAGGCTTTTTTTAAGAAATCCTCAACAAGGATTTACATTAGATGAGGTAATCAAAAGGATTCATTCGGATCCTAGCTCTACTAGATACCAATTAAGAAAATTAAGGAAGATTAATCTACTTTCTTCTAAATTAACTCGTCTAGGAGTTGAAGATAAAGATGAAGAAAAAAACAAGAAAATAGGGAGAGAAAGAAGAGTCTATCAAGCTAACCCACTTTTTCAATTTTATAATGAATTGAAATCTTTGATTCTTAAATCAACTCCTGAAGTCAAAGACAAACTTATTCATGAACTTAAAAAAGCTGGTAGAATTAAGCTTGCTCTTATAACAGGAGTTTTTATGAATGTCGATAATGCGCGTGTTGATCTTTTGGTTGTATCAGATGATATTAAAAGAATTAATTTAGTACGAGTTATTAAAAACGTTGAAGCAGAATTAGGTCATGAAATTAAATATGCCGTTATGAATCAGCAAGAATTTGATTACCGACTTGATATGTATGATAATTTTGTCAAAGCTTTAATGCAGCTACCTCATGAAAAGCTTATAGATACTTTTAAGGATATGTAGACTTTTCTGCCGAGTCGTCTAACGGTAGGACGCAGCCCTCTGGAGGCTGTTATCTGGGTTCGAATCCTAGCTCGGCAATATATTAAGGAGGTTTAAATGATTGAAATAGTTGGAAATCAGAGTTCATTAGAGCTTTTTTTAAGTTCAGGAGTGGCTTTAATAGGAGCAATTATTTGGTTTTTAATTAGGCAAAAAACTCAAGCTTTTGAAAAAAGAGAAAAATATCTTTTTGTTTGGTTTTTTCTCTTGGCTTTTATAGGACCGGATATTGTAAGATTTCTAAGGAATGATTGGATTAATCTCCATACATGTTTTGTCTTTTACATTTCTGCCTTGATTGGTCTCATCTTGCCGCATTTAGAAATGCTAAATATTCAAAGTAAAAGTTTTTGGGTTTTTTCTTTCCTGTCTCTTTTTAACCATATATTAATAGATCAAATATTTATTTAAAGACTCTTTTAGAAAAAAGAGTCTTTTTTTGATTTTTTTTAATAAATGCGGTATCTTAAAAATATATGACGAAAGAATTATCAACTATATTAAAAAAAGATTTTATCAGCCCTACAAAAGGTTGTTTAACTTTTAATACTCTTATCTATGATTTGGTTGATTACATGGAAGCAGAACCTAATGATAAATATTCAGTTATCGTAGGGTGTGATTCTAAGCTTTATCGAGAAACGACTGTTTTTGTAAACGTCATATTGGTTCATAGAATAGGTAAAGGAGCACGATATTTTTATCAAAGACATTATCAAGATGTTGGTAAAGAACTCCGTCCGAGAATTTATCAAGAAGCTTCCATGGCCTTAGATTTAGGCCAACAATTTATTGCTAGACTAAAGAAAGCACTTACTAAACAAAAATTAGATTATAGTTTTGAGATTCATGTTGATATAGGAAAAGATGGTCCTACTAAAAATATGATTCGTGAAATTGTGGGCATGATCGAAGGCAATGGTTTCATCGCTCGCTATAAACCAGAATCCTATTGTGCTTCTACTGTAGCTGATAGGCATACTTAAAAAATACAAAAAAAGAAATATAGTTGACAAAACTATATTTTTATAATAGTATATAAATAACTCAAAGTTAAGGAGGAAGTATGGAAACATATCCAAATGAGGCACAAAGAAGACAGGAAATTAGCAAAGCTTCAAGAGTTTTTTCAAAAATTATTCAGAAGGTAAATTTATATTTTGTATTTGCATCGTTATTTCTATCTCTTATGATTGAATTTACTAATTTGAATAGCTTAACAGAGAAAATTGTTATAGGAACAATTCTTCTGTTAATAGGAATTTGCAATGGTTTTCTTGGTTGGTTTTATCTGCTTTACCAAAAAAATGATTTTGATGAAGAGCCTCAAGATGCAGCAAAGCTGGTGATGGGAGTTTTATTTGGTGCTCTTGTGGGGGCAGTTACATTCTTCAAGATTCAACCCTTCAATAGTCTTACCTTGACTTTACTAACAAGCATAGCAGTATTTTCTGTAACAACATTTGTACAGTGTGGGGCATTGTTGTTCTGTTTTGAAGATATCTCGGGAGAAAATTTTTTAGACTTGAGAAGCTATTCTGTAGATAATCCCTCATGGTTAAATGATAGAATTAATATTTTTGTATCAGGAACTCTTATAAGTTTCATAATCTTTACGATAGCTCCTTTTGTATTGTTTATTGAACTTGTTCTTTAACATTACTAGATAAAGGCTTGTCTAGAGACAAGCCTTTTTTATTGTTGTAAATATATATATAAATTTAAAAAACGGTTTTAAGCCGTTTTTTGTAAATAAGAAAACGGGGAACTACCTAAGTAGCTCCCCTGGACGCTTCTTGTGAGGAGGAAGTCCAAATCTAGTGGAGATAAGAACAGTCTCTCCTCTCTTATCCGTGATGGAAGGTACGAGAAGATCCATCTAGATAAAAAAGCTGGTAAGAAGTGTACTTTACATTATAGGGCAAAAAGATTTCTTGTCAACCCCTTTTAAGCATTTTTGCCTTTTAATAAATTTTTGATAAAATGAAAAATAACATGAAAGAAAAAAATAAATATATTATAGCTGTCATGCTAATTGTCTTGGGTGTTCTTTTAGGATTGGGTGTCTTATATCTTGGCAATTATCAAGCCGAAAAAGAAGAAGCTAATTTAATCAATAGCTTGCCTTTGCCTCCTCAAGAAAAAGATATTCAAAATTTTGAACTTGAGGATGATAATTATCCTTTTATAGGAGACAAAGACGCACCTGTAACAATTATTGCTATTAATGATTATCAATGTCCTTTTTGTAAAGATTTTGCTCTTCAAGTTATGCCCCAGCTGAAAGAAAAATATGTTGATAAAGGAAAAGCGAAAATTGTTTTCAGAGATTTTCCTCTCCCTTATCATCCGGAAGCTAAAAAGGTAGCTGAAGCAGCTTTATGTTTTTATGATCAAGGCCTAGATTATTATGATTATTACATGAAGATTTTTGAAAATGCTACTAAAATTCAACTAGAACATCTTAAAGGATATGCAAAAGAATTAGAAGCTGATACAGAGATTTTTAATGAATGTCTTGAAAGTGAAAAATTTGCCGAAACAATTGTTAAAGATTTTGAAGAAATCAACCAATCAATTCAAGAAGTTAAAATAGATAATTTTGGCACACCTGCTTTTCTTATTAATCAAGAACCTTTAATAGGGGCTCATGATTTTGAGACATTCAAAATTCTTATAGGCAAACAATTAGAGAATTAACAAAGATAATCAAAAAAAGATATTTTTGAAATATCTTTTTTGTTTTAAAAATATTTAACTTTCTTCACTTAAGAGGGCAGCGCCAATAGCACCAGCTAGGTAGCCTACTTGAGAACGAATAATTTTAACTCCTTTCTTCGCTAAAGGTGAATAAATATGTTCTTGAGCGGCTTTTTGAGTTTCTTGAATAAAGAAATCCCAAGCATGTGTCATTTCTCCTCCTAAAATAACTATTTCAGGTTCAATAATGTTAACTAAGTTACCAATTCCCAAACCCAACCAATAACCGAAATATTGCCAGGCTTTTAAAGCTTGAGGATCTTTTTCTCTTGCTTTCTTAAAAGCAGTAATAGGATTTTGAGAAAATTGATTAAGGAAAAAGCGGCTTGATGCATATTGTTCAAAACAACCCCGTGATCCGCAACCACACTTAGCACCGCCCGCCTTAACAATCATATGGCCTGCTTCTGGGGCTGTTCCAAAACTTCCGTGAAACAGCTTGTTATTTAAAATTAAGCCGCTTCCTAAGCCTGTTCCTAGTGTTAAGCCTAGGATGTTTTTATAACCTTGACCAGCACCTTGTTTAGCTTCAGCTAAAGTAAAGCAATTAGCATCATTTTCTAACAATACTTTGCTACCAAATTCTTCATTTAAAAGTTTTTTAAAATTAATTCCTACAATACCTTTAGTATTAGGTGTTGCCTCTAGAGTATCTTTATTTTCATTTAAAGCTCCGGGAATAGCCATACCAATACTTGTGACAGAATTATTTTGTTTAATTTTTTTAATTAAACTAATAAGATATTCTTCCCAATTACCCTGAGGGGATTTTTCTTTAATTTTATCGACGACTTGCTGACCCTTCAAGAGAATAATTGTTGTGGTAGTTCCTCCAATATCAATACCAATTTTCATATTTAAATATTTTTACGAATGAAATATTGTTTTCCATTATCATGGATTTTATATCCCCGTTTTTCAATTTCTTCTCTTAAATTATCTGCTTTATCATAATCACCGGTTTTTTTTAATAATTGACGTTTTTGAGCCATTTCTTGAATTTCTTTAGGAATAATTTCTTGCTGGCTTAAATGACAAGCAAAAATCATATCATCCAATTTTTTCATTAAATTTAAAATATCTTGAACAAACTGTTGGCTAATTTGTTCATTATCAAGATAAGTATTTATTGTTTTAATAAAATCCATTAAGAGAGAAAAAGCTTGAGGTGTATTTAAATCATCTCCTAAAGCTCGCTGAAAAGCTTTTTGGAAATTTTCCTTAATTTTTATTAGCTCTTCATTCTCGAAAGATGGCTTCTGGGTAACTTCTGTTGAAGATATGTTTTTCTCTTGTAAGCGCCAGATAAAATTCTTAATTGTTCGCATATTTTCGCTTGCTTGATGAAGAGCCTTGAAAGAAAAATCCATCGGAGAACGATAATGAGAGGTAAAAGCCAGCATCCGAAAAGCTAAAGGATCGTACCCCTTTTTCTCTAAATCCCGTAAGGTATAGAAATTGCCTTTTGATTTAGCCATTTTTTCTCCTTCAACTAAAAGATATCCTGAGTGGAACCAATAATTAACAAACTTTTGGCCAGTTAAAGCTTCTGACTGAGCAATTTCATTCTCATGATGAGGAAAAATATTATCCTCTCCGCCTGAATGAATATCTAGGGTATCAGTTTCTAAATATTTACGACTCATAACGCTACACTCAATATGCCAGCCGGGATAACCTTCTCCCCAAGGAGATAACCATTTCATTAAATGGTCTTTATCGGCAGGGCGCCATAAGTAAAAATCATAAGGATTTTTTTTAAATCTTTCGCATTTAACACGATGACCAGTGTCTAATTTATCTAAAGTATTGCCAGATAATTTACCGTAATCTTTAAATTTTTTAACATCAAAAAAAACTGCTCCCTCTGATTGATAAGCAAAACCTTTTTGAAGCAGTTTTTGAACAGCGCGAATCATATCAGGCACATTTTCAGTAGCGCGAGGATAAACAGCTGCTTTTTTAATATTTAATTTAGCTTCATCTTCCCTAAAAGCTTTTTCGTAAAAGCGAGCAATTGCTTGAGGCGTTTTATGGCCTTTTTGAGCTGCTTTTTGAATTTTATCTTCTCCCTCATCAATGTCATCTTGTGTTAAATGACCAACATCTGTAATATTTTTAACTTGTTGAACAGTATAACCTAAATATTCTAAAGTTCTTCTTAAAAAATCAGCCGCTAGATAACTTCTGAAATTACCGATATGAGCGTAATCATAGACAGTAGGCCCACAAGTATACATTTTAACAAGTTTGTTTTCCAAAGGAACAAACTTTTCTTTTTTACGAGAAAAAGTATTAAATAGTTTCATTTATTTAAATCCACTTCATATGTTTAAAAATAGCATACATAGAAAGAGCAATGACTACAAAACTAGTTACCAGAATCCAAAAATCATGGGGCATGCCAACGATAGGCAAAACACGGGTATCCCAAGCAAAGATTGTTGCTAACAATGTTAGAGGAAAGGTAAAAACAGCGATGACGGTTAAAACTTTGATAGCCTCATTGGTTTTAGCCGTAAAGAGGCTTTGGTTAGTGTCATAGAGGATTTTAATCGTTTCAACATGATTTTCCAAGACATTATCAACATTACGAAATTGTCCTTCTAAATTTGCTAAATAGGGGTTGTACTTTCTTCCAAATAATTTAATAATTTCTTTCCTTAAAGAATTTAAAATATTTTCATGAAACTTCATAATTCTTTTGAAATTTGTAATATTTCTTAGAAGATAGGCAATTTCTTTTAACATTTCCTTCTCTTTATTTTTATAAATATCTCCTTCTACTTGATCAATGTTTTTTCTAACATGCTCTAATTGCCTTAAAGAAAACTTATAATTAGCACTTAAGATATAGTAAAGTAATTTAACAGGATCTTTAAAATATTTTTTCTTTAATTGTTCATCTTGCTTAAAATGTTCTAGAACTTCTTCTAGGGCCTGAATTTTCCTATAATGAATAATTGTTAAAGCTAAAGTGTTTTTGTTAATTAAAAAATCAATTTCACCACGCACAACAGTTTTTTCTTTTTTATTGTAGATAGGAAAATGAACAACCATAAAGATATAGTCTTTGTATCTTTCAACTTTAGCGCGCACAGAAGGTTTTTTAAGCTCTTGCAGAGTAATTGAATGAAACCCAAATTTTTCTTTTAATTTTTTTAAATCTTTTTCTTTTGGTTTTTGAACCTGGAGCCAGGTTGTATTTTGATGAGAAATTGTTTTCATAATATGTTTTTAAAATATTTAAAATTAAAATGCTCTCTTTATTCATATTTTATCAAAAAAACATAAAGGAGCAAATAATATTTAAAATAGGATGCAGTTTAAAATATTTTATAATTTCAATTAAAATTATTTCTTTTTATAATCACAGAGTTTATTAGAGCATTTAATGACTTTTCCATCTTTGCCAGTTTTCATAAGTAGAGAACCACACTTAGGGCATTTTTCTTTAATAGGTTTGCCCCATATGGCAAATTTACATTCGGGGTATTGATCGCAAGCATAAAAAATTCTACCTTTTTTAGTTCTTTTTTGAACAAGCTCACCCTTAGAACATTTAGGGCAAGAAATGCCAGTTTTAGCTTGAGAATTTTCAATATAGCGGCATTTAGGATAGTTTTCGCAACCTAGAAATTGACCGTACTTACCATGGCGATAGACAAGTCTGCCACCGCATAAAGGACATTTCTTATCACTGTACTTTGGTTTATTATCTTTCTTATTCTTGCCATTAAGATTTTCGGTGTATTTACAATCTGGATAATTCGAGCAAGCAATAAAACGACCATAGCGAGAGAATTTTTCTACTAATGGATGGCCACATAAAGGACATTTACGTTTTAATTTTTTGCGTTTTTCTTCTTTATTCTTAACTTTTTCTTTTTTTAGTTGAATTTTTTTAGAAAAAGGCGTGTAAAAATCTTTAATAATTGGTTGCCATTCTTTTTTACCTAAAGCAATTTTATCGAGATCTTCCTCCATATTAGCGGTAAAATCATAATCCACAATTTGAGAAAAATGCTTTTGCAAGAAATCATTAATTAAACTTCCTATTTCAGTTGGAACAAATTTTTTATCATCATTTTTCTCAACATATTTCCTTTTTTGAATTGTTGAGATAATGGGAGCATAGGTTGAAGGTCTCCCGATACCATATTTCTCTAAAGTTTTAACTAACTTAGCTTCTGTATAACGGGCTGGGGGATTGGTAAATTTTTGATCAGCGGTAACTTTTTTTAATTCCAAATCTTCGTTTTCTTTTAATTCAGGCAAGAGGTTGTCTTGATCTTTTAAGGGGTAAATTTTAGTGAAACCAGGGCTTTTTTTAATCTTTCCTTGAGCTGTTAGTTCATATTGATTATCTTTTGTTTTAATAACTGCTTTAGTAGATTCAAAAACAGCAGGATTCATTTGACTGGCAACAGCTCTTTGCCAAATCAGTTCATAGAGCCGAAACATATCTTTATCAAGATGTTTTTTTATAGCTTGAGGAGTTTGTAAAACATCGGTAGGACGGATAGCTTCGTGAGCTTCTTGAGCTCCCTTAGATTTAGTTTTAAAGCGTCTTGGACCAGTAATATTTTTTTCTTGTAACTTTTCTTTTAAATACTTCTGGGCTTGATTAAGAAAATTATTAGACAAGTTTAATGAATCTGTACGCATATACGTAATGAGACCAACACTCTTTTTCTTGTCTAGTTTAGCGCCCTCATAAAGACGTTGTGCTAAAAACATAGTTTTCTTAGTTGAAAAATATAAGCGATTAGCAGCGTCTTGTTGAAGTGAGCTAGTAGTATAGGGAGGATAAGGATTTTTAAGAATTTGTTTTTTTTGTAAGTTCTTAATAATATAAGTTGCTTTTTCTAAATCTCTCTTAATTTGCAAAGCTTCTTTTTCTTCTTTAATAGTTAGTTTTTCTATTTTTTTGCTCTTCTTTTTTGTTAAATCAGCCTCAAAGGATTCCTTTTGAGAGTTTAAAAGCGTAGTAAAAATTTTCCAATACTCAACTGGTTTAAAATTTTTAATTTCTTTTTCCCTTTCGCAAATTAGTTTAACAGCTACTGATTGAACCCTTCCAGCAGATAATCCCCAAGCAATTTTACTCCATAATAAAGGAGATAGCTTATATCCCACCAATCTATCTAAAACACGTCTTGCTTGTTGCGCATCTACTAATTGCATATTAATCTTACGAGAATTTTTTAAGGCATCTAAGATAGCTTTTTTAGTAATTTCATGAAAGACAATTCTTTGTATATCTGTCCCTTTTTTTAATTTCAATGCTTTTTTAATATGCCATGCAATAGCTTCTCCTTCTCGATCTTCATCAGTAGCTAGAATAATCTCATCTGCTTTTCGGGCTTCTTTTTGAAGATTATTAACTGTTTTTAAGGCTTTAGGCGGAATAGCATAGGAAAGTTTAAACTTTTTTTCATCTATACCTAAATCATTTTTAGGCAAATCTCTAATATGTCCATAGGAAGACATTACTTTGTAATTTTTACCTAAGAATCTTTTAATAGTTTTAGCCTTAGTAGGTGATTCTACGATAACTAATTTCATAATATATATATTAAGAATTAACTTTGTTTAGTTTATACACTTTTATTCTTTAAATATCAAGTTCTTCTAAAATATCCTTTGGTTGGCTGACTAATTTAGCCCCTTGTTGAATAAGCATATTTGCTCCTTGCGAATATTGTGAAAAAATGTTTCCTGGAACAGCAAAAACATCTCTTCCTTGTTCAAGAGCAAAGTTAGCCGTAATTAAACTACCACTTCTTTCGGCTGCTTCTATAACAACTGTTCCTAAGGATAACCCACTAATAATTCTATTTCTCATAGGAAAATGTTTTTTTAAAGGTGAGCTTGTTAAAGGAAATTCTGAAATTAATAAACCATCTTTTTCAAGAATTTGCTTAGCTAAGAAACGATTTGAAGTTGGATAGATTCGTGCTAAGCCTGATCCCAAAACAGCAATTGTTTTGCCATTTTTTCGTAGAGTTGCCTGGTGTCCTAAACTGTCGATTCCTAGGGCTAGTCCAGCAACAATTGCTATTCTTTTCTCAACTAATGCAGGAATAATTTTTTCAACTACTTTTTTCCCATAGATTGAATGATGACGGCTTCCCACCACAGCTAAGCAAGGTTGCGATAAAATACTTTGATTGCCTAAAGTATAAAGAATTTGGGGAGGTACGGCAATGTTTTTAAGCAAAGGAGGATATAATTTATCTTGAGGAGTAAGAATTTGGATATGATATTTTATTATTTTTTGTATTTCTTTATCAGGATTTACCTTAAGGCGAATTTTTTTGATTTCTGAAATAATATTCTCTGAAAAATTAATTTTTTTGAATTCATTTAAATTAGCAAACCACGCTTTTTCATAAGACTTAAAATATTTTTTAATTTTTTTAAAACTTTGGGCACCTAAAAAATCTGATTGATTAAAAGCATTTAAATATTTTAGATCTTTTTTCATAAAAAGTTAGTTAGGTAATATTTTATTCATAAAGTTCCATTAAGGCAAATATTAAAAAAGGTTGATAAACTTTTTACCAACCTTTTTAATGTATTCCTAGAATGTCTAAGAACAACTTCCATAATCCATCCTTGAAATACAGAAACCATTTAGGGGCAATAATTTCTAATACCCCTCCAAAGATCCATAAACTTATATATATGGCATAAACCCACCATTGGAAATGTTTCTTGCGCGTTGCCCATAGAATGTACGCAGGAATAGCAAAGGCAGCTAAGCGATTTCCAATGACACATCCGGTATTCATACCGTTATGGTTTTTTAAAGCTAAGTGGGCTCCATACCAACTTGTGAAATATCGGATAATAGTTGTTGCGAACCAAATAATAAGAAAAACTATTGGTGAGATACCATGTTTTATTGCAGTTTGCCTTATTTTATCTAGAAAGTTTTTAAATCTTTGCCATAGCTTGAAATAATCAATGGCAATGATTATAAAAACAGACAGAGCCGATATTTTTAAAATAACTGTTGCTTCCATGCTTTCCTCCTCAAGCTTATGATATTATAACAATAGCATTTTTTAAAGAAATTTCAATGAAAAAGAGTACTAAAAATCTTTTAAATAGGTCTTTGGACAGGTTTTAAGGAGAGATTGTAACTCCTGAAAGATTATATAAGACCTATTTCTTAAGATAAAGATGCGACAAAGGAGGTAAAAACCAAACAATCTTAGTATAATATTTTTTATATAAAAATGCAGGTCCATTATTTACATTTTTAAAGATACTTTGCTTTTTTATAAATTATAAGGTATAAAAAGTACAAGCACTTCAAAATCAGTTCTTCAAAATAAGATCATTCATTAAAGGGGGAATTAATGAATAGACAAGAATTAGAATTGTTATTGTTAAATATTTTACAAAACGAAAGGATATCTTCAGAAGATTGTCTTTCTGTTCAAAAAACTCTTAAAGATCTTGCATTAATCAAAGCTGCTGAAAACAATCAACCAGATAAAATCATTAATCAATTTGATGGATCCATAGATGCTGTTATGATAGTTCATCCGCGTAATCAAGAGGACGTTTTCAACCGTTGTTCTTTTTTTAAGAACCAAGCATTATTAGGATCCTATTCTAAAGAAGAAGCCTTGGAAGCATTATGGCCTTTAGTTTTAGACACAATTCAAGTAAGATCAAAGTACAGTATTCCTGTAATAACCTTGCCTCTTGCGCCAGATTACTGGCTGCCGCCTCTTGAGAAAGAAAAAAGACAATCCTACCGGCCTAAAATGAAAATTTTACAGGCTAGACGGGAAGAAATGACAAAGATCTTATTAGCCTTACAGCAAAAATTAGACTTCCCGATTATTTTAGGAGCCTTAACAGGTAGAATGATTAAGTGTCTAACAAAAAAAGGTGTTCAAGGACCTTTCTTAACTGGCAATTATCTAACTCCATATTTAATTTCAGAAATGATTAAGAGAGTTGCTGAAATTGCCCAGGAAAGACTTGAGGATTATCAAATTGCCTTAGTGGGTGGAGCTGGTAGTATGGGATTAAATATTCTCTATTGGTTAATGTATCGTGATTTAGAGCAAAATATCACAGTAATTGATATTAATAGAGAAAAATTAGAAAGTGTTAAAGAACAGTTTCCCGGCATAAGAATTAGTCAAGATATTAAGCAATCTCAAGGAAAAGATATAGTGATTGTTGCCACAGCAGCTCCTCAAGTTCTCTTAAAGAAAACAATGCTTTCAAAAGGCACAATCGTTATCGATGATACTCATCCTTCAAATGTGACAGCTAATCTTGATCAAAAAGATACAGTTGTTTTAAGTGTAATGGCAGATGTGCCTGGAATTAAATACACTTTTCCTATTAGTCAGATAGGTGACCAAGATGTTGTAACTTGCGCAGCTGAAGGAGTGGTTGTTCTTGAGGCTGGATTTTATGAAACTTCTGGTTATATACAAACAATTAAAATAATTAGTCAATTAGCTCATAAAGCCCAAGAATTAGGTATTAGTTTCGCGCCTTTTAGGGAGAAAGGAAAATACGTTTCAGATATTGAAATTTACAATATTCGTCGCAGGGGATAGATTTATCCCCTGTTTTCTTTTTGCGTAAAATTTAAAAAAAAGTTAAAATATGCTTAGAAAACATTTTAAGCATAGTTTCTAAGTTTTATGGATTTAATCAATATTGCTTTAACTATTGCCGCTATTTTTAATTTCGGCTTAGGTTTCTATATTTATTTTCAAAGAAAAAAGAATCCTGTTAATATTGCTTTTAGTCTTTTAACTTTCAGTATTTTTCTTTGGACAATCTCTATGATTGTTTATCGCTGGACTTCAAATCCTTTAGCGACAATTTGGTGGTGTCGTATTCTTTATTTCTTCCCAGTTTTTATAGCTCCTAGTTTATTATTTTTTTCAATAGCTTTTCAAAAAAAAGAGTTCAAATTAACTCCTAAACAACATTTTTTCTTGTGGGTGCCTCCTTTAATCATAGCTGGTTCGGCTTTAATTCCTGGTTTTATTATTGATCATATTGTTTTAAATAAAACAGGAGAGAAAGCAATTTATTTCGGAACTGGTTATGTTTTTTATTTTATTTTTTATTTTATATATTTTGGATGGACTTTTTTCAACTTTTTAAAAAGACTTAAAAAAAGTAATTTCCTTCAAAAGAAACAATTAAGATGGGTTATCTTTGCTACTTTTACGCCAGTATCTCTTGGTTTGATTACTAACCTTATTTTACCCTGGGGGTTTATTTTCAAATTTAATTGGGTTGCCCAAGCTGGCACTATCTTCTTTGTAGCAGCGGTTGCTTATGCAATTGTTAAATATCAATTACTTAAAATAAAGCTAATTGTTGCCCAAGTTTTATCTCTTTTTCTTATCTCAATTCTTTTCTTAAATATATTTTATTTCAATAACTTTTGGCGTTTTCTTTTAAATTTAAGCGTTTTTATCCTAGGTCTTATCTTTAGCGGAACACTCATCAGATCAGTTATTAATGAAATAGAACAGAAGGAGAGAATTAGCAATTTAGCCGAGGAACTTAAAAAAGCTAATAAACATTTAAAAAAGTTAGATCAAATTAAATCTGAATTCATTTCAATTGCTTCTCATCAATTAAGAACACCTTTATCAGCTATTAAAGGTTATGCAGCAATGCTCTTAGATGAAATTCAAGATAGCGAAGAAAAAGAAGCTTTAAATAAAATTTATTTAGCTAATGAACGTTTAATTAAATTAGTTAATGATTTGTTAAATCTATCTCGTATTGAAAGAGGTAAATTAGAATTTAATTTTAAGAAAGCTCAATTAAGTGATTTAATTAATTCTGTTGTGGGTGAATTTCAAGTAATTGCTCAAAGACGGGGCTTAAAGTTGAAGTATCATAAAGTAGATCTGCCTCTTATGAATTTAGATGTTAATAAATTAAGGCAAGCTTTAACAAATGTTATTGATAATGCTATTAAGTATACTCCTCGGGGAAAAATTATCGTTAGAACAAAAATTGATGATGAAAATGCTACTATTTCTGTTGAAGATACCGGAATTGGTATGCGTCAGGAAGATTTAGGAGCGATTTATAAAAAATTTCAAAGAGGCTCTTCAAGCGCTGAAATTCATCCAGACGGAACTGGTATTGGATTATATGTAGCTCATAAGATTATCCAAGCCCACGGAGGTAAAATATGGGCTGAAAGCGAGGGATTAAATAAAGGATCAACTTTTTACATTAAATTACCACTTCATTTTTTTAATTAAAATTTATGGGCATTATTTTTATTATTGCCATCGTCATTCTTATATCAGTTTATGCTTTAGGATTAATGGTTTTAGCGAATAATCGTTCTTCTTCTATTAATCAAGTCTTTGCAGCCTTGATTTTTTTCATTGCTTTTTGGTTGACCTCTTCTTTGTTCATTGATTTGTCTTTTACGCTTGTTGGGGTAATCTTCTGGGCTCAGACGGCAATTGTCTGGATAGCAGCTATTCCGGCTATCTTTTTATATTTTACCTATATTTTTCCTCAAAGAGTTGCCTTGAGTAATATTAAGAAAGTTATTATTACCTTGCCTTCTTTAATTTTCTTAATTTTTTCTCCAACAAGTTGGAACGTAAGGTCAGTTAAAATTTTAGAAGATGGAACAAGGGAAATTATTCATGGTCCCTTGCACCTTCTTTTAACAGCCTATTTTATTATTTTTCTTATTTGGGCGCTTGTAAAACTTATTCAAAGCTATCGTAAAAATAAAAGTGATGTTGTTAAGTTACAAATTAAATATATTTTAATTGGTACAATTTCTTCTAGCGTCTTAGCGCTTTTTGGGACAATTTTATTTCCTTTTTTGGGCATTGAAAGAGTAGCTAATTTTTCAGCTTTAACAGTTCTATTTTTCATTGTATCGAGTACATATGCAATCTTGCGCCATCATTTACTTCAGATTAGAGTTTTAACAGCTGAAATCTTCACGGGACTTTTACTTTTAATTCTATTAGTTAATGTTTTTACCTTCGAAAACAAACAACAACTTGTATTAAATTTAGCTCTTTTCTTGAGTGCCATTGTTTTTGGTATATTTCTCGTTAAATCTGTTTTACAAGAGATCGAAGCACGTCAAGAAACTGAAAAATTAGCTAAGAAACTTCAAAAAGCCAATATTAAATTAAAAGAACTTGATAAAGCAAAATCTGAATTTATTTCAATTGCCTCTCATCAATTAAGAACTCCTTTATCAGCCATTAAGGGCTATGTTTCAATGATTTTAGATGGTAGCTACGGAAAGCTTGATAAAACTAAGAAAGAAGTTCTAAACCGAGTATATACATCTAATGAACGCTTAATTGGCCTAGTTAATGACCTCTTAAATCTTTCTCGTATTGAAAGAGGCAAGCTCCAGTTTGAATTTCGTCAAGTGGATGATTTAAAAGATATTCTTGAATCTGTTATTAACGAAGCAAAAGTTAATGCTCATAAAAAGAATTTAAAAATAGAGGCTAAGTTACAAAAAGTTCCTGTTATTTATGCTGATCCTCATAAGATGAGGCAAGTTTTTGTAAATATCATCGATAATGCTATTAAATATACCGAAAAGGGAGGGTTAGAAATTACTAATGAGATTCAAGACAATAAAATAACTTTTAAATTTAAAGATACGGGCGTTGGGATGATAAAAGAAGAAATTGATGCTATTTATGAAAAGTTTCGTCGCGGTAAGGGTGGTGAAAAATATCATGCTGGTGGTATGGGAATTGGATTATATATATGTCATAAAATTGTAGAAGCTCATGAGGGTAAAGTTTATGCTAAAAGCGAAGGAGAGAATATGGGGACAACTTTTTATGTAGAATTGCCATATAAAAAATATTACACAAAAGGGCAAAAAAAAGACAAAAAAACTAATTAAATTAAAAAAGTCCCAACTTAACTGATAAGCGGGACTTTTGTTGTTCTTACAGAACTTCCGTTTCTTGGCTTTCATCTTCTTTGTCATCTGAATTAAATTGGCTTAAGAAGATTTCTTTTCCATCTTCAACAAGTTCCAAGAATGGTCCTCGTTGAGTTTCTTGTTTTTGGATGTATAGCCTAGTAATTGCCAATGGAGCATTTGTATCCAAGGAAAAATTCTTTTTTATGGCTTCACGATCTCTTTTAACAAAATGTGCTAAAGGAAGCATCATTATTTTATATTCCCAATCAGGTACTCTGTGAATACCTACCAAAACAGCATCTTTTTCATATACTGCTTTTGGCAAATAAGATAGGAGCACAACCTCTTCTATCATGTCGTCGCAATGCTCTGGCTTAATTATTCTCAAAATTGGAAAGGAACAATATATTGTCGATACACCGAGTACAGAAAGTAAAATTAGAAAAACTGAACCTGTAACTATGCCAATTGCGCTAAGCGCCATGTAAAAGAAAAGCGCAATTCCTAATAATATACCTGCATAACCTACAATACGTATACTTCTTGAATTCTGTAACATAATTACCTCCTTTATTTATTTAAATATAACTCTTATGTAAGTTTTTGTCAATGTTTTACAGAATTCTATATAAATTAGTTTGCTTTTTAAAAAGATTTATGTTAGAATTTAAAATCTTAAATTAAACTATTTTTGAAGAAAAATTAAGATTTGTTATAATAAAATTATTATTAGTATCTAAATATGAATAATATGGATTTTAACAATTTAACTACTAGATCTCGCCAAGCCTTGCAGAAAGCTCAAAATATTGCTCGTAACTATGGTCATCCCCAAGTAGATGTTTTACATCTTTTATTAGCTTTGCTTCAAGAAAGAGAAGGATTAACAGAAACTTTACTAACTCGACTTGGAGTTAATCATGATGAACTTAAAAAAATCCTAACTAAATCTTTGGATGTTTTACCACGCATTGTTGCTAATGCTCCTTTAAATCATCTTTATTTAAGCCAAAACATGGCTCGTGTTTTTGAGAGAGCTACCAGAGAAGCAAAGAATATGGGAGATGAATATATTAGTATTGAGCACTTGCTTTTAGGTTTAGTGCAAGAGGGTGGAATTATTTCAGATGCTTTAAAAAGATCACAAACTTCAAAAGATAAAGATACTAAAGAAGTTAATTATGATAATCTTTTAGAAATCTTAAAAGATATTCGAGGTACCAACAGAGTAGTTGATGCTGAGCCAGAAACACAATATCAGGCTTTAAAAAATTATGGCAGAGATTTAACACAATTAGCAAAAGAAGAGAAATTAGATCCCATTATTGGCAGAGAAGAAGAAATTAGAAGAGTTATGCAAGTTTTGACGCGCCGCAAAAAGAATAACCCTGTTTTAATTGGTGAAGCAGGCGTAGGAAAAACAGCTATTGTCGAAGGTTTAGCGCAACGTATTGTCTCTAGAGATGTTCCTGATATTTTAAAAGATAAAAGGATCGTCGGATTAGACTTAGGCAGTATGATTGCAGGTTCTCGTTTTAGAGGTGAATTTGAAAAACGCCTCAAGGCACTTTTAGGTGAAGTTAAAAATGCCGCTGGTAAAGTTATTCTTTTTATTGATGAAATGCATACCTTAGTGGGAGCTGGTCAAGCAGAGGGAGCAATGGATGCTTCTAATATGTTAAAACCAGCCTTAGCTAGAGGAGAATTACACGCTATTGGAGCAACTACTCTAAAAGAATATCAACGATATATCGAAAAAGACCCAGCGCTTGAAAGACGCTTCCAGCAAGTATATATTAAAGAACCTTCCACAGAAGATACTATTGCCATCTTAAGAGGTATTAAAGATAAATATGAAGTCCATCATGGTATTAGAATTACCGATAAAGCTTTAATAGCAGCTGCTCATTTATCCCATCGATATATTAATGATCGCTTTTTGCCTGACAAGGCAGTTGATCTCATGGATGAAGCTGCTTCAGCCATGAGAATGGAAATTGACAGTATGCCTGAAGAAGTTGATTTAATGAAGCGTAAAATTATGAAATTGGAAATTGAAAAAAAAGCGCTTTCAAGAGAAAAAGACGAAGAATCTAAAAAAAGACTTAAAAAAGTTAAAAAGGAAATTAGCGAAATTAAAGAAAAGAGCAATAAGTTAATTGCTAAATGGCGCGGGGAAAAAGATCTAATTAGCATAATTGGAAAAATTAAAAAAGAAATCGATAAATTAAAGACTCAAGCAGAGATTGCCGAAAGAAACTCTGATTTAGAGAGAGTAGCAGAGTTGAAATATAGTCAAATTCCTCAAAAAAAGAAAGAACTTCGTAAAAAAGAAAACGAGCTTAAAAAACTTCAAAAGACCCGTTCTGTTCTTAAAAAAGAAGTTGATGAAGAAGATATTGCTAAAATTGTTTCTCTTTGGACAGGTATCCCTGTTCAAAAAATGCTTAAAAGCGAACAAGAGAAATTGCTTAAGATGGAAGAAATTATTTCTCGTCGTCTTGTTAATCAAAAAAGAGCTATTCAATCTGTTGCTAGCGCTATTCGTCGTTCTCGAGCAGATATTGTTCCGGCTAACAAACCAATTGGAACTTTTATCTTTGTTGGTCCAACTGGTGTTGGTAAAACTGAATTAGTTAAATCTTTAGCCGAATTTATTTTTAATGATGAAAGAGCGATGGTTAGAGTTGATATGTCTGAATACATGGAAAAGCATTCAACAGCTCGTCTAATTGGTTCTCCACCAGGTTATGTAGGCTATGAAGAAGGTGGTCAATTAACAGAGAGAGTAAGACGACGTCCTTATTCAGTTGTCTTATTTGATGAAATTGAAAAGGCGCATCCAGAAGTTTTTAATCTTTTTTTGCAAATTTTAGATGATGGTCGCCTAACAGATGCTAAGGGCAGAACAGTTGATTTTAAAAATACTATTATTATTATGACTTCAAATATTGGCAATGATGTTATTCAAAACTATGCTCCGATTGGTTTTGAAGATAAGAAAAAAGAGAAAAGTCATCAGGACTACAATGCCATGAAGCAACAAGTCATGGAAGAAATTCGTAAGCAATTTAAACCAGAGTTTCTTAACAGAATTGATGAAATTATTGTTTTTGAATATTTACGCAAAAAAGAGCTTGAAAAAATTGTTGATTTGGAAATTAAAAAAACAGCTCAACATTTAGCGCGTCAAGGCATTAAATTAAGCATTAATCAAGCAGCTAAAAAATTCTTAGCTGAAAAAGGTTTTAACCCAGATTACGGAGCTCGTCCTCTTAAAAGAACTATTCAACATTATATTCTTGATAAAATAGCTGAAATGGTTATTGCTGACAAAATAAAGAAAAATGAAAAATTAAAAGTAGGTATTAAAAATAACAAGATTAATATTCAAAAAAGTTAATTATGCCAAAAATTCTTATCATTGGAGCTCAAGGAATGCTTGGCCAAGATTTAGTAGAACATTTTAAAAATAATAATTATGATATAACAGCCTGGGATAGGCAAGATATAGATATTACTTATCAAGCAAAAGTAAAAGAAAAAATTACTCACTTAAAACCAGAAATTATTATTAATACTGCTGCCTATACAGACGTAGATAAAGCAGAAAAAGAAACTTTCTTGGCTATGAAGATTAATGGACAAGCTGTTCAATATCTTGCTCAAGCTGCTCTTGAAACAGGAGCTTTTTTGATTCATATAAGCACGGATTATGTCTTTGGATCAAATAAAAAAGAGGGTTATATTGAATCAGATGTTCCCTTAAACCCTCTTAATATTTATGGAAAATCAAAGCTTTTAGGAGAGAAGCTTCTTCTAAAAGAAGCTTCTCGGGGATTAAATTTCTATATTCTTAGAATATCTTGGCTTTTTGGTCCTCATGGAAAAAACTTTGTTGAAACAATGTTAAAGTTAGCTTATCAAAAAAAGGACTTGCGGGTAGTAGATGATCAATACGGTAAGCCAACCTTTACCAAGGACCTGGCTCAAACAATTCAGTACATGATAGAGAATAAATTAGTTTCAGGAATCTATCATTTTACTAATGAGCCAGCTTTAAATTGGTATCAATTTGCTCAAAAGATTTTTGAAACTTATCAAAAAATTACTCCTAATTTTACCTTACCTAAGGTATTTCCTGTTAGCTCTCAAGAATTTTCAAGACCGGCTATACGTCCTCATTACTCAATTTTAAAGAATACTAAATTACCTAAAGGCAGAGATATTCCAAAAGTTCTTCTAGACTATTTTCAAGAAATTGCTTAAAAATTTTTAAAAATGTGTTAAAATATTTTAATTAGTGTTTTAAACATATGATTAAAAGATTTTTTTCTTTAATTTTTATCTTGATGTCAATTTTTCTATTAAGTAAGGTATCCTTAGCAGAAATGCCTCCATCTCCCCCAAATGATGATAATATAATAGATAACAATATAGACGATACTGAAGATGATAATAATAATCAATATGTTAACGCTCATCTTATAAGATCTCAGAACGGATATAAAGTATATGAAATTATTAATGATAAGCGTCACTGGATACCAACAGCTGAGCTTTTTAATGTCTATCATTTTAATTGGCAAAATGTGCAAGTAGTTAATGAGGGTAATTTATTGTCTTATCCTAGGGTCAAGCTCCTAAGGGCAGCAGATGACCCAAAGGTGTATTACTTAACTGAATCAGGCATGATAAGACATATTCCTAGTGCAGCGGTTTTCGAATCATACGGTAATCATTGGGAAGATATTTTAGAAGTAAGTTCTGAAGAAATAGAAGTGTATGAATCTAATCACCTTATTAGACAAACAGGAGATAATAAAGTCTACTATCTAAAAAATGCTCTTAAACATTGGATTAAAACACCAGCAGCCTTTAATAGGAGAGGTTATGATTGGAATAAAATTGCTCCTGTTAATCAAACTGAATTAGAGACTTACTCAACGGGTTTTTCCTTAGAATAGAATATACATGAAATTAATTAAAAATCTTTTTTTCATCATATTTATTCTTTTTATCCTCGGAGGAGGTCTTTTTTTATATTTCAAACAAGATAACTGGAAGATTGATAATATCTTTAATCAAACAAAAGAAATTTTAGAAATTGATGATACCGATCAAACTATTACCTTAGCTTTTGTGGGAGATATTATGTTATCAAGAGCAGTGGGAGATAAAATGGCTGAAAAAGAAAATTGGAAATGGCCCTTTTTAGAAACAGCTGAAAAATTAAAAAATGTAGATATCGCTTTTGGTAATTTGGAAGGTGGAATTTCTGACAAAGGTATGAATGTAGGCTCTATTTATTCCTTTCGAGCGGATCCTAGAGCAATTCAAGGTTTAGAATATGCTGGTTTTGATATTCTATCAGTTGCTAATAATCATATGGGAGATTGGGCAGCACCAGCTTTTGAAGATACATTAAATAGATTAACTGCTTCAGGCATTGATTATGTAGGAGGCGGTTTTAATCAACAAGAAGCTTACAGTCCTCTTAAAAAAGAGCTAAAAGATACTTCTTTATGCTTTTTTGCTTATACAGATTTAGGTCCGCGTTCTTTCGGAGCTAGTAATGGAAATAGCGGTATGGCATTTTTAGAGATTGAGGCAGCTGCTCAAGATGTTGAAAAATATGAAGATGAATGCGATCTTACTATTGTCTCGCTTCATTTTGGTAACGAATACGAAACTAATCCTACGATGCGTCAAAAAACAGTAGCCCAAACACTTACAAAAGCAGGAACTGATTTGATTATAGGACATCATTCTCATGTTATTGGAAATATGGAAGAAATTGACGGAACATCTGTTTTCTATAGTTTAGGTAATTTTGTCTTTGATCAAATGTTTTCTCAAGAAACTCGCAAAGGCATGCTTCTAATAGCTGAAGTAAGGAATAAGAAATTGGTTAATTTAATTCCCCACGAAGTGTATATCAATGATGATTATCAGCCAGCCTTAATTAATGGTTCTTAAGTTATCAACAAGCAATTTGAAATAGGTATGATATAATATTCCTAGAAATGTATTTTTATATTTATATATGCAAAAAAGTAATCCTAAAAATAATCAAAATAGTGTTGTCTTTTGGTTTATCTTCATTGCAGCAACAATTATTGTAACGGTTATAATGTTCTATTATTACCAAAACACTATTAAAGCTATCGAAGAAGCTGAAGCAGGATCAACCACAGAGATTCAATGCCAATTTCATCGCTAATTTAAAAAATACATTTTGAAAAGTTAGTTTAACTAGCTTTTCTTTTTTTTTGAAAAAAAACAAATTATGGAGTATGATTATATCTAAAAGCATGAAAAAAATTAATCTTTTTAAAAATAGAATTATTAAAAAAGCTAACTGGTTTCAAAAATTTAGTCCTTTAATAGGAATTGATTTAGGAACAGTGAATAGCTTAGTATATGTTTCAGGGAGAGGAATTGTCCTTAAAGAGCCTTCTGTGGTAGCTTTAAATAAAAAAACAGGTCGCGTTTTAGCGGTTGGTAAAAAAGCTCAAGAAATGCTTGGGAAAACACCGCCCCACATTCAGGCTATTGAACCTTTAGTTGATGGAGTAATATCTGATTTTGAATCGACTGAGAAAATGATTCAATATTTTATTCAAAAAGTCAATCAACAAAAAATAAGATTTCTAGCTCGCCCTAAAATAATTGTTGCTATTCCTATGTCGGCCACCAAGGTAGAACAAAAATCTGCTCAAGATGCAGTAAAAAATGCAGGTGCTGGTGAAGTTTCTTTAGTTTATGAACCAATTGCAGCTAGTATTGGAGCACGCCTACCAGTTAAAAAAGCAATTGGACAATTTATAGTAGATATTGGGGGAGGCACGACTGAAATTGCTGTTATCTCTTTAGGTGGCATTGTAGCTCAAAAGAGTATTACCATTGCTGGGAATCGTTTTAACAAAGATATTGTTAATTTTGCACGTGATAAACTAAATCTCTTGATTGGTGAACGATCAGCCGAGCAAGTTAAAATTGCCTTAGGTTCAGCAATTAAGCTAGAAGACAGATTGGAAAGTTTTTTAAGGGGGAGAGATTTAATTGATGGATTGCCTCGTGAAATTCTTGTTAACGATCAGCATATATATAAAGCAACTCATAGTTCTGTTAAAAATTTAATTAAAACTGTTCGTAATGTTTTAGAAAAAGCACCGCCTGAATTATTGGCAGATATTATGAAAAGAGGCATTATCTTAACAGGTGGAGGAGCTCTCCTAAGAGGTCTTGATATAGCCATAGAACAAGCTACACAAGTACAAGTTCATGTTACAGAAGATCCCTTAACAGCTGTAGCAAGAGGAGCAGGCTTCATTTTAGAAAATTTAGAAAATTATCGTGATTTACTTTTAGAACCTTAGTATATGAAAAATTTTTTATCAAAAAATTTAAGTATTTTTATACTTTTTTTAATTCTCACAATCACAATTTTTATTTTAGATGAAAATGATATTTTAAATAATATCAAATCAGGTGTTTTAAGAATTACAGCGCCTTTTTTAAAAGCAAGCCATCAAGTAGACGTAAAGGTAGCTCGGCCTTTATATAATTTTTTAGAATTTCAAAAAAAAATAGATTTAATCAATACCTTTGAAAAACAAAAAACAATTTTAGTGGGATTGCAGGCCGAGTTGGATAAGCTAAAAGAAGAAAATGAATTTTTAAAAAATGCACTCAATTTTAAAAAAGCTAATCCATATGATTTTAAAGTTGCTAGAGTAATTGGTAAAGCTAATGAAGCTGGTCAAGTTCTTTTAATTGACTTAGGTAAGAAAGATCAAATGCAAGAAAATGACATTGTCGTCTTACCTAATAATTTTTTAATAGGACGTGTCAATGAAGTATTTGAAACAATATCTCAAGTGACCACTCTTTTTAATGATGATTTTTCCGTAGCCGTTAAAGGACAAGAGAGTAAAGCTCAAGGACTCTTAACAGGCAAAAATAATATCTTGCAAGTTGAAATTATTAATTATGAAGATCATCCTCAGGAAAAAGAAAATTTTTTAACATCAGGCATTAATGGAGTTTTTCCTCCTAATTTTTTAGTAGGTCAAGCAATAGAAATTTCTACTAAGCCAGTAGAAATTTCTAAAATCATAACTTTAAAATCTTTTATCGATATCGAAACAATAGAAAAAGTATTAGTCATTTCAAAATAGTTTAATATATGAATTTCTTAAAAAGATTTCTGATCCTTATAACAGCTCTTATCCTTAAATTTGGACTTTTAAGTTCCTTTAAATTGGATATTTATTTTGATTTTGTTTTAATAATGCTTTTTTTCTGGGCCCTTAAGCCAGTTGCTCCATGGCAGCTTTATTCTTTAGTCATGATAGGTGGCTTATTAACGGATCTTTTTATTGGCACTCCTTTAGGTACAAAAACTTTATTATATTTAATCTTTTGTTTTTTAATATATTTTGTCAGGAAGAATTTTTGGCGTTCTTTTGGAATGACTTCTCTTTTAATTATGGGATTGGTAAGTTTTTTAATTTTTAAAATTTTAGAGAATATATATTTTTATTTATTAGGAATTTTAAATAATTGGACTATTTTAGGAGAACAGATATTAATTAATATTTTCTTAGTTTTCTTAATTGCTTTTATTTTCAGAAAGAGAATTTTAAACTTTAGTGTCTAATTTATTTAAAAAAAAGAAGAAGTTAAAAGATCGTCATCTAGACTTTGAAGATGTCTTAGTTGAGGTACAGGAAAACATGCCTTTTGAATCACAGGATAGAATACCATTGCCTGTTAAAAATATTCTTGTTTATTTACCTTTCATTCTAATAAGTATCTTTTTCCTTGTGGTCATTGGCAGAATTATATTTTTACAAGTTAAGGGAGCAGATTATTATAGGACATTAGCTGAAAAGAATCGTTCTCAAATAGAATGGGTTAGACCTCATCGAGGTATTATCTATGACAGAAATAAAGTTCAATTAGTTTACAATGTTCCGCTATATAACCTTATCATTGAAAACAATATTCTTGATCAAGATATTGAGAAAACCTATAATTTTCTTAGCGAATTAATTAATATTTCTAAAGAAGATTTATTAAAAAAAATACAAGATTTTCAAGAAAAATCATTTAATGAAGAAATTGTTTTGAAGAAAAATTTAACTGATCAACAAGTTTTTAAATTTAAAAGTCAAAAAGATAAATGGCCCTTTCTTGCTTTAAAAATTTATGAAACAAGAGATTATCTTAATGATGAAGCTTTTGCTCACCTTTTGGGATATACTGGTAGAATAACACAATTAGAGCTTAAACAAGAAGGAAGTAGCTATCTTTTAGATGATATCATTGGCAAAGCTGGTCTTGAAAAACAATATGAAAAAATCCTTAGAGGTCAATTAGGTATTAAAAATGTTGAGGTTTCGCCAATTAGAGAAGAAATCAGGCCACTCTCTCAGAGAGAAGCAAGTGATGGTTTAAATATTTTAACAACCATAGATGCTAATTTACAACAAAAAATATTTACTGTTTTGAAAGATACTTTAGAAAAAAAAGATTTAAGTGCAGCAGCAGCCGTAGCCTTAAATCCTTCTAATGGAGATGTATTAGCTATGGTAAGTTTACCAAGCTTTAATAATTCTAATTTAGCTCAAGGTGTTGGCCAGAAAGAATTTCAAGGATTAATAAATGCAGAAGAACGTCCTTTTTTTAATCGTGTTATCAAAGGAATCTATCCGCCTGGTTCTACTTTTAAACCTTTAGTTGCTTTAGCCGCTCTAGAAGAAGGTATAGTGAACCCTCAAACATATTTTACTTGCAAAGGTTTTTTAAGAATTGTTAATCAATATAATCCAAATGTTAGTTATCTTTTTAGAGATTGGAAGACTCATGGAAGAGTTAATTTAATTAAAGCAATTGCTCAGTCCTGTAATGTCTATTTTTATATTATCGGAGGAGGGTATGAAGATTTTGAAGGTTTAGGAATTGATAAAATCAAAGCTTATGTAAATAAAATATTTCTCAACAAATTAACTGGAATTGATCTACCAGATGAAGCCATGGGATTAATACCTGATCCTCAGTGGAAAAAACAAGCTAAAAACGAAGCTTGGTATATTGGAGATACTTACCACGCTTCAATTGGTCAAGGTGATATATCTCTCACTCCTCTTCAAATAGCTCAAATTTATAGTTTTTTTGCTAATAAAGGAATTTTATACCAACCAAGACTCCTTCTGGGAGCACAGGAAGTTGATCAAGGAAAATTTAACTTTTTAAAGCCTGAAATTATTACCCAATCTAATTTTCAAGAAGAAAACATCGATTTAGTTCGGCGCGGATTAAGAGAAGCAGTTTTATCAGGTTCTGCTCAAATATTACAAAGATTATCGATTACAGCAGCTGCTAAAACCGGAACAGCTCAAATAGGTGATGGCTCTGAAAGCCATGCTTGGTTTGCAACCTTTGCTCCCTATGAAAATCCTGAAATTGTTCTAGTCGTTTTAATAGAAAAAGGAGGTGGTGGATCAGCTATTGCTGCTCCAGCTGCCTATGATATTTTAAATTGGTACTTTTCTGAAAAAAAAGAAGCCGATGTTTTTTAAGCCAGCTTCATTTACTTATTAACTCTTATCAGCTATATTAAGTTGTTTAAGAGTAATGATTTTTATTAATATTTTATGGATAAAACATGGAAAATTAAAAAGAAAGTTCCTCAATCTTTTATCAATCAATTTAAAGATTATCCGCCTCTTTTATTAAATTTATTATATAATCGTCATATTAGAAACAAGGATGAAATTGAGGATTTTCTTTCAATTGATTATAAGAAAGATTTGCACGATCCTTATTTACTATCTGGCATGAAAACAGCTGTTAGACGAATTAAAAAAGCAATTTACAATAAAGAGCAAATCGCTATTTTTGGTGATTATGATGCTGATGGAATTTGCGCTTCAACAATCTTAAATCAAACTTTTGAAAAACTAGGATTAAATCCTTTTGTATATTTGCCAGATAGAAAAAAGGATGGTTATGGCTTAAGTCAAAAAGCTTTAGAAGAATTAGCAAAGAAAGGAGCAAGTTTAGTAATTACTGTTGATTGCGGTACAACAGACATTGAAGAAGTAGCTTTTGCTAAGAAAATAGGATTGGATGTTATTGTCACAGATCACCATTTAGTAGCCAAAAAACTTCCATCTGCTCTAGTAACAATCAATCCACGAAAGAAAAATGATACTTATCCTAATAAAAATTTATCAGGCGCAGGAGTAGCCTTTAAATTAGCCGAAGCTTTAATTTATGCTTATCCTAAGAAATTTAATAAAGGAGCTGAGAAATGGTTGCTTGATTTAGTTGCTATTGCAACAGTAGCTGATATGATGATCCTTAAGGGTGAGAATCGCACGTTAGTTAAATACGGATTATTGGTACTTGCTAAAACAAAAAGAGTAGGCTTAAAAAGACTTCTAATTGATGCTGGTATTAAAAATCCCCGCATTAAATGGATCGATAAAAAGAAAAATCGCTTCATCGTTAAAAATATTGATGCTCATACGATTGGTTTTATCATTGGACCAAGATTAAATGCAGCTGGTCGGATAGATCATGCTAATACAGCATTTTTTCTTTTAAATACTGTTTCTCCTGAAGAAGCACAAAAAATCTCTCGTAAGCTATCAAGAAAAAATCAAGTGCGGCAACGTTTTCAAAGAAAGATAACTAAAAAAATTACTCAAAATATTTCTTCTAAGGATATTAATAATAAAGTTATTATCAAAGGAGATTCTGAGTGTCCTCTAGGAATAGTAGGCTTAGTATCAGGGAAAATAACAGATAAGTTTTATCTGCCAAGCTTTATCTATACCCAAGAAAATCAACTAATTCGAGGATCTTGTCGCAGTATCCCAGAAGTTAATATTGTAAAAATGCTTGATAAATGCCAACGATATTTAAACACTTTTGGAGGTCATAAAGGAGCAGGAGGCTTTTCTATTAAAAAGAATTGCATTAAGAAATTTGAGAAATGTTTAATTCAGCAAGCACATGTTTTTTTAAAAAACAAGAAACTTCAGCCTAAGTTAGACATTGATATTGTCTTAAACTTTTCTCAAATTAAATATGATCTAAAAAATATTTTAAATGAATTAGCTCCTTATGGGCAAGGTAATCCTGAACCTCTTTTTGCCGTTAAAAAAGCTCTTTTAATAGAACAACGTAAAATTGGTAAAAAGGGCCAACATCTCTTACTTAGAATCAAGAAGATTGAAGATGGAAAAGATATGTATTTAAGAGCGTTGCTTTTTGAAAATGTTCTCAAAAGTCAACCTTTAGTCATAGGAGAAAAATATGATTTTGCTTTTAGTTTACTTTTTGATGAATGGCAAGGATATAAAAAAGTAACTCTTAGAATAATTGATTGGAAAAAAGTTTAATTTATATAATATGTAACTTTTATGGAAATTTTAAATGTTTACACAGACGGAGCTTCACGTGGTAATCCAGGACCAGCTTCCTTAGGTATCGTCTTCAAAAATGAGCAAGGCAATGTTATTTGGAAAAAACACCAAGTCTTAGGAAAAAAAACGAATAATGAAGCAGAATATGAAGCTCTCATAGAAGCAATGAAACATGTTAATCGATACCATCCTCAAAAAATTTGTTTCTATGCTGACTCAAAATTAATGATTGAACAAATGAAAGGTGATTATCGTATTACTCAACCGTCTTTACAAAGACTTTTCTTAAAAGCTTGGAACAAAAAAATTGTTTTAAAGAATAAAGCAATTTTAGAATTTAAAGCAATTCCGAGAGAACAAAACAAGGAAGCGGATCAATTAGCTAATCAAGCTTTGGATCAACAAAATTTAGGTATTTAAATAGAATAAAAAATCCCTGAAACTAACCAGGGATTTTTTTTAATACGCTAGGATTAAGCAGTGTCTTTAACTGGTCTCTGGGAACAACAATGAGATAATCATCGGGTGAGAGAATTTTAGCTGCCTCTCTTAAGGGACGATTATTCTCTTCTCCTTGAGGTTTTGGATTTAGTTTTTTAAGTAAGACAATTGCTTCAGAAAAATTCTTGTGGATATTTTTAAGAGCTTTATGGCTTTGAGCTCTTCTTAAGCGGAAAAGCCAAGCAACTCTATCATCATACATTTCCCGAACTTTCAGAATTTTTTTATTGCCTTTCTTAGTATAGCAAATAATATTTTGTGAATCGTCTTTATCTCTTAAATAGTATTTATATACTTTAGTTATAGGAAAATCTTCATAAAAAAAGACTACCCTATCACCATCAATTAATATGATAGTTTGCTTTCCCATCAACATTTCTCCTACCTCCTAAAAAGAACTTATATCTATATTGCCATAGATAAATAAGATAAGTCAAGAGACATTTTTCCACATATCTAGATATATTAAAGAGCCCGGTGCAACTAACTTCACCGGGCTCGGAGATAGGAAGATAGATATTGCCTAGAGTTTCGAAGGCAAAGCTCAAGGTCGAAAACTCTAACCTGTAATATCTCCTCTGTTTTTATATAGACAGCATTACAGTAAGGGCTGTGGTTGGCAGTGGCCTATTAAAGCCCTGATAATATCTTCCCCTCTAAAGGAGATTTAGAAGTTTTTATTCCTTATCTCCACGATACTAATTCCTATTCTATGAAAAAAAATATCCTCTGTCAAGTAAAAACGATAAATTTGATAAATTCGTTTTTTAACGAGGTTTTTAATGAATACTATCACTTAAATTTTGTAAATATTCTTTAACTTTTTTTAAAAGATCATACATTTTAAAAAGTAATATCCAAAGCTCACATATAATTCTCCAAACCAAACTACCTAATAATAAAACTAATAGACCTGCTATAATATTAATACCGCCTTGAGTAATTAAATTAATTCCAAAGGCAATAATTGCTAGAGCACCAATAATATATATTGAAATTAATATCTTGGTGCTAACCATCTTGTAAAAGCCAAAGAAATTTTTTATCTTATCCATATATAGATATTATATCTCTTAAATGAATTTTACTCAAAAAAGTTGTCCACAATTTCCTTTAATTCTTGACTGTTATTTGCTTTCATTAATTTCTCTCTTAAGCTACTAGAATACTTAAAATCACTAATATATCCTTTAAAGAATTTCTTCAAATTAGAAAAATTTGCTTGAGGAAACGTGTCTTCAAAAAGTTGAGCGTGCTGAATTAGTAATTCAGCTCTTTTTCGAGAAGAAAAACTTTGGATACTTTTATCTTGGTTAAAAAAGAAGATATCATTTAATAAAGCTCTTCCTACCATTATGCCACCAATTTTATATTCCCGAGCTTTTTTAAAAGCTTCTTTTAAGGTTTTAATATCACCATTGCCAATAATTAAAGTTTCAGGAGATATCTTTTTTGCAATTTCTTTTGTTCTGTAAATAGCTTGCCAGTTAACCTTACCTGTATAAGCTTGCTGTTTGGTTCTTCCATGAATTGTTAGCGCCGCTAGTTTATGCTGTAATAGAAAACTTGCCCATTCCTTAATTTGATTTTTATCATAACCAATCCTTGTTTTCACAGAAATAGGTAAATCGCCAGCTCCTTTTTTAGTAGCTTGGATAATTTGAGAAGCTATACGAGGAGTTTTGATTAAATAAGCGCCAGCTTTTTGTTTAATCACATTTCTATCTGGACATCCCATATTGATATCAATCCCATCAAAACCTAGATTCTTAACTAAGCGCGCTGATGTGTAAAAATTATCGGGTTGCGATCCAAAAAGTTGAGCTACGATAGGTTTTTCTTCTTTAGAAAACTGAAGTTGTCTTAAAAGTTTTTCTTTGCCTTGAGAACACAATCCATCACAAGATACAAATTCAGTAAAAATAACAGCTGGTTTGCCATTTTTTGTAAGAATTTTTCTAAAAACAGCATCAGTAACTCCTGACATAGGAGCTGAACAGAGAAGAGGTCTTTTTAATTCTTTCCAAAACATATTTTAATATTAATCAATTAAATATCCAAATTCTTATTCTTTTTGAGATACTCAATGGCTTGATTTAATATTTGGTAATATAGATTAAGGCCTACCTTATTAATTGATCCTGATTGTTCTCTTCCTAAAAGATTACCAGCTCCTCTGATTTCTAAGTCTTTACTAGCTATTTGATAGCCTGCTCCTAAATATGAAAATTTTTCTAAAGCCACTAAGCGTTCTTTTGTCTGATGGTTTAAATTATGATGAGGATAAAGAAAAAACGCGAAAGACTGAAGATTGCCTCTACCTACCCTACCTCGTATTTGATGAGCTTGTGATAAACCTAATTTAGTTGCATCTTCAATAATTAAAGTATTAACATTTTTTAAATCAAGTCCGTTTTCAATAATTGAGGTAGCAATTAAAACATCATATTTTTTATCTCTAAACTGATGAATTGTTTTAATTAACTTAGCTTCGCTCATTCTACCATGTAAAACAGCGAAGCTGGCTTCAGGAATTAATTCTTGAAGTTTTTGTTTAACAGCTATCAGTGTTCCTATGCGATTATGTAAATAATATACTTGTCCTTGACGTGAAATTTCTTTCTGAATAGCTTTTTTGATAAGAGCTTCATTAAAAATGGCAATTTTAGTTTTAATAGGTAGTTTATATACAGGAGGTGTCTGAATTAAACTAATATCTTTTAATTGCGAGAGGGCCATGTGAAGAGTGCGAGGAATCGGAGTAGCTGAAAGACTTAAGATATTAATATTATCTTCCATTTTTTTGAGTCTTTCTTTTTGCTTAACTCCAAATCTTTGCTCTTCATCAATAATTAAAAGACCTAAATTTTTAAATATGACATCTTGGGATAAAATTCTATGCGTGCCAATTAAGATATCAATCTTGCCGTTTTTTAAATCTTTGATAATTTTTCCTTGGCGATGCTTAGGAACGAGACGAGTTAAAATCGCTGTTTTAACAGGAAAGTTTTCTAATCTGCTTGAAAAAGTCAAGAAATGCTGATCTGCCAAAATAGTTGTTGGGCAAATAACAGCAGTTTGATAATTATTTAAAGCTGTTCTAAAAGCAGTTCTCATGGCTATCTCTGTTTTCCCAAAACCAACATCTCCGCATATGAGACGATCCATTGGCTTAGAAGAAACAAAATCTTTATTAATTTCTTTCCAAACATTTTTTTGATCTTTAGTTAACTCATATTCAAAAGCGGCGTCTAACCTGCTTTCAAAATCAGGAAATTCATTGTAGGGCAGACGATGAGAAATTTCTCTTTTTGCATAAATTTCTAAAAGTTCTTTGGCAAATTTTAAGGCATATTTTTTAACTTTTTTCTTTGTCTTTATCCAATTACCACTTCCTAAGCGATTTAGAGAAGGTTTGGTAAATCCTAAATATGGAGATAGTTTTTCTTTTAAATTTTCAGGTACCAAAAGAACATCATCTCCTTTGTAATGAATTTCATAATATCTCTTTTTTTGGCGCACTAAAAAGCCTGCAAAACGACCAATACCGTGATCAAGATGAACAATATAGTCTCCTGATGTAAGATGATCTAAGGCTGTCTTAGGTAATTTTAATTTTTTATCAAAAGTTTCAATATCAAGATCCTCTTTTTCTAAGTAATATATTCTCTCAATAGTATTCCCTAAAAATTCAATTCTGATAGGTTGAGATAGATTAATTGGAAAAATATCTACAATTTCTCCCCTATGAGCATATTCACCGGGCAAATTAATATGCCGACTTTTAATATAATGAAAATCTTCTAATCTTTTTAAAAGTTCTAGGGGAGGAAGATGTAAATCTTTCTCTAAAATTAAGATATTGTTTTTCCAAAAAATATTAACTTGATAAGCTTTTTTTAGTTTAGAAATATTTTTCTCAAACCAATTTCTTAATTGAATAATCTCTTGTTTATTAAAAACAAGCTTGGTTTTATCCCAAGATAAATTAAGAGATTTATTAAAAATCTCTGCTTTCTTAGCTAATATTAAAACCGGTGAAATAGTCTTCATTTAAGTATTGACAAACTTAACTTAAAAGATTATAATATACAAAGTAGTAAAAATTCCTCTTCTTGTCTTGCCTATGAGTGCTATTTGCAGAGTGATCCCTCCTACCTCTGTAATCAGCGGTAAGGTTTAGGGATAGATGCAACTGCATATATTCCTAACGCTCGTAGGTAGGACAAGGTAAGGAATTTTTAAAAAGTAGCTTTAATTATTTGAGCTACTTCTTTTTTTATATCTAATATTTTGTCTAATTCTTCCGGGATAAATTTTTGCATAACGTAACTTTGAGTAATTTCTTTTTTCTTTTCTGAGAAAGGTCGGTTCCAAATTCCTATCCTGATACGATGGAATTCATTATTACCTAAATGCTTAATAATTGATTCTATGCCGTGATGGCCAGCTGCATTTCTTTCAAAAGAAGTCTTGATATTTCCAAAAGCAATATCTACATCATCTTGAATAATCCAAATGTTTTGATTAGAAATATTGTAATAATCCTTAATAAGCCGGACAGCATAGCCGCTTTCATTCATAAACATTTCGGTCTTTGCTAAAAGAATTTTGTGAGAATTTTGGTTTACCTCGGCTAAGAAACTTTTAAGCTTTTTTTTGTGTTCAAAAGAAGTATTAAATTCTTTGACCAAAAAATTAATTATTTCTCTTCCTATATTATGACGGCTATTGTGATGTTTTTCTCCTGGATTACCTAAGCCAAAAATTAAAATTGTTTTTAAATCATTCATAATATTGTTTAATAAAATTAGAAATTTGAGTGTAATTACCAAGACCAGCTCTGGGTACTAAAACAAACATTCTACCCTGAAATGTGCTTACAAAACTTTCCTTTAAAAGAGAGGGCTGAGAAGCTGTTAAGCGAATTGCTTGAGCATTAGCAAGATCTGTATCTTTACTTTTCTGCCAAAGATTTTTAATCTCATTGATGGTCATATCAGTTTTAATATGTTCTTGAAAATCTTGGTAGAGAGAAAGAATAAAATCAAAGTTTTGAAAACTGTTTAGATTAGAAATTTTTTGCTTAATAGCTGCTAAGAATTGTTGTTGTCTTTTCATTCTTCCGTAATCACCTTCACTATCATAACGTGTCCTAACATATTTTACAGCTGTTTCAGCATCTAAGTGCCGCCAACCCTTTTTTAAATAAAAAGGATCATAGCTGTAATTAGGTCCGGGAAAAGTAGGGTCTACAATATCTTCTTTAACTAAAATATTAATTCCACCTAATTTTCTAGTTAATGCTTTAATTAAATCTAAATTAACGGTAATACAATAATGAACTCGCCGTCCTGTTATATCATAAATAACTTCTTTAATCTGCTGGAGAGAAAAATTAGCTGATAAGAGAGAGTTAATTTTTCTGTAATAACTATCTTTAGTTGGTTTAACATAGAGATCGCGCGGAATAGATAAAAAAACAATTTTGTCATTCTTAAAAGAAGCTAAGATAATACTATCTGTTAATTCAGGAGCAGGATTGCCTTCTCCTGGTATTCCCATAACTAAAATATTAGTCCAGCCATCTTGGTCTGACTGGAGAGCAGTATTTCTTCCAAATGTAAAGCGAAAAACATGTCCCAGATTAATCAAAGAAGAGGGAAGGAAATGTTGAGTGCCAAAAGCGCGGCTTTGAGGCAAAAAAATTAATAACCCTAAGAGAGTTAAGAAAATCACGACTAAACTTGAAGTTTTAAAAAATTCTTTCATTGAATTTGAAATAAGAAGATTTTTTTGGTAAAATATGTCTAATCTTATTCTTTTATTTTTAAAATTATGTTAAAAACTGTTAAGGCTATTTGGGAATTTTTACAGATAGTTCTAATTTCTCTCATTATCATTATACCTATAAGATACTATGTAATTCAACCCTTCTTTGTAAAAGGCTCTAGTATGGAGCCTAATTTCCATGATAAAGATTATCTTTTAATTGATGAGATTTCTTATCATATAAGAGCTCCTAAGAGAGGAGAAGTGATAATTTTTCGTTTTCCTCAAAATACTAAACAATTCTATATTAAACGTATTATAGGAATGCCCGGAGAAACTATTACAATAAACAATGGAGATTTTGTTATCTATAATAAAGAAAACCCTCAAGGATTTACCTTAAAAGAAAATGATTACTTAGCTAATGCACCTGATTTAAGAGATATTAACGTTACTTTAAAAGATGATGAGTATTATGTCTTAGGCGATAATCGTCTTCATAGCTTTGATTCAAGACGTTGGGGGCCTCTAGAAGAAGAATATATTATAGGCAGAGCTCTTTTAAGAGTTTGGCCTCTTGATCAAGCGACAGCCTTTGCTGCGCCTAGCTATAATATTAATTAATTTTTATGCCTAGACCAAAATATACCCGTCCTAAGGGAACAACTGATATTTTGCCTGAAGATCAAATCTATTGGGATGCTATACGGGAAACATTAAAAAAGGTTTCCTATTATTATAATTTTCAAAGGATTGACACTCCCATGATAGAAGACACCGATCTTTTTGTTAAAAGTATTGGAGCGTCTTCTGACATAGTTGAAAAAGAAATGTTTTCTTTTAAAACTAAGGGAGGCGACAAGCTAACTTTAAGAACTGAAGGAACAGCTCCAGTTGTAAGAGCTTATATCGAAAATGGTATGAAAAATCGCCAGCATCCTGTTAAACTTTTCTATATTGGTCCGATGTTACGCCATGAAAATCCACAGCACAATCGTCAACGCCAATTTCATCAATTTGGCTTTGAAGTAATTGGAAGTAAGGCTCCTATTATAGATGCTCAGCTTATTCAAATGGCTTTTATTATTTTTAAAGAATTAAAAATTTCAGATTTAACTGTGCATATTAATAGTATTGGATGCCAAGATTGTCGTCCTGATTATTTAAAAGATCTTAAAAGTTATTTAAAACAACAAATCAATAAACTGCCTGCCCAATATCGTAAAAAAGTCCGTGCGAATCCTTTAAGAATATTTGATATTAAAGATGAAAGATGCCAGCAGATAGCCCATGAAGCCCCTCAAATTATCGATGCTTTGTGCGATGATTGCCGGGAAGACTTTGAAAGATTATTAGAATTTCTTGACTTTTTAGAAATACCCTATGTCTTTAGTCCTTTTCTTGTTAGAGGGCTTGATTATTACAACGGAGCAGTTTATGAAATTCTTCCCAATAACAAAGAATACGCTAATAAGGAAGCTCTGGGTGGAGGTGGGCGTTATGATTATTTAATCAAGGCTATGGGAGGCAATGATATTCCAGCTACGGGAGCAGCTTTTGGTATTGAGAGGTTGATTAATTATATGAAAGCAACTAATATAATCCCCGCTAAGCCAGAAAAGGAAAAAATCTTTATTGCTCATTTAGGAGATTTTGGTCAAAAAAGAGCTCTTAAGTTAATGGAAGAATTAAGAGATAAAGGATTTAATATAAGGGAAGCTTTTTCAAAACATAAATTAAACCCTCAAAAGAAAATAGCTAGAAGAGAAAAGTCTGATCTTCTAATTATGGTGACGCAAAAAGAAGCTTTAGAAGATTGTGTTATTGTAAAAGATGATCTCAGTGGAACACAGGAAATCGTTGAAATTAAAAAACTACCTCAACATTTAAAAGATGCCTTAAAAAGACAAAAAACATTAAGAAAAAAAGCACAAACTGAAAGAAAAAAGAAAAAAATTCAACCTAAGCATTCTAAAAAAAGAAAGAAAAAATAAATATATTTATGTTAATTCATAATTTAAAATGTAATATACCATTTAAAGGAGGTGTTTTTAGTGGTTAAAGTTACTCGTCAAGATAATGAGAATACTAGTTCTCTCATTCGACGTTTTTCAGGTAATGTCAAAAAGAGCGGTATCTTATATGAAGCTCGTAGAAATAGATATCATAAAAATCCCAAAAGTAAGCGTGAGAGGAAAGAAGCTGCTTTATGGGGCAATAAGGTAAGCGAATTAAGACATCGTTTGCTTAAACTTGGAGAAATTAGCAAGGGTAAAAAGATAGATCCTGAAAGAATTAGAAAAGAGCTTCAAGAAAAAAAATAGCTTAATCTCTGACTTTAAAACCTACCGTGCTTAAAAAAATAAACGAAGATCTTAAAAATGCTCTTAAAAGTAAAGAGACAACGAAAGTCTTAGTTTTAAGAGGTCTTTTGGCAGCTTTGCAAAACGAACAAATTAAGATAGGAAAAGAACAAGAGTTAACGGAAGAAAGAATCATACAAGTTTTGTCTCACGAAGCAAAAAAAAGAAAAGATGCTATTGAATTATATTTAAAAGGTAATCGACCTGATAAGGCGGAAAATGAAAAAAAAGAACTTAAAATATTACAAAATTATCTTCCCGAACAACTAACAGCAGAAGAGCTTATGAAAATTATTGACAAGGCTATTCAAGAAACAGGCGCGCAAACTCTCCAAGACAAGGGCAAGGTTATGGGAAAAGTAATGGCAACAGCCAAAGGAAAAGCTGATGGAAAAGAAGTAAAAGAAATTGTTCAAAAAAAGCTTTCTTAAATTTAAAAATAGAGTATTTAACGCTCTATTTTTAATTTTCCAGTTTACCTCTTGACTTTATATTGTTTTTATATTATCATATATTAGGTATATTGGAGGGCGAAATGCAAATGCAAGATATTCAAGAAGGTAATAAAATCTTTCTGAGAGTTTGCCGGAGGTGTATTTATGAAGATTATTTTAAGATAGGACGTGCTATCGATTTTCAATTAGCAGATAGTGGATATTGCCCTATCTGTAAAATAAAAAGACCAGTCCCTTATGAAATTGAAGTTCTGGTCGATAAGATTTATGAAAAAAATGGCAAGACAGTAAATTTTCGAGGTTACCTCCAGGGGGCACCTCAAGAGAAGTGTGAAGAAGGCGTTAAGTAACGCCTTCTTTTTAATATTTTATTCTGCCTTGTCGATATAGAGAATGCCATCTAAATGATCTGTCTCGTGCTGAAAAGCTTGCGCTAATAAACCCTTAGCTGTCATTTTATGCTTTTTACCTTCTTCATCATAATATTTCATAATAACTTTATTAGCTCTAGCAATTTTGCCAATTTTATTAGGAACACTTAGGCAACCTTCTGTAAGAAGACTTTTTTTCTTTGAAAGGTGAGTGATTTTAGGATTTATGAAAATTTTAATTTCACCTTCCCAATCCAAAGCAAAAATTCTCAAATTAACTCCTATTTGAGGAGCAGCTAAGCCAAGACCTTCTTGGCAATCTTTTAAACTGTCTTTTAAATCTTGGATAGTTTTTTTAACTTCTGGAGCTCTAAAATCTTTAATTTCTTGTGATTTTTTTCTTAAAATTGGGTTAGGTTGGGTAACAATATCTTTAGTCATAAATTTATTTATATCTCTAAAGGATCAATATTAATGTCCCAAGAAGCTGGAACTAATTTTAAAAATTTATTTCTTTCTTTTAAATGACCTCTTTTAATTTTTAAAACAATAATATTGTAATAATAATTCTTGATCTTAGGATGATTTGAAGGTAATGGTCCTAAAAGAATGGTAAATTTACTTTTATTAATTTTATCTAATTTATTAAAAAGCAAACTGGCTTGTTGCTGGCTTACTTTTTCCTTTCTGTGGCGATAAGTTAATTTAATGATTTGCCAAAAGGGTGGATAAGAAGAACTTTTCCTTTTCGCAAGCTCATTTTGATATATTGTATCATAATCATTATTTTTTACCAATTGTAAAATTTCATCTTCAATATCATAAGTTTGAATTAAAGTATGATAAGATTGATTAGTAATATTTTTTATTAATTGTACTGTTGTTTCATTAATAGAAAAATTAGGAAAGTTTTTAATAAGATCAATGTTTAAAAAAGCCACTAAAAAGATTTTTTTAAGTGGTAAGCTTAGAATAGTTTTAGTTGCTACTAAAATATTCTTTTGAGGATTTTTTAAAAATTCTTCATAGATTTTTTCTTTATCTTCATGGGTAGGTGCTATGTCATTATCAAGCAAAAGAGCTTGAGTCGTCGGAAAAAGTGTTTTAATTTCTTTTTTTAATCTTTGAGTGCCATATCCAGCGTATTTTAAATTAGCTCCATGGCACTTAGCGCAAACATCAGGCAAGTTTTCTTCATGACCACATAGGTGACAAACAAGTTTTTGCTTATCTTCGTGATAAGTCAATGAAGTATCGCAATTAGGACATTTATAGAAAAAACCGCAATCTTTGCAAAATACATAAGTGGCCGAACCTTTTCTATTTTGAATAAGCAAGATTTTTTTCTTTTTTTTAAGAGCTTGAGAAATAAATTTTTGTAATTCCTGGGAAATATATTGAAAATTGTTGCTTTCTAGCTTTTGTCGCATATCTATTACGCGACATTTATTAAAATTAGGTTTAAATAGAGTAGTTTTTTGTTGATAATGTTTTGCTTTAAGTTTCCAATAAGTTTCAAGAGACAAGGCTTGTGAAATTAAGATAAGCTGAGCTCCGTATATCTCTGCTAATTTAAAAGCAACATGTTTAGCATTAATTTTAGGATGCTGATCCCAAGATTTATATGAAGAGCTGTCTTCTTCATTAATAATAATTTTAGTAAGATTTAAAAAAGGTAAAAAAACTCCTTGGCGCGTAGCTAAAATAATTTGAGCTCTACCTTCATAAATTAATTTCCAATTAAACCATTTTTCTCTTGTTTTTAAATTACTGTGAAAAAGAGCTATTTCTTTGTTAAAATTTTCTTTAAAAAAATTAAAAGCTTCTTTCAATTTACTTATCTCAGGATAGAGAAAAAGAACTTGCTCTTTTTTATCTAAATTACTCAATATTTTTGTAAGTTGTTTTTTGTTTAAATTGTTATAGAAATATTTTCTAATTTTTTTAGGTTTTAAAGAATTTTTATAGCTATCTAATTGCTGCCATTTTTTAAGAGATTGGGTTGGTAGAATTCTTTTAGTTAATAATCCCAAGGGTTCCCAATAATACATTCCTGTCCATAAGATTAAATTCCTTAATTCCTTTCTAATCATTTCTTTATTAGAAACAATTTCTTGAATTTTTTTTAAAGAAAAATTAGCTTGCCGGACATTCATTTTCGTTGCTTTTAAATGGTCTGCTTGCATAACTAAAGCCAAAATATTTCTATTGCGTAAGTTTATTTTAACCAAACTGCCAGCTTGAACATCTTTAGAAGAAAAATATGTTAGCAGTTGATTTCTAGGCATAGGAATCTTAGTTGTAGGAATAACTTTAAGAATCTGCATTTTTTAATAAATTTAAAGTCTCATTTCATAATAATATTATTCATAGTTTTACGCAACTTATCCACAATATAGCTTGACTCTAAAGTGAAATAGTGTATAATAAAAAAGATAAAGAGGGGGTGATAAATGTAGCATAGAGAAAAAACAGATTCTTCACTTGTTTGAGGAAGCGCGTTTGTCATTTTCGCCACCTTGCGCTAATCCGAAACAAGGGAGGATTCACTACATGTGCACACAGACAGAGAGAGAAGAAATCGTTGATTTCATTGCTACTCGAACTGGAAAGGGGACATATTATGTGTCGTGGACGATACAGAGAACTGTTTTACTTCTTGAGTCTTTAATGAGGCAAGGAAAACTCCTACTGCGTAGGGATAAGATAATAGAGATAATAGGAGAAAAACTGTGTTTGTCTGCAGATTTTCCCACTCCAGTTGATCTGGTGAAACAAATTGTAGACGACTGAAGAAGAATCTGTGAGAGAGGGATAATTTAGATAATTATCCCTCTTCTTTTTTGATAAAAACTTGACAAATAATAATCTTTAGTTATCATAATTATTGCCAACATGTCTACGAACTCCCTTTGTCGGGGAGCATAAGTGGATTGTATCTTTTTAATACACTCCCTTGTTTCGGACCTCGACGAGGGGGTTCTAGACTAAATTTGTTCTTCAAACATATAGAAAAAACCGCTAGGAGGACTAGCGGTTTTTA
>CAZNYQ010000003.1:0-41410 GCA_964577395.1 uncultured Candidatus Saccharibacteria bacterium | reverse complement strand
TCCTTGTTTACTTCGCGACACTTCGGATAACAGCGGGATATATGAAATTTTGACTCTGCTAACGCTTCGTCAAAACTTCATATGATCCGCGACACATTAAATGCAATTCCAGAGGTCGCTCTACGAATAAAAAAATATATAAGCACTAAACTTAATAATAAAAACATGACGCACAAATTTATCACCTTACTATTTTTTGTTTTAATCACATGTTTATTCTTAACTTCCCCAGTCTTTGCAATTGCTAGCCCAGCATCAACTTATTGTGTCGAACAAGGTTATAGATTAGAAATCAGAACAAATCCTTCATCTGGCGGTCAATATGGTGTTTGTATTTTCTCAGACGGAAAGGAGTGTGAGGAATGGAAATTTTTTAGAGGGGAATGCGGTGTTGAATATAAAAAAGAGCTGCCGTGCAAAAAAGCTGGTGAAGAAATAAAAACTGGACAATGTTGCGAAGGTCTAACCACTATAAAAAATGATGATCCTGGGCCATACGAAGGTTGTGCAGGTAGGATTGGGGGTTGGGCTATTTGTTCTGACTGCGGCAATAAAATTTGTGAAAGTTGGGAGAATACATGTAATTGTCCTTCTGATTGCACCATAACACAAGAAAAAGATTACACAATGTATTATATTTTTGGCGTTATCGGTTTAATTGTCTTTATTTTTATAATTTATTTCTTATTATACAGGAGAAGAAAAAAGTAAATTAAAATTTCGGCGACCTCTAGAACTCTGCGGTGCTCACTTCGTTCCGCTCCTCGCCACGCTGCGCTCTTATTCTGCTACGCTTCGTTCGGGGCATATAACAGGCATTTTACGGCTCACTCCTTGCAGTCGTTCACCCAAACTTGCCTTCGGCAAGCTTCGTAAAATGCCATACGTTATGTGAAATACCCAGAAAGTTTTAAATCATGAATAAAAAGTTTTAAAAATTAAATAAATATATAAACAATTACTCATTTTATAAATATAATATGAAAAATAAGATAAAAAATCTTTTTGGAGAGAATTTAGATGTTCTTATTGAAGGAAATCTTAATTCAGACAGAATTTTAATATTTGTTCATGGTTTTGGAACCGATAAAAACGAAGGATTTGCAACTTTTCTAGATCTTGCTCATTACCTAAGGGACGATTTCACAACAATAAGGTTTGATTTGTCTGGTTATGGAAAAAGTGAAGGAGAAGATTATGAATTTCAATTTCAAAAGGCTGCTGGAGATGTAGACTCAATCATCAGATATGCGAAAAGAAATTATCCAAATAAAGAAATTTTCATTGTTGCTCATTCTCTTGGAACCTTTATTGTTAGTATATTATCTCCTCATATGATTCAAAAAACAGTATTTATTTCAATTCCAAATTCCAATACAGATTTTATTATAGAAGAACTTAAAAAAAGAATTATTTCTAAAGGTGGAAAAATAAATGAAAATAATTTAACTTTTTACCCTCGAACAAGTGGAGTGATTCAAGTTATAGGAAAAGATTTCTGGAGAACATTAAAAACTTTTAGTCCCGTTGAGTACATTAAGGAATTTGGTGATAAAACTAGACTAAGAATTTATAAACCAAAAAACGATGATGTTTTAGAAAATAAATATTTTGACGAATACAAAGAGATTAAAAATATAGAATATATTGAGATTGGAGGAAATCATAATTTTACTAACAAAGAAGATCGAAATAAGCTTTTTTATTCCATAAAGAATTTTTTTCTAGACAATAAATAAAATCAAAGCTTTTCGCAACTTAATATTGAAAAACTTTCTGAGCACTCAAGGGGATGCTGCGCTTTCGTCGCTATCGCTCTTCACTCTCGTATAACAAGGATTTAAAGATTCCGCCTTGCAGGCTCCATCTAAATTTCTCACTACGTTCGAAACTTCTCTAAATCTAGATGTTAAATAAAATATAATAATAGACAAAATCGCCTTTTCGGCGATTTTGTATTTTTAGGTTTTTTAAATAATTTCTTTATATATTTTTTCTGAATTTGACTTTAGCAGTTTTTTAATTTAATTAAAGTATTTAATTCAACAAAGAAGACTTTTTAAATTCTCTCTAAGAATTTTTTGGTTACGTCCTTAGCAGCAAAATCGGCAACTTCCTTTATGATATCTTCAGGTACATCTTGCTTTAAGAAAGCTGCTAATTCTTCAAGATTCTTGAATTCTTTTTGTTTTAATTGATCTTGTTTTTCTGAATCTAATCTATCGATTAATTTATCAATAATATTTAATATGATAGCTTTATCAAAATCTTGCACTAATTCTTTTCCCTGCTCTTCGGAAAGATGGTAAGCTTTTGCGAATTTTTTAAAAGCCTCGTCTAACTTATTTTTTTGTTCATTAGGTTGTTGTTCCATAAATTATTTGTTACTTATTAACAATAAAAGTAGCTTATTTTTTTATCTTATTTTAATCGTATTACGAGTTTTCATTTTCTGCGGATATTTTGTCAGTAACGTGTTTCTTCCAGATCCTTTCTTCATCTTCGCTATAAGTTTCTCCACCTGCTTTTGCTATTTCCTTTAATTGATCTGCTTTTTCCTCCAATGCGTTCGCAACTCTCATAGAAATTACAGTACCGGCTAAGCCAACTGCTGCTCCAACCATAGCAGCTGTCTCACCACGTTTTCCAATGAGATCAAACATTTTATAAATTGCGAACAGTGTTGATGGAAGCAACACAATGCCACTAAGGCTAGCCAAGTTGGCTTTTTCGTTAAGTTTGCTTATCTCTTCTTTTACAATTTCCTTTATATTTTTCATAATTTCTGATGCTTTTTCTCTATTCTCTTCTTGGTTCTTTTCTAAAGAATTCTCTTGAGATTCTTCTTCTGTAAAAGCCTCTGTATCTGTTCCTTCGAGTTTATTTTCTATTTTTTGTTTATTATTTTCTATTAAAGAAGAAGGGAGCGATTCAGGATTTTTCATAATGATATATTTAACAAATTAAGAATATTTTTACTTTTAAGATAAATAAAAACATATTTACAGATCTTAGAGAGTAAATTTGTATTTTAACAGTTTATTTTAACTCTTATAAAATTTTAGTCAAACAAGAAATAGATTTATTAAAAAATTTAAAATCTTAATTAAAGTAAGATTTTTTTTATAAAACTCTTGACAAAATCTCAAACGGCGTTATAATGAATATATATTCATAACTATTATGTGAATTATTAAATTGTAAGATTATATAAATTTATGCCTAATTTAGATGGTACTGGTCCTCAAGGATTAGGGCCTATGACAGGACGTGGTGCAGGTCGTTGCGGCGGAAATTATGGCTGGAGACGAGGTTTTAGACGCGGCTTCGGCTTTGGTCCTTTCTCTCGCGGCGCTTATCGCGCTCCTACTAAAGAAGAGCAAAAGGCTGATCTTGAAGAAGAAGAGAAAATGCTTAAAGAAGAATTAGAAGCAATCAAGAAAGAAAAAGAAAGCCTTTAAACTTAATAACAAGTCTTCCTATCTATTTATAGGAAGACTTGTTTTAGAAATATGCGACCTAAAAAACAAAGAAGAATCAGATATAATCATAATTATTACTATTTTAAACCTCGTGGTGTCCCCTTAAGAACAATTGATGAGGTTATTTTAGCATTGGATGAAGTTGAAGCTATTCGTTTAGTAGGAGTAAAAAAAATGCATCAAAAAAAAGCTGCTCAAAAGATGAATGTTTCACAAAGCACCTTTCAGCGTATTTTAAAACAAGCTCATCAAAAAATTGCCACTGCACTCTTAGAGGGAAAAGCTATTAGAATTGAAAAGGAAGGATAAGCTACAGCTCTTGCATTTTTTTAAATTGATGTTATCATCATAATAATTTCTTCGAAATAAGTCGTTTTTTTAATTTAATTTAAATTTTGGCTAAATCTAGCTCAACATCTAAAAAACTTCGCGTCAATCACCAAATTAGAATCCCTAAGGTTCATCTTATTGATGAAAAAGGAAATGATTTAGGAGAGACGGAAACTTCTAAAGCCTTGAAATTAGCTGACTTAAAAGGCTTGGATTTGGTAGAGGTTAATCCTCTAGCTAATCCTTCTATTGCTAAACTCATGGATTATGGTAAGTATTTATATAAAAAGGCTAAAGCTGAGAAAAGACAGTATTCTAGGAAGATTAATGAATTAAAAGGGGTTCGTTTTGCTTACAGAACCGATGATAACGATCTAAAATTTAAGGCTAAAAGAGTAGATAAATTTCTTCAAAAGGGACATAAGGTTAAGATTGATATGCTGGTTAGGGGACGTGAAAAAAGTCATAGTGATTTAATTAAAGATAAATTAAATAATTTTCTTAATTTAATCAGCGAAGAATATATTTTAGAAAAGAAACCTAAAAAAGGTCCTAGAGGACTTAGTTTAATCATACGAAAGAAGTAGATATTTTATGAAAACAAACAAATCTTTAACAAAAAGATTTAAGGTTACTAAAAAAGGTAAAGTCTTGGCACGTAAGAAAGGTCAAGATCATTTTCGTGCAAAAAAAACTGGCGATTACAGAAGGGAAAAACGTAATAAAGAAAGATTAGCTGAATCAGTGGCACGAAATATTAAAAAGGCAATTAATTAATAAATTTATGGCACGAGTTAAAAGATCAAAAGCAAAAAGACGTCGTAAGAAAAAGATTATTAAAGAAGCCAAAGGATTCAAATGGGGACGTAAATCAAAATACCGAGCTGCTAAACAGGCGGTTTATAAAGCACGCACCTATCAATATCGTGACCGTCGTAATAAAAAAAGAGACTTTCGTCGTCTTTGGCAAATCAAGATTAATGCTGCATCACGTCAGAATGGCTTAAGCTATTCTAAATTTATTAATCTTTTAAAAGAAAACAAGATAGAAATTGATAGAAAAATTCTTGCTCATCTAGCCGAATTTAAGCCAAGTATTTTCAAAAAAATTACAGAAGCAGTTAAAAAATAAATTGAATTAATACAAAAAAGTTTTTTAAAGCTTTTTTTATTTTATCTTTGTGTAAAGATAGACATCAATTAATTTACCTGCTTTTTTAATATGTTTTTTTAATTTACCTTCTTTTTTAAAACCATTTTTTTTAAGTAATTTTAAAGAAGCTTTGTTAGTGCTAAAAACATAGGCATACAGTTTAACCGTACCTAATTTATTGAAAACTATATTTTCAATAACCTTAATAATTTCTGACATAATACCTTGCCGTCTATATTGTTTGCCTATCCAGTAACTTAACTCTGCTCGATGACCTTTTAATTTTAAAGTTAAATTACCTATTAGTTTTTCATTAGAATCAATGGCTATTTCAATTCTTTGAGGATGTTTTTTATTATATGATTTTATAGTTCTGTGAAGCCACTTTTGAGCATATGCCAATGAGTAAGGGTAAGGAACGGTTGTAGTATTTAAATAAATTTCTTTGTCCTGTAAAAGCTTAACTAAGCTTTGTGCATCTTCTTCTCTAAATTCTCTTAAAAGGCACCTTTTTGTTTTAAGAGGTAAAAAAGACATGAAAATTAAGAATCTTTATTTTTTGTTTTATTAAAAAATGACAAAAGAATTATGCCGAAGAAAATTGTTCCTATCAAGTCAAGCAAAATATCTAAGCCGCTGAAAGTTCTGTAAGGCACAAATATTTGATGAATTTCATCTATAATAGCGTAAATTATCGTCCAGCTTGCAGCAATAGCGTAAGCGTCTTTTTTAGAAAAACTGTAACTTCTAAAAGCTCTATAAACTAATAAGACCAAGAGAGTAAAAGCAAAAATATGCCAAAGATAGCCGAGCTTGGATGGAATGCCCGCAACATCGCTTTGATGGGAAACATAATATATAAAAGCCATCCACAACCAAATAGGCAACCAATAGGGTAAAAAGCGTTTTATCTGAAAGGTATCCTCAAGAGCACCAAAAAAAAGCTTTACGTAATATTTTTTAGAAGGTTTATTAGGCATATAATTTTTATGATATTATTTTTTTAGGAATATATGAGCTTGTTTTAGAATCTCTTTACCTCCCTTAAAAGTGATTGTTTTTAAAGCTTCCTCATAAGGTAGCCATTTAAAATCATCATGCTCAAAAGAAAGTGTTACTTTCTTTTTTTGACTTTGAAGAAGATAGAAAATCACTGTTTTAGAATGAAGTCCCTTAGAAGTTTTAAAGTGATAGTGTAGAGGTTTTTTAAAATTTTTAATAACCTTAAGATCTTTTTTTTGCAGACCAGTTTCTTCTTCAGCTTCTCTTAGAAGAGTTGTAAATTGTGTTTCGTCTTTTTCAATGTGGCCTTTTACAAAATCCCAATGACCATAACGGGAAGTTTTTTTCTTTGTTTTATTACGAGGAGGGTAATGAAGTAATAAGTAAAGAGCCTGATCAGCTTTATAAAAAACAACTCCGCCAACAGATTTTTCATAAATAACGTTTCTTTTAGTAAATTTAATTTCTCCTTCGCCAGTTCTTTTTTCAGGTGGCGGCATAACGACTCGAAGTTTTTTATAAATTCCTTCTTCTGTTTTACCGGCAATGCGTTTTTTGCCCCGAAACAAGCCATATTCATTTAATTTTAAACCTCTTTTTTTAGCAATTCTCCTTAATTGGATATTATGCAATTGATTGCCTGTAAAATATTGCAAAGCTGCTCCAAAGGCATTACTTTTAACAACTCGAACATCAATATCAATGCCCAAAGTAAGTCTTCCGGAAGCTTTTTTCTCGCCCACTCCATACACTTGATTGAGCTGAGGGAGAGTTTTAAAAAAATTCATTACTTCTTGAGAATGAGAAGAACAAACTAGCATATCAATATCGCCTATAGTTTCTTTTTGTCTTCTCAAAGAGCCAGCGATTTCAACTCTTGTAACATTAGCAAGCTTTTGAAATTCTTTTTTAATTGCCTGAGCAATTGGTAAAACATCACTTAGAGATAGTCTATCTTTTTGCTTTTTAAGCATTTCAAGTCCTTGTAAAATGTTTTCTTCAGATTTTTTGCCAAAGCCCTCAAGATTTTGAATTTTTTTCTCCCGTAAAACCTTTTCTAAGGAGTTAATATCAGTTACTCCTAAATTCTGCCAGAGGGCTTTAATTTTTTTAGGGCCTAGGCCTTCAATTTTAGTTAAGGTTGCGACATCAACAGGTGACTGGTTTTTTAATTTTTCAAGATAATGAAGGCGACCTGTTTTTAAAAGTTCTTCAATTTTTTTAGCAATTTCCTTTCCGATACCCGAAATATCTTCTAATCCTTTAAGTCCTTGTTTATGATAGAGCTTTTTTAAGCTTTGGCCTTGTAATTCAACAATACGAGCTGCTTTTTCATAAGCTCGAGGGCGAAAAGGCTCATCTTCCATTGCTAAGTATTCAGCAATTTCATGGAGAATTTTGGCAATTTGAGAGTTGGAGAGCATAAAATTAATCTTGTTCAGTTTTAATTATATGATAATTTTCCCCGAGAGCTTCCTGAATTTTAGCTAAGACTTCTTTTGTAAGCTTATGTCCAAAAAGTTTCTCTATAGTATGATTTTTCAAATCTTCTACAACAGACCAAAGACGTTTGATTTCTTCTAATTCCTCTTCTGTAAATTCTTTTTCAGGTTCCTCGGGACTATTTTCCGTAGGATTTGTTTCAAGATTTTCCATAAGGAGACACCTCCTTTCAATTATCTTTTTTTAATAACAAATTTATCATTTTGTAAATCAACCATGTATTTATCTCCTTTTTTGAGCTTACCAGCTAAAATTTCATTAGCAATAAGATTTTTAATATGTTTTGAAAGCGCTCTTCTAACAGGTCGAGCTCCGTTTTTAGGATCATAACTTAATTGAGCCATTTTTTGAAGAGCTACTTGGCTGATAGAAAACTTAATTGATTGTTCTTCTTCTAATCTTTCAAAAAGATCCTTTAATTTTAATTGGGTAATTTGTTGAATTTCATCTGTTGTTAGGGAACGGAAAATGATAATGTCATCAAAGCGATTTAAGAGTTCCGGTCGGTAGATATCTGTTAACTTATCTCGCAGTAATTTTGAAATTTTTTCAGGACTATCGCCTTGTTGTAATTTTTCTTGAATCAAAACAGCGTGAGCATTCGAGGTTGTAATAATAATGGTATTGGAAAAATCTACTGAATTGCCTATTTCATCAGTTACCCTGCCGTCTTCAAAAACTTGCAAGAAAAGATTTAAAACATCAGAATGAGCTTTTTCAAATTCATCAAGTAAGAGAAGAGAAAAAGGCTGATTCTTTACTTTTTCTGTCAAAAAGCCACCTTTTTGCTTCGTTCCTATTAATCTATAGATACTATCAGCTGATTGGTATTCAGACATATCAAAACGCAGCATTCTTTCTTCTCCTCCGAAATATACCCTGGCTAATGTTTTAGCTAGTTCTGTTTTACCTACGCCAGTTGGACCGACAAAAAGAAAAGTTCCGATTGGTCCAGTTCTTCTTTCAAGTCCAGCTCGGGCTTGTCTTAAAACATCACTCACTGCTTTAACAGCTGGTTTTTGATCAATAAGGCGTTGATGAATTTCTTCTTCTAAATCTAATAAAGCTTCACCTTCTTTTTTGCTAGCTCTTTGAATAGGAATACCGGTAGATTTGCTTAAACTAGCTTTAATATCATCGCGCGAAACGAAGTTTTTCTTCTGAATTTTAGCTTCTTCAATTGCTTGAGTCATTAGATCATAAGCTTTACTAGGCAATAAAAGGTTTTTTAAATAGCGATCAGATAATTCAACCGCTTCCTTAACAGCAAAATGACCAATAGTGATATGATGTTTTCTTTCAAGTGTAAGAGCTTTACGCATAAGATAGTAAATAGCTTCTTCTTGAGTAATTTCTTGCACTTTGACAATATTAAAAGAACCAGCTAAATCACCTCTTTTTTCAATGAATTGATGATAGTTGGCTTCATCTATTGTTGCTACTAAAGGAAAGTCAACTGATTCAAAAACAGGCCCAAAAAAACTCATAAAAGAAACGGCTTGGTTATCAATTGCCTGAATTAAATCATGAATTTGAGGGATGGCTAAGATAATATTTTTGGAGGCGATTATTTCATCCATAACTTTTTGCAATCTTTCTTGCAAAGCGCCTGGGGTTTTAATGCCTGCCAAAAGATTACCGGGATTCAAACTAACAAGTCGTTTATCAAAAAGACTTTTAGGAACATTGTCGCGAGTAATCTGCCTAGCTAGTTCTCCAATTATTGTTTGACGTCCACTGCCTGAAGGACCTACTAAGAGAACATTGTTACGAGCATCCTGGTTTAAAATATTTAACATGGCTTGATATTCTTCTTTGTGACCCACTAGAGCAGATAGGAGCTGATGGCGCGCTAAGTCAGTTAAATCATCACTAAAACTATCCAAATATTTTGTAGGTTTAGCAGTAAAGGTGCGGTTCATAGTCTTATGCTTAATTTTAAATGGCCTTTTGCTACGATAAACTAAATTATTTTTAATTCTTAGCCAGCGAGCAACACGGCGAGCATCCTCTAGTTCTATATTATATTTTAAGAAAAGATTAGCTAGGACAGGGTGAGGATCAGAAAAAAGAGCCATTAAAAAATGGTAAAGTTTAACACTACGAGAACCAATACGAAAAGCCTCTGTAAAACTGCTTGTAACTATTTTTTCAAAAGATTTTTGAGGTGGTTCTTGAGATAACTCGTAGTCTTTTTTAAAAGCATTAATTTGATGAACTAATTGTTGTTTGATTTTTTGAGGGTCAAGCTCAAGATGATGAAGAAAGTCTTGTGTTTGACTAGAATTAAGCAGAACACGGAAAAGAGTTAAATCAAGGGGTTCTCTGCTATTTTTTGCTTCTGCGTAAGCTAGCGCAAGGAAATCTTTACTTTCCGGCTCGAAATATTCTGCTATGTTGATATTTAATGAAGACAAATTAGTTGCTTTTCTTAAATCATTTAAATTGCGCCAGGATTTTCTTGATTTTACTAAGTGGTGAATTAAATAAAGCATTAATAAAATACCCAGCCATAAAAAGCTTAAAGAAAGATGTCTAATAAAACCATGCTGGATTAAAGCATAAAGTCCAATTGCACAGAACAGAAGAGCCACAAAACCTAAACTTCCCCAAACAATTTTAGAAACCAACAAGACTAAAGAACGTACTGTTTTAGGAAGAGTTACTAGAGGTTCTTTGAAAAAAAGATAACCGAAGGATTGAATTTGTTCTTGAGATTTTTTAGGTTGCTCTTCTGTCATAAAGTTAAGTTAAAAAGAATCATAAAAACAAGACCAGGTAAGGCAAGAAGCCAAATTAAAAAAATAAAAGTTGCTATTAAAAAGAAAATGATATAAAAAAAACCTCCTATAATAATCCAGAAAGTTCTAATAAAAATACCAATAAAATAGCCTGCTATATTATAATCTTGATAGAGGGGTGTTAACCAGTGCTTAGCCATTGCTTTGATTGCCAAAGATCTATCAAGGTCTTTTAAAAACCATAAGACCTTTTTCCAATAAAGACGAGGTATAAAAATATACCAATCAGAGAAGAAACTCAAAAAGCTGCGCCATAATCCCTTTGAAATATATATAAAAACACTAAAAGGCTGTTCCATAAAAGAATTAAACAGTTTTTATTTATTTATTATATCATCATTAAACTAAAAAGTGAAAGAGTAATTATTCACAATTTATTTTGATATTCTTGTCTTTTAATGATATTTTGAGAATAGATTAACAAATTTATGACAAAGGAGGAAAAATGGATAGTTTAGCAATTTTTGCAGGTATGAATGCTAAAAAATTGACAGAAGAAACTTGTCAAAAGATAGGAGATATAAAACCTGCTCCCCATGATGTTGTGTGGTTTCCTCAAAATACCTTTAGAGTTAGGCTAAGATGTTCAGTGGCAGAAAAAGATGTCTATATTATTCAATCATTGTACCCTAACCCCCATAACTCTCTTATGGAATTAAGGCAGCTTGCTTGGACAGTCAACCACAGGCGAGCCAAAAAGGTAACAGCAATCCTAGCTTTTGATCCTTATCTTAGGTCTGACAGGGAAGATGAGCCTAGAGTTTGCATAACAGCTAGTCTAAACGCGGACCTTAGTCTGGAAGCAGGAATACAGGGAGTAGCTATTGTAGCGCCCCATTTTTATCAGATTGCGGGATATTATGGGAAAGCTCCTTGCTATTTGATCAAGACAGTAGATTTATTAGCAGAAAAAATTAAGGATCTTGGGCTAGATTTTTCTAAAGCGTGCATTGTAGCACCTGATGATAAAAGGACTAAAGATGCCAGGCAGATCTCTGAATCATTAAAGGATCAACCTCCGGTTGTTATTCTTTCTAAAAAAAGATTTTCAGGAACAAAAACAAGAATCAATTATATGATAGGAGAGCCTAAACCTTTATGTATTATTGTCGACGACGAAGTTCTTTCAGGAGGAACTATTAAGGCAGCAGTTAAGTACCTTAAGAAACATGGAGGAGAAAAGTTCATCATAGCTTTCACGCACAATCTTTCACAAGAAAGTATGCTTGAATATTTTGAACAAGAGGATAGTATTTTAAATGTTATTACTACCAACACAATTCCAATAACTGAAGATTTTCAAAGAAAATCTGATAAACTACAGGTTATATCCATTGTTAAAAGGTTAAGTAAAATAATTGACGGACTTCATTTTGGTAAGGATATTGATGAGCATCTCATTATTGAAAAAAAGAGCTAAAAATTACATGAGACAAGTTAAAAACTTGTCTCATTTTTTTGACTTAAACTATTATAAATGATAGGATAATGACTATAAAAAGTTCTTTAAAAGGAGAAGGAATGAATATAAGGCAAATTGATTGGTGGGATGTAACAGGTATTTTCTTAACATATGCAGGATTAGCAATGTTTGCTTTAACTATTGTTTATAAAGAAAGCGATTTGTTGCTAAATCTTTTGTTAATAGGTCTTGCTATTTGTTTTTCTCTTTTAACTCTTTTTTGGAAGAAATTCCGTTGGGGATTTCAAGGAGCATTTATGTTAATAGGGGTTCAGATCAGTGGACTTTTTTGTGTAATTATACTTGTGACTGGTATGGCTCATTTCATTGATATTTTGAAGATTGGTCGGCAAAAAAATGTTTAGGAGATGAATATTATGAATCGAGAAACAAGAGTGTTATTACCGACTAAGTATTTAATCACAAAGAAGACTAAGAGAAAGATTAGTTTGATAGTTTTTCAAAAGCCCTTAAACTATGTTGTCTTAACTTCAAGCCTTGAGTATTCTGCTAAATTTGTGAGATTTTTCTTAGGAAATCTTAAAGAATATAAATGGCTTGATAGTAGTTCTTGCAGTGAGTTGAATGGGTTTGAAATAGGGGCAATTATTCCCTTAAGAATAAGGTTAATGCTTAAGTTAAGATTTGTTAATCCTATGAAATTCTTTTTAAGAAGCTATCCTTATGTTCCTCTTCGCAGTTAATTAGAAAATTAAAAGGCTACGTGATTAGTTTATGTAGCCTTTTTCAATTAACCATTATGAGGATAAAATTTGCTTCAAATATTTAATATCTTCAATCAGGTATTTTTTATCAAAACCTTTTTTGTTATCAAAAATATTAATTTCTAAAGTCAGCAAGCTGTCTCGGGGTAAAAGAGGTAAAAGCTCTTCATACCGAATGATATTTTGAGGATGAGTTATATGCCAATGTCTATCACATTTACCGTCTGAACCAGAAAGGTGATAATAAGAAGGAGATAGTTTATTAATCGCTTCTTTAATAAATTGGTAAAAGTCTCTTTTCTCTAAGCGAGCCTCTAAAAGAGCATGTCCGAAATCAAGACAAATGTTTCTATTTGTTTTTTCTTTAATTTTGAGAAGTTCTTTTGTGTTAATACCAAATCTTTTGTATGGAATATCAGGATTTAAAGAAGGAACATTTTCAACAACAAATCTTTTATCAGTATACTTTGTAAGATTAAAATATATATTTTCCTCATTTGATTGACGATTGGCCTTAAAACCAGGATGCAAAACAATGATTTCTGCATTAAAAAAATCAGCTGCTTTTTGGCAAAGTTCGATGTTCTTTTTATTGAAATCATTTTTTTGAGCATTAGCTAAATTCACGCCTTCTCCGGCAGCGGGTCCGTGCAGGGTAACAAATAAGTTAGTATTTTTAATAAGTTTTTTATATTCCTGATAGTCTTCGTTAAGTCGAATACCGAATTCAAAAAAATCTAACATTTCTTGCAATTCGTTTTTATCAGGTAAAATATTATTTACATTTTTAGGATATTTTATTTTAAAACCAATTTTCATAAAAAAAAGACACTTGATAAATTATGTTAATAAATTATAACATAAAAATTATTTTTTTATAATTTTATTTATAAAAAGACTAATTAATCTTGACAGATAAATAATTAGTAGCTATACTGAAATTGCCTGCATTTTCCTCCTTGAGTGCTGTTGGTTACCGCGGTAAAAGCAGGTAGAGGTTGGCTAATAAGTTAGCCAACCTCATTTCTTTGAGAAAGACAACAAGGAGATAAAATATTTTAAATAAAGGAGGCAATATGATCTTTACAACTGGGACAGAAATTACTAATGGAGAGGAAACAAAGAGGATAAGCAAAGTATTATTTTCAGAAAACGATATTCAAACAAGAATCCAAGAATTAGGAAAAGAAATTGCAAATAGCTACGATGCAATATTATGCGAGAACCATGAATTAGTGTTGGTTATAATTCTTAACGGAGCATTTCCTTTTGGAGAAGCTTTAAAAAAAGAGCTCGTAAGACACTTAGGGTATGGTCGGGTTTTGTATGATTTCATGTCAATTTCTAGCTATCATGGAGATATTCCTGGAGATTTACGTCTTCTTGCTGATTTAAAAAATTCTGTTAGAGGAAAACATGTTTTAATTACAGAAGATATTGTAGATAAAGGACATACACTTGCTTTCATTGAAGCATTGTTGACAATTAAACAACCGGCTTCTATTCGTTCTTGTTCTTTGATTGACAAGAATGGTGCTAGAGAAGTTGATAATATAGAAGTTGATTTTACTGGATTTGCTCTTCAAGAAGGTTTTGTAATAGGGTTTGGTCTTGATTGGAATAATATAGGGCGAGATTTACCATATATCGTTTGCTTAGAATGATTAATTTGACTAATATTAAAATCGCGCTATAATACAAAAACTATCTCCTTAAACACAGGGTTATTACCTCCCGAGCCTGTGTTTGCTCCAAGCAAGAGCTGCAGAGGGTAACAGTAGAGCTGTTGCCCTCTTTTTTTATAAAAAAAATTGTTTTAATTTGAAAACAATTTTTAAGAAAAATTAATCTAGATCAGGAAAATTAATTTCAAGCGCATTGCTTATTACAAGGTTTTCATCCTTATCTTCTCCTAGAGCATAGATATAATAAGTGCCTTGGTCTATGTCAGGATCCCAGGTATAAGTATAAGTATTATTTTGATGCGGCTGCCAATTTTTAGTAATTAAATAACTATTACTCAAGTCCTTATGATAACTGTAATAGAGTTTTAGTTTTTTCAAAGATTTATAAGCCTCAAGAGTAAAATTATATGGAGGAACTTCGGCTTGATCAACAGCTAAAGAGAATTCATACGTTTGAGTTTGAACAGGTGTATCATCTTCAGTGATATCGGTATAAATGTTTATGCTAGTTTCATTAGAATTAAGATATCTATCATAAGCTCGGGCAGATATTTTATGACGACCATTCAACCAATCTTCTTGATTAATGGTTAATTCCCAATCAAAAGGTTTAGATATTTTAGAGCCTATAAAATTACTATCAAAGAAAAAATCTACTTGTTTAATGGAATAATGAGTGTCAATATCAGTTTTAATTTTGATTGTTTGATCTTCTAAAATATCTCCATTATCTGGCTCTGTGATTTTAATGCTTGGTTTATTTTCTATTGTATGGATATCGTCTTCTTCGTCAGGCGGCACCTCATCATTCCAATTGCCCCTTTGGGGATCGCGCGCCCAAGATTTAACAGCCTGTTCCCAATTTTCAAATTGAGGGTCCTGAGCGGGGTTAGAAGGACGAGCTGCTAATGGATTATCTTTATCTACATAGTAGAGGATTGAATGAGCCTGACGAAAAGTTTTTTCTTCAATAAGTTCGGGAGGAGTTAGGTCAGTGACTCTCTTACCTGAAATAGTGTCAATCTTAACGACCTCACCGCCAATTTTACCATTTAAAACGGCTTTATCAGTTTTAAAAATGTCAGGGGGATTGAAATTGAGCTTTGCTCTATCTTGCATAGCAAAAATCATAAAATCATGCCAAATAGGTCCTGCTGTACTTACACCAGCTGTTTTTGTCATTGATGTGTTATCATTGTTACCTGTCCAAACACCAGTTACTAAATTAGGCGTATAACCGATTGTCCAACCGTCACGATATTCTTGAGTAGTACCTGTTTTGGCTGCAGCAGGAATATTCTCTCCCAAATAAAGATAACTATGGGCTCCAAACATAGGAGTGCGAGCTTCGTTATCAGACAATATATCATTAATAAGGCGGGCAGTGTTTTTTTCAAGCACTTGCTCTCCTTTGATATCATTTTGTCTAACTTCTTCGAGAACATTTCCATCAAAATCAGTTATTTTAAGGATAGTATTTATTTGTTGTTGCTTGCCTTCATTCGCTAAAACTCCAAAAGCTGATGTAATATCAATTAATTTTACTTCTCCACCGCCTAAAACAATGGCTAATCCAAAACGAGAACGATCTTGTAGGGTTGTAATGCCTAACTTATGAGCTAAATTGATAGTTTGATCAACCCCTGCTAGATAGAGAGTTTTGACTGCTGGAATATTTAAGGATTGGCCCAAGGCTTGTCTCATGGTAACAGGGCCTCTTTCTTTTAAGTCATAGTTTTGGGGATGATAGCAGTCAAGACCGTATTTATCTTTACCCTGAACGGCACTGTAGACACAATTAGGATTGAATTCTGTTTTAACATCATAAAGGAGAGTTGAAGGCGTGAAGCCTTTTTGTAAGGCGGCAGTATATGCAAAAGGCTTAAAAGCTGAACCTGGCTGTCGGGGACGAAGCGCGACGTTAACATTACCGTCATTTTGAATATCAAAGTAGTCGCGCGAACCTACCATAGTTAAAAGTTGGCCTGTTTGAGGATCAATCGATACTAAAGCAGCATTTTGAGCATTATAAGCTTTTTCATTTTTTTGAGCTTGTTTAGTAACTAATTCTTGAGCTTTTTCTTGCAATTTCCAATCTAAGGTTGTAACAACCTTAAGGCCACCCTTTTCAACCATATCTTTTCCATATTTATCTTCTAAAATTTCCCTAACATACATGACAAAATGAGGTGCTTTAATACCGGCTTTCTTCTGCTTATATTCTAGTTTTTCTTGGAGAGCTGCTTTCATCTCTGTTTCGTTAATATATCCTTCTTCCTTCATCCTTGCCAAAACAAGACTTTGACGATCCTGTAAAAGATCAGGATTATTGCCATAAGGAGAAAGGCGGGTCGGTGCTTTAGGTAAAGAAGCTAAAATAGCAGCTTCTGATAGGTTAATTTCTTGAGCTCTCTTACCAAAGAAAGTTAAAGAAGCTGATTCAACACCATAAGCATTAGAACCAAAACTTATTTGATTTAAATAGAACGTTAAAATTTCATCTTTAGAATATTTCCTTTCAAGCTCTAAAGATAAAATAATTTCTTTAATCTTTCTTCTTAAAGTTCTCTCTGGTGTTAGAAGAGAATTTCTAATAAATTGTTGGGTAATTGTTGAAGCACCTTGTAATTCCTGACCGCCGGTTTTAAGAGCAATCCATAAAGAACGAAGAATGCCTTTAAAATCTATACCTGGATGATCATAAAAATCATCATCTTCAATAGCAATGATAGCATTTTTAATGGCCGGAGAAATTTCATCAAAGCTTACAACAGTTCTCTTCTCACCTTCATATATTTCATAAAGTAAGGTTTCTCCGGTACGATCGTAAATTTTTGTTGATTGCGATAAAGGTTTTTCAAGAATTTCTTGAGGATTGGGCAAGTCTTTAGCGTAATAAGCAAAAAGAGCTAGTAATAAAAAAAAGCCAATCAGGCCGCTAATAAAAAAGCCTTTTATTAAAAAATTAGTTGCTTTTTTTAATTTTTGAAAGCGTGATAAGTGAGCAGTTGTTTTATAATGATGATATTTAGTTGTTTTACGGTAATAGCTTCTCTTAGGCATTTTTTTTACCTACACTAATAGTTGTTGTCGAACGGCGTAAAGGATCAATAAGAAAATTTCTTAGGTCTCTTCTGCCAATAATCATATCATATTTAAGCTGGGACCTGTCTGCAATAGAAGCTTGAGTTTCAATGAGAGTACCGCCTAGTAGGAATTTTAAATTAGCTAACTGGCGGGTTTCTTTACCTAAGGAAGAAATATATTGAATGGATTTTTTAATTATTTCTAGATCAAGCTCTTTAACAAGTCTTTCATCAATTGATGTTCTATAAGCACCCGTGTCAATTTTTGCTTTTACTTTTTTGTATTGGTTGTTTGAAATTAGTAAATCAATTACTTCAAAGATACCGATAACTCTGCGTCTTTGTAATTCTTTTAATTCTTCCTCAACCTCTTCTCCAAAAAGCTCTCGCGCAATCTTAGTACCCCTTTGGGCTGATTTAATTTTAAGATCTTTAATTCTTTCAAGTCTTTCCCTTAGAGGGGCTTGGTTAGCTAATTGAATTGCAAGACCAGGACGTGAATTAACTTCAAAGATAACAGGTCCTTTCTTGCGATCAAGAGCAATGTCGATGCCAAGCAACTTAATACCAATAACTTTTTGAGCTAAAGCTGCTGTGCGAAGAATTTCTTTCCACTGAGGAATTTGAAGACCTGAAAGAACAAGGCGTGTTTTAGGGATATATTCAATAGGACGATTATGTTGGATTGCTGTTGTTGTAATGCCTGTTTTCATATCAATGCCTACTCCGATACCTCCTAAATGAAGGTTGCTGCGTCCTTCTGATTCTTCGGTTGGAAGACGTAATTCTGCCATAACAGGAATTTTGTCGTAAACAACTACTCGAATATCGGGAATACCACCCTTAAAAGTATATGGTTTAAAGTCAGGGTGCAAAAAGATTCTTTCTTCAAAAAAAGCTGTATCTTCTCTTTCTTTACTGCTAAAATTACCCTCTAAAATATTGTTAACATGATTTTTGATTGCGCTTAAGGGAAGTAATTGTTGGCCAGCTTTAATCCAAACAGGAGAATTTTTCTTTTTACCGTAGACAATAACAACACCTTGTCCCCCTAATCCTTTGTTTGGTTTTAAGACAAATGTTTTTGGTAATTCCCAATTAAATTTATCAAAATCATAAATATTTTTAATAACAGCATAGGTATCTGATACAGGTAGATTGGCTTCTTTAAGGATTTTTTTAACCCGTAGTTTATTATTAGCTAAGGTTGTTTTTTTAGCCTGACTTTTTTTTAAAACATATTCTAAATTACGGGCATTGAGCCCTAAGATCTTAGGATAATTTTTAAAAAAATCAACTAAAATCATTTTTTAAAAGATTTCTTAAGTAATTGACGAAAACGATAAATTTCATTCAATCTTAACCCTTTATATCTACCCAAGAAGATATTTAAAATAATAACGAGAACTAGAAAAATGAATGGATAATGAAGAACTTGAGCTTGCAGCCAAGTTACCTGCAAAACATAGAAACCGATAACGGCAATACCGACGGTGCTTACAATCATTGTTATGGCCGTACTAATGCTTCTTTTAATGGTTGCTGATACTAATTTATCGCTTAGGGCAATGATGATAATAATAGGTAGATAATCTTGAATTTTAAAATGATAATCTGTAGATTGGATAATAACAATCATTGCTAAGACAGCTAAAGTGGTAGCTGTAACAATAATTGTCATACGGGGAAGGTAAAGAAGGGGAAATTTTTTAACACCCCAAGTTATAAGATTAGCAATAATTGTAATAGCTAGAAAAGCGATTAAACCTTGTTCAATTCCCAATCCTATAAATGCAAAAGTTAAAAGTAAGGGATGATAAACTCCTAAACCCTTAATACCAAAAATTTGACGTAGAAGAGCTATAATTGTAGCAATTAAAGGAGCTAATAAAAAATAGGCAATGTGTTGAGTGTCAATTCCTTGATTAATAATATTATTTATTAAAGGATGCATAATTTTAAAATTAGAAGTTATTTTTTCTTAATCTCAATAGGATCAAAAGGAGCAAGATTCTTTGTCTTGAAATGATGGCAAATTGCAGCTGCTAAACCATCGGCAGCATCATCAGGCTTAGGGATTTCTTGAAGGTTAAGTAGATTTTTCACTCTTTCTTGGATTTGTTTTTTATTAGCTCTACCATAGCCTGATAGAGTTTGTTTAATCTCTAGAGGAGTGTATTCAAAAATGGGAATTTTATAGCTTTCGCAAGCCAAGAGAACAACTCCGCGCGATTGAGAAACTGTCATAACAGTTTTCATATTGCGGAAAAAGAAGAGGCGTTCAATAGCAACATAGTGAGGTTGATATCTCTTAAGCAGCTTGCTAATTTCTGTGTGGGTTTGTAAAAGTCTTGCAGGATAGCTATTTTCAGCTGGCGTCTCAACGCAGCCATGATCAAGAAATGATGTTTTTTTACCTACTGTTCGGATAACTCCATAACCAGTGCGAGCTGTTCCCGGGTCAATACCAAGAATAATCATATTATTTAATTAAGAATTAAGCTAAATTTGTATAAACTGCCTTAACATCATCGTGGTCTTCTAAAAAATCATTAAGCCTGTCAACAACTTTAATTTTTTCTTCTGGTAAGTTAAGGGGGTTTTTAGCTTGGTAATCAAACTCTTCCGATTTAATAGCGATATTTTTTTCCTGAAGAAGCTTTTTAAGATTACCTTCATTTTGAGGATTTGTTAGTAATAAAACATTATCATTGCTTGTTTGGCTATCTTCTAAACCCTGGTCTATTAGAGACAATTCAATTTCATCATTCCAATCTTCCGCTGCTATTTTAAAAATAATTTTTTCTTCAAATAAATAACTTACTGACCCCTTATCAGCCATATGGCCACCATTTTTTTCTAATAAGTGTTTAATTTCTGAAACGGTTCGGTTGCGATTGTCTGTAATAGCTTCAATCAAGAAAGCTGCTCCTGCCGGACCATAGGCTTCTAAAGTAATTTCTTCTAAATTATTTCCGTCTCCTTGACCACTGCCTTTTTTAATAGCTCTTTCAATATTTTCTTTGGGCATATTTGCTTCTTTAGCTTTTTCAATTGTAAGGCGTAGAGCAGAATTAGCTTCTGGGTCAGGATCTTGACGAGCTGCTATTTGAATTTGGCGGACTATTTTAGAAAAAAGCTTACCGCGTCGCTGATCTTTAATGCCTTTTTTATGTTTAATAGTGGACCACTTTGAATGACCTGACATAAATGTTAAAAATAAAAAATTAGAAAAGAATTCAAAAGGAATTTCTTTGTTTTTTAATTTTATCAACTTTAAAAGCAAAGTCAAAGTTATTAGGCTGGTTAGGTATTATTATGAGGTTAAATCAAGTTTTAATTTTTAAAGAGTTTTAAACTAAGTAATAAAAAAATCCCCGATGTCATTACTAATAACATCGGGGTTTGCGCAACATACTTGGGTCTCGCTTTGTGCCTAGCTCGCGTACCAGGTGTGGGCCTCGTCTGTTTACTAGCTCGCGTGTCTAGTGTGGGTCTCGTCTGTTTCCTAGCTCGCGTATCCACAATGGGTATCGTCCATTTCTTAGTTTGCACACATAAACTGGGTCTTGTTGAAAATTTAATTATATAATTAATCCTTTATGGGAGCAATGTAATGTTTTTTGGGGTGACCAAGCACTCCAAATACATAGCTTTCTCCAGCTTCTAATCCTTCGAGTTGACGAGCTGTTTCCCATAGATGAGAGACAAAAACCTTAACCATTTTTCGTCGAGCCATATTATCAAGATGACCTTTAGAAATGACATCTTTTGGCTCGTAATGTTTGCCATTTTTTTGAGGCAAATCATTTGCAGGAACAATTTTAATACCTTCTCTCTGGAGTCGACTGGCCAGTCTATCTTTTTGCCTTAAGTAAAGCCTGTAATATCCTCCGCGGGCAAGTTTTAATGAGGTACCAAGACGACCCACTAAAACAGATCGAAGTTCGCTATTAAAAGAAGCTTTTTGTCCTCGAGTAAAGCGAGGAGCTTTATTACCATCTCTAACATCTAAACCAGCAAAAGCCCACATTTGGCTAACAGTTTTGAAATGCTGTCCTAGACTTTCATTAACATCAAGAGCACTTCCAAAGCCTCCAATTACTTCTCCTGCTAAGAGGTAACTTACTCCCTTGACTTGCTGAAGCCAATTTTCCCAAATGGGATGGATTTTTATTTCATCTTCAAGCATTGTTTTGAATTCTTCCACTGATGTATTTAATACTTGCCAGATTTTTTCGTTTATTTCATTCCAAGCTCCCATTAATTCAAGCGGATACTTGAATTCCTGAATAAGCTTAACAAAAGAAAGTTTCTTTTTAATTGCTGTATCGAAAGATTCGAGAAGATTTTTTGCCTCTGGATCTTCTAAGGGCTCTAATCTATTTCTTGTGCTAGCAATGATTCTTAGCCGAGCAGCAATTTCACGCCTCTGAAGTTTAAGAAATTCTGAAGCTAAAGTTGCCACATCTCCTTTCTCTAAGCTCATTATAACCCCCTTCTACAAGATAATGATAATATAACATAGTGATTAAAAAGTGTCAATAGTATAGTCATATTACTTAAATCTATTGACAAAATAATTTTTTTTGTTACAATGATTAATACAAAAGGATAATTAAAATATTAGGAATTGGGAGGATTCTATGGTTTTGTTTTAAGTCGTCTTTATAAGTCTGTAGGCGTAGAAATCGTAATAACTTTGTTATTAAGATGGGGCTTTTCCTTAGCTATGGATAATTTAGTTTTCAACTTCGGCTGAATTACTCGATTATTCCTCGGGAATTGTTTCTCTGAAAGTTCTACTTTCAGCTTTCTTCGCCTCAGTCTTATGAAGGCGATTTTTTATTACAAAAATGTAAATTAAAAAGATTAAAAAAAGGTAAAACATAGAACATATTTTACCTTTTAATTACGAGAATCTTTTTTAATTTTTCTTTACAAAGAGTGTTTGGGTAGGATAAGCCATTTCAATTTTTTCTTTTTCAAAAACTTCTTTAATCTTTAGATTAATTGCCTGCTGAACATCCATGTATTTATTATAATCGCTAGTATCAACATAATAGACAACTTCATAGTTAAGACTGAAATCAGCAAATTCTTTAAAATGGATGCGGTCAATTTTTGCTAGATCAATACTATTGATAATTTTTGTTACTATTTGAGGAATGGCTTTTAATTTTTTAGTGGGCGTTTCGTAGGTAACTCCAAAAGCAAAAACAATTCTCCTTTTCTGCATTTGTTTGTAATTATTTACCCGAGCGCTGGTCAGTTCTTTATTAGAAATTACCAATTCTTCTCCCTGTAGGGTTTGCAGGCGCGTAGATTTAATGCCAATATGCCTAACAGTTCCCATATCCTTGCCGATAATTATGAAATCGCCTATTTCAAAAGGCCTATCAAAATAGATAGAAAAAGAAGCAAAAATGTCAGTTAAAATATTTTGCAGAGCAAAAGCAATTGCAATACCACCTATGCCTAGGCTAGCTACGAGAGCTGAAACATCATAATTAAAATTAGCTGCAACGAGAACAATTGCTACTAACCATAAAACAATTTTAGCTGCTTTTCCTAATAGTCTTATCATTGATTCGTTTACTTGCTTACCTTTTTTTGCTTTTGTTGCAAATATTTTTCTGATGCCGTAATCGATAACTTTCTCAATAGACCTGACAACTAAATACGCAGCGATAATTATGAGAGCATATAGAATAATTTTATTTAAAAAGGGAGCTACATAAATAAATCTTAAAGCCAAGTAAACCGAAAAAAGCATGTAGAAAAAAGGCCAACCAGCATGACTTAAAATATTAACTGCTAAATCGTCAAGATCGGTCTTGGTCTTTTGGGATATTTTTCTCAACTTTTTAACAACAATAACTTTAAAAATCCAGAGAATAATTAAAATTCCCAAGAAGGCAATTAGAGCTATTAAATAATCTTTAATTGAGTTATTAAGAATTTGATAAGAGAAAAAATTGGATTCAATTTTAAAGGGCATAAAATTCAAATTACAAATTAAGTGATGTTATCTAAAATCACAAAGATTAAATTAAACTTAATCAATTTAAGTAATCAATAAATTATCGACCCAATTCTTCTTGGATTTCTTTTTTACCTTTTTCTAATTCTTTAACTTGTTCATCGTCTCTTTCTAGTAACAAGGCTTGGAATTCTCCTACATGGGTTTTTTCTTCGCGAGCAACATCTAAAAGAATTTCTTTTAGATCTTTATCTTGAGTAACAGCGGCCATTTGCTTATATAAATTAATAGCATCAAGTTCAGCTATAATAGCTGCTCGTAAAATTTCCTGGTCAATATCTTTATTATCAATTTTAGATATATCGAAAGGAATTTTTGATAGCATATTTTTTAAAAATTACATCTTAGTAAATACATTTTACCAATTTTTAAATGCTTTTCAAATTTTAAAAATTACTTTAGTTATTATATAATTAAAATAATATTTATGTTAAATAAAAATATGACAGATAATGATAAAAAGCTTTTAGATGTTAAAAAACAAATTATTAAATGTCACAAATGTCCTCTTTACAAGACGAGGCATTTGCCTGTTATTGGGCAAGGCAATCATGAGGCTGATATTATGTTTGTTGGAGAAGCACCAGGCAAGAATGAGGATTTGCAAGGACGGCCTTTTTGCGGTCGAGCAGGCAATATTTTTAAAGAACTGCTTCAATCAGTTAAGCTTAAAAGAGAAGATGTCTATATCTGTAATATTTTAAAATGTCGCCCACCGGGTAATCGAAATCCTAAACCTGAAGAAATTGAAGCTTGCACCCCTTATTTAGATAAACAGATTAAGATTATTAAGCCTCAAGTTATTGGATGCTTAGGAAATTTTGCAACTCGTTATTTATTAGAAAAATATGGTTTAGAAGATTGCATTGAAGGAATTAGCAAAATTCATGGAAAAATCTTTAAGACAGATAAATTAAGACTAGTGCCGTTGTATCACCCTGCTGTGGCAACATATAATCCAAATTTAAAAGAAGTTCTTTTAAAAGATTTTCAAATCATGAAGAGAATAGTTGACAAAAATAAATAATGTAATATATAATAATTTATATTAAGTTCTTTAATTAAAAGTACCAAGATTGTACTTCAACAATTATTGGCAAACAATTTCAAGGAGGTATTAATGGCTGAAATTTGTTGTATTCCTGGTTGCGACAGGGAAGTTTTTGCTCGAGGTATGTGTGCTCGATGTTATCAGCGATTTTGGCGTGCATTAAATCGTGATAAAGTCAATGAATATGCTAAGAAATATTATAATGAAAGAAGAAAAAAAGAGACAGAGAGGTCAAGAAAATATCGCTATAAAAATCCAGAATGAGCAAGAGGTTATTCGATAAATAAAGCTTGGCGCTTACAGAATCCGCTTTTGAGAAATGAACAAAGAAAGAGAAATTATCATAAAGGAGCTGATAATGATTGGAACGCAGGGCAGATATATAATCATTATGAAGATGAGTTGATTCTTTCTAAAAGAATGTTCATAGGCGGTAAAATGCAAGAACTTACTGATCGAGAGATAGCAAAATGTATAGGAAGAACTGTTCAAGCTATCCAGGAAGAGAGATTTAGATTAAAACATCGATAGGCCTTCACTAGAAGGTCTATTTCTTTTTTATCTTTTTATGATATAAAAAGTATTAAGAATTAGTTATTAAATTTTATGGATAAAGATAAATGTCTTTTTTGCCAAATCGTTAAAGGTAAGGCTCCTTGCTATAAAGTTTATGAAGATAAGCATAGTTTAGCTTTTTTAGACATTAATCCTGCCACAAGAGGTCATACTTTACTAATTCCTAAAAAACATTCTGAAAACATTTTTGATATTGAAGATCAAGATTTACAAAGTATTGCTTTGGGAATTAAAAAATTAGCTTCTCAACTTAAGAAAAGTTTAAAAGCTGATGGTATCAATATTATTCAATCAAATGGTCAGCAGGCAGGACAAGTAATCTTTCATCTTCATTTTCATATTATACCTCGCTATAAAGATGATAATTTTCAATTACAATTAGGTAAGATATATCATAAAAAAGACTTTAAAGAAATTTTGGAAGAAATTCATAAGGGCTGGTAGTTCACCTGGTAGAACACTGCATTCGCATTGCAGAGGTAGAGGGTTCAAGTCCCTCCCAGTCCACAAATTTTTAAAAAACACTTTAACCTATAAGTGTTTTTTTATTGCTTTTTTTATATATTTGTGTTATGCTTATTGTAGTTGTTAAAAATAGCATATTAAGGGGGTCTCATGAAACAAACTGAGTTGAAATGGACTACTGTTGTGATGTTAACAATTATCCTGACGTGCCTTTTTTTGGGCATTTTAAACGCCATTCAACATTTCTAAAGGAGGAAATTTGAAAACTATTGTGGTTGTTGTATCGTTTTTACTGTTGAGCCTCTCTTGTGTATCTTATGCTTCTAGTATAGAAGCATGGATTGGAGGATCTACTCAGCTAAATAGTTCCTTGGCTTTGGGTTTTTCTCCAAGCTTTTCTATTGATATAAATGAAAGATGGCATTGCGCTTACTTCTTCTCAATAGATAAGTTCCAGACATGGCTGGGTCTTGAAGCCAGTCTTTACGACAGAGAATTTTCCCTTAAAAGAGAAAAAATATTTTTTTGGGTAGGATCATGCCTTGGACTATCTGCTCAAGAAAGCCAGAATCTCAAAATTGATTTAGGCTTAACGGCTCATGTTCTTCTTCTTCTCTCAGAGGATTTTAGGTTGGAGGTAACAGTATATGGCAACACAAAACCAGAGTTGCTATTTAGAATTGGGATAGCAACTGTATTGCTGTTACATTACTATGAGGATGAAGGCAGTCTTTAGACTGCCTTCTTTTAATTAATAATTGACAAAAGTTAAATTAGTTTTAGGATAAATAATGAACCTAGTAATGTTCTTTTTGTGCTAATGATAATTAAAGGAGGTGAATATTATGGTAGAAGCAGTCAAGCTTCGTAAGCAAGGAATCGTTAATCCTAGTTTAATTAATATCGAAGAAATGCTTAGAAGACTTTTTAGAGAAGAAAAGCCTTTAGTGGTTGAAGATCAAGAAGCGGCCAGAATTCAAAAGGCCCTTTTTGAAGGGCCGGTTGTAATAGATTTTATTGCAACTGATGATGATGGTAATGAGCTATATAGATTTTACTTTTTAGGACGCGGTAACTTAAAATATCCCATTTTTGGCCCTAATGTCAAGGGAGGACCGAGAGGTAAAAAATGGGGGCAAGAAGTACAAAGCGTTGCTTGCCCTAAGTGCGGTAAAGGTACCAAACTTATCATTATTGAAAAAAGGATTATTGTTCGCAGTAGAAAAACAAAAGAAGATTTTTCTACTCTTCGGAGCAGAAAAGCTGTTCTTCATTGTGGAAAATTACGCTATCTTAATTAAAGTCTCCAAGCTAGTTTAGTTTGGAGACTTTTTCTTTTATATTGTAAGAAACAAAAACTAGAAGAATTATTAAAAAGGGTAAAATACGGGGAGAATAAAGCGGTGTCTCAAAGAAACTGTGAATCAAAAAATATATTAAAGAAGAACCCAAGGTAATTTTTAAAAGTTCATTTTCAGAACTTTTTTCGAGAAGTTTTTTCAAAGAATAGGCAAAAATACTTAGCCAGCTTAATAAGCCAATTATTCCCATTTCAACTGCTATATCTAGATATGTATTATGGGCATAGACAGGTAATCTATAAGAGTGAAGAGGGTTTTGCCAATAGGAATAGTTACCTATCCCAACTCCTAACCAGAAATTTTTTTGCCAAACACTAAGAGCTTGCTGCCAAATTTCAATTCTACCAGCGACAGAACCTTCGTTGAAATTAAAACTGGAAATTAAGCGAATTCTAAAAGCAGGGATCGTAAAAGCAATTATTAACAGAAAACATATTCCTAGAATTATAGCTTGCTTTAATTGTTTGGAAAGCAAGCGAGAGCCAAAAATTAAAAAGAAGATAATTGCTGCTAAAAATCCTAAATAGGCTCCGCGCGAGAAAGTTAGAAGTAACCCAAAACAATTTAAGATAAAGCAACCAAGATATATTTTTTGCTTAGGAAATTTTAAGAGAAGATAAGCGGTTAAAGAAAGACTCATACCTAGAAAAAACCCTAGCATATGAGGATCAGGAAAAAGAGCTGTTGCTCTTAAGTATGTTTTACCGGCAATATTAACCCACCAGCTAGGGTGTTGAACAACTGCTTGAGAGAAAGAACTGCCCAAAAAGAAAGATCCTAAATATTTATTCCAAAAATTAAAAATGACATCTTTATCCCAAAAAAATTGACTTATAAACTGAAAAATTCCTAAAGTTGCTAATATACTACTTGAGATAGTAAAAATTTTAGCAACTTGAGTGAAATCTTTTTTACGTAATGCTTGACTTGCAACGAAATACAAAGGGAAAATAGATCCAAAAACTAATAATTTTCTTAAAGCCCAATTTAATTCCTCGGCTTGTGTTATAGAAAGAAGCACGCTAGCTAGAAAAATAATTAATCCCCAACTGATAAAGTTATTTCTAATAGTGATATTTTTTAAGACAAGACCTTTAATGAACCAAATAAAAAAAGCAAGAAGTATTAAAACCCTTGCAATACTTAAATCTATGCCTGGAGAAGGATTAAGGGCAAATTGAAAGGGTAAAAAAAGGATAAGAAAAAGAAGAAAACGACGCATGATTTAACTTTTTTTGAGTAAAAACTTGAGCTCTTTTTTAGAGACCCCTCCTAATAGATAAAGACCTATGATATAAATTAGCATACTTGCCAAGATTAAGATAAGAATATGTATATCTTTAAAAAATTGAAGAAAAATTGCCATAGGAATAAGAGCTAAGCAGCCTTTAAGGGCAACTTTAAGACGAGGAAGATATTTTAAAGATCTGGAGACAATAATAATTAAAGCTATAGTAATGAAAAATTCCGTTGCAACAGTTGTCATAGCGGCGCCTAAATAAGAAAATTTGCGGATAAAATATAGATTGGCTAGGACATTAATTAAGGCACCGCTTAAATAAATCCACATACTTAAAAATTGTTTTCTTAAAATGATAATTGTCTGACTATACAGACTTGCAATAAAGATGAATCCGATAGCGAAAGCAAGCATTTGTAGGGCAGGAGCAGCGGCTGCAAAAGCTGCTCCGCCTAAAAATTTAACAATAGGAGAAGCTGTCATGAATAAACCAGCTACTAAGGGAAGCGTTATAAGGATAATAGCATTAAAAGTTATCTGAAAAGTTCTTTTAAATTTTTTGGGCTGTTTTTTGATATATCTCGATAAAACGGGCACAACAAAACCAACGAACATAGAAGGAAAGAAAATTAAATTTTCTAATATTTTATAAGATAAACCATACAAGCCAACTTCTGCAGGTGTTTTCATGACAGAGAGCATGACTGTATCAATCCGGAAATAGATTAAAGTAAAAACAATTGCAGCCCCTACTGGCAAAGCTTCTTGCAAGATTCTTTTCCAACGCTTCCAGTCAAAACATAGTCTAATTTTAACAAGGCGATTAGCAAAAAAGAAAACTAAAATAAAATCAATTAAGCTAGCCAAAACCATAATAAAAATAATTGGCAAAACGCCTGTTTTAAATTTTAAAAGAGCTAAGGTGGCTAAAGATAAATATATGATTCTTCCAATAAGTTCGGTAACAGAAACATAGATAATCTTGAGATATTTTTGAAAGACAGGAATAAGTACCTGATAAATTGCCATGAAAAAAGTGGCAAAAGCTGCAATACTAATACCATAACGTACTACCTTGGGATAAGGTAAAAGAAAAGCGATTAAAATTGAAAAAGGGATAATAATTACACTTCCTAAAAGACGAAGCGTAAAGATATTGCTTGTTACCTTAGTTTTATCAACGAAGCGCTTACCAAGATCTTTTAATAGGATATTATATAGCCCGAGGTTTGCTAAAGCTACGAAAATATGCACGTAAGCTAAAATAGTAGCATAGTGACCATAGCCCTCTTTGCCTAAATGCCGAGTTAAAAGAGCTATTAAAACGATGGCGAGAATCATATCAACAATTCTCGCCCCGGTTGCAATAAAAGTATTCAAGGTAATTTTTCTAAAAAGACTCATGCTTTTTGATGAGATTTTGTTTTATTATCTTTTAATGGTTCTTTCTGAGGATTTTTAGATTGATTGTTATCTTGTTTTCTTCTAACAAAGAATTGTTCTGAAACACTGAAAAGAGTTGTTGTAGCCCAGTAGAGAGGTAATCCAGCTGGCAAGCGGCTCCCAATTAAAATCGTAATAACAGGTAAAAAGTATGTCATTTGACTACCTAACATTGTGCTTATACCACCTGCTTTTTTATTTTTATTAGATTCTTGATTAGTTTTACCTACCGTAGTCATTAATTTTGAATAGCCAAATTGTGATAGGCCAGCGATAACTGCCAGGGCTATGCTTGGTGTAGCTAAATTAACTATTCCTAAAAAAGAAGCATTAATTACTTGAGGAGCACTAACGAAGCTGTAAAGAGGTAATTGAGAAGCATCATTAATAATTGCCATGAAAGCTCTATAAAGAGCAATTAAAACAGGCAATTGAATCAAGAGAGGAATGAAGCCGGCTAAAGGATTAATCTTGTGTTGTTTGTAAATTTCCATTAGTTTTTTTGCTTGTTCCTCTTTGTTGTCTTTAAATTTTTTTTGGATTTCCTTAAGCTTTGGTTGAATTTTTGCCATTTCTCTTTGGGTGCGTGCTGCTCTGTATGAAAGTGGCAGGAGAATTAATCTAATGATAAGCGTGAGAATAATGATAGTAATACCAAGATCTTGAATAGGTAAGGTGTTATAAATAGCGACCATAGCATTGATGATGGGGTCAGCTATGAAGGTGTGATAAAGAAAAGTCATTGTTCTTTAGAGACAGAAATTAAGCGATGTTCTTTCAACAAAGCTAATAAATCTTGCTGGATTTCTTTATAAGATTGATCAAGAATATTAGCTTTAGGAATAATAATAACATCGTAACCATTTTTAATATTTTGGAGATTATTACGGATAATATCACTAAGCTGTCTTTTTAGTTTATTCCTGATAGTTGCTTTTTTAGATATTTTAAGTCCGCAAGAAAAGCCAAAACGACTTAATGGTAGATTATTGTCATTAACTTTAACTTTTAAAAAATCCCTTTTCTTAAAAGAACCTCTTTTTTTAAAGGCAATTTCAAAGTTTTTCTTAGAAAGGCGATATTTTTTAGGAAGCATAAATTAAAAAAATTAGACAGTCAATTTTTTTCTTTCTTTGCGACGCCTTCTTTTTAAAACCTCGCGACCGCCTTTAGTCTTAGAACGTTTTAAGAAACCAAATTTCTTATGACGTTTTTTCTTTTGCAGTTTAGATCCTTTTAGCATAAAATTAAATATAAAGAGAAATTAAAATAGACTACGAAATTTATCGAACATACTATATAATAAGATATTAACATCTTAAGCGCAAGTTAACCAGCCCTATGAGAAGAAAAAGAAAAAAATTTTTAAAACAGAATTTTCATGATTCTTTCCATAATGATAAGCCTGTATGGCTTTCAAAATTATTAGGATTTCTTTTAGGGATAGTTTTTTTAGTTTTCTTAGGGGTTGTTTTTGGAAGAATAGCACTTGAAAAAGTTTATTACTATTATTCTCGGAATTTGCCTAGTGCTATTATTAGCGTAGAAGATTATCCTGAAGTGACAAGAATCTATGATAGGACAGGCAAGCTTCTTTTTGAAGACATAGGAGAGGAAGACAGAATATATATTACCGTTGAAGATGTTTCAGTTAATTTTTTAAAGGCGATTTTATTAGCTGAAGATCAGAATTTTTTTAATCATCAGGGGATTGATTACTGGGCTAGCTTTCGGGCAGTTTGGCATAATTTTCAAAGAGGTGGTCTTTATGAAGGTGCATCTACTATTTCTCAACAATTGGCGCGCAATTTCTTCTTAGATAAAAAAATTAGTCTATCTCGTAAGATCAAGGAAGCAATTCTTGCGCAACGTATTGAACGAAATCATTCTAAAAAAGAAATTCTGGAATTTTATTTAAACAAGATCCCTTTTGGATCTAATATTTATGGTATCGAAGCAGCGAGCCGAGCTTTTTTTGGTAAATCGGCTCGTTTTTTGACTTTAGCTGAAGCGACTGTTTTAGCGCCTATTCCTCGTTCCCCTAACGAGCTTTATCCTTATTCTCATCCAGAAGCAGCTTTTAAAAAACAAAAGGAGTTATTAGTTTCTATGCAAGAGAGAGGTATTATTTCTCCACAAGAATATGAAAAAGCAGTGGCAGAGAAGCTAAATTTTCAAAAGACCGAGAGAAAAATTTTAGCGCCTCATTTTGCTTTTTTTGTTCTTGATAATTTAAAAAAGATTTATACCGAAGAAACAAGAGAAAAAGGCTTAGAGGTAGTAACAACCGTTGATTTAAATTTACAGCAAAAGATGGATAAACTTTTAAAAGAAACGATTGACAAGTATAAAAAACATTATCATATTAATAATGGGGCTATCGTTGTTTTGGACGCTCATAAGGGTGATATTTTAGCTATGTCAGGTTCATATGATTTTTGGGAAGAAAGTTTTGGACAGTACAACGGAGCAACTGCCTTACGCCAGCCGGGCTCTACTTTAAAACCTTTAATTTATGCTTTTGCTCTTCAAGAATTGGGCTGGTCTCCTGCCACGGTATTACCGGATAAGCCGCTTAATTTTGGCGGTTATCAACCTAAAAACTTTAGTGGTTATTATAGAGGAAGCGTGAGCTTAAGAAACGCACTTTTAAATTCTCTAAATATTCCTGCTGTCTATACTCTTGATAGGATAGGAGTAGCTAATGCTTTAGAAATGTTTCTTAACTGTCATCTTGCTTTAAATGAAGACGCTGGTCTTTCTATGGTAGTTGGTGGTGCTTCAGCTTCTCTATTAAATATATCTTCTGCCTATACCGTATTTTTAAATGAAGGTAAATATCTACCTTTTAATTATTTGTTGCTTACTAAAGAAAGCAATGGCAAGACTTTGATTGCTAATCATAATATTTCTGCTGTTCAGGTTTTTACTAAATCTGCTACTGCTCAAATTGATGAAATTTTAAAGAAATATTTAGCTAATTTTCCTTTAACTAGAAATCTTTCCTATGACCCTCTTTTAAAAGATACGCGTGTTAAAACAGGCACTAGTAATGGTCCGAGAGACATATGGTCAATCGGATACAACTCTGATATAATAGTAGGCGTTTGGTTAGGAAATCACGATAATTCTCTTTTAAGATATGATGTTTATGGCTTGCAAGCAGCTGTGCCTTTATGGGCAGATGCTATGAAACTTGTTTTAAATACCAATATCTCTAAACCTGTTATTAATATGGAATAATGGAAGAATTTCAAGAAATTTTACAATTAATTCAAAACAGCTATTTTTTTAAAGTTTTAAAAATAACTGGCTGGGTGCTTTTTTTTGTTACTTGGTTAGGTGCAATTAGTTTTGTTATTAAAGACGCTAAAAAGCGCTACGAAAAAAGCAAATGGCAATATTCAGTTATTTTATTACCTTTATTGGGTCATTTAATTGGTTTTTTTATTTATCTTTTTATAAGGCCAGCACACACTAAGACAGAAAGAATTTACGAGGGCGAATTATTAGATTTTAAAGACGAACTTTTTATCTGTCCTAATTGTGGATATGAAATTAAAGAAGATTTTATTTTCTGTCCAAAGTGCGGAGAAGAGCTATTTACTAAATGTAATAATTGTGGCAGAACGGTTCGCAGGGGTTGGCAATACTGTCCGTATTGCCGTCAAAGGCTTAAGTCCTAAAATCTCTTAACGTATATTTTAACCCTGCTAAAATTTATTCCTGTGTATTATTTATAATTCACAACATCATTAAACTTCTTTTTTTAAAGGAGTTTTTTTATTTGAATTTCTTTTAAGAAGGTCGTATGATAGATTAATATGTCTTACAATCCTCATAAAATTGAAAAAAAGTGGCAAAAAGCCTGGGAAAAAGCAGGTCTTTTTAAAGCTAAAAAGAACAATCGTAAAAAGAAATTTTATGGTTTAATTGAATTTCCTTATCCTTCAGGAGAGGGCCTTCATATAGGTCATCCGCGATCTTTTACAGCGCTTGATATTATTTGCCGTAAAAAAAGAATGGAAGGATATAATGTTCTCTATCCTATTGGATTTGATTCTTTTGGTTTGCCAACGGAAAACTACGCCATTAAAAAGAACACTAAGCCTCAAAAAGTAACTAAAGATAATATTGAAATATTTACCAAACAACTTAAGAGTCTTGGTTTGTCTTTTGATTGGTCAAGGAGTTTCTCAACAAGCGACCCTGCTTATTATAAGTGGACGCAATGGATTTTCTTACAGCTTTTTAAGCACGGCTTAGCATATAAAGAAAAAAAAGAAATCAATTGGTGTCCTTCTTGTAAGATAGGATTAGCTAACGAAGAAGTTGTCAATGGGCGATGTGAAAGATGCGGAGCCGAAGTTGTTAAGAAAGAGAAAGAACAATGGATTTTGAAGATTACTCAGTATGCTGATCGCCTTATTGATGATTTAAAAAAAGTTAACTATTTAGATCAAATTAAAGAACAGCAAATTAATTGGATTGGTCGGAGCGAAGGAGCAAGTATTCAATTTCAGGTTAAAACTGATGATCATAAAAAAGCTCAATTACAAGTTTTTACAACTCGGCCTGATACGATTTTTGGGGCAACTTTTATGATTATAGCGCCTGAACACAAACTTTTAAAAAATTTAAAAAATAGCATTTTGAATTTTAAAGAAGTTGAAAAATATATTAAAGAAATCAGTAAAAAGAATATTCAAGAAAAACAAGCAAAAACAGGTATCATCTTAAAAGGAATTAAGGCAGTTAATCCAGCTAATCAAAAAGAGATTCCTATTTTTGTAAGTGATTATGTATCAATAGATTATGGAACAGGCGCTATTATGGCAGTGCCTGCTCATGATACAAGAGATTTTGAGTTTGCCCTTAAATATCATCTTCCAATTATTCAGGTTGTTAAATCAACTCAGCAAGATATAGAAAAAGAATTAAAAGAAGCTTACGAAGAAAAAGGTATTAATATTAATTCTGGCTTTTTAAATGATTTATTGACTGACAAAGCCATTGAAAAAGCTATTCAGTGGCTTGAGAAAAAGAAGCTTGGTAAAAAAGAAATTCATTATCATTTAAGGGATTGGATTTTTTCTCGTCAAAGATATTGGGGAGAGCCTATTCCTTTAGTTTTCTGTAAGAATTGTGCTAAGAAAGCAAAAGAAGCTAAGAAGAATTTAAGTAAAGGAGAAATCCTGAATCCTGGCTGGGTACCTATTTCAGAAAAAGATTTACCAGTTAAGTTACCTGATATCAATGATTTTAAGCCAACTCAAGCAGGTGACTCTCCTTTAGCAAAGGCAAAAAATTGGGTTAAAACCACTTGTCCTAGATGCGGTGGTGTAGCCTATAGAGAAACTGATGTAATGCCTAATTGGGCTGGTTCTAATTGGTATTATCTTCGTTATTGTGATCCTTCTAACGATAAAAAACTTGCTGATTCAGATGATTTAAAATATTGGATGCCCGTTGATTGGTATAACGGCGGTATGGAACACACAACCTTGCATCTTCTTTATTCAAGATTTATATATAAATTTCTTTATGATATTGGAGCAGTTCCTCGAGAATGCGGTCCTGAACCATATCAGAAAAGAACAGCTCATGGAATGATTTTAGGAGAGAATAGTGTTAAAATGTCAAAATCCAAAGGTAATGTCATTAATCCCGATGAATACATTGAAGAGTACGGAGCTGATACTATTAGGCTTTATGAAATGTTTATGGGTCCATTTGATCAAGCAATTCCTTGGGATTCTCAAGGTGTCATTGGAATGGAGAGGTTTTTAAAAAGAGTCTGGGACTTGCAAGCTAAAGTTGAAAAAGATTACCAAGACAACAAAGAAAGTTTGAAAATTCTTCACCAAACTATTAAAAAAGTTACCGAAGATGTTGAAACAATGAAGTTTAATACTACTATTGCTCAAATGATGACTTGTTTAAATATTTTAGAAAAACAAATTAGAATTAGCCAAAAAACCTTTAAAACTTTCTTAATTCTTCTTTCTCCTTTTGCGCCTCATATTTGTGAAGAAATATATTTATTTTTTCAAAACAAAAAGAATTTTATTTCAGAAGAAAAGTGGCCTGATTATAATAAAGAATTAATTCAAGAAGAAACATTTAATTTAGTTGTTCAGATTAATGGAAAGGTCAGGGATAGTTTCGAAGTTTCCAAAGGTATAACAGAAAAAGAAGCTCAAGAAAAAGCTTTTAAAAGATCAAGAGTGGTTGGCTGGACGCATGGCAAAAAGATTAAAAAAGTTATCTTTGTAAAAGACAAACTAATCAATTTGGTGATAGAATAATTTTTGAGATATTTATATTAATAAAAACCAATTTGATCATCTATCAAAATTGCATGATAATTGGAATAGAAATATGATGCAATTCTGTTAGTTATAAAATTTATATACTTTTAGAAATGACTTATTTTAAGCTTAAAGAAACGGATAGTTCTGATATTGGCAGTTTTAAATTTTCTAATTTATTATTTGAGTTAGGTATTAGCAGAGACAAAAATGAAAAGCTAAATATTAAAATTAATTATACTACTCCTAAAATTAAACCAACGACAGAGATAGCTATTTTGAAAAGATTTGGTTTTCTTCAACCAGTTATTACTAATACAAAAAATTATCTTTTAGCTCAAAAAATTCGGGCTGCTCTTACAAGAAAAAATTCTCAACCTAGGGATTTTTATGATATAGTTTGGCTCTTGTCTTATAGAGTTGAACCTAGCTTGGAGATATTTTCAGAAATGCAGCTTAAAAACACAGAAGAATTATTTAAAAAATTATTAGAGGTTTATAGAAAAAATATCCAACCAAATCTTGTAGAATTTAAAAAAAGATTGAAGCCTTTCTTAATAGATGAAAAAAAAGTTAATTATTTGGATATTTTTGAAAAGACTCTTAAAGAATTAATTTAAAATTAATTAATTTTAAAAAGTGATTTTTTTATTAAAATTGCTTTTTTTTATTTCTATGGCAGAATAAAGGCAATGAAATTAATAAATTTTTATGATAAAAAAAGACAGAATTACCATTACATTAGACAAACAAATTCTTCAAAAAATTGATAAATTAGTCAAGAAAGATTCTTTTCGTAATCGTTCTCATGCAATTGAAGATTTAATTGAAAAAAGCTTAACTCCTAAAATTAGTCAAGCAGTTATCTTAGCGGCTGGCAAGGGAGTTAGATGGCGTCCTTTGACCTATGAAATTCCCAAAGCTTTAATTCCCATTAAAGGTAAGCCAGTTTTAGAGCATATCCTTGATAGTCTTAAAGAGTATGATATTAAAAATGTCTGTCTAGTTATTGGTTCTTTGGGCGACCAAATAAAAGAATATTTTGGCAATGGAAAAAGATTGGGTATTAAGATTAAATATATTCATGACAAACAAGAAAAAGGGACTGCTCCTGCCTTAAAAATGACACAAAAATATCTTAGTGAAAAACCTTTTTTTGTTTGGTATGTTGATGAATTAGCAGACATTGACCTTAATCATTTAAGAGAATTTCATTTTAATAATAAAGCTCTTGGGACAGTAGCCTTATCTTCGATTGCTGATCCTACTAGTATGGGAACTGTTAAATTGCAAGGATCAAGAGTTACTGATTTTTTTGAAAAACCGCATCATAAAAAGATAGAATCACATATTGTTAATGCCGGTATCTTCATTTTTGAACCAGCTATTTTTTCATATTTTCAAAAAAAAGATTTAAGCTTAGAGACTCAAATTTTCCCTCGTTTAATTAAAGATAATAAATTATATGGTTGTCTTTTTTCAGGTCAGTGGTATGACTTAGGAACGCCTGATGCATATGCTAAGGCTTTGAAAAAATGGGAAAACTAAATTATTAATAAAATGTGGATAACTTAAGCTTGTCAAAGAGCTTTTTCTTTTTGTATAATATTATCATACAAAGTATGATAATACCTTTTAAGGAGGAACAATGAGTTTCCAAGAAGAGCAGGATGTCATAAGTTCTTTAGAGGAGGAAATCATTAAGGTTTCCAATCCCGGCCTTAAAGAGAATTTAAAAGAATTACTAGAAAATTACAAGGAATCTAGCGATAGAAAAATTCTGTCGCAAATTCAAAAGACTCTTTATAAATTTGCGCAAGTGCGACGATTTACTTACCCTGATGTTTTAGAAATGCCAGGCTGGGAAAAAGAAGGTCTCCCATTTCAGAGACTTAACGGTTCGTGAGAACGAACCGTTTTTTGTTATTTTAAAAAATTTTAATATAATATATAAATATCTCTACTTACTTATATTGACAAACTTACTCAGATTGATAAAATAAACTAATTAGTTAACTAAACATTTTATTATGATTAAATTAATTAGCGCTCTTGAAGCAAGAACTAATTTAGGTAGCTTGCTCAATAAAGTATCAAAAAATAATGAACGTTATCTTATTAACCGACGTGGTTTGTCTACGGCTGTTATTTTAAGTATTGAAGATTATCTAAAAAACATTGCTAAAAGTTCTAATCTTTTAGTTGAAATTCAGAATGAAGCTGTTGTAAAAGGCAGTAATAAAATAACTGATAAAGAAATTGAAAAAGAAATCCAAGCTTATAGAAAGAGAAAATGATTAAAGCGGTCTATGATACAAATGTAGTAGTTTCTGCTCATTTAAAGAAAGAAAGTTGGCCAACAATAGTTTTAAACTTAGCTTTACATAAAAAAGTAAAGCTTTTTGTTTCCAAAGAAATTTTAAAAGAGTATCAAGGCGTACTTTTAAGGAAAAAATTCGGCTTGTCTTCAGCTAAAGTAAGAAAGTCTATTAATCTGGTTAAACAAAGAGCTAAACTTATAGAACCTGATATTTCTTTATATGTAAGTGAGGACAAATCAGATAATAAATTCTTAGAATGTGCTGTTAAAGCAAAAATTGATTTTTTAGTTACAGGCAATAAAAAGCATTTTCCAAAACAGTCATTTAAAGGAATAAAAATAGTTAGTCCTGTTGAATTTATAAATTACTTTTTAAAAGATTTATTAAATAATTAATTTTACAATATCAATGTGCGGTATTATAGGATACATTGGCTATAAAAAAGCAACTCCTGTCCTTTTGGGAGGATTAAAAAGGCTTGAGTATCGAGGTTACGATTCTGCAGGCTTAGCTACTATTGACAAGGACGGGAATGTTTATTGTCAAAAGACTAAGGGAAATGTTGAGAAACTTGAAGATTTAATTGATATCAAAAAAGAAAATAGTTGTCTTGGTATAGGCCATAATAGATGGGGAACTCATGGAGCACCCTCTCAAAAGAATGCTCATCCTCATTGGGATAGCCACAAGAATCTTTTTGTAGTTCACAATGGCATTATTGAAAATGCTGACTTTTTAAGAGAAGCTCTTAAAAAGAAAGGCCACTCATTTCATAGCGAGACTGATTCTGAAGTTTTGCCTCATTTATTTGAAGAGTACTTTAAAATTACTCTAGACCTTGAAGAAGCTGTTAGATTAGCCTTAAAAGAAGTTAAGGGTGCTTATGCTATTGCAGTTATATCTAATAAAGAACCTGATAAAATTGTCTTTGCGCGACAAGGCAGTCCTCTTTTAATTGGCTTAGGAGAGAAAGAGAACTTTATTGCTTCTGACGCTGCAGCTCTTATAGGACACACTCGAGAAGTGGTTTATTTAAATGAAGGTGAAATGGGATTTATTAAAAAAAATGATTTTAAAATTACTAATTTAGCTAATGAGAAAATTAAAAGAAATTCTCATAAAATTTCTTGGAATTTACAAGAAGCTCAAAAAAAAGGTTTTGTCCACTTTATGTTAAAAGAGATTCATGAAGCGCCTCAGGCGGTGCAAAATGCTATTCGCGGAAGAACTATTACGAAGCAAGGATTAGCTAAATTAGGTGGCTTAGAAGATGTTAAGAAAGAATTAAAAGATATTAAAAGGTTAATTATTGTTTCTTGCGGAACTTCATATTATGCTAGTCTTTTAGGGGAGTATATGATAGAAGAATATGCTGGGCTGCCAGTTGAAGTAGAATATGCTTCTGAGTTTCGTTACCGTAAGCCCTTAATTGATGATAAAACAGCTGTTTTATCACTTTCTCAGTCAGGCGAAACAGCTGATACTCTTGCAGCCTTAAGAGAAGCTAAGGAAAAAGGAGCATTAACCTTGGGAATTGTTAATGTAGTTGGCTCTACCATTGCCAGAGAAACTGATGCAGGAATATATAATCATGCTGGACCTGAAATTGGTGTTGCCTCAACTAAGAATTTTATTTCCCAATTAGCTATCTTAGCGCTTTTAACTGTTTTCTTAGGAAGACAGCGAGATATGAGCTTAGTGATGAGCAAGCGTATCTTAGAAGAACTTCAGAACATTCCAAATTATCTTAAAAAGATTCTTAATAAAAAACATTTAATTCAGAAAAAAGCTGAAAAATATGCTAGGTTTTCTAATTTTCTATATCTAGGCAGGAAGTATAACTATCCTATTGCTTTAGAAGGAGCCTTAAAATTAAAAGAGATCTCATATTTACATGCTGAAGCTTATCCAGCTGGCGAGATGAAGCACGGACCAATCGCATTAATTGATAAAAATTTTCCCACGATTGCTTTATGTCCTTCAGATTCAGTTTATGATAAAGTTGTTTCTAATTTAGAAGAAATTAAAACGCGCCAAGGGCCTCTTTTAATTTTAGCTACTTGCAATAATTTAAAAATTAAAAAAATTTCTTCTGATATATTCTACATTCCCAAAACCTTAGAAATGCTAACGCCCTTTTTAACAGTCTTGCCTTTGCAATTGTTTGCTTACTATATTGCTGTTTTGAAAAAGAGAAATGTTGATAAACCACGTAACTTAGCTAAGTCTGTTACAGTAGAATAAAAATTATTCAATTTTCTTTTAAGATTTTTATGGTAAAATATTTTAGAAAGCTAAAAGCTTGCAGTTTTTGGTATTTTAATATTTAAATGGCAAAATATTTTAGAAAATATAGGATAATTATCTCTAAACTTTCCTTGTTTTGTGTTCTCTTGGGAAGCGCTTTGGGTATGGCTGCTATTTTACACAATGCTCAAGCTCAGCAGACCTTGGAAAGTTTGCGATGGAAGATAGAAAATCCTACTCTTGAGATTCAAGAGAAAGAAGAAGAGAAAATTGAAAAAAGGCCTGATAGGGATATTCCTTCTTTAAGAACTATGTTTTCTAAGACTTTTAAAAATCTTGACGGTACTTATGCAAAGGAAATGTATCTTCATCCGGTTCATTATCAAGACGATCAAGGAGGGTGGCAGACAATTGATACCACTATTATCCCTTCTGCTGACAAGAACTATGATTATATGAACGAAACGAATCTTTTTAAAACCTACTTTTCTCTTGATCCTTTTGGCAGACGAGAAAATATTAAATATCAAATAGATGATGCTTGGATTACCTTTAATACCTTAGAAGGTTTGCAGGCTCATTTGGAAGAAAAGTCAGAAGATTTTGCTTTTAAGAAATTAAAAGATAATTTTCGTGATCAGAGAACTAAACATTTTCTTGGCTTTAAATTCTATTTGCCTCGCAAAGAAGACTTAGCTCATAAATTAGAAGATAGAGATAATAAACTACGTTATCCTAAGATAGTTAATCAGCTAAGCCAGAGAATTGATGTTGATTATGAAATTTTCCCTGTTCGTCTTTTAGAAGAAGTGCTTCTTTATGAAAAAAAACCGCTTACTTCTTTAACTCAACAAGTTAATTTGCACAATCTTTTTATTAAGCAAGAAGGCGCTACTTTGGGCTTTTACCATACAGAAACAAAGAAGCGCCTTTTTAAATTAGCTCAACCAGTTATGTATGAATTAAATCAACGCTGGGATGAGACAACAGATAATCCTAGCAGATTTGAAAACACCGGGCTTTATTACGAAGTAACTTGCCAAGAAAAAGAACCTCTAAAGAATTGTTCTCAACTTTTAATTTCTAAAGTTTTAACAAAAGAAGGTCAAGATTGGCTTAGAGA
>CAZNYQ010000002.1:0-24472 GCA_964577395.1 uncultured Candidatus Saccharibacteria bacterium | reverse complement strand
TATTGATACAATTATATTTTAATAATATCATGGAAAATACCTGAAGTTAAACTGAAGAGGAATTAAAAATAAGAAATTACAGCTTAAAAACTGTTTCTGCTTATTTGAATTGTTTAAAAGAATATTTTAATTTTAAAAAAAATAACTTAGAAAAAATAGATGAAGCAAAAATAAGGCAATTTTTATTAAATAAACAAAGCAAAAATTATTCTCCGCAAACAATTAATCTCTATTTAAATGCAATAAAATTCTTCTACCGCGAGGTATTAAAAATTCCTCAAAAGATAAACTTAAAATTCGCTAAACAAACTAAAAAACTCCCAATTGTCCTATCAAAAGAAGAGATTAAAAACGTTATTAAATCAATTAAGAATCCAAAGCATAAATTAATCATTTCTTTAGCTTATGGCTCTGGATTAAGAGTTAGTGAAATTGTTAATTTAAAAATAAATGATATTAATTTAGAAGAATTGACTATTCATCTTAAAAACGCTAAAGGAAAAAAAGATAGAATTACTGTTTTTCCAGAAAAAATTAAAATAAAACTTCAGAACTTAATCGCTAATAAAAATATAAACGATTATCTTTTTGAAAGCGAGCGAGGCGGCAAGTTAACCGAGAGAACAGCTCAAAAAGTTTTTGAAAATGCCCTTAGGCAGGGAGGAATAAAAAAAGAAGCTACCTTTCATTCATTGAGACATAGCTTTGCCACTCATTTATTAGAAAATGGCGTTGATGTTAGATATGTTCAAGAACTTTTAGGCCATAAAAATATCCGAACAACACAAGTTTATACTCAAGTTACCACTCCAAAGCTTAAAAATATTAAAAGTCCTCTGTAATAGGATGGACTACAGCTCTTCAGGTAATGTCTATAATTAAAAACCGCCTCGTTTAAGACGGTTAATTTAATTTTAGTGGACCCAGGGAGATTTGAACTCCCGATCTTCGGTATGCCATACCGATGTTCTAACCAGCTGAACTATGGGCCCATATATGAGTGCGTCCTGAAGGAGTCGAACCCTCAACCTCCGCGTCCGAAGCGCGGCGCTCTATCCAGTTGAGCTAAGGACGCTCTTTTTTATTATCATATTTTAGCAAATGTAAACTAAAAAGCAAGCTTGACAACTAATATAAGTTATAATATAATACCAACAACATAATAAATAGGGGGTTTGTATGTTAAATCAGGCTTACGAAATTTCTAGAAGACATGGACAAGGAGTTTCTCAGTTTATAGAGAAACATACTGAAAAAGGTATAAGGTTTATTCAGTCGTTTGAAAAAGGGGTGCAGATTCATCCAAAGGCAAAAGAAGGTATCCGGGCTTGTTGTCAAGATCCAGAATTTCAGGTGGCATTAGTAAATGATTCTTCTTACATGATAATTAACGGTTCCCTAGAAGAAGAGATAAAACATTTTGAGTCCTTTAAAAAACAGGCACCTGATAGGTTATGTATTATTAAAGAAAAAAAATGTTTTTTGTACGATCTATCAGTTATAACTTAGAGATAATAAAAGAACCTCTTTAGGTAAAGAGGTTCTTTTTTCATACATCTAAAGATTAAATTAATTAAGAATTTCAACCTTTAATCTCTGAACGCCAAAAGCAAGAGCTTCTGATCTGCTAGGAAACCAAATGTCAATCTTATGATTATTCTTTTCAGCCATTCTATCTTCAACTGAAAAAACTTTGTCTCCAAATATTTCAGGAAAGCTCACTTTGGTTCCGAAAGGTAAAAAATTACAGGCCACGGTACCATCGCTCACTCTTTTACCATTTGCTGTAATAAAAGGAGAAGAATCTGTTTGATCTACTGTTGAAGAATAAGCTGTTACAGTTGTAAGACAATAGTTTACTTTAGGGTCATAAGCGCAATAAGGAGCATATTGAGGAACCTTTGGTTCGTTTAAAGCATTTCTTTGTAAAACTGCTGTTTGATTAAGTAATCCAATCTCATTATCTTCAGTTTCAGAGATTACAGGAGTTGTTTTTTCTTTTTTAATCCCAAAAAGGCTTAAAAAAGACCAATACATACCTGATCCTGCAAAGACCAACTGAGGTAAGATAACGCCCATTAAGATTAAACTTATTAATATTCTATTATTTTTATACTTCATAATTATAAGATTAAAAAAATACCTCCCCGTAGAACGAGAAAGTACCTCTATTTTACCATACAACTATATATATGTCAATGAATAAGCTACATTTTTTGGAGTTTTGTAATACCTAAAGTATCAAAAAGTGTTTCTAAGGTAAGTACTGTAGCTTTTATTAAACTAAGACGAGCTTGGCTTAATTCTTTATCATTACTTAAAACATGATGTTTTTTATAAAACTTATGAAGATGCTTTGCTAAATTTATGCCATAGTTAGCTAAGTGATGAACTTCATAATTTTGGCTAATCTCAAGAAAAAGATCCGGTAATTTAAGAATTTCTTTTATTAAAGCAAGCTCTTCTTTTTCTTTAAGAAAGTTAATAAAAGAACTTTCCATTTTTTGTTCTTTAACATTCTTAAAAATACTTTTACATCTTACAAGAGCATATTGTAAATAATAAACAGGATTTTGATCAGATTTTTCCTGAGCTAATTTAAGATCAAAAACCATTTGGGTTGAAATATCTTTAGAAACTAACATAAAACGCACTACGTCTTTGCCAACTTTTTCAACTAATTCTTTTAAGTCAACTGTTGTTCCGGCTCTTTTAGACATTTTCCGAGGTCCTTGAGCTGTTTTTAAATGAACCATCTGAATAATTGGTATTTCAAGCGTTCCCTTAAAATCAAGGATTTTCATTAAGGCCTGCATTTTCTTGCAGTGACCTTGATGATCCGCGCCCCAAACATCAATAATTTTATCAAAGCCCCTAGCAATTTTATCCTGATGATAAAGAATGTCTGCTAAAAAATATGTCGAAGCACCTGAACTTCGAACAATAACACGATCTTTATCATCTCCAAATTTAGATGTTTTAAGCCATAAAGCTCCTTCTTTACTATAAATTAAAGATTTTTCTTTTAATGTCGCTAAAAGTTTTTCTTGAGCTTTGTTTTTATAAAGGATTTCTTCAGAAAACCAACGATCAAATTTAATGCCTAATTCGTCTGTTAATTCTTTCATCTCTTCAATGATTTTATGAGCTATAAAATGTCCAGCTTTTGAAAAATCCTGAAATTTATTTATTTCATTTTTATAACGCGCAACAATTTTAGCAAGATAATCACTTTTGTATTGATTACCTTTTCCTAGAACAGTTTTACCGAGTTCTTGAATTTGAGCCGAGGTTTGCGCATCATTTACATAAAATTCTCTTTCAACATTATGGCCAGCCTTTTTCAAAATACGCGCTAAAACATCACCGTAAAATCCATTTCTTCCGTGTCCTAGATGTAGGGCTCCAGTAGGATTAGCTGAAATAAATTCTACTTGAATATTCAATTTTTCTTGAGAAGTTAATTGAAAAAAAGCTTCTTTTTTTTCAATAACTTCTTGCAATTTTCTATAAAGAAAATCTTCTCTCAGAAAAAAATTAATAAAACCATTACCTGCTATTTGAACATCTTTAAAAATATCACCTCTTTGAATAAGTTCTTGCTGAAGTTGTTGAGCGATCTCTTGAGGATTTTTTTTAATTTCTTTGGTTAAAAGAAAAGCTATATTAGTAGAATAATCTCCAAATTTATTTTCTTCTGGTTCTAAAACCTTAATATCTTGAGTAAAATTTAAAGCTTGTTTTTGAAGACTCGCTTGAATATTTTTTCTAATTTCTTGTTTCAGTGTCATATTTTTCCAGTTTAGCAATTAAACCAAAGAATATCAATAAAAGATGCTTTGCGCTTGCAAAGCATCTTTATAATGCTGAACTTATTTTTTCTCAATAGTAAAACGAAAGATAGTATCATCTTCTCTAACATCTTCCTCAACTAAGCTCGTAATATCTTTTCTATTAATGAGCCAAGTCTTAAAGGATTGGATAAAATCATTTACAGCTTTCATATCTCGTTCGCCCTCATCTTTCTTTAAGATAATTTTCATAAAAACCTCCTTTTAGTTTGTTTTGATATATATTGCTACATAAAAAATAAAAAGAACACTTAAGAATATTCTTTCAAAGAGTGGAGATGGGGGGAGTCGAACCCCCGTCTAAAAAGTCTTTCTAAAATAATTCTACAAGCTTAGTCTATTTATATATATTTAAGCAACTAAGTTAACAAATAGACAAAAAGATTTAATTGCCGAGCCCTAATTTTTTTCAGTTTTTAAGCAAGGCAACTTAAATTCCTATTCTAATGTTTAAACTTAACAGACCTATTAGAAATCAGCCCATTAAGTGCCTAGCTAATATTAAGCGTAGGCTGGTGCAAAGTTGTTTTCGTTAGCACTTTGCTATTTTTAGCTTGTTTTAAGAGAGTGCTAAAAAATCTCTGCTTGCATATTTTGTCTTGACCTCCTATCAAAGCCTAGCATCCCCTTTAATAATCCTTATCTCTTAAAGTGCGCTCAACCTCTCTTTGTATGTCTCTTTTTTTAAGCAATTCTTTTTTATCATGTTTTTGCCTCCCCTTAGCAAGTCCTATTTGAAGTTTAATCTTGCCTTTTTTATTATATAACTTTAATGGTATTAATGTCAACCCCTTTTGTTGGGTCTTGCCAATTAAATAATTAATTTCTCTTCTTTGAAGTAATAATTTTCTAGGACGTTCCGGGTTATAATCCTTGGGAGTGTTCTTCGGTTGATAAGGAGAAATATTAGCATTTAAAAGAAATGCTTCGCCAGTTCTTAGTGTTATAAAAGCACCTTTTAAACTGACTTTTTTTGTTTTAATAGCCTTAACTTCCCATCCTTTAAGAACGATACCTGTTTCCAAAGTCTCTAGGATATTATAAGCAAAATGGGCTTTTTTATTATTAATATATATTTGATTCATATTTAAAGTTTACCATAAATCCTATTTTTGACTACATAATATAATACATATTCCATTTATCTACTTATCCACATTTTCTTAACATATATTAGAGGTATAATATATTTATATGGAATTCCTAGCAATTATTATTAGCATAATATGTCTCATCCTACTAGGAGGTTTACGCTCCCGTATTTCACATATAGAAGAATTCCTTAAATCACAAGAACCTCATCAGGAGAAAAAGGCTACCCCAGAGGCATTTTTTGAAAAACCTCCAGAAATACAACCTCAACCCGTTCAAGAACCTAGCTCATTTGCTTCTCAGAAAATGCAACCTAATTGGTTTGATAATTTTATTGATTGGCTTAAAGAAGATTGGCTCTTAAAATTAGGAGCCTTTTTATTATTAATTGGCTTTGGCTGGTTAACAACTTATGCCTTTTTAAACAATTGGATTGGTCCTATGGGAAGAATAGCTCTTGGGATTGTAGCAGGTGCTTTAATATTAATGCTTGGCTGGTGGCGTATTAGAAAATATCTTCATCAAGGAAGTATTTTTATCACTTTAGGATCAACTGTTATTTTACTGACTATCTTAGCTGCTCGAGAGATATATCAATTTTTTACTCCTGTTAGCGCTCTTTTTATAATGTTTTTAAGTATTGTTTTTGTTGCCTTAGCAAGCATCAAATACCACACTAAGGCATTAGCTTTAGCCAGTTTAATTTTAGCTAGCATTGCGCCTCTTCTAATCAATGCCTCTCCCTTTAACTACATTCTTCTATTTTCTTATTTAATTATCGTTGTTCTAGGAATAATCTGGGTTGTTGCTCTAACAAATTGGCGAGAGCTTACAACAGCAGCTTTGATAGCAATAACATTCTATAGTTTACCTCATCTTGTATCAAGTATTAGCCCAGATAACAGTAATATCTTATTGCTTTTTGCCTACGCTTTTGCATCTATCTTTTTTATCGCCAATGTATTTGATTTTCTACATGCCCGCAAAAAAGACCTTTGGCCTAACATATTAACAGCTATGGGTAATGGTCTGTTATTGCTAGCATGGATTGTAAGTACGGGCCAAGATGAGTGGAGAAGTTTAATTATTACATTTTGGATGATTGTCTTTACCGTTGCAGCTTTTGCAGTCTTTAAGCTAACAAAAGATTATAAGCCATTTTATGCTTACTCAGGTGTCGTAATTGCTATGTTGGCAACGGCCACAGCACTTGAACTAAGCGGAGCTGCTTTAATGATTGCTTATACTATTGAAGCTAGCCTGATTGTTTTAATTACCTATACTATTATAAATAATTTAGATATTGTCATGAGAGCCGGCACACTTTTAATCATCCCTGCCTTAATGTCTTTTGGAAGCATGACTTCTCGTAATTGGAATCCTTTATGGAAAGAATATCCCGGTCTATTTCATAAAGATTTCTTTTCATTATTGATCATAGCTCTCTCTTTACTTGGTCTAGCAGGATTTTTCTTTGCACAAAAGAAGTCAAAAAATAAAAATTTTATCCTTTTTATAACAACTCTTGCTATTACAGGTTCTATCTATATATATACTTTATTATGGCTTAGTTTGAGGTCAACTATTCAAAACACTGATACGGCTGTAACAATCTGCCTTATTATTTATACAATTATTGGTCTTATTTTCTATCTCAAAGGACAATTTAAGAGCAGTAAAACGCTACGTTTATACGGAGCCATTCTATTAGGCTTTGTAGTAGGAAGACTGTTAATAATTGACGTTTGGAAAATGGCTCTATCTGGACGAATTACTATTTTCTTTTTAGTAGGGATTCTTTTAATGAGTACTGCTTTCCTAGGTAGAAAAAGTCAAGAACAAATTAAAGATAAAAATTATTAAAATTATATGAAATTTAAAACTTTCTTCTTAGTTTTTTTATTAGTTCTAATGTCAATTGGCATAACAGTTAATGCTCAAGAACCTCTTGATCCAAGCATTAAAACAATAGTAAGCGCTTTCAAGAAATATAAGGATATTGCCTTGCCTGAGATATCAGTGCCAACTGTTTTACAGGTTTCTTTGGATAATAATGAATTTATCGAAAGAAATAATTTTGCTGTTTTTAATAAAACACAAAACAAATTTGAGCCATATTTATTTAAGCAAGAGAATAATCCAACATCCTTTAATATTCAAGTCAAAAACATTAATAATGTTAATATTCTTGAATCATTGCTAAGAATGAAAGACAATGATTCTCAAACATATACAGAATTTGCCCTACCAGAAGATAAACAAGGTCAAATTCAGCTTATTCTCACAAGTACACAACCCCTTACTTCATCCAAATTAACTCTTTTATTAGATAATCATGTCGCTTTACCCAATACTATTGAGATTAGAATCAAAGAAGACTCGCGAGAGAAAATTATTCTAGCAGAGAAAGAGATGCGTCAATCAACTGTCTATTTCCCAGAGACAACCGCAGATCAATGGCTAATTAATCTTACATATGGACAACCTCTTCGAATAACGGAAATCTTTTTAACGCAAAAAAATATAGATTACTCTCGTTCAATTCGTTTTCTGGCTCATCCAGCTAATAAATATCGTATATACCTAGAACCAGATAGACAAGTAAATCCTTCTGTAGAAGAAGCGGGAAATTTAGCCAGTGACCAAGACGTTTTAGTAACTCAAGCATTTTTGTCTCAGCCTAATCCACTGTATAAGATTGCTGACGTTGATGGTGATAATATACCTGATATAAACGATAATTGTGTCACCATTAAAAATCCTAAGCAAACTGATATCAATAATAATGGTAGGGGAGATAAGTGCGATGATTTTGACAAAGATGGTATTTTGAATATATATGATAATTGCCCTGATAATCCCAATAAAGATCAGGCTGATACTGATGGCGATGGTATAGGAGATGCTTGCGATGAAACAGAGAGTAGATTTACAGAAAAATATAAGTGGTTTCCTTGGATTGGTATCGGTTTTGCTTTTTTAGTCCTTATTATTCTTCTTTCTATTATCGTTAAATCAATGCGCCAAGAAGGTATTCAGCTTTCTCAAAAAGAAGAAGCTCCTCAGAAATTACCCGACAAAAAAGAATCAAAATAGTCCGTAGCAACGGAATCCGATGTTGTGTCAAAAAAGCTTTAATATTAAAGCTTTTTTGATTTCTATTCTTTGATTATTTTATTCTCTAGCTAACTTATTAAGCAACTAAGCAAGACCTGTCTTTGCAAAAGATGTGAATTTATGGTATCATTAACACATTATGATTAAATTACCAGAGTATTTAAAAAAATATTTTTGGGAAATTGATTTTAATAAACTTGATTCAAAAAAAAGCTCTTATTATATTATAGAGCGTCTTTTAGAGTACGGTGACAAAGAAGCGATACAATGGCTTACAAAAAATTTTAGTAAACAGGCATTAGAAAACGTTGTCTATACATCAAAGCAGCTTTCTAAGAAAAGTGCTAATTTTTGGCAACTTATCTTTAATTTAGACAGAAATAAGATTTTATGTTTCAAGAAATCCTTTCAAAAAAAACACAGAGCAATCTGGAGCTCTTAAATAAAAAAAAGTTGCTAGATAATTTTTATTTAGCAGGCGGGACTGGCTTAGCTTTACAAATAGAACATCGGAAATCAAGAGATTTAGATTTTTTTACCAAACAATCACTTGATCCTAAGATACTTCTTGTCAAATTAAAAAAACTGGGTAAACTTTCTGTAGAAAAAGAAGCTAAAAATACATTGGTAGGCATTTTAAATGGAAGTAATATTAGTTTTATGACCTATGAATTTCCCTTGCTTCAACCCCTGGAGAAAGTACAGAACATCAGAATTGCTAGTATTCAAGATATTGCTTGCATGAAACTATCAGCTGTCTCTTCCAGGGGAACAAAAAGAGATTTTATTGATCTTTACTTTATTTGTCAAAAGATCTCTTTAAAAAATCTTTTAAAACTCTTCCAAAAAAAATATCAAGGAATTAATTATAGCATGATTCATTTACTAAAAAGCCTAACATATTTTGAAGATGCTCAAAAGGAAGAGATGCCCTATATGTTAAGGGAAGTTAGCTGGCAAAATGTTCAAGAATACTTTAAAAAAGAAGTTAAAAAAATAAAACCTTTTGAACTTTCTAATTAAAAATTAAAAATGACAATTCCTAACGAAGTTTTAAAAATCATTCAAAAATTAACCAATGCTTCTTATGAAGCATATATTGTTGGTGGTTGTTTGCGCGACTGTCTCTTGGGTATCAAGCCAAAAGATTGGGATATTACTACATCAGCTAAACCCAAAGAAATTCAAAAACTCTTTAAAAAAAGCTTTTATGATAATAATTTTGGGACCGTTGGTGTTCCCACGGACAGCCAAGATGACAGTTTAAAAGTTATTGAAATCACAACTTTTAGAACAGAAGCTAAATACTCTGATAAACGTCATCCCGATAAAATACAATTTGCTAAAACAATCGAGGAAGATCTCAAGAGAAGAGATTTTACAATGAATGCTTTAGCCGCATGTCTAAAAAAATCATCTTTAAATAAAGAAGTTAAAATCTCTAACTTAGAAATTATTGATCCTTTTAAAGGAAAAAAAGATATTAAGGAAGGTATTTTAAGAACTGTTGGCAAACCAGAAGATCGTTTTAAAGAAGATGCTTTAAGGCTTATGAGAGCTGTTCGCTTCGCTACTGAATTAAATCTTACCATTGAAGAAAAAACTTTTAAGGCAATTCAAAAAAACGCTCCCCTCTTAAAAGAAATTGCCAATGAAAGAATTAGAGATGAATTAATCAAAATCTTTAAATCAACAAGGGCGCATTTTGGTATTATGTATCTTCATGAAGCTGGTTTATTAAAATATATTATCCCTGAATTTGAAGAAGGTATTGGGGTCTCTCAAAATCATCATCATCCTTATGACTGTTACTATCATGGCATCTATTCTCTTGAATACGCTGCTCAACAAAATTACAGCTTAGAAATTAGAGTGGCTGCTTTATTACATGATATTGGCAAACCCTATGTTAAAGAATCTTTAGGAGAACATTCAACTTTTTATAATCATGCTCAATACGGCGCTAAAATGACTAAAACTATTTTAAAGCGCTTGCGCTTTTCAAGCGATTTTATTAAAAAAGTAGCTCATTTAGTTAATTATCATTTGTTTTACTATGATATTGATGTTGTGACCGAATCAGGCATTAGACGTCTCCTACGTCGTCTTGGCAAGGAGAATATAGAAGATTTTATCAAGTTAAGAACAGCTGATCGTATTGGCTCACGCGTCCCTAAGGCAAAACCATACCGTCTTAGACATTTAGAATATATGTTTGAAAAGGTTGCTACTGATCCTATTGATCCTAAAATGCTTAAAATAGACGGGAATGAAATTATGGCAATGCTTAAATTAAAGCCAGGACCAAAAATAGGTCTACTCATGGAAGCTCTCTTGCAAGAAGTTTTAGATGATCCTGCCAAGAATAATCAAAAATATCTTAAAAAACGCGTTCGAGAAATCAATAAATTGTCTCAAGAAGAACTTGAGAAAAAATCTCATCAAATTGATGAAATAAAAAAGCAAAGAGATGAGAAAAGAAAAGAAAAATATTGGGTAAAATAGTAATATATTTTCGGGGTATCGCCTAATTGGCTAAGGCACACGATTCGGGTTCGTGAGATTCCGGGTTCAAGTCCCGGTGCCCCGATGGATAAAAAACAGCTTACATATTAAGCTGTTTTTTAAATATTTGATGTAAGAAATAAAATTCTTTTATTTCAAAATTATTCCATGCCTCATTGCACTATCTTTTTCCTTTTCTTCAAATATCTCATTAATATTTTCTTGGATAATTTTAATACTTTCTTGAATATTTCTTTCTCTGATAATAATTGGTACGAATTTGTGCTTAAGACGCTCGATATTAGGACCCATCATTCTACCAACTAAAACATCAATACCCCTCAAAGCAGAAGCAGTTGCTTGAGCTTTTTTAGGATCTCCATGAATTCTTGTTTCGTCTTCGCTGTACTTAGTATTTTCCCTATTTTCAATTAATTTCATACTAAGGTTCTTGTGAGAAAATTGCCAGACTTGGAAATACTTTGCCATACCTACGTGATCATCAAATTTAATTGTTTCTTTATCGTCAGTTCCGATGGCAAAAACTAAATCTTTAGTAAGATTTTTAATAGCTTTTTGAGGGCAAGCCTGAGCAGCTTTTTTTAAACATTCTTGGTCCTGCTTTTTTATTTCCGAGATACCTGTTTTTAAATTTAATGCTATTTGCTTAGGACAAACCTGCCTGCAAAGCTCGCAACCAATACATTTATTTTTACTTATATTAAACATTATATAAACTTAATATATTAATCTTTCTATTCTAACAAAAAACAAAAATATTTTAAGAGATATATTTGCTCAATAACTTCTTGTCTAGTAAAATATATATAAAGTTTAAAAACATGAATTACAGTAAAGCATATTTAACTATTTTTATTTTTGCTAGTATCTTTACTTTTTTTATTATCTGGCAAGCCAAACAGCTTCAAACAACCTGGACTGGTATTTATACACCCAGCACAATTCTTGGTAATCCATATAATAATGAATACAGCTCAAGTTTTTTTACAAAAGATAATTGCCAAAAATGGGCCATAAAACAACAAAAAATCTATACAAGAAAAGGCACTTATCGCTGCGGAAAAAATTGCCAGTTTACTGATAGCGGACTTTTTGATTGTGAGAAAATATATCTCGTGAAATAACAAATATGGATAAACGTCTTTTTCTGGCTATTAAATTACCTCATAATTACATCGAAAACTTTCAAAAAATATCTCAAGAAAATGGTTTTAGAGGTATTCGCTGGACTAATTTAAATAATTTACATTTAACAATATATTTTTTAGGAGATGTAAAAGAAGAAAACTTACCCGAACTTGAAAAGCAATTGCAAGTTATACAAGACTTGCATGTTTTCTCCTTAAAATTTAATAAAATTACACTAGCACCCCCTAATCATTCTCCGCGTATGATTTGGGTACAATTCTATCCTCAAGAAAATTTTGATAAACTAAATCAAATAATTTATCAAGCCACAAAAAATATTAGCCATCAAAAACCTAATTTAAAACAAATTCCTCATATTACGTTAGCTAGATTTAAGAATTTGGTAGATTATGAAAAGATTACCTTACCTCATCTTAAATTAAATGATTTAAAGATTCAAAAAATTGAATTAATGTCTTCTCTATTAACTTCTCAAGGAGCTTGGCATACAACAATCAGTAATTTTGTTCTTCAATATGACTGATAATAAAGCACTTGTTGACTATCTTATTCAAAAGGGTGTTCTAAAAAATTCCTGCCTTAAAAAAGCTTTTTTAAAAATTGATAGAGCTTTTTTTGTTCCTCCAACATATAGATCAGAAAGCTACGGAGATTATCCCTTGCCTATTGGACATGGAGCTACCATTTCTCAACCCTACACAGTTGCTTTCATGCTAGAATTACTTGCTCCTCAATTAGGTGAGAAAATTCTTGACGTCGGTTCAGGATCCGGTTGGACAACGGTGCTTTTAGGTGAAATAGTTGGTTCCCAAGGCAAGGTCTTTGGTGTAGAGATTGTGCCTGAATTAGTAAAATTTTCTCAAGAGAATATAGGCAATTTTAATATTAAAAATATTAAAATCTTTCAAGCACAGGAAAAATTAGGTTTGGCTGAATACAAGCCGTTTGATAAAATTCTTGTCTCTGCTAGTGCTGATACCTTAGAAAAATCCCTCCTACAACAGTTAAAAGCTCCCGGCATAATGGTTATTCCTATTCATCAATCTATTTGGAAAATTACCAAAAACTCTCAAGGTAAAATATTTAAAAAAGAATACCCTGGTTTTGTTTTTGTTCCTTTAAAAAAACAAAGTAATAATTAATTTGCTTCACCTTCAATTTTGTGTTAAAATAATACAAGTTAATTGAAAGGAGGTGAATTTATCATGGCACTTATTCCTTGGAAACCTTTTGAGGGTATGGATCAATACTTTAATGACGATAATTGGTTCTTCCCCATTTTTTCAGGCAATCAAGCCAGTGGTCCTATTATGGACCTTTATGAAACAGATAAGGAAGTAATTGCCGAAGCTAACTTGCCAGGCGTTAATCCAGACAATGTTAATGTTGCAATTGAAGATGGAATGTTACGTATCAGCGGTGTAACCGAACAAAAATCTGAAGAAAAAAAGAAAGGTTACTGGCGCAAAGAAATTAGAAAGGGCTCCTTTGATAGAGCAATTCATCTACCCGTTGATATTCAAGAAAATAAGATAAAAGCAACTTACGAAAAAGGAGTCTTGAAAATTGTTATGCCTAAAGATGAGAAGAAAATCAAAAAAACAAAAATCAAAATTCAAGATAAAGATAAAAAATAAAGCTAAATCACAAAATCCCTTAATTCTCTAAGGGATTTTGTGATTAAACGAACTTTCATTTTTCACTTTGTTCTTGCGCAAATATATTTATTTTGTTTAATATTTTGAATACCTAGTCCAAAATATTTCCCCTTTTTACTTCTAAAATCATTGAAAAAATTCCATTCTTGCCAGTGCCAAATGGTTATATATTCAGCAAAAAAACTATAAGAATTTTCATAATTCCCTTCAAGGACGATAAGCTCATTTTTGCTATCTTGATTAACATCTCTCACTGCTAATTCTTTTATTGGTGCATCAAGAGTAGAAGAACCCCAAATCAAAGACAAGCTATCCTCTTGCCAGGCATAAACAAAAATATGGTGCCCGTAATCAGTAATATTTTCTTCAAGCCAAAAAGGAAAATCCTGGCCGTATTTCCCTCCTTTCCATAAAGTCAAGACAATCTCTAATTCATCATCATTATTAATATCTCCTGCAACAAAATTATCGATTTTGAAATCATCATTACTCGACCAAATTATTTTTTCTTGGTCCTTTATATAAAATTTATTTTTGGCTAAATATAATTTTTCTTTGGTACCATTGTTGTTTATATCTATGCTTTGTTGTTTCTTCCGAGGATCTATCTTTTTACAATATTGCTTGCTTCTGCTTTCTAAATAATTAGCTCCTTCCCAAGTAATTAAAATTATTTTAGGATTTTTAAGCCACCAAAACATTCCTGTTATTATCGCTACCACAAGAACAAATAATCCTATAAAAACCTTATTTATCATTGTCAATAAGATAAACATTCGTCCATTCATCTATCTCTGGCTTGCTTTCTGAGCCATGTTCTATCATTTTGCGCCACTTTTCATCAGTCAAGCGATCTGACATATCCCAGGGAAACTCATAATGAGTATAAACTCCCCCTACAGCAATTTTTAATTGACTATCTATGGGAACAATTGCATAAATCTTCGCAATATAACCTGTGCCTTCTTCCAACACAACACCATTAGGGTCTGTAGCAACATCAGCAATGATAGGAGCTGGTTCTTCGCTTAATTGACTACTATGTGTAACTCCTCGATCTTTAAAAGCTTCTATCCAAAAATGTTCTAAGCTTCCTCCGTATGTCCTAATCAAGTTATAATCATCATCAGTTAAAGGTTCGTTATTGAGCTCTCTCTCCGAAATTTCTTTTAAGCGTTTTACTAAAATATACATTTTATCTAAAAATTCAGCATTCTTCTCAGAAAGCAAATTTCTTACTTGAAGCCCTTCTTTAGTCATCTGCAAAAGAGCCGCTAAACGAGCATATGCATAAACATTAGGCTCAACATAACCTCTGTCATCCTTGTCCTTGACGGGACCTCCTCCTAATTCAGCGTAGGCTTGTTTTGCGTACAAAATAGTATCATGTTTTAATTCTGTCCAGCTAGAAAGGTAGGTGGTTAAATCTTTCCTTATCCATGCATTATTTGTCATAAACGAAGGCCATCCTTCTCCTCTGGCTTGTAAAAGCGACTTTAAAGAATAAAGCCATCCCCAGTAAAGATTTTGAGTCCAAGTATTTTTATCAAGACCTGCAACATACTCTCTTATTTTTGCCATATTTTCTGGATAACAAGCATAATCAAACTCACCTTGTTCTCTTAAAATTCTCTCTGCTTCATCTGATCCCATAGCAGCAGGAATGTCCAAGCCCTTAGGAAGACACCTGGCTCCTCCAAGGCAATCTGGAAAATCTTCGGGCATACCATTTTCCTTGCACGGCTTTATCTTGTCTCCTACTTCCCGATAAAGAAGACGCTGAAAGATAGAAGCATCAACAGTAAAACGTTGTCCCATAAAACGAAATCCTTTAATTTCTTTCTCTCTATCTGATTGTATATAGGCAGCCCAAATTGGCATTGAATTAATTTTAGGAGGAGATAATTGATTAGCCTCTTCTAAGAAATCAATTAGTTTATCTTCATTTTCTGCTAAAAGAGAAAGTTCTGGCTGAGCAGTTCCATAAATTTTTTCCACTAAATCTTGATAATCATAGATAGAAATATCGTCAGTTTTACCAACAAAAAATACAGTTGGCTCATAAATTTTCTCCCAGCTGCTGTAACTACTCTGATCCTTGTTAAGGGCTAAGGTAAACAAAATAGCTGATTTTGTTTCATCGACCTCTTTAAGGCGAAAAGTCATTCTCCCTAAATACATCATTGCCTTAAAATATGCTTTTAATTCTTCACTTTTCGTATAATGTCCTCGAGCAATATATTGAGTATAATCTTCCTTAAGCCCTTCGAGGGATAAAACACCTTGGGGACTCCCCATATAAGTTGTTGTTTCGGGGTCTCGTCCGACATTCATTACTGGTGAATCCTCTACTTTTTGATGAGCATTGATTAATTCTAACTCTCGTATTACTTCTTCTTTAATGTATTCAGGTGCCACAATTTCTGAATTAAGAAGACTGGCTACTGTAGCAAAAAAACCGACATTTCTCTTAGCAGCATTCTCCCAATCACTATCTTTTAATTCTCCATATTGCTCTTGAGAAGCCTGAAACATTTTATTAACTAACTTAGATAACTCCGGACTTAATTTGCTTTTTTCCAAATCTCTTAATAAATAATCAAATGCTAAATGATAGTTATGAAAAATTGAATCAGTGGTGATAAAACTAGGATTAAGTGAGTAACGATTACTTTCATAAATAGGAAAAAATTCATCGCTGTAAGAAGGTAAAACAACAAAATTATTTTTCGCTAACATCTTTCTGGCATTCTCTGATAAAAATGAAAAATCATCTTTATTAGCAATATTACTTAATGTCTCGTCTGTTGAATAATCTGAAATCTGGGGATTAATATTTACTGGTAGCTCATTATATTCAGCAAACTTCTGAGCAAAAGCTACTTTGGTTCCGGGTGTTATAGAATCTTCCTTGGTTTGAGAATTATCTTTATCTTCCTGATTAGGAATTTGCTGTTTAGGGATTAGTTGGAATCTTGCATAAATAAAAGACCCGCCTCCAACTAAAATAATTACAAAAATTAATAAAAGCCATTTGGGAAATTTTTTCTTTTGTTTCTTTTCTTTTTTTAAATGATCGCTCAATAAATTAGTATTTTTAAAATTAGCATCTTGAGATAAATTATTTTTTTCTTTTTCCATAATTTTATAGACACAATTAAAATTAACGAAATATTTATCAAAATTTTATTAATATTAAGTTACCCTATCAACTTCTTCTAAACTTGTAGTACCTTCAAGAACCTTAAGATAACCATCTTGTTTCATTGTTATAAAACCTTGTTGCTGTAATAATTCTAAGATCTCAGTATGGGTGGCTCTACTTAAAATTAATTTTTCTAATTCAGGATTGATGGCAAAAACTTCAAAAATGCCTACTCTGCCTTTGTAACCAAGACCCAGACATTCATCACATCCTTTTGGCCTATAAAGCTTTTTAAGGGGAGGATATTTATCTCTATTTTTAAGTCCCTTGAGGGCCATCTCAATCTTATTGCGCTCTTCTTCGCTAGGATCGTAAGCTTCTTTACATTTAGGACACAAGACCCTAACAAGCCTTTGAGCAATAACAAGATTAAGGGCAGTTGTAACAGATTTCTCTTCGGCTCCTAAATCACGTAAGCGAGGAATAGCTCCAGCGGCATCGTTGGTATGAACTGTTGAAAAAACTAAATGACCTGTAAGGGATGCTTGAAGCGCTGTATCAGCCGTTTCTCTATCTCTAATTTCTCCTACTAGAATAACATCTGGATCTTGCCTTACGATGGCTCTAAGAGCTTGAGCAAAAGTATACCCTTTGTCACTATTAATTTGAGATTGTGTTACTCCTTTAATCTGATATTCTATAGGATCCTCGGCAGTAATAATTTTAATTTCTGGATGATTAACATGTTTTAAAAAGGAATAAAGAGTTGTTGTTTTACCTGATCCAGTAGGTCCGGTCGTTAAAATTAATCCGTGAGGTTTTGCTAGAGCGTCTTTCACAACAGAAAAAGTTTCTTGCCTAATACCTAATTTATCAATTGATAAATCAACCGCACCAATTCCCAATAACCTCATAACAATTGTTTCTCCATAAGCTTCAGGTAGAATTGAAACTCTAACATCAATCTTAATCGCCTCATCATTGTCTAATGGTAAGTTAAAACTAAAACGACCATCTTGATTAATATTATGAATATTAATCTTAAGACCAGATAAAATCTTAACTCGATTAAGTAAATGATTATATTCTTGCATAGCCAGCTCAACAACATCATTTAAAACACCATCAATACGATATCTCAATTTAACTTTTTCGCTGCCCGGTTCGAAATGAATATCTGAAGCCCTAGCAAAATATGCTCCTGCAATTGCAACACTTAATGCTTTACTGGTTGGCAACTCTAAAATTTTCTCCTTAAGTGCCTTGACATCGCTTAAACCATGTTTTAGTTCCTTAACAAGCTTACCGTCAAGCTGAAAAGTTCCTTTAAGGCTCTCTTTGGGTTTAGTGTAGGTTTCATAAATTTGCCAAGCCCTTTTTAGGCTTGTCTCAGAAACTAAAAAAATATCAATATTATGCCCCCGATCTTTAAGTTGCTTTAACATATCTTGGGTAGCTGGAATTTCATGATCTTGGATAACAATCTCTAATTTTTTGCCAATCTTTTGAACTATGGCAAGATGAGCTTTTTTAGCTTCTTTTTCGGATAACATTGTTACCGCTTCTCTATCAATAGGAGTAGCAGTTAAGTCAACATATTTTAAACCTTGTTTTTGCGCTCTTTCTTGCGCTCTTCTTTCTTCTTCTTGTCGTCTAATTTTATTTAAGGGAAGTTTTTTTCTAGGCTCTTCTAACATATTTATTAACTTACAGTTTTTTTCATTTTACCTCATTTAAATTAATTTTTCCAATAAGGTTTAGAAAGTTTTTAATTTATGGTATGTTATAATAAAGATATTTCTTAAAACTATGAATGTTCAAACAAACAACGATCAGGAAACTAGAGAATTAGGCAAGCAATCAGCTCGCAATTTTTTAGAAGCTGAAAAAAATCGCAAGCAAGCTCTTGTAATTTCCCTTGAAGGAGAGTTGGGAGCAGGAAAGACAACTTTTACGCAAGGATTTGCTCAAGCTGTTGGGGCAACAAGCTGGATTAAAAGCCCAACTTTTGTTTTAATGCGCGAACATGTCATTAAAAATGCTCAAAAAAAACAGCTTAAAAGTTTAATTCACATTGATTGCTATCGTTTAAAAGACCCCGAAGCTCTTCTTGAGCTTGATATTAAAAAAATTCTTGCTGACCCTCAAAATGTTGTTTTGGTAGAATGGGGAAAACGTCTTAAAGAATTATTACCTCTAAACACTATTAGAATTAAATTTCAACATATTAACGAACACACAAGAAAAATTACCATTAATTAATTTTACCAATGCCATATAAAAAACGCCTTCTTATTATAGATTCACATGCACTTCTACATAGAGCTTACCATGCCCTACCTGATCTTAAAAATTCTCAAGGAGACCACTTAGGAGCTGTTTATGGATTCTTAACAATTCTTTTAAAAAGCTTAGCAGATTTTCATCCTGATTATTTAGTTGCTTGTTTTGATTTGCCAAAGCCAACTATCCGCCACAAAAAATTCCCAGACTATAAAGCAGGCCGTCCTAAAGTAGACAATGCATTAAAAGAACAATTTAGTACTATTAAAAATATTTTAAAAGCATTTACGGTTCCTGTCCTTGAAAAACAAGGTTACGAAGCTGATGATGTTATTGGAACAGTAGTAGAAAAAGTTTCTCAGAAACACCCTGATATAGAAAATATTGTCTTAACGGGTGATTTAGATACGCTTCAATTAATTAATCGGCAGACAAAAATATTTACTCCCAAAAGAGGCATTTCTCAACCTATTCTATATGACGCAAAAAAACTTCGAGAACGCTATGAGAATCTTTCTCCTGAACAAATTATTGAATTCAAAGCTTTAAAGGGAGATCCTTCTGATAATATCCCTGGAGTACCAAGCATAGGAGAAAAAACTACTTTAAAAATTTTAAAACGTTTTCAAAATATTCAAAATCTTTATACAGTTCTTGAATCACCAGAAAAAGAAAAAAAACTCTTAGAAGAAAAATTTTTATCTGCTACCATTATTAAGAAACTTAAAGAAAATAAGGATCAAGCCTTTTTTAGCCGTGAATTAGCAACAATCTATCGAGATATTCCTATTGAATTCAGTCTCCAAAAAGCTCGCTGGAATCCTGATTTAGAAAAGATTACTACTGCTTTATTAGAAAAAGGTCTTCGCACACCTGCGCGTCGCTTTCAAGAGTGGCTTACTAAAGGTAGATTACCCGAGAAGAAAAAGCCACCTCAATCAATAAAAAAAGAAGTTAAACAACCTCAGCTTTTTTAAATTTTAAAAATATGCCAGAGCTACCAGAAGTCCAAACAACCGTGGATAATCTCAAAAAACAAATTATTGGATTGAGTATCCAAGATGTTTGGAGTGATTGGGAAAAATCTATCAAAGGAGATACTTTATCAAGTTTTAAAGAAAAAATTAAGAATGCTTGCTTTAATAATATTGAGAGAAGAGCTAAGATGTTAATTTTTCACCTCTCCCAAGATAGAATTCTCTTAGCTCACCAAAAAATGACCGGCCATTTCTTGGTGGGAAAATGGCATTTTGTAAAAAATGCAAAATATAAGTGGCAATCATCTCAAAAAGGTCCTTTAAGTGATAAAATTAATGACTACATTCACCTAGTTTTTTCCTTAAACAATGGCTATCAATTAGTTCTATCAGATTTAAGAAAATTTGGCTGGGTTAAGCTATATCAGCATAAGAAACTATCTCAAATTAAAGAATTGCAAAAATTTGGACCTGAACCTCTTGCAGAAAATTTTAGTGTAAGAGTCCTGGCTCAAGCTTTAAAAAAAACTAAAAAAGCCATTAAAAAAGCTTTAATGGATCAAACAATCATTGCCGGTATCGGCAATATTTATTCAGATGAAGTTCTTTTTGTCTCTCAAATTCACCCCTTAACCCCTGCCAATCAAATTAAAGGAGCTAAATTAGAAAAACTTTTTAGAGCTATTCAAAAAATTCTTAACACAGCTATTGCTTATCATGGCACAACTATTCTGTCGGGAACAGAGGAATTCCGTCTACCTTCAGGGGAACGCGGCCAATATCAAAATAAATGCTATGTTTATCGCAAGGAAGGTCAGCCTTGTCCTCGTTGCAAAATTCCTTTAAAGCGCATTAAAGTAGGTCAAAGAAGTGCTCATTTCTGCCCCAATTGTCAAAAATATGAAAAATAAAAAAAATCTATCTTTTATTGCTCTTTTAATAATACTCATTGGAATTGTGTTTTTTGCAACCCATGAAAAAGAAGTTAAGATATCAAAAGTTAATGAACCAAGCGAGAACATTTCGCAAAATCTTAGTCCTATTTCAGGCATTGCCTGTAGCGATTATAAACGCCGTCCTTTTGCAGTCATGCTAGCAGAAGATGAAGTTGCTAGACCATTGTCTGGTTTAACGGCAGCTGATTTAATTATTGAGATGCCAGTTATGGCAACAGGAATGAATCGTATGATGGCAATTTATGTCTGCGGTAATCCTCAAGAAATAGGCAGTATTCGTTCAGCTCGTCATGATTTTATTCCTTTAGCAATGGGATTTGATGCTATTTTAGCCCATTGGGGCGGTTCTCACTTTGCGCTTGATAAACTTAACACTGGTATGATGGATAATATAGATGCTTTAAAATATGAAACAACCGCCTTTTGGAGAAAAACTAATCTTAATCCTCCTCATAATGGCTTTACGAACATTGAAAAATTAACAAGTAAAGCGAAACAGTTAAATTATCGCTTAGAAAATACTTTTCCCGGTTACCTTCACCAAGAAGCAACAACTTCTTCTTCAAAGACAGCTGCAAAATTAACAATTGGCTATCCTGGCATTTATGGAGTTTGGTGGCGTTATGACCCTGCAACAAATAGTTATTTAAGGTGGCGCAACCAAAAGCCTGAAAGAGATTTTAATAATAGCCAACAGGTTGAAGCAAAAAACATTGTTGTTATGCGAGCCTCTTCTCATTATCTTGAAGATCAATATAATGATGTTGACATTGAAGGAGAAGGAAACGCTACTTTTTATTTTAATGGCCAGGTAATACAAGGAAAATGGGAAAAAGAAGGTCATTATGAAGCTACAAAATTATCTTTTTATAATGACTTAGGAGAAGAAATACGCTTTGTCCCTGGGCAAATTTGGATAGAGATTATCGAACCTGATAAAGAAGTCAGTTATACAAAGATTTCTAACTAAATTAATATGATTATTTTTCTTTATGGTGAGGATAGCTTTCGTTCTCACGCAAAATTAAAAGAAATTATTACTGAATATGAAAAGAAAAATCCCGCTTCTTTAAATTTGACCTCATTTTCTTTTAAAGAAGATAGTGTTAAGGATTTTGAAAATGCTCTTGAGACTTTTTCGCTTTTTCAACAAAAAAAATTAATTATCTTAAGAGATATTTTTGCTCTTGATAAAAACAATCAAAAAAAGATAGCTCAGATTTTCCAAGCAACAAAATTAGCAAAAGATAATGATAATATAGTAGTTATTATAGAGCAAGGCAATCCTGACAAAAGATTAGGTCTTTTTAAATATTTAAAAAAAATATCTAAGAGCCAATCTTTTGCTTTTTTAAATAAAGCAAAAGCGCGCCAATGGCTAAGAAATCTTAAAGACAACTATTACCCTGATCTTAAAATTAAGAACTCAATGCTTAACTGGTTAGCTGATAAAATAGCTCCTAATCTTTGGAAATTACAAAATGAGCTTCAAAAAATATATTTCTATCAAAAAGGCTCTCAAAAAGAAACTCTTACTCATAAAGATTTAGAAAATCTAATAGTTTTTCCCTCTAAAAATAATATCTTTGATACTCTAGATGCCATAGCAAAGAGAAATAAAAAACAAGCTCTTAATAAGCTTGCTAGTCATTTTCAAGCGTTTGAACCTGAATTAAAAATTCTTGCCATGTTTCAATACCAATTTAGAAATCTCTTAAGAATTAAGGACTTGGCAGAGAAAGGCAATAATTACTCAGCTATTCAGAAGAAAATTAAACTTCATCCTTATTCTTTTAGAAAATTATATTATTTATCTGCAAATTTTACCCTTGATGAACTTAAGAAAATATATCAAAGACTTTTTGAGCTAGATATTGGCTTTAAGACAGGTGCTATCCAAGATAAAAAAACAGCTCTTGAAATGTTTGTGATAAGATTAAGTTAATTAAATTAACTTTCACATAAGATATATAAATTTTCTTATAAATGGGTGCCGATTAATACTGCACTTAAAGTTTCGTTATATACAATGTTTGCCAGCAGTATAATATATTCGAAAGGGAACCGCTGACAAATATAGGTGGAGCAACCAATAAGAGCGTAGCCGTATATACCATATTAAGCGATGTTTGAATTAAATTTATTCAATAAATCGTTTTATTATTCTTGTCACTTCAATTAATTCTTGCTCAGGACTTTTTTGCCTACTTCCGGGACGATACAAAAATTTTCTTGGGTCATACTCAGTAATACCTGTATCACCTTCCTTTCTTGGTAATAAGTGAAAATGAACATGCTCTACATTCTGGCCAGCTACCTTTCCTTCATTTAAAGCATAATTAAAAGCTTCACACCCAAAAGCTTTCCTTAGGGCTTTTTTTAATACTTTAACTAATTCCCATATGCTTTTCCATTCCTTGTTAGATAACTCATCTATTGTCCTAATACATCTTTTAGGACAAATAAGGACATGTCCAGGTACAATTGGAATATTAGTTAGAAAAGCAAAAGCATGTTCATTTTCACTTATTGTTCTATTTTTAATATCTTTATTATGACAAAAACTATAATTCATAAATGTAATTTAAAGTTTATTAACGTTTTTCTGTGTGTCTGAAATTTTTACCTTTCTTCCTTATTGTAATATAGAAGAAAGAAAGGGCAAAAATTTGGATAAGGTAAAAGAAAAAAACTAAATAATTTAAAGTCCTTTTTTAATTTCTTTGGTCATTAAGCTTGACAGATTAAATATTTTCTGCTATACTACTTTAAACGCTGGGTTTAGCGTTAATACAGCATAAGGAGAAGATAATGGAAAAGGTAAAGATTTTTGTTGGTGCTGGTGGCGCTGATCATCTTGAAAGAAGCATCAACGAATGGCTTGAAGAGGCAGGTGATATCGAAATCACTCATGTCTTGCAGAACTCCTGTGACCGCTATGGCCTGACTATCACATTTTTTTACAAGATGGACTGAGCAGACCCGCTGCTTCCGCCAAAGTTAATTCTGAGGCGGTTTTTTCTTCCTAAAAAAAGAACTCAATATAAAATAAAAAAGTTTGTTTTTCAAAATTTCGCCTAACATCGGGATTACGAGAAATCATACGTAGCATGATTTGAGTGGAGAAGACTGCAAAACTTCGTAATTTCTTTAATCACTGTTATGTTCTTCAAAGGATAAAAACTTAGTGCAATGTTCCGAAGGAAAATTTTTAAGTTTTTACAACAACTCTTATCTCCATAAGAAATACCACGATAAAATTGCTAAAGTAATTCCTATTATATAACCAACTGGGATTATCTTTTTACCCCTTATCCTTATCCAAGGGTAGTAATCCGTAAGCTCTGAAAAGAATTCTTTAAATTTTACAACAGGGTTAACAATAAAATACACAAAATCTTCAATTACAATTCCTGAAAAAAATGAACTTAGTAAAATTCCAAATAGTTCCTTATTCCACCCATAAACAACCAGTGGCAAAGTCAAAAAAAGAGGTATCATAACTAGAAATAGAAAAAAATGATAACCTGAAAATTTAGTACCTCCAGGAAGTATAATTTTCCATCCAACTTTTCTCTTATCCCAAAGATTTCTACCCTCTACATAAGCTTCAACAAATGAGAGGGCAATCATTGCTCCATAAATCCAGATAAAGATAAGTATCGTGTTCATATCATATTTAAATTTAGTTGGTTATATAAAGATTGCCTTTAGGGTC
>CAZNYQ010000001.1:0-17102 GCA_964577395.1 uncultured Candidatus Saccharibacteria bacterium | reverse complement strand
ATTTTGCCCGAACCCAATCTTTTTGCTTATTATCCAGAAGCTCGCCCATGCCAGAAAGAATATTTTGATCGCTCATCTCTTCCAATAAACCAATACATTCTTGGAGAAACTCTTTAAAATTCATACCTGTGCGATCTTCTACAATTTTCCTATTAACGGGCCACTCGTTCTGTAAAAAATACCAAACATCAAAAATATCACGATTCGTTTTACCAATACGCTCATACATAGCGCAAAGCTTATGGGCAAACATATCTTCCTGAATCATAACTCGCATAGAGATTCCAAAATATGCTCTCACTTCATATTTTGATCCAAACTCTCTGCGATTAATTTCCACTTTAATATTCTGTCCATCTCGCGTTTTTCCACTATAAGACAAAACATAGATTAAATTAAATCTTTTCTTTTCGGCCTGTTTAAGTATGCCATAATTTTCTAAAATCTTTTTTATCCGCTCAAAAACATAATCTTCTTTTTTCTTATTAAGTAAATCAAAATCCAGATCAACCGAAAATCGCTCGAGATTATAGAAAAGATAAGCTGCCGTGCCTCCTTTAAATCCCAAAATAGGCCCAAGGGAGGAATCCCCATAAATGTCTTTAAGAATTTTAATTAAAATATTTTTGTGAACTGTTTTATCAAGTGCCATAGTTTTTATTTAATTAATCTTGGGCTTTTTTTGCTTCGTAATATTTTTTAACCGCTTTTTCCATTCTTTTGTTACCACCATAAATGGTAAGAATTTCAGAAACTTTATCCCAATTTAAAATTGATAAATTATCAAAGTGATAATCTGTATTTAGATACACAACATCCAAAAAAGCGCGTTCAGCCGAAGCAATTGAGTAATTATCTTTGTTCTCGATCCCCAAATGATTGGTTAAAATACTATCTTTAATTTTACGATAAGCATACGTCTGTCCATCAGCTTTTATTTCTCTGGTAATATGCGAGGCTATAAAAATTTGACCATAGTATTGAAAAGTCACACCGGCCTGTCCAAGCACTGTCTCAAAACTCACATAAGAAGGAGTAAATATTTTTGTCGCTAATTCAAACTTATCGTAATTTTTATCTTTGGCGTAAAAACCCCTACGGATACGATAAAGAGCTCCGCTTTTAGCATAATAATTTATTCTCACTCTAGCCGCGTCTGATGTAGGCTCACCCCAAAGCAACATTATATCTTTAACCGACAATACTGTTTGTTTTGAGCGTAAAATTGTTGAGATATAATCACCTTTTTTCATATTGTAGTCTATATGTTAGTTTAAACCTTACTTACAGTATAAATTATATCAAATATGATGTCAAATATTGTGATAACAATGTGTTTCTTTCCTGTCGTGCTCATACCTCCTCCTTCTAATTATATTTTAAGTTTTATGGAATAAAATGTTAATAGCAACACCTAAAAAGCCATAAAAGTTATGACTTTAAAACAAAAAACTCCCGGGGGCGGATTCGAACCACCGACATCTTCGTTAACAGCGAAGCGTTCTACCACTGAACTACCCGGGAATATATTGGGTAATTATAGCAAGAAATGGCAATAATTCAAGCCTAAAAACCCTTGAGCTTATCGACATCCTTATGTTCTTTAAGTTTAGAAAGTGCTTTGGCTTCAATCTGACGAATTCTTTCTCGCGTTACTCCAAAAACCTTACCTACTTCTTCTAAGGTATGGGATATTCCATCTTCTAAGCCAAAACGCATTTCAAGAATTTTTTTCTCTCTATCAGATAAATCACTAATTAATTCTTTGATATGAACTTTAAGCATTTTTTGGGCTGCTAAGTCTGAAGGAGAAAAGTCATTTTTATTCTCAACAAATTCTTCTAGAGTAGTCTTGTCTTCTTCATCCCCTATTGGAGTCTCAAGAGAAATAGTATCCTGGGATATTTTAATAATGTGGCGGACTTTTTTTAGAGGTAAATCCATTTCAGCGGATATTTCTTCAGGCAAAGGTTCTCTACCTAATTCTTGCAAGAGTTGTCTTTTAGCTTGGGTATATTTAGAGATTGTCTCAACCATATGAACAGGAATACGAATAGTACGGGCATGATCGGCTAAAGAGCGCGTGATGGCTTGTCTAATCCACCAAGTTGCGTAAGTTGAGAATTTATATCCCTTAGTGTAATCAAATTTTTCAACTGCTTTCATTAATCCTAAGGTTCCCTCTTGAATTAAGTCCAGAAAGCTTAAATGACTGCTTCGGTTGGCGTATCTTTTAGCAATAGAAACAACCAATCTTAAATTAGCTTGAATTAAAGCCTGGCGAGCTGATTCATCGCCATCTTTAATTTTTTTAGCTAATTCTACCTCCTCTTCTCTTTTTAAAAGAGGCACCTTGCCGATTTCCCTTAAATAAAACCTAACAGAATCAACATTAGCTTTGCTGAGCTCTTCCTGTTCTTTTTTAATAGCTTTATGTTCCTTAGCTTTTTGCTTGTCTTGGGAAATAATAGCTTCTTGAGTATCTTCAAGATTAATATTTTCTTCTTTGAGACATTGAAATATTTTTTCAAGACCTTCAATATCTTTTTCAACCTTAGGAAAGAATTTTAAAATTTCATTATATGTTACAAAACCTCTTGATTTACCACGCTTAACGAGTTGCTCAATTGCATTGCGGCGCATAACTGTTTTCTTAGCATCAGTACGTTTTTTGCGTCTTTTAGAAGGAGCGTTGTTTTTGCGATTTGTTTTTTTCTTTTGAGAAGTCATTTAAATGAATTATTTTTTAGATAAATTAAGTTGACTTAATTGATTTGTTAAATTTTGATATTCTTTAAGGGTTTTTTGTAAAGCTTTTTTATAGCCATTTTTTTCTAGCTCTTTTACTTTTTTTAGTATTTCTTTTAAAGATATTTTCAGTTCTTCTTTTTGAAGTTCTTGCTGAAGTTTTTTAATTTCTGCCTGAGCTTCGACTTTATCAATTTCTAAAAAATCAGCTCTTAAAGATAAGTAATTTAGATAATCATCGCCTAAATTCTTCTTTTTTTTGTTTTTGGCAGCTATTGTCCTAAAGCCTTTCTTAAGAAGTTTATTATGAATTTTTTCTTTAATTTTGAGATGTTTGCTGAAAAGAGAGGGGTATTTTAAAAATATAATTAAAAGATTTTCTTCTAAAAGATCACGACGAGTTTTAAGTTGAGCGTTTTTTTGATTTTGATTTTCTGTTGATTCGTATTGTTTTGCTGGTTGAGATTGAATAACACTTTTTGTCTCAGAAAGAGCTTCATAAAGATATTTTTCTTCCACAGAAAGAGTTTCAGCTAATTGGGCTATCCAATGACCCTGCTCTATTTTATTGGATAAAGATTTAATAAGGGGGAGGAGCTTTTTAGCAATGTCTTTCTTGCCAGCTGCATCCTTAAGAGAGAATTTTTTTAAAGCTCTGTCAAAGGAATATTCTACAAATTCTTTACCTTGACGAGCAATTTTTTGCCATTTTTTAGGAGAAGCAAGGATTAAATCAGCCGGATCTTTTTCTTTATCAAAGCTAAGAATTTTAATAGACATCCCCATCGAAAGAGCCTTTTTAATAGCTTCTTGAGTAGCTTTAACGCCAGCTTCATCTTGATCAAAGCAAATTTTTAATCTTTTAGAATAACGCTTCAAAATATTTAAATGGTTTTCATTTAAAGCTGTTCCACAAGTTGCTACAGCATTTTTAATACCTGCCTGGTGAGACATTAAAACATCTAAGTTGCCTTCTACTAAAATAATAAACTTTAATTTATGAATGGCTTGACGAGCATGAGTTAATCCATAGAGAGTTCTACTTTTATTATATATTAATGTATTAGGAGAATTGACATATTTAGCAGCCATTTTTTCTTGGTCTTGCGGTTCGGGAAAAACACGACCTGAAAAACCTACGATATTATTTGAAAGACTATTTAAAGGAAACATAATTCTTCCTCTAAAGCGATTATATGAAGAAGTTGCTTTTTGTTCTTTTGATGGTTGAATAATTAAACCTGAAGCAATTAAATCATCTTCCCTAAATCCTTTTTGAAGAAGACTTTCTTTTAAATCATGCCAATTATCAAAAGTATAACCAAGATGAAAATCACGAATAGTTTCTTGTCTCAATCCTCTTTTTTTAAGATATTGCAAAGCTTGATTTCCTTTAGAGCTAAAAAGATTTTTTTCAAAAATTTCAGCAGCTGCTTCATTAATTTTAAAAAGTACTTGCCGTTGACTTTGTAATTTAGGATCTTCTTTTTTAAGCTCAACGCCTGTTTTTTTCGCTAACATTTGTAAAGCTTCTCTAAAGCTTAAGCCTTCTATCTCCATAATGAACTTAAAAGCATCGCCTCCCTTACCGCAACTAAAACAATGCCAAATTTGTTTTTCAGGCGAGACAATAAAAGAAGGATTTTTTTCTTGATGAAAGGGACATAGAGCTTTGTAATTAACGCCAGCCTTATCTAATTTTATATATCCTTTAATAAGCTCAACTAAATCAATGCGATTTTTAATTTCTTCAACAGGCGATAACATGTTTAAAATATTTAACAACAAACATACCGATCTTAATCGGTTAATATATTAAATATTTTAACAAACTTTTTTAAAGAAGCAACAAAAAAAAGAAACCCAGAAAAACTATCTGAGTTTCCAACGATTCCTCTATAAAATTAATGTTAATTTTGATTATGAATTGACAATCTTTAAAGCTTCTATTGCTTCAGCATAAACAAGTCCTTCTTGAGTTATCTTTAATTTTATCCAAACGAAACCAAGTTTAATTTTTTCTATACTTCCTTTAAGACAAAACTCTTTTTCTAGAAGAAGTGGTTTTCTTAATTTCCAATTTCCCTGACAAGTAGGACCTTGATATCCTCCTAAGATAAAAGCAGTTGCAACTGTCATCACATCAAACAATTTTCTAGTAATGCCACCATGAAGCGTTGCTTTACTATCATTTGAAAAGCCTTTGTAATAATTTTCATTAGGAAAAGTTAACCATACTTTAACCCATTCTTTATCTATTTCTACTCTACTGATATATCTTATCAAACTATTAAATTTAAAGATCTTTTTTAATTGTTCAATAGTGTTCATTAATCCTCCTTTTTATTTATTATATTTCCTTTATTCATTTTTTGTCAATAAAAAACTTAGCTTTAAAAAACTAAGTTTTTTTATATTACTAAGCATTATATTTTTCTCAAGAAAACGTTAGTAGAAAGTAGGAAAAAAGAATAGATTCTAAAATATAAGTAAAATTTTTAAAATATATGGAAAAAAATCTATGTTCTTTATCTTATTACACACATTTTGCAAGTTACAGGACAATTATGTACTCCTATTACACCTCCCATACCACACTCTTGCTTACATTCCACTCTATAGTTACTATAAGTAATCACATCAACATCTCCATAACCAAAATCATAACTGCACCCACCACCACTACTTACTTTACACCACTTACTTTTATCATTAGCCCAGTTAGTATAGCTTCCCTCACTTACTGCTGATATAGGAGTAGCATAAACATCTCCTGCGTCACCACTGAATTGACAAGCTGGATAATTATTAGTAGATGCATTAGCTGTCTTACAAAGAACAGTTTTGTTTGACATATATGAGCCTATTCCTGAAGAACGGAAAGTAGAAGCGCCGGTTTCCACAACCCAATGCTCACATCTCTCTCCAGTGACAAAAAAAGCATCGGTTTTAGAATTACATTTACAATTTTCTCCAATACGGCAGCGAGATATCCCATGAGTGCAAGTCCAGCCATCACAAATATTATCATAATCCCAGTCTACATTATAATCTCTAGCCCAAATTCCTGCTGTATCTGAAAAAGGACAAGGCGGTAGACTAATAGAAGTTACTTTACACTCACAGTCATTATTACAAGTACCAGCCCCAGATGCACAGCTACTTCCTGGAGTCTTACCATCACATCCTGCATCAGCTCCACAACTCGATTCACATATATTAGAACAAGAACCTCCCGAACATTTTTTCGGATTACAAGAGCCGCCTCCATAACCTTGAGAACAACTTCCGTTATTGCATTTTTTACCCGTGTACCATGAACAAGTACTACCACAGTAGTTACTAGTACTACAAATAGTTCCATCAGTATCACGAGTAATGGTGCAGCTAGTTGATTCTGTATGAGAATCTGAGCAAGAAGCTGATGAACATGTCTTGTAACTTCTAGATTTACTGCCTGTCTTAGATTCATCGCAAGTACTGCTATAACTACCTCCCGAGCAAGAACCATAAGTACCGGTCCAACAACGAGTTCCATCAGTATCACGAGTAATGGTGCAGCTAGTTGATTCTGTATGAGAATCTGAGCAAGTATGACTAGCTGAACATGTCTTGTAACTTCTAGATTTACTGCCTATCTTAGATTCATCACAAATACTACTATAAGTACCTCCCGAGCAAGAACCATAAGTACCGGTCCAACAACGAGTACCTACCGCATCCCAATGACAACCGTCTGTGCAACATTCAATACCTGATGTATTATTATCATCACAATCAGGGTAATGCGAAGCATCTTTTAGACGAATTTTTCCCGGAGCAAGATCTGAGCAAGTTGCTGAGTCACTTTTCATTTTATTGCCCATCCAACAGCCATCCCCATCGTTATCTGTAACACAAATGTACCCCTTGTAAACTTCACTATCTAATTGATTAACCCAGATATCACCACCAACAGAAATTTGCTTATTGGGGTTAAAGATTAAATGAGAGTCACTATTTAGTTGTAGCGTCTTACCAGAGTTAACAGTTAAATTACCCCCATCAACTCCATCTACACCAGAAATACTGCAATCACTTGATACAGCGTTATTAGTATTAGGAGTAAAGCTACAGTTACCTGCTTGAGCTTCTTGAGGTTTATTATCTAGAAAAGCATACCAAAGTCTTTGAGTTGGGTTAGCTTTTTTAGTTTGGGTATTTTTCTCATACTGCCAGAAAAAAGCAATTTCTGCTGTTTGTCCTGCTAGGTTTTCTGCTTTAAAAGTCATTTTGTATTCTTCCTGGCTTAAATCATGTGTTTGCCATTTAACATACCAGGTACCTTCTTTTTGATTGCCTTCTACAAGCTGCATATCTTTTGTATCTGTTCCTAAGTCATGAGGCAATAGAGCAGATACTTTCTTAACGCCTGCTGAATCAGATATTTTTAAAAGAAATTGCTGTTCTTCTCCTTCATGAACTTTAAAAGGATCTGCAGTAACTTTCCTGAATATAAGATAGCTACGATCTGTCATACCCGAGAAGCTTTCTGCTCTTTTAGATAATTGAATATTATTTAAATTTAGCTTTGATTGAAATATTGGTCCTTGCCGAATATAGTATCCTAAGCCTAATAAAATAAGTATTAAAAAAATAATACCACTAATTAAAAGATATTTTTTGCTTTTTAGCATAAATGTAATATATAATAGCTTACTATATAATTATCATATCACTTTCTTAATTTTTTCTGAAATAAGTTATCCACAATGATAAAAAACTCTTTACTACAAAGAGAAATTTCTTGGCTTTTGAAAGAAAAATATGCTGGTAGGGAAACCGCTGCTTTTAAAAAAGACCTTCAAAAATTAAAAGAAGGTGTTCCTTTGGCATATTTAATTGGTTATGTAGCTTTTCTAAATTGCCGCATCTATTTAGATAAATTTCCTTTAATTCCCAGACCAGAGACAGAATTTTGGACCGATAAAGTAATTGAAGATATCCAACAAAAGAAAGAAGCAGCTTCATGCCTTGATATGTTTAGTGGTTCAGGTTGTATAGGCACAGCTCTTCTAAAAGCAATTCCTTCCCTTAAAGTTGATTTTATTGATTCGAATAAAGATTTTTTAAAGCAAACATTAAAAAATTTAAAAGTTAATCAAATTAGCTCACAACGCTTTAATTTAATTCACAGCAACCTTTTCAATGCAGTAGCTAGACAATATGAATATATTGTCGCTAATCCTCCATATGTTGCGCAAAAGAATCAACAACTTGTTCAAGCTTCTGTTCTAAATTACGAACCCCAAGAAGCTCTCTGGGCTGGCAAAAATGGTTTTAAAATCATTAAACCTTTTTTAAATCAAGCCCAGCCATATTTAAAAAAGAACGGTAAAATATATTTAGAATTTGGATATGGACAAAAAAAACAGCTTACTCAATATATTCAAGAAGCTGGTTTTAAAAATTTTTCTTTTTTTAAGGATCAATATGGTAAATGGCGTTGGGTTGTCATTTTAAATTACTAACACTTTTTCGAGGTGTAGTTTTTCTATAATGAGCCATTAAAGAAGCGAATAAATTAACCAAAGGCGTAACTAAAAGTAGTCCTAAACTGCCTAAAACCATCCGAGCAATTTCAGTAGCAAAAATCTCATTATTAAAGATAAAAATTAAAGGCAAGTCTTCAAAATTGCTGACAATAAGAAGTAAAGGCAAAGCAACACCAACATAAGCTAAAACTAAGGTTGTAATAGTTGATAATAAGTGATCTTTGCCAACGCTTAAAGCTTCTTGATAAAGCTTTTTAAAAGAAAATTTAGGATTAGCTTTTTTAAGAGCAAAGACGGTTGATGATTGATCAACTGCTACATCGTTTAAAGCTCCAATAACGCCAATAATGATTCCGGCTAGTAAAAGCCCCTGTAAATCAATTAAGTCTCCCTTAAGAATTTTTAAATGCACTGCTTCTTCACTAGCCTGGCCTGTCAGTTGAATTAGATTAACAAAGAATTTGCTTAAAAAGTATGTTAAGATTAAAGTAGTCGATGTGCCTAAAAAAGCAGCGTGAGTTTTTCTACGCCAGCCGTAGACAAAGTATAGGCCAACTGTAATAATAAAAAAACTGGCGTAAAAAGCTATCTTAACAGGATCTTTGCCTTGAGATATTTGAGGTACGACAAAAAAAGCTATTACAATAAAACTTAAGGCAATTGTGATAATCGATCGTAATCCTTGCCATTTAGCAAAAATGACAACGATAACAAAAAAAAGGAGGATTAACCATATTAATCCGTTTATTCTAACAGGATGTGGATAGGAAAAATGCTCACCAGTTTCATCTTTTTCATAAATTAAAAAAACTTTTTGGCCAACTTCTAAAGGCGCATAATCATTTTCAACATTAATAGTTTCCCCCTTAAGAGAACCCTGATCAATTTTTATTTTAACTGTTTGAATAGTAATACTAGTAGTTTCCTTTTCTTGGGTTACTACCGTTTCAATATTTGTTTCTGGAATTTCAATAATTTCACCTTTTAAAAGCTCTTTATTGACTTTACTGTTGCTTTGAGCAAGAGCCGGTAAGGCTAATAGTAGCAAAAAAAAGAAAATTCCTAAAAATATATTTTTTTTCATATATATATTTAAACACTTAAGCATATTTTAAGCCCTAAAATTAAATTGTAAAGTCATTAATTAATGAATTTAACTTGTGGTATCGTTGGTCTACCAAATGTTGGTAAATCTACCCTATTTAATGCCCTTCTTTCAAGACAAGTGGCTGATGCAGCTAATTATCCTTTTTGCACTATTGAACCTAATACTGGGATCGTTAAGGTGCCTGATGAAAGATTAAAGGTTTTGGCTAAGATATCTCATTCTGAAAAAATTGTTCCCAGTATTATTGAATTTGTTGATATTGCTGGCCTTGTTAAGGGGGCTGCTCAAGGAGAAGGTCTAGGCAATCAATTTTTAGCTCATATCAGGGAGGTTAACTTAATTGTTCATCTTATTCGTAATTTTGAAGATAATGAAGTTGCTCGAGCGGGTAGCTCTAATCCTCAAAAGGATTATGAAATTATTGAAACAGAGCTTTGTTTAGCTGATTTACAAACTCTTGAAAAGCAAAAAGAACCCAAAGGAAAAGTAAGTAAAGATGACCAATTAAAATGGCAAACAATTCAAAAATTGAAAGAAAATCTTCAAAAAGGCATTCCTGTCAGAGACAGTCTTTTAAGTAAAGAAGAAAAATTACTTATTCAAAACCTTCATTTAATTACTGCCAAGAAGGAAATTATTATCTTAAATGTTGCCGAAGATTCTTTAAAAGATATTCAAGAGATAAAAAGACAATTTTCTAATTGGGAGCCTGTTATTATCTCCGCTAAAGTTGAAAATGAATTAATTTCTCTGACAGCTCAAGAAAGGCAAGAATATTTAGCTAGCCTGAATATTCAATCTTCAGGTCTTAAAAAATTGATTAAAAAAGCTCATCAATCTTTGGGTTTAATTGATTTTTTAACAACGGGAGAAAAAGAAACTCGCGCATGGACAATTAAAAAAGGCGCTAAAGCGCCTGAAGCGGCAGGGACTATCCACACAGATTTTCAAAAAGGCTTTATTAGAGCAGCTGTTGTTAGTTATGAAAATTTTGTTAAATATGAAGGATGGAAAAATTTAAGAGATCAGGGGAAAATTAGATTTGAAGGCAAGGACTATGAAATTCAGGAAGGAGATGTAATAGAATTTTATCATAATTAATGAAAAATGCCTGCAATTACTCTACAGGCACTTGATACCGACTGATTTCTTTATACATCAGATAAAATATAATACTTATAATAATGAGACTTGCTGTTAAGCCCCAATAAGCATCAGCTAGAAAACATATAAAAGCCATAACAATTAATATGGTTTCTAGAGTATTCCAGAAACGAATTAATTGTCTTCTATTTGGTGGGATATTATTCATCTCTACGCCAAAATGATTTAAAATACTATTCAATATTTTTCTATTAATCCATCCAATAGTCCTTTCTATTAGATAAAGCAAGCCACTAACAATATAGCCTGCTATTTGTTCAGCCTTTTTGGGGCTTTTGGGTTTTTTAAAGAACATTTTTCCTCCTTTTTCTCTAATTATATCACTAGAATATATTATTGTCAATTATTAGAGATACTTACCCGTATAGCTCTTTTTATTTTTAGCAATCTTTTGAGGCGGTCCTTGACAGACTAATTCTCCTCCCTTTTTGCCGCCTTCTGGACCTAAATCAATAATCCAATCCGCTAATTTAATAATTTCTAAATTATGTTCTATGACAACAACAGTATTATTCTTTTTAACTAATTTATCTAATACCTTAACTAAGTTTTTAATATCATATTGATGAAGACCAGTGGTAGGTTCATCTAAGACATATAGGGTATTGCCAGTTTGAACTTTTGAAAGCTCTTTGGCTAATTTAATTCTTTGGGCTTCTCCACCCGAAAGAGTCGTTGCCGGCTGACCTAAATGAAGATACCCTAAACCAACTTGCTTTAAAATATTTAATTTTCTTTTAAGCGCAGGAATATGTTTAAAGAAATTTAAGGCTTCTTCAACTGTCATATCTAAAACTTCAGCGATATTCTTATCGCGGTAGTTAATTTCTAGAATATCTTTATTATATCTTGTTCCGTGACATGTTTCGCATTTAACATAGACATCAGATAAAAATTGCATCTCAACCTTAAGATATCCTTGACCTTTACAAGTCTCGCAGCGACCACCCTTGACATTAAAGCTAAATCTGCCAGGTCGATAGCCTCTTAAACGAGCTTCTTTTGTCTGGGAGAAAAGATGGCGAATTGGATCAAAAACTCCTGTATAAGTAGCTGGATTGGAACGTGGTGTTCTGCCAATAGGAGATTGATCAACAATAACAATTTTATCTAAATGTTCTTTACCTTTTAGAGCCCTATACTTACCTGGTTTTTGGTGAGATTTATAGAACTCTCTAAAGAGAATGCGTGTTAAAGTATCATTAATTAAAGTGCTTTTTCCAGAACCGGAAACACCTGTAACAACGGTTAATCTTCTCAAGGGAATTTTAACATCAATATTTTTTAAATTATGTTCTTGAGCGCCCTGTAATTCAAGCCAATGAAGAGATTTTTTCAAAGGTAGTTTTTGTCTTTGAATAGCAAGAGTGTTATTTAAAAATTGACTTGTGTAAGTGTTAGTTTTTTTAATATCTTTTAAGGTTCCTTGAGCGACAATTTTACCTCCCTGCTTGCCGGCTTGAGGACCAACATCAATAATCCAATCAGCCTCTTCCATAGTTTGATAATCATGTTCTACAACTAAGATACTGTTACCTAAATCTCTTAAATTTTTAAGTAAGCTAATGAGCTTAGCTTGATCGCGCTGATGTAATCCGATAGAAGGTTCGTCTAAAATATATAAAACACCTGATAGGCCAGTGCCTATTTGGGTAGCTAATCTAATTCGTTGCGCTTCACCGCCTGCTAAAGTAGAAGATTTACGATCTAATGTTAAATAACTTAGACCAACATCAATTAAATATTGCAATCTTAAATTAATCTCTTTAATAATTGGTTGGGCAACGCTTTTCTGAAAGTCAGTTAATGATTGATTAGCAAATTTTTTGAAAAAATTTGCTAATTCTTCTAAAGGAAGATGAGTTAATTGAGCAATATTTTTACCTTGAATATATACCGAGAGAGCTTCTTTTTTTAATCTTTTTCCCTTGCAAGTAGGACATATTTCCATAACGGTATATTTCTCAATTTCTTGGCGGGTATAATCTGATTGGGTTTCTTGATAACGTCTTTTTAAATTAGGAATGACACCTTCAAATTTATTATCTCCCTTGAGAATTATTTCCTGAACTTTTTTAGGAAGAGATTTAAAAGGTCGTGACATTGAAAAATTAAGACGATTAGCTAGTTTGTTTAGTAAATACCAATAATATCCTTGACGGCCAACTCGATGAGAAGCTGTTGCCCAAGGTTTTAGAGCACCTTCATTGATAGATAAATCAGGATTAGGAACAACTAATTGAGGATCAACTTCTAATTTTTCTCCTAAACCATGACAGTCCGGACAAGCTCCGTAAGGAGAATTAAAAGAAAAACTGTGCGGTTCTAAATCAGCAATACTAACACCGCAATTGGGACAAGTTGCTTGAGATGAGAAAAATTTATCCTTGTCTTCAAAATTAAGAATCACCTTACCTTGGCTTAATTTTAAAGCAGTTTCGACTGAGCCTAAGACACGCGAGCGTTCTTCTTGCAAAAGTGCTTTTGAATTAGGCAAAACTATTCTATCAACAACAACTTCGATATTATGATGTTTTTGAGAATCAATATTTAAACTCAAAGCTTCCTCTAATCTAATAACAGTACCATCAATCCTAACTCTAACAAAACCAGCTCGGCTTACTTCTTCAAGAATTTTTTTATGTTCGCCTTTTTTATTCTCTATTAAAGGTGCTAAAATAAAAAGTGGCTCATTTTTAGGTAGAACCATAATTTGATCAGTAATTTGACTGGGACTTTGTTGAACAACTAAACGACCGCATTCAGGACAACGAACTTCTCCTAAGCGCGAAAATAGAAGTCTTAAATAATCATAAATTTCAGTCACTGTTCCTATAGTAGAGCGAGGGTTATGAAAACCACCGACAGATTTCTGACTAATAGCAATAGCAGGCGACAATCCTTCTATTTTATCAACATCAGGCTGATTCATGATGCCTAAAAATTGCCTTGCGTAGGCTGATAAGGATTCTACATACCTTCTTTGCCCTTCAGCATACAAAGTATCAAAAGCTAAAGATGATTTTCCGGAGCCAGATACTCCCGTAATAACAACTAACTTATTCTTAGGAATTTTTAAGTTAATATTCTTTAAATTATGAGTGCGCGCTCCTTTAATTTTTAAATATTCATCATCCATAAATTTTTCTTAAATTGATAGATTATATCTTGAAAAATAAGATTTTTCAAGTTTTCCACTTCTATTTTTTATCAATTTTTAATATAATAAAAATTAGTAAATTTGTAATTAAAAAAATGAAAAAATTTTTTCATTTACATAGTTTTATCGTAGGAACATGCCTAGGAGTAACAGGTATGGTTCTCTATCTTTTCTTATCTGGTAACTTGCCTTGGTTGCAAGCAGTAGAATGTCCTTCAGAGATGATTAGGGTTGGTAATTTCTGCATTGATAAGTACGAAGCATCTGTTTGGGATAGCTACACTAACGATACCAGCGGTACTCAATATGGCACTACAAGTGATAATTATCCTTGTGGAGATAATGCCAATGCTTGTTCAGAAAATGGTTCTAACCCTATTTATGCCAGATCAATAGCAGGTGTTAATCCTGCCAGATACATTACTTGGTTTCAAGCAGCTCAAGCTTGTGCTAATTCAGGTAAAAGACTCTGCACTAACCAAGAATGGCAAATAGCTGTTTCAGGAACACCTGATGAAGATACCTCAGATCCTGGCGATGATTTAGAAGAGTGTAATATTTGGGCCAATAGCAAGCCTAGCGGTGCTTCTTGGGCGACTGAGAATGAGACTATTGAGACAGGATCTGCTTCAGCTTGTGTCTCTGACTGGGGAGCTTATGATATGATAGGCAATGTTTGGGAATGGACAGCTGATTGGAGCGGTCAAGGAGGAGATAGCGATGATCATACTAATACAGCTACATATAATCAAGATCAAACTTACAATGTTAATGAAGCACAATATCAAGGAAATGGAGATGGTCTACCGGCCGCTTTCTTGCGCGGCGGCCGTTGGGGCTTTGGCTCTGGGGCTGGTGCTTTTGCTTTGTTCTTGAGCCTCGCGCCTTCATATTCGAATTACATCATCGGCTTTCGCTGCTGCCAGTAATTTTATTAAAAATAGCTAGAGTTAATTTTACTAAGGTAAGGTTGAGCATGCTTTAAAATTATTTTTTTACTTACCTGTTGTTTTGTAACAATCAACGAACATTAAGAATAGTTGATCAAAAATCAACTATTCTTTTAAATTTATGCTTAACTAAATTAGTTATATATTCCTGAAAAGCAAAGATTATTTAAAAAACAATGAGTGTTTAATATAATAAATATATAACTATTTTAATTATAAAGATTAAAATTTAAAATTATTTATTCCCAAATAATTCAACCAGAAAGGGAATATTAAGATAAAATGTATTTACTAAATACAAAAAATCGGATAAAATGTCTTTAATAAAAATTAAAAAGTTATTTTATTGAAATTAGTATAGTACAATTTTGACAAGTCTTAATAATTTTGTAACAATAAAATAACAAGTACATTGTATACAAAAAATTATAAGTGGAAGTGAGTCTACTGTTTTTAAAAAAAACAGAAGCGGCTCTTAACACACCGAAGGGTTAAAAACCCAGGCGGGTAGGTTCCACGTTTCTTTTTAAAAGAATACGGAGGAATTTAACCGTTTGGGTTTTTTGAATATAAAGAAAGTTCTAATAATTTAAAAAGGAGGTGTCTAAAAAGCAAATTAAAAAATATCAAAGGAGGTGTTAAATGGCAGCTACTATTAAATTGGAAGTTGAAAGACTAAAAGAAGAAAATTTGCAAGAAGCTCTTCTTGCTAAGAAAGGCCTTTACGGAACATGGCTAGATGTTTCTAATATCTTTGGTCCTAGGATTGAATATAAATTGCTAATAAACGGTGTCATAGTTCTTTTAGAAAAATTTCGCCTAAAAAGCATCAAGAATATTGAAGTTTTAGCTACCTGCGAAGCTGCTGGAAATACTTTAATATCTTTTGCCGGTTTATTAGCTTCTACGATGCAAGGAGATATGTTTAGTAAAGATCTAAGTATCGTTACTTTTAATAAAACTCTTGATAGCGAAAGACCTAAGAATGGTTTTCATAGAGGTATCAGCACTCCTTCTCATCAAGGCAGAAAAAGAGTTATCAGCGTTAATTATTCTTTATTAGAAAATAAAAGAGTATTAATGCTTGATGATGTTTTAAGACAGGGAGGCACCGCAGCAGGTATTAAAGAAATGGTTGAAGTGGTCAAGGGAGAATTTTTAGGGCTAGGAGTTTTTTTTCGAAAAATGTGGGAAAAAGACCAACAGATAGAAAAACTAGGGAATATACCAATTATCTCTTTAGTTGAGTGTAATCAACCTGATTCCTAAAAGATTATAAGGCGGGGAAGAATAGGTATTCTTTCCCCGTTTTTTTATATCACAATAATAACTGTCTAATATATTAGTCAGAAGAAATAAAAAATATATTAAAAAATGGCTGATGACTAATCAGCCATTATTCTTTTTTACTTTTCTTTTAGCCTTATATATGGAATAAGGAAAAGGAAAGGAAAAAAGATATATGTACAAAGAGCAAAAACAATTAATTCTCTAGGAACTATGAGTTTGTATGCGCAAAGAGTTGAAAGAAAAGTTAGGAAAACCGTTAATCCTAATATCCAATAAATTGCTAATCCAAAACAGATTTTTCTACTCATCTTAGCCTCCTATTAGTTAATTTCATGAACTATTATCATAGCTGCTTCTGCTAATTCTTGATCGCTTACCTCGCATCCTTTTTCTTGAGCAATTTGTGAAGCTTTTTCTTTTAGAGAACTGTCATTTAAAGAAAAAGCTTTTCCAACAAGAATACTTGTTTTAAAAGCTTGCCAAGTATAGATTTTTTTTGGTGTTTCGCCATTTTTTCTACCGTAACATCCCCAGGGTTTAATTTTAATTGGCAGAATTAATCTTTGAGACTGGCGAGCTAATCTAATAAAACCAGCATGAATTTGTCGATTCCCTAAGGTTGCTCCATGAGGAAAAATGACGACAACACGATTATTTTTATTATTGACAGCTCTTACAACATCCTTCCATTGTTGTATGGTTGGTTGTTGATTGTCTATAAAAAGCAATAATCTTCCCTCTAAAAGCCTTCTTAATCCTAAATAATTTTCTTCAATAGGGCGAAGAATTTTTAAATTTGTCCTAGCGACAAAAAGAAAGCGAAAAGTTAGAAGAGCAAAAGCAACTAAAGGAATATCATGACGACTTATATGATCAGCAATGGCAATATATGATTTATTTCTACGAGGTCTATGTTTGAAAAAATGCTTTGGAAAAAGAGTATATGGCATAGCAAGACCTTCAACAATTCTAACAGTTAGCCAAATAAGAGGTTTAACAATGTAGGTAACTATTTTGTCAATCATGATACCTCCTTTGAGAATATATTTTAAAAACCGCTAGTCCTCCTAGCGGTTTTTTCTATATGTTTGAAGAACAAATTTAGTCTAGAACCCCCTCGTCGAGGTCCGAAACAAGGGAGTGTATTA